>JAKSRW010000001.1 GCA_024403355.1 Lachnospiraceae bacterium
TTTCATATGCATTATTCCCTCAGGTTGCTACTGACTTCTTCAAGTATCGTCAGGCACAGCAGAAGGGTGTAGATGTTAATGCAGCAGATAAGGCTAACAAGGCTTACCCTGTTTAATCTGTCAGCTGTAGTTTGAATAATTAAATATTTAGTCGGACTATGCAGAAGGGTAATCCTAGTGCAGGGTCCGACTTTTTTATTGAAAAGAGCCGATGAAAATGTTATATTATCGATAGGAAATATAAGTATAAATATAGGCTCCGACCGATATTTGCCGAATGCCGGCTTTTGAATACATAAGCTAAGCAGACAGCCGGGGCAGGGTATAGAGACATAAAGAAAACTGAAGTTATGAAAGGTGTTTACAGATATGGCTGAAATAATTGACAGAATGAAAAATGCAATAAAGCTGGTAATACATGGCAAGGACGAGGTAATCGACCAGGTGCTCTGTGCTTTACTTGCAAAGGGACATGTTCTTTTGGAGGATATCCCCGGTGTAGGAAAAACCACGCTGGTTACTGCTCTTGCGAAGGTTATGTCACTTGATTACAAAAGAATCCAGTTTACACCTGATGTAATGCCTTCGGACCTTTGCGGTTTTACAATGTACGATAAAAATACCGGCTCATTTTCCTTTAAGGAGGGTGCTGTTTTTACAAATCTCTTTCTTGCGGATGAGATTAACCGTACATCACCAAAGACACAATCTGCGCTTCTTGAAGTAATGGAGGAAGGCAAGGTAACGGTAGACGGTGTTACAAGACAGCTGCCTTCTCCCTTTTTTGTTATCGCCACACAGAATCCTGTCGGTGCATCCGGAACCCAGAAGCTTCCCGAATCACAGCTTGACCGTTTTATGATAAGAATGTCGATGGGTTATCCGGACCATGGAAGTGCAATTGATATTTTACGCGGTGATTCGCATGCGATAGTTGATTCACTTCAGCCCTGTCTGGCTCAAAATGAGATAGTAGAGCTTCAAAAGGCAGTGGATGCTATATTTGTATCGGATGCAATTCTTGAATATATTGTTCAGCTTACAGAGGCCACCAGAGCCGATGATATGTATTCATTGGGTCTGAGTCCCCGTGCAAGTATCGCGCTTCTTAAGATGACAAAGGCACATGCCTACGTATCTGACAGGGAGTATGCGGCGCCGGAGGATGTGAAGGCCGTATTTTACAGTATTGCAAATCACAGAGTAATTCTTTCCACAAAAGCAAAAGCCGGCGGTCACAGCCTGCAGTCTGCACTTGAGAGAACCTTTGCTTCGGTAGCCTTGCCGAAGGTGTAAGTTTTTAAAAGCCATTAATCAGCATGAGGGATAATATCAGATGAGAATTCATATATTTGCCATTATTAAATACATTTTGGTTGTGGCATTGATTGTATTATTTATATTGGTATTTAAGCAGAATTACCTTGTATTTCTGCTTTTTCCTTATGTCCTTCTTTTGATGATCAGTATTCCGGTATTTCTTTCGAATGTGAAAAATCTGTCATTAAAGTGTGGCTCTGATGAAGCTGAGGTGGATTTAGACAGTACGATTCATTTTTTCGTGGAATACAGTAATCCTTCGTTTTTTCCCTTTCTGAAATCAGCGCTTAGTTTTAATGTACATAATATGTTTTTAAACAGCCCCCAAAAGAAGTCTTTGAATTTCAGTATTAGAAGAAAAAGAACGGAGAGGGTGTATGTCAGTGTTCTGGCGGGAAGAACGGGAATGGTTGAGTTTGAGACCGGAATACTTGAGGTATCGGATTATCTGGGAATTCTGACAAAGAAGCTTGACTTTTCTTCGAGCTGCAGAGTGCCTGTATTTCCTTCGGGTTCAGCAAAGCTTGACGTACCCGAAATACCTTATTCCGAGGGCTATGACGAATATTCGGAACCGGATATGAAGGGAAATATTTCATCGGATACCAAGGAAATACGAGAATACAGACCCGGTGACAGACTTACAAGAATTCATTGGAAAATCAGTTCAAAGCTTGATGAGCTGATGGTTAAAGAACCGGACAGAACCTCTGTAATGTCGGTAGTTATGCTTCCGGAATTTGAAAGAACCGGTATTTTTAAAACAATAGATACGCTGGATGCTGCGGCAAAAAGCTTTATGGAAAAGGGAGAACGCTTTGAAATATGTCTCTTTAATGAGAAGCTTTGCAGCTTTGAGTTTTTTGTTATTAATGATGCCGAAACATTAACCGAATGCTACAGGGAGATGTATTTTCTTCCTCTTTATGACAGACCGGATGCGGCCAAGGAAGCATATTATGCATCGGCGCAAAAGGAATCGATGCTTTTATCAATACATGAGGATAATATGAAGCTCTTTGATGACGGGCTTGAAATAGTATCAGGAACAGATAATCTGATAGTTTAGGAAAGGTATGAACTGTTAATGAAAGCAGGGCGAATGACTAAATATGAAAGGAATAAGGCAAAAGAGCTGGATTTTTCCGGTGTGCTCGTAACGGATGTTTACGGTACGGAAAAGAACAGTTCTCTTTTACTGTGCCTTGTTAAGGCTGCCATCATATTTCTTGTCTGCTGCGGTACCGTTACAGGCTTTTGCGACGCCTTTTCATTACCCTATAACAAGCCTTTGATTATAGCAGTATCAATGCTTGTGAGTGTTATAATGTCGGCCCTCTATATCAGAAAAAAGGTGTTTTATATCGGCTACATAGTGCTGCTGGTTCTGTTTGCGATTGAACTGGTTCGCTATTACATGTATGCAAACTCCGGTTTCCAGGCGATAATGAACACTGTGCGTGAGGAATATGCGGCATATTTTAAAATGTCATATGTACGAAATGCGGAAGAGTTTTACGAGAACAGATATATTACAATTACAATAACTCTGATATTCATTATAATTTTCCTGGTAATGCTTTTAAATATTACGGTTTCGCGTTATATGAACCTGGCTGAAACCTTCTTTATAGCATTTATATTACTGGAAATCCCCTGGTATATAGGCTATAAGCCGCCTATTATGAGTGTGATAATGATAATGGCTGGATGTATCTGCGTGGGCATTCTGCAGCACGGTGCCTTTATCAGAATGGTTGTTCCGTCAAAAAATTCCTCGGATTACGTGGCGGACAATATATTCGGCAAAAAGAATTACACCACACGCGGAAGTGTGAGAGGAATTCTGAATGTCATAGTATTTTCTCTGGCTGCGGCTGTGATTATAGGCACAGCGTCAATAGGTGTTTACGACAAGCCGATGGGAGAAGTTCAGCAGAACAGTGTAAAATCCCTAGCTGATGATTATGTACAGATTTTTGTCAGAAACGGTATCAGAGGCTTTTTTGACAGGTACAATTCAGTCAACGGTCTTTACCGCGGTGCACTTGGCGGAGTATCCTCAGCAAGACCGGATTTCGAGACCGATATTCTGGTAAGCTTTACCCCTTATTATCCAGAAACTGTATATCTTCGTAATTACAAGGGCTCGGATTATTCCGGAAGCAACTGGTACAATTATTGCTTTGTAAGTGCGCGTGACGGCGGTATAAACGAGATTCTGACAGGCGAGGTAATTGACGCCTACGATGAAGAATATATGCGTCAGCTGACGGAGGAAAATCCCGATTCCGCAATAATGGAAGTAAGCTATGTGGATAATTCCTTTGCAAGAAATCTTCTTCCTTATTATACTTTCCCGGAAAATGTAAAGAGTGTCACAAATCCTGCATTTTTTGAGCTTTATAAGGAGGATAAGTCAAAGATTCCCGGAATCAGACTTACAAAGCAGATCGGGTTTACTCCCTATTATCCTGCAAAATATGATAAAAACGGTGAAGTTGAAATTCTTCCGGACCTGCGTGAAATAGGGAAAAATGACGGTATTCCCTTTGATTATGAAAGCTATGTAAGACTGGTATGTACCTCTGTACCCGCGGAGCTTAACCGTTATCTGGCTGAATTCAGCAGTGAACATAATTATTTCGGACTTAATCTGAAGGAAAATATTGTAAGCTTTGAATATGATCAAAAGTCGGCAGAGGAAGTAAATGCTTTCAGATTAAAGGCCGGAGAGGCCATTGCGGATATGTTTGCGGCAGAGTATCCTTATACATTATCGCCCGGAAAAACTCCTTCGGATGAGGACTTTATCAGATATTTCCTTTCTGAACAGAAGAAGGGCTATTGTTCACATTTTGCTTCGGCAGCGGTAATGCTTTTGAGACACATGGGTATTCCTGCAAGATATGTAGAGGGCTACAGTGTTCCTTATGCGCTTGTTTTGAAGAGCGGACGTCAGCTGAACGAGCAAAATTTTGAAAAATGGTTCAGCGGACATTCTGAGATAAATAAGGATAAAACCGCCGTTTCGGTTGCGGTAAGCGATTACTACGCCCATGCCTGGGTGGAGGTCTTCCTTGAAGGAAAGGGCTTTGTGCCGATAGAGGTAACACCTGCCGGCAATGAGGAGGTTCCGGAGGGCGGCGGCTTCAGATTTGACGACTTTTTTGCAAAGCTGATGTCAGTTGATCTGGGTATCGGAAATCTGGCGGGAGATACAATCACCTTTACGGAGGAGGGCGGAACAGTCAGTGATATTCCGGCTCTTGGCAGCGGTGACATAGTATTTGTACCGGTAATTATATTACTTGCGGCTGCGGCTCTTTTCTGGGCTTTCTACCTGCTTATCAGGTATCTTATCTACCTTTACAGGCTGAAGAAGCTGATGAAGGAGGAACGCTTTGAAAGTCTTGTGTATATCAGATATAATGAACTGGTAAAATATTTCTGCAAAAAGAAGCTGGTAAATGAAAAAAATCCGCTTCCTTTGGAGCTTGCTGAATTAGAAATTCTTAAAGACTATAAGGAATGGTTTAAGTATGTAGAGAAGGTTCTTTATTCAACCTACAAAACTAATATGGCGGAGTATCTTGAATTTTATGAAAAGTGCAGGGAAATGAAGACGGCCGTAAGGAATTATCTAAAGGAGAATAAGAGCTGATTTTTCTTTAAATACGCTTTTGACTGCACGGATTATCCCCAAAAGTGTAACAGCGGAAAATTTTAGGGAAAAGTAACGCCGGGAAATTATACGGAAATGTAAAAGCCGGAAAAGAGAGGTTATTATATAAAATGGATATAAAATCATATAAAAAGGACTTTGATTATTCCTATACTTTGGGTGCATTCCCGAGCTTTGAATTAATCAAGGCAATGCCTGAAGCGGTGACGGAGGTATTTGCACATTCAAGCTTTACCGACATGGAAAAGCTTCAGAGCCTGTGCGCGGAAAAAAATGTTAAGCTCACGGTTAATGATAAGATAATAAATAAGCTGAGTGACAAGGGCAACGTTTACGTGATTGCGGTTTTTGAAAAATATGCCCAGAAGCTCGATAACAGCAAGCCTCATATTGTACTGGTGAACCCTTCGGATATGGGAAATATGGGTACGATTATCAGGACGGCAGTGGGCTTCGGAATTATGGACATGGCTGTGATTGAGCCCGCCGCAGACAGCTTTAATCCCAAAACCGTCAGGGCTTCGATGGGGTCTTTGTTCAGAATAAGGCATCAGAAGTTTTCATCCTTTAAGGAATATGCGGATTATACAGGTGTTGATCTTTCGGACAGGAATGCCAGGAGACAGATTTTTACCTTTATGCTTAACGGTGAAAATCAGCTCACTGTAAGCAGCTGTCCGAAGCCTGAACTTTTTTCCCTTGTGTTCGGGAATGAGGCAACGGGACTTCCGAATGAATTCCTTGACTATGGAACGAGCATTATCATTCCTCAGAGTGAGTATGTTGATTCACTGAACCTGACCATAGCGGCAGGAGTGGGAATGTATATGTTTACACATTAACGGTAAAATGAATGGCTGCGAAGCAGCCGGCTTTTAACGGGTAACAAGCGAAGCGGCTACGAGTTTTGAAACGATAAATATATGCTTGACTTGTTTTGAATAATTAATATAATCATAATTAGTGGTTCTATTTTTGTAGTATAAATAAAGATATCCCTCAGGCTTTAGTTTGCGGGGCTTTAAAATGATTATGTGAAGGGGCCGTTTAATAAACGGTAAGGGAAAACAGTCATGAAATGTCCTTTTTGCGGAAATGAAGACACCAGAGTAATCGATTCCAGACCTGCTGATGATGGTTCATCGATCAGAAGAAGACGTCAGTGCGATAAATGCGATAAGCGTTTTACAACCTATGAGAAGATTGAGACCATCCCCATGGTTATTATTAAAAAGGATAATGTTCGTGAGCCGTATGACCGTTCAAAGATTGAGGGCGGTATCATGCGTTCATGTCATAAAAGATCGGTTTCAATCGAGCAGATTACAAATATGGTTGATGAAATCGAGAGCGTAATTTTCAGCTACGAGTCAAAGGAGGTTCCGAGCTCTGTAATAGGTGAGCTTATCATGGAGAAGCTTCAGAAGATTGACCAGGTAGCGTATGTAAGATTTGCTTCTGTTTACAGAGAGTTCCAGGATGTGGATACCTTCATGTCTGAGCTTCAGAAAATTATTAAGAAGCACGAATCATAATTTTTTCAGCATTGTTCCGGCCCGTGAGAGAGAGGGAAGGAGCTTAATTGTATAGTAGTGTAAAAAGTGCTTCGGTGTACGGAATCGAGGCACGCATTATCAGTGTCGAGGCTGATGTAAGTGACGGATTACCGTTATTTAATATGGTAGGTTATCTGGCTTCTGAGGTAAAGGAAGCCAGGGACCGCGTCAAAACGGCACTAAAGAATTCTAATTTTGCTTTGAAGCCAAAGCATATCACAGTAAATCTTTCGCCGGCTGATATACGAAAAGCCGGGACGGCCTTTGACCTGCCGATAGCAATAGCATGTCTGGCCGCTTCAGAATTTTTACCGGATGAACAACTTAATAAGCTGCTGATAGTGGGAGAACTGGGTCTTGACGGTAAGGTCAACCGAATAAACGGTGTTCTGCCTATTTGCATTGCGGCAAAGGAGGAGGGCTGCGAGTTCGTTATCGTGCCGAAGGAGAATGCCCGTGAGGGCGCCGTGGTGAGCGGAATAAAGGTCCTTGGAGTAAGTCATATTCTGGATGTAATCGAGTATCTTCTGGGAATCAGGAAAATTGAAGCCGAAAGCTGCAGTATAGAAGGAATACTGTCAAATTCCTGCGGGAAAAATTTCGAGGACTTTAAGGATATTTCGGGGCAGACAACGGCAAAAAGGGCAGCAGAGATAGCGGTTTCGGGCCAGCATAATCTGATTCTTTCGGGGCCTCCCGGCTCGGGAAAAACAATGCTTGCAAAGCGTATTCCGGGCATTATGCCTGACATGACCTTTGAAGAAAGTCTGGAAATATCCAGAATCTACAGTGTGGCGGGACTTCTTAACGAGGATGAATTCCTGGTAACAAGGCGTCCCTTCAGGTCCCCGCATCATACCTGTACCACCACATCACTTATAGGCGGAGGCGTAACGCCAAGACCCGGAGAAGTCTCTCTGGCGGTTAACGGTGTCTTGTTTTTGGACGAATTTCCGGAGTTCGGAAGAGATGCGATTGAAGCACTCAGACAGCCTCTTGAGGACAGAAAGGTTACGGTTTCCCGTCTTAGTGCAAGCTATACATATCCTGCGGGCTTTATGCTTGTAGCATCTATGAATCCATGTCCCTGCGGTCATTATCCGGACAGAAAACGCTGTAATTGTACGGATAACCAGATAAGGCAGTATCAGAGACGTATCAGTCAGCCAATCCTTGACAGAATAGACCTTTGCGTGCATGTCAATGAGATTCCCTATAATGAGCTTACCGGCAAAAGGGAAAATGAGAGCAGTGCAAAAATCCGCTCGCGGGTAATGAAGGCACGAGAGCTTCAGCTGAAGCGCTATAAGGGAATGAATATACATTTCAATTCGCAGCTCGGGAGCAAGCAGATTGAAGAATTCTGCAGACTGGGAGCTGAAGAAAAGACGCTGATGGAAAAAGCCTTTAAGAAATACAGCCTGAGTGCAAGGGGCTATCACCGTGTACTGAAGGTAGCAAGAACTATCGCGGATATGGATGCTTCGGATGAAATTAAGACGGGGCATCTCAGTGAAGCACTCTGCTTCAGGAGTCTGGAATGATTTTGCATAAAGCTTTTATTTTTGCGCCCAATTAGGGCAGAAGGGATGATTTTATAAATGAAATATGATAAATACTGGTTATATATTGCCGCGGTAAGGGGGCTTGAATCAGGCAGGAGAAGACTTCTTCTTGAAATGCTCGGAAGCCCTGAGGATATATATCTGGCTTCGGAAAAACAGCTGAGGTCGATTCCTTTGCTTGAGGATTTCCATATCGACCAGCTGCTTGAGCTGAGAAAACATGATTTTTCTGCGGATGCAGAGCGCTTTGAGGAGCAGGGACTGCATTTTATAACGGCGGATGAGGAGGGCTTTCCCGAAAAATTAAAAAATATTCCGGATGCGCCCTTGTTTTTGTTTTATTACGGCGAACTGCCGGCAAATTGCAGTCCGTCGGTGGCTATAGTAGGCAGCAGAAAATGCAGTATATACGGGCAGGAGGTCTGCCTGATGTTCGCAAAACGCCTGGCGGAATGCGGAATAGATATTGTCAGCGGCATGGCTATGGGGGTAGACGGCTTTGCCCACAGGGGAGCGATTGCGGGAGGCGGAAAGACCTACGGAATACTCGGCTGCGGAGCGGATATCTGTTATCCGTCCTCGAACAGTGACATTTATGATGCCATGAAGAAAAGGGGCGGAATTATTTCCGAGTATTATCCGGGAACTCAGCCTCTGCCATTAAATTTCCCGCAGAGAAACCGTATAATTTCGGGACTTTCGGATGTACTTCTGGTAGTGGAAGCCAGAAAAAAGAGCGGTACAAGCATCACTGTCGGACAGGCACTTGAACAGGGAAGAGAGGTATTTGCCATTCCCGGACGCGTGGGAGATACAATAAGTGACGGCTGTAATCTGCTGATAAAAAACGGTGCGCATCTGGCAGGCTGTCCGGAGGATATAATTGAGGAACTGAAAGAAAAATATGAGCTTTTGCTGCTCGCCGAAAAAAAGAGGAAAAAGCAGGTGGCAGCAGAGCTTTCAAGGCAGGAAAGAACTATAATAAAGAAGCTTTCCTTTACCCCGGTGGCGATGGACGAGCTCAGTGCAATGACCGGAATTTCTGAAAAAATACTGCCCGGACTACTTGTGGAAATGGAGCTTAAGGACCTGGTAAAGGAGGTCGGGAAAAATGTATATGTAAGAAAAAAGGAATAATTAATCATAATTCTAACTAATTAAACAGAAAATGGTATTGTGATGTATTTTAGGTAATATTTGTGAATAATTAATAAAAGTGCTTGCGAAATAAAAAGAAATAGTGTATATTATCTTGCGTTTAATGTTTGAAGAAAAATTATGCAGACTGCATAAAGACGGAGAAGATAAGTTTGAATATAAATTTTCAGACTGCGAGATTGGTGCAAAGGGCGCACCCATCTGCTCCATGAGAAACTTATTGCATTCGTTGCATTAGGAGGAATTATGGCAAAAAATCTTGTTATTGTGGAGTCACCCGCAAAAGCAAAGACAATTAAGAAATTTCTTGGGGCAAATTTCGAGGTTTTAGCTTCCAACGGTCATGTAAGGGATCTTCCCAAAAGCCAGCTCGGCGTTGCACCTGAGGACGATTTCGAACCTAAATACATCACAATCAGAGGAAAAGGAGATCTTATCGCTGCGCTTCGTAAGGAAGCAAAGAAGGCAGATAAGGTGTATCTCGCAACTGACCCCGATCGTGAGGGTGAGGCTATTTCCTGGCATCTTTTACAGATTCTTAAGCTTGACGAGAAGCAGAAGAACAGAATTACATTTAATGAAATCACAAAAAATGCGGTTAAAAATTCAATTAAGGCCGCACGCTGCATAGATTCGGACCTGGTTGATGCACAGCAGGCAAGACGTGTACTTGACAGAATGGTGGGTTATAAAATCAGCCCGCTTCTCTGGGCAAAAATCAAGAACGGACTCAGTGCGGGACGTGTTCAGTCGGTAGCGCTTCGTATTATCTGCGAGCGTGAAAATGAAATTTCAGCATTTGTTCCGGAGGAATTCTGGAGTCTTGACGCAGTGCTTGAGGGCAGCGGAAAGACCAAGGATTTTGCCGTACATTTCTATGGTGACAAAGAGACAAAGACCGCGCTCGGTTCGGAGGCGGATACCGATGCATATATTAAGAAGTCGGGAAAGAGCTTCAAGTGTGTTGAGGTAAAGGAAAGCGAGAAGCACAGAAAGGCGCCCTTCCCCTTCACAACAAGTACTCTTCAGCAGGAGGCTTCAAAGGTACTCAATTTTTCAACAAAGAAGACCATGCAGCTGGCTCAGGAATTATACGAGGGCGTAGAGGTCAAGGGCCATGGTACAATCGGTCTTATTACCTATCTTCGTACCGATTCTGTCAGAGTTTCTGAGGAAGCCGATGCAAATGTCAGAAAATATATCGAGGAAAACTACGGTAAGGATTTTGTTACCACCGCAGATGTAAATAAGGGCACGGGCAAGAAGATTCAGGATGCGCATGAGGCTATCAGACCTTCATATCTTGATATTCCGCTTACCGTTATCAAGGAATCTCTTTCAAGGGATTTATTCAGACTTTACCAGCTTATCTGGAAGAGATTTGTTGCCAGCAGAATGGAGCAGGCTGTTTACAAGACCTTAAAGCACGTATTTGATGCAAACGGAGTTAAATATACCTGTGCATCCTCAAAGATAGCTTTCGCGGGCTTTATGAGCGTATACAGCCCCGAGGAAGAGGATGACAGTGAGAATGACGGTAATATTGCGGCAGTTAAGGCAGGAGATGTATTTAAGCTTAAGGAAGCCGTAAAGGAGCAGCATTTTACACAGGCTCCCGCACACTTTACCGAGGCATCCCTTGTTAAGGCTCTTGAGGAGCTCGGAATCGGACGTCCAAGTACCTATGCGCCTACAATTACCACAATTCTTGCAAGAAATTATGTTGCAAAAGAGAAAAAGAATATATTTGTTACAGAGCTTGGTGAGGCCGTAAATAATATTATGACTAAATCCTTCCCTGAAATTATTGATGTTAATTTCACTGCGACCATGGAGACTCTGCTCGATGGTGTGGAGACAGGCGATATCGAATGGAAGACAATTGTCAGAAATTTCTACCCTGATTTGCTCGAAGCAGTGGATAATGCAGAAAAAGACCTCGAAAAGGTTAAGATTCGTGACCAGGAGACCGATATAGTATGTGAGCAGTGCGGACGCAATATGGTCATCAAGTACGGTCCTCATGGTAAATTCCTTGGCTGCCCCGGTTTTCCGGAGTGCAAGAATACCAAGCCTTACAACGAAAAAACAGACCTTAAGTGTCCGAAGTGCGGCGGAGATGTTGTCATAATGAAGAGCCGTAAGGGCAGGAGGTTCTTTGGCTGTTCTAATTATCCGGAATGTGATTTTATGTCATGGACAAAGCCGGGCGAGGAAAAGTAATTTGATAATTACCGGGTTCTAATAGGTGATAGTCGGAATATTCGTCATTGTGTACGAAAAATGAGAAAATTTTGCGACAATTTTGTTGATTTTTCCAGAATAATATGTTAATATAATCAAAGGAGAAAGCATATTGTAATGGGGGTTGCAAGATGAGTGTTCAATTATTAGATAAGACGAGAAAAATTAACAAATTACTTCATAATAATAACTCTACCAAGGTTGTGTTTAATGACATTTGTCAGGTGCTGAGTGAAATACTTGATGCAAACATCCTTGTAATCAGTAAGAAAGGAAAGGTTCTCGGAATCACCAATAAGGGTGATGTGGAGCCTATCAGTGAGCTGATTATGAATGAAGTCGGTAATCATATCGACTCAGCGCTTAATGAGCGTCTTCTCAATATTCTTTCAACAAAGGAAAACGTAAATCTTGAAACACTTGGATTTGAGCTTCCTGAAATTGAGAATTATGTAGGACTCATTACACCTATTGACATAGCCGGAGAGAGACTTGGAACGCTTTTCCAGTACAGGAAGCGTACACAGTTTAATATTGACGATATCATCCTGAGTGAATACGGCACCACAGTAGTCGGACTTGAAATGATGAGGTCCGTGAATGAGGAGAATGCTGAGGAAAGCAGAAAGGTTGCTATTGTCAGATCTGCAATCAGTACACTTTCCTTCTCAGAACTTGATGCTATAAAGCATATATTCAAAGAGCTTGAGGGAAACGAGGGTATACTTGTTGCGAGCAGGATAGCGGACAGTGTTGGAATTACACGTTCCGTTATTGTAAATGCTCTCAGAAAATTTGAAAGTGCCGGTGTTATCGAATCAAGGTCTTCGGGTATGAAGGGTACATACATCAAGGTTCTGAATGATGTTGTATTTGACGAGCTTGAGAAAACTAAATAACCGGTAATGGATTACGACTTTTGAAAAGGATTTTGCTTTGCAGAATCCTTTTTTTGCTTTTTTGGGCCCGAATGTAATATTCATTTCTTTATAATTTTTCAAACTTAAACTGCAGGAGAAAATATTTTCTGCTATATCTTGTGTTTTTTTGAAAAATTTCTAAATACATCTTGTGTTTTTGTTAAAATTAACTATAATTATTATGGAATGATGGGTTTTTACCACCCTTTTGGGGTTTTTCCTGTTTTCGGAAAGGAGGAAGCCGCAGGATAATCGGGAGATTTTTCATCGCGGCGAAGCAGATATGATAGGCTCAAATGCATTCAATTATGTAAATGTTTTGAATAAAGCAGCTGATGCAAGCTGGACAAGAAATGAAGTAATTGCGAATAATATTGCAAATAATGATACGCCCGGATATAAGCGTAAGGATATAAGGTTTGAGGAATATTTGAAAAAAGAGGTTACCAAGGATTTTTACAGCGGCGGTGATCTCAATAAGAGAATTGCAAATGTCGACCTGAACAGACTCGATACTACAATTTACACAGACCAGTCAACACTTTCCTACAGACTTGATGATAACAATGTTGACATCAATACTGAGAATGCCAACCTTGCGGAGAACCAGATCAGATATTATACACTGCTTGATTCAATGTCACAGGAATTCAGCAGAATTAAGTCGGTTCTTTCAAAGTAACCGGATAAAAGTGTAAAAGAAAGGTTTGGTGATTAATATGGGAATTTTTAACGGAATGAACATAAGTGCAAGCGGTCTTACCGCGCAGTCCATGCGTATGGATACCATTGCACAGAATATAGCAAATGTGGATACAACAAGGGACGAGAACGGCAAGCCCTACAGACGTAAAACAGTGGTTTTTGCGGAAAAAAACAATGATGCCTTCAGCACGGCACTTGCGATGTCACGTACACACCGTGCATCAAAGGTAAACGGAAACGGCGTAAAGATTACAGCTGTTGTAGAGGACCATGTGGCATCGATGAAGAAGGTTTACGATCCTTCGCATCCCGATGCGGATCAGGACGGCTACGTAACCTATCCGAATGTTAATACGGTTACCGAAATGACGAACCTTATTGACGCAAGCCGTTCATATGAGGCAAATGTTACAGCTTTTAATGCAACAAAGAATATGCTGCTTAAGGGTCTTGAGGTAGGTAAATAAGAGAATCCGTTGATATATAGGCACTGCATAAAAGGCTGCAGGGCCGGAAAGGTGTGATTATTGCCATGGATGCAGGTTCATTAATGGGAATTGAAGGACTTAAGGGACTCAGTTCGCTTAGTCCGGCACAGAGTATCGCACATCCCAAAAAGCTGAAAATGCTGGACGGATACAGCGATTCCATTTTAACAAACAATACAGATAAGTCAAAGGCCAGCTCGTTTGATTCACTGCTTAAATCAGCAATGGATATGATTAATGAAACAAACCGGTATACAAATGAGGCAGCAGAGGCTGAATTATCCTATGCAATGGGTATTACAAACAGCACCCATGACCTTCAGGTGGCACAGATGAAGGCCAATATTTCATTGCAGTACACGGTTGCGGTAAGAAATGCCGTGATTGATGCATACAAGGAGATAATGCAGCTGCAGTTCTAACTTTTATCAAAGTAATGGAAAGGCATGGTTGTTAAAATGCTTGAACGTTTAAAACAGATACCTAAGAAAATAGCGGAATTATGGAAAAAATATACCTCACGCCAGAAGTTTATCATAATCAGTGCGGTGAGTGTTGTGGCAGTTGCGCTTGTAATTCTGATTATTATACTTAACAAGGTTACATATACGGAGCTTATGACCTTCAAGAGCACATCAACAGCTAAGGAGGCAATGGCTCTTCTTGATGCTGAGCAGATTGCTTATCAGCTTGATGCTGACAATGTTACCCTGAGGGTTGACTCAACCAAGCGTCAGGCGGCCATTCTTGCACTTACGGACAGTGACCTTATGAGTGAGAGGCGTTTCACTCTTGAGGACCTTCTTAACAGCGATATGAGTACCACAAACGGTGATAAGCAGAGAAATAATCATCTCTATATTCAGAGCGAGCTCAATGACCGTATCGGGGGCATGGACGGTGTAGATAAGGCAAACGTCCTTTATTTCCCCGCGGACAGAACCAACAGTATTCTCACCAGTGCAAAGGAAATCAGCTGTAGCGTTGTAATTACTATCAACGATGACTTTGAGGTAAACAAAACACCAAAGTCGATTGCAAATATGGTTGCTGCCGCAATCGGTAATTCCACGACAGATAAGATTAAGATTGTGGACCAGCACGGAAATCTTTTGTTCGGCGGCGACAAGCTTGAGGAAGCGGCACTTGACCAGGACAATAACCTCAGATACAAGAAGCTTGTGGAGAAATGGTATTCCGACAGACTTTACGAGCTTGCCGTTAAAAATGGTTATTACGATGCTCAGGTTTCTCTTGCTCTTGATATGAATTTCGATAAGGTTTCGGAGATTTTCACCGAGTATTTCCCCGGTGAGGGTCTTGAACAGGGCTATTATGATGAAGTAACCCTTATCAATTCGGAAAATACCGGAGTAGAAGGCGGACTTCCCGGAACCGACTCGAATGATGAGACGGATTATTATATTCAGAATTCATCAAGCGGTGAAAGCACATATTCAGAACAGCATTACAAATACAAGAACACCGAAAGAGTAACCGAGACCATTAAGGAATCGGGTGCCATAGATCCCGCAAAGTCTTCGGGAGCATTTGTTCTTACTAAGGCTAAGGAGATTACCCAGGAGTCTCTTGAAAGAGACGAGCTTCTTGCCGAAATGTCCTTCGAAGAATATGTTGCCGAGCACAGTGAGAAGACAAGAATTGAGGTAGAGGACGAGCTTTACCAGCTTTTCTCGGATGCGACGGGTATTCCCAGGGACAAGATTTCGATTCTTGCTTATGAACAGCCCAATTTCATAGCAAAGCCTGCGGAAGCGGCTACAAATCTGTCACTCTGGCTTGAGATTCTTCTGGCTGCTCTTATCGTCGGACTGCTTCTTTTCGTAGTATTCCGTGCAGTTAAGCCTGAGGAGGTTATCGAGACGGAGCCCGAGCTTTCGGTTGAGAGACTTCTTGCAACCACCAAGGAGAACCAGTCTCTTGAGGACATTGAATTCGGTGAAAAATCAGAGACCAGGAAAATGGTCGAGAAATATATTGATGAAAATGCAGAGGCAGTTGCGGCTCTGCTGAAGAACTGGCTGAATGATGACGGCTGGGGCGAATAATATTTTGCGGAGATTATCCGGTAACTTACAGGGGGAATAAAATGGCAGCTAAAAACTCGAACAACGAATATACAGGCGTTGAAAAGGCCGCAATTCTTATGATTGCACTTGGGCCTGAGCGTGCGTCAAAGCTGTTTGCGCATCTTAAGGACGAGGAGATAGAGTCTCTTACACTTGAAATTGCGAATACAAAGAGCGTTTCACAGCAGACCAAGGATGCCATAATTGATGAGTTTTATGAGCTCTGTCTTGCCCAGCAGTATATTGCAGAGGGCGGTATCGGCTATGCGAAGGAGCTTCTCGAGCATGCTCTCGGTTCGGACAAGGCGATGGACGTTATCGGAAGACTTACCTCATCACTGCAGGTTCGTCCCTTCGAATTTGTCAGAAAAACAGACCCCTCACAGCTGCTTAACTTTATTCAGGACGAGCATCCCCAGACTATCGCCCTTATCTTAAGCTACCTGCCTTCGGCACAGGCTGCACAGATTGTAGGTGCGCTGCCCCCTGAAAAGCAGGCAGACGTTGCAAAGCGTATCGCCATGATGGACAGAACCTCACCTGATGTTATTCAGGAGGTTGAACGAATACTTGAGAAGAAGCTTGCTTCACTTGTTAATCAGGACTACACCATTGCCGGTGGTGTTGATGCGGTTGTTGAAATCCTCAATACAGTTGACCGTGCAACAGAGAAGCATATTCTTGAAACTCTCGAAATCGAAGAGCCCGAGCTTGCTGATGAAATCAGAAAGAAGATGTTCGTATTCGAGGATATTCTTTCACTCGACGACAAATCTATTCAGCGTGTTCTTCGTGAGGTTGACAACAGCGAGCTTGCTATTGCCCTTAAGGCATCCAATGAACAGGTTCAGGAATGTATTTTCAACAACCTTTCAAAGCGTCTTGCTGTTATGATCAAAGAGGATATGGATTTCATGGGTCCTGTTCGTATGAAGGATGTTGAAGAGGCTCAGCAGAAAATTGTTAATATTATCCGTAAACTTGAGGATACAGGCGAGATTATTATTTCGCGTGGCGGAGGTGACGATATAGTTGTCTAATCTTATTAAAGGCTACATGGTAAATTATCCCGAAGCTGTCAAAACTCTTGACATGAATGACAGGGCTGCAAATTATCGCCGTATTTATGAGGATGAGATGGAAAAGGCTCAGCAAAACAGCGGCAGGGCAGAGCTTCCCGGTGCGTCAGAGGACGGTGAATTCCGTCCCGGTCTTTTCGGTGAGCGGGTAGTTGTAAACAGTGACGGGGAAAATGAAGAATATACAGAAGAAGATAATCTGTCCGAGGAGGAGATGGCTTCGATAAACGAGGAACAGCTTGAGCTCCTTCGTTCGGAGGCAGCCTCTATTATAGAAGAGGCAGAGGCTGAGGCTGAAAGAATCCGCGAGGCCGCACGTTTGGAGGCCGAAGAATTAAAGGAACAGATTATCCGCGAATACAGAAAAAAAGGCTACAATGAGGGCCGTGCAGAGGCTATTGAGTCCTGTAACAGGCTTGAGGAGCAGCTTGAAAGGCAGATTAAAGAAAATCAGGAAGCGTATGAGAAGCAGGTGATGGAGATGGAGCCTGCTTTTGTTGAAGTACTGATTAAGCTTGTGGGAAAGATAACGGGTGTTTATGCCAGCGAGCGTACTGAGGTTATTATGTACTGTGCGCATCAGGCTCTTACGAAGCAGACCACCTGCCGAAACTTTATTATCAGAGTTTCGCCGCATGATTACGGTACTCTGCTGAACTCTAAGCCTGAGCTGCTGCTTCTGGTGCCTGAAGGTTCACAGATAGAGGTTGCGGAGGATAAGATGCTCAATATGGGTGACTGTCTGATTGAAACCGACAGCCGAATATTTGACTGTGGTGTGGATACACAGCTTTCGGAGATTATTGAGGACATCAAGATTCTTGCAGGTACTAAGGAATAAGATTAATTGTTTACCAGAGGACACGGAAGATTATGGATTTTTCAAAATATGCCGCATTGGCTGATAAAAATTATGTAAAAGAGCTGGGACAGGTTAAGAAGGTTATCGGTCTTACCATGGAGTCCTTCGGCCCCGATGTCGTTCTGGAGGACGTATGTAAAATAGTATCCAAGGACCATACGGTAGAAACGAGAGCCGAGGTTATAGGCTTCCGTGACGATTATGTAATCCTGATGCCCTATGAGGAGATAGGCGGTATCGGTGTAGGAAGTACGGTGGAAAATCTTGGAATTAAATTCTCGGTAAGAGTTGGAGAAGACCTGCTGGGAATGGCACTGAACGGTCTCGGGGAGCCTATGGATGGCAGTGAATACTATGGTTCAGGCAGGTATCCCGCGGATGCGGCACCTCCCGATCCCTTAAAAAGAGCCATGATTGATGAGCCTCTTACACTGGGGGTCAAGGCTGTAGACGGGCTTTTGACTATCGGTAAGGGCCAGCGTATCGGAATATTTGCCGGCAGTGGTGTGGGTAAAAGTACACTGCTCGGTATGTTTGCAAGAAATACAAGAGCGGATGTAAACGTTATCGCACTAATCGGAGAGCGTGGCCGAGAGGTTAGGGAGTTTATCGAACGAGACCTTGGCGAAGAGGGTATGAAGCGTTCCGTTGTAGTTATCGCAACCTCGGACAAGCCTGCGCTTGCAAGAAAAAAAGCGGCAATGACCGCAACTGCCATTTCGGAATATTTCCGTGACAAGGGCAAGGATGTTCTGCTGATGATGGACTCACTTACACGTTTTTCCATGGCACAGCGTGAAATCGGACTTGCGGCGGGCGAACCTCCCGTATCACGTGGTTATCCCCCGAGCGTTTATTCGGAGATGCCTAAGCTTCTTGAACGTGCCGGGAAATCGGATGTCGGCTCAATTACGGGCCTTTATACGGTTCTTGTAGACGGTGATGACTTCAATGAGCCTATTACCGATACTGCCAGAGGTATTCTGGACGGTCATATTGTATTATCAAGAAAGATTGCGGCAAAGGGACATTATCCCGCCATTGATATTTTATCGAGTATCTCCCGTGTAATGAGTGCGATAGCCTCAAAGGAGCATAAGGGTCTTGCGACAAATCTTAAAAAGGTGCTGGCCACATATACGGATTCGGAGGACCTTATCAATATCGGCGCTTACAAGGCGGGTGCCAATAAAAATATTGATTATGCAATTGAAAAAATAGATGCGGTAAATGAATTTCTCACACAGGGAACGGATGAGAAATTTACCTTTGACCAGACCTTGGAGGCACTTAAGGCAATATTTGCCGACTGAGGCTGAAAGGATTGATAAATGACAAAATTCACCTACAGACTCGATGGAGTTCTGGAAATGAAGCGCAAGCTTGAAAAGCAGGCGGAAATGGAGTTCGCGGCAATTAAGGCCAGGCTGAATGCTGAGGAGGATAAGCTTGATCTGCTGATAGTAAAGCAGCAGGACTGCGAGGAGGCTCTTCAGAAATCCATGCTTGATCTGCTTGATTTCAGAAAAATAAGGCTGCAGCATGATGCTGTTGATTATGCAAAGGACAGCGTTGAAAAACAGAAGCTTTCTATAAAGCGTATACAGAAGCAGGTGGACCTGGCGGCGGCAAAGCTGAACAGTCTCATGCAGGAGCGTAAAAGTATGGAGAAGCTTCGCGAAAATGAGTTTGAGGAATATTTAAAGGAATACAATGCTGAGATGAGCAAGGAAGTGGACGAGCTTATCAGCTACAAGCATGTTGCCCTTAAGGACGACTGATGCGGAATTACGGTTAGTGGAAAGGCGTGGTTTAGTATATGGCGAAGAACAATGATCTGGACAATGAGAACGGAAATGAGTCCGGCGAGAGCGTAGGCAGCAAGGTCGGTACGATACTTATTATCGTACTGATAGTTATTGTCTGGCTGGCTATCTTTGCATTGCTGGTAAAAATGGATGTAGGCGGAATGGGAACAAAGCTCAGACCCCTCATAAAGAATGTTCCGGTGCTTAATCTGATTCTTCCTGAGGCTCCGGAGGAGCTGATGGACCCTTACAAAAGCTACCCCTATAAAAATATGGATGAGGCGATTGAGGTAATCAAAAAGCTTGAGGTTCAGGCGGATTCTCTTATGGAATCAAATGAGGAGTATCAGAAGAAAATACTTGAGCTTCAGTCTGAAATCGCAAGACTCAAGCTCTTTGAGGACGACCAGAAGGCCTTTGAGGAGAGAGTAAAGCGCTTCGATGTGAATGTCGTATACAATTCACAGGCGCCTGAAATAGAGGAATATAAAAAATATTATGAGGAGATTAATCCCGAAACTGCGGAGGAAATCTACAGACAGGTGCTTGAACAGCTTCAGGTGGAGGCAAATATTACTGCAAAGGCAGACCTGCTCAGACAGATGAAGCCCGCAAATGCCGCAGCTGCCCTTCAGGAGATGACGGCAGACCTTGAATATACCTGTAAGGTGCTTCTTGCAATGAAGTCTTCAGAGGCGACGGCGATATTAGATAAGATGGATGCACTTTTTGTGGCCCGTATTATCCAGACAATGCATGATATGGATGATGCCTACGCAAACAGAGTGCAGAATAATCTTCTGCAGAATAACTGATTTTTCTGCATAAAAAGGTTATGAAATATATTATTTATGACGATATAAATATTGTGATTATCATACACGGATAATTACCGTACGATTACCGCGGATGATAATGAATGTGAATGAAAAAGAAAGGAGGATGGTAAATGACAGCAGTTGTAATGAACACAACGGACAGCTTTTCTTCGCTTCCGCAGGTTCAGAAAACAGCCGTTGACAACGGACGTGATAAGACCGATTTTTCAAGCATGATGCGTGAGAGGCTGGGAAGTCAGCAGAATGTTGAGCAGAAAAAGGATGCTAATTCAATTGCAAAAGAGCCTGTTAAGCCTGCAAAGAAGCTTGATAATAAGAATATTAAGCAGCAGAATATCTCACGTAAGAATGATGATAATGTAAAAAACAAGCCTGATGACGGGAAGAACATTAACGAAGAGGCAGGAGCACTCGGAGTGATGAATAAGGTGTTTGAAAGCGTTGCGGACAGACTCGATATTTCACCCGAAGAGCTCAGTGCAGCAATGAATGAGCTTTCTTTATCGCCCATGGATTTGCTTGACAGAAATTCGGTTGCACAGCTTATTCTCTTCCTGAACGGTTCGGATGATATGGCCGATATGCTTGTAGACAACGGCATGCTTGAGGCACTTAACGATATTACGGCCATGACGGCGGATATAGTTGAGGAAAGCGCCGTAAGCGAGGATGCATTTGCAAAGCTTATAGCTGAAGGTATTCCCGATGATGAATCGGCAGCACCGGAGCTTAAGGAAACACTTTCAAATGTGAATGAGCATCTTAAGTCACTTTTAAACAAAAATAAAGAGGCTGTGGAGGATGCAGAGGGCCTGACCGATGCGGGAGCAGAGGAAATAGAAATAGTCGAAACACCTGCAATTAACAGTCAAAAGGCAGAGAACACCGGAGCAAAAGACGAAGGAAGAAACGAAACGGGAGCTTCTGAAAGAAGCGTCAGAAGTGAACGCAGAAACGACAGTCAGACTGTTTTTATGAGCGGTGAGGAATTCCTGAACGGTCTCGAAAAAACAGCCGATGCGGGTGAAATCACAGATGTTCAGCAGGCAGATTTCAGAGATATTGTAAATCAGGTTGTTGAAAGAGTAAGAGTAAGTCTTTCACCTGACAGCAGCTCAATGGAAATGAGACTTAATCCCGAAAATCTCGGAAGAGTATCCATCAATATCATTTCAAGAGACGGTGTGATGAAGGCTGAGATCCGTACAGAGAATGAGGCGGCAAGAGAGGCTATCGAAAGTCAGCTTCAGATTCTTAAGGAAAGCATTCAGGAGAAGGGACTCAGAGTAGATGAAATCGAGGTAAATATCTCGGATTTCCATTTCGCTGACAGTAAGAATTCCGAAAGCGAAGCAAACGGAAGCGAGAGCTCAAACAGCGGACGCGGCAGAAGAGGAAACGGTTTTTCATTGGCGGGTGATGCGGAGGAAATCAGCGAAGCAGCACAGAATGCAAGAGAAATTCTTGAAAACTCGGGAAGCACGGTAAGCTACAGAGTATAAGAGCTTTACAAGGTTAATGCAGAAAGGCGTGATTAACAAAATGGCAGATTTAGGACTTATTGCTAATGTAAAAGACGACAAGGTTGATTATACACCCACCTCTACCGAAAAGGCCTCCACAAAGGGTACATCGGACCTGGGTAAGGATGCATTTCTTCAGCTTCTTGTATGTCAGATGCAGAATCAGGACCCGCTTAACCCCAGCAATGATACAGAATATGTTTCACAGCTTGCACAGTTCTCACAGCTTGAACAGCTTCAGAACATTGGAAACGAAACCGAGAAATCACAGGCATTTTCGCTTGTCGGAAAGCATGTTATTTTCCAGGTTACGGATTCAAACGGCAAGACTACATATCCTGAGGGTAATGTTGAGTCGGTCAGCCTGCAGGGCAAGAAAATGAAAATTTTTGTTAACGGAACAGCATATGATTATGAAAATCTCTTTAAGGTTATCGGTGATAATGCAGTAAATCCGGCAGTTGATGAAACTGAGGAAACGGCAAAGACCGAAGATGATGCCGAATAAATAATCATAATGCAGTAAATCGTATCAGGAAAGGGTATGGTTATCAGTATGGCAATCGATGTATACAACGGTTTCTCCTCCCTTCCCGGAATCAATGCCGCACGATTTAATAAGCCGGCCGGAAGCCTTAGCGGTGTTCAGACCGGAGAAAAGAATTCCTTTGAAGACGTTTTAAAAGCAAAAACACAGCAGACCGGGGAATTGAAATTTTCAAAGCATGCAAACGAGAGAATGCAGCAGAGAAATTTAGACCTTTCAACGGAGCAGTGGCAAAGACTTGAAAACGGAGTGCAAAGGGCAGGAATGAAGGGAATTCGTGAGTCGCTTGTTATGGTTGACGATATGGCATTTATAGTAAATGTCAGCAACAATACGGTGATTACGGCGGTCGGAGAAAACGACGACAAAATTTTTACAAATATAGACGGAGCGGTTATCGCTTAATATGCGCCGGACCGAAAGGGGGCGCAGGCAGCTGAATGCCAGAGGCTGCCGGACAATATAGGAGGACGAATACTATGATGCGTTCATTATATTCCGGTGTTTCCGGATTAAAGGTCCATCAGACAAAGATGGATGTTATCGGTAATAATATTTCTAACGTTAATACAGTTGGTTTCAAGAGCAGTCAGGTAAATTTCTCTGATATTCTTTACCAGACATCAAGTGCTGCTTCGGGACCCAACACAACCACAGGTACAGCCGGTGTAAACGCCAAGCAGATCGGTCTTGGCGCAAACGTTGCATCAATCACCAGCTCAATGACTGTATCGGGCGGTTCTCAGAGAACAGACAACGCACTTGATATCATGATTGAGGGCGAGCAGTTCTTTATCGTAAACAACGGCTCACGTAACCTTTTTACAAAGGCGGGAGCATTTAATGTTGATGCAAACGGTGTTCTTTGTAATTCATCGGGCTGCAAGGTAATGGGCTGGCAGGTTGACCCTCTTGATTCACAGAAGTGTGTACAGGATACCGTTTCGGAGCTTAAGGTTATGGCACCCGAAACAATGTATATTGAGCCTCTTCCCACTGAAAATACATATTTCAGCGGTAATATTGATTATAAGGATACTCAGCTTCAGTCAGATACGGGAAAGACCACAACAATGGCTTTCTATGACAATCTCGGACAGAGCTATATGGCTATCATGAAGCTTCAGCAGTCTCCCGATGCGCAGAATGCTTACAAGGTTTCCGTAACCGATATTCTTGATTCAAAGGGCGATTCGATTTTCGTACAGAAGACTGTAGAGGATGATGGTTCTATTACCTACGGTGCTTCGGCAATTACAAGCTTTATCTTCGGCGGTGACGGTGATTCCTTCTCTGCAGAGGTTGATGAAGAGGGTAATGTAAGCATTGATATGGAAGGTGTTGACCTTATTTTTGACAGCGAAACAGGTAAGTTCAGCAGTGTTGGTGCAGAAGAGGGCGGAAAGAGCGTATTTTTCCGCGTTGAATCTGATCCTTCACCCTTCAAGATGATCACCTGTGATTTCTCATCAATGACAATGTATGCAAGCAGCGGTTCATCTACCTTTAAGTCAGCCAGAGGTGACCTTAACGGCTACGGCGCAGGTAAGCCTCAGGGTAATATGACAGGTATGAGCGTTGATGTTTCAGGACGTATCTACGGTTCATACGATAACGGTGATACGAAGCTTCTCTGCCAGATTGCGGTTGCTTCCTTTGCAAATCCCGCAGGTCTTGAGGCAGTGGGCAGCAGCCTTTTTGCAACAACAATGAACTCTGGTGACTTCGATGGTGTAGGTCAGGATGTTTCACTCAGCGGCGGTAAAATGAATACCGGTGTACTTGAAATGTCAAACGTTGACCTTTCAACAGAGTTTACATCAATGATTACAACACAGCGTGGTTTCCAGGCAAACTCAAGAATTATCACTACCTCGGATACCTTACTTGAGGAACTGATAAACCTTAAGAGATAATGACGTGAAAACGTAATTTGTGTAATAAACCGACAGCAGAGATTCTGCTGTCGGTATTTGTGCTATTTATAAAAATCAAAGAAACGGTGATTCAATGATAGATGTTACCAAAATTGACGGTACTGTAATTACCTTAAATGCAGAATTAATTGAAACAATTGAGGAAATTCCGGATACAAGAATATCTTTGACAACCGGTAAAAAAATAATTGTCAAAGAAAGTAGACAAAATGTAAAAAATTTAGTAAAATTGTATAAGCGGGAGATTTTTAATTGCAATATTAATCCCGAAAATTCGAAATAATACTGGATTTTACTGATAATTAACAAGAATTTACTGAGTTAGGTGGTGTATATTTTGGACTTAGCTACGCTTGTGGGTCTGGGTGCAGCGTTCTTACTGATGATTTTCGGTATGGTATTCGATGCAAACAACTTTAGTGTAAATTTCGGAGCGGTAAAGGCCTTCCTTGATGCTCCTTCGGCACTCATCACATTTGGTGGTGCATTCATGGCTACAATGGCTTGTATGTCCAGCCCCGGAGAATTCTTCAAGAGTCTGAAGACCTTCTCGCTGGCATTAAAGGTCAGACCTTCAAATGAAGAAGAAACTATTCGCTCTATCATAGATTTATCAAACATTGCCCGTAAGGAGGGCCTTCTCGCACTTGAAGAGGCTGCCGGAAGCATTGAGGATGAGTTTATGAAAAAGGGCGTTCTTCTGATTGTCGACGGAACCGACCCGGAGCTTGTACGTTCAATCATGGAGACAGAGCTTGCCTGTGTCGAGACCAGACATAAGGGCAATGTCGGCTTCTGGGAGAATCTCGGAGCGATGGGTCCTGCCTGGGGTATGATCGGTACCCTTATCGGTCTTATCAACATGCTTGGTTCACTCGAGGATGTATCAACCGTAGGTCCTTCAATGGCGGTAGCGCTCGTTACAACCTTCTACGGTTCGGTACTTGCAAACTGGATATGTACACCTATTTCTTCAAAGTTAAAAGCAAATAATGACACTGAAATTCAGACAAAGGAAGTAATGGTTGAAGGTCTTCTTTCGATTCAGGCAGGTGAGAACCCCCGTGTAATCGAGGAAAAACTGAAGTCCTTCCTTGCACCTGATGCAAGAGCTAATTTCGCATCTTCAGGAGGTGGAGAAGAGTAATGGCTAAAAAGAAGCAGGAAGATCCGCCGAAAGGTTCGCCCGCGTGGATGGCGACTTTCTCGGACCTTATGAACCTTCTTCTTTGCTTCTTCGTTCTTCTTTTCTCTATGTCGAGCGTTGATGCAAATAAATGGGAGGAAATTGTTGCTTCGATGACCAGTGCCTTCAGTGTTTTTGAACAGGGAAGTACCACCATAGGCGAGGGAACCCTCGTAGGCGTAGGTACGACACAGCTTTCCGATTTGGATGAGTATTACAATTCAATGGGTCAGTCTGCCGAGGACAATGAGGCAGAAGATATGAAGGAAAGCGGACAGGATAGCGAAGGCGAGAATAAAAACGAAGGAACTACTTCAAACCCCGAGGCCGGAGAGGGTACGGTACAAAAGCCTGAGACAGGCGACGGAACCGACACCAAGCCGGAAACAGGAGAAGGAACAACGTCCGAAAACAATCAGGGCGGTGCAACTCTGGAGCAGCAGCTTGCAGAAGCCAATATGGCAGAAACCACGGCTATGCTTGATGCTATTTCGGAAATGACGGAAAGATACAATATCAGCAGCTTCATGGAGCTGGGCATGGATAAGAACGGAAAATACGTTGAAATTACCATCAGCGGTTCAATTCTGTTTGATTCCGGCAAGGCTGTGCTTAAGAAGGAATGTCAGCCCCTTCTTTCAAAGGTGGGAGACATACTTAAGGTTTATAACGGCCATAATGTCGAGGTTATCGGTCATACCGATAATGTACCAATGAAGTCGTCAACTTATGAAAGCAATGACATACTTTCGTCCGCACGTGCAATCAGTACGGCGCAGTATCTTGTAAATCATAAGAATATCGATATAACACATATGTCCTGGACAGGACGCGGTGAGTACGACCCTATTGACACAAATGCTACTGCAGAGGGACGTGCTCGTAACAGACGAGTTGAAATAAGAATTTATAATTCCATCAACTCTGATTGATTAAATTACTGGGAGGAGCCTGCATTATGAAAAAAAATATGCTTGCAATTCTGATTCTCGTTGTCTGTATTGTGAATCTTACACTTAATGCTTATCTGATTTTTACCGTGCTTCCCAATGCACAGAGAACAGATCAGCTTATCACAAAGATTATGCAGATCATAGATCTGGAGCTTGAGTCACCGCTTCCCTCTGACCTCAATGTTAATTATACTATTGAGGATATTGAGAAGTATGCCATTGACGAGCTCACCTCCAATGTTGCAATCGGTCCCGACGGAAAGCAGCATTATGCCAAGATTACAGCCAGTCTGACCATCAATTCAAAGGATGAGGACTATGCAAAGCTTAATCCTAAGGTAGAGGTTATGAAGCCCGATATCATTTCTATTATTAAGACTGATGTGGCTAAATTTAATAATGAGGAGCTTGCTAATCCCGAAACAAAGGCAAAGCTTAAGGAGCAGATCCTCAACGATGTTCAGACACTCTTTAATTCGAAGTTTATTGTAGACTGCACTATCGATTATCTGATTTCTTAACAAGGAGGAGTAGCAATGGGTGATGTATTATCCCAAAGCGAAATAGATAACCTGCTGGCCGCACTGAGCAGTGGTGAACTGGATGCGGAGGACATGAAGCAGAGTAATGATAAGGTAGTCAAGAACTACGACTTCAACAGACCGTCGAAGTTCTCAAAAGAGCATTTACATACTCTTGAGATTATTTTTGAGCATTACAGCCGACTTTTGTCCACGTCGCTTCCCGTATATCTGCGTAAAAATGTGCAGGTTGAGGTTATAAATTCCGAGGCACAGGTATATCAGGAGTTCTCAAACGCCCTGTCAAATCCGGTGCTTCTTGGAATTATTGACTTTGCGCCTCTTGATGGTAATGTAATCATAGAAATTGCAGATAACATCGGATACGCAATAGTTGACAGAATGCTTGGCGGAACCGGAGTACCGCTTGAGAAATCCAGAGATTTCTCCGAAATAGAGCTGGCTATCATAGAACGAATTTTTACGGTAGCGACCAATCTTCTGATTGAGCCGTGGGCGAATGTCGTTGAGCTTTCACCGAGACTTCAGCGAATAGAAACGAACTCACAGTTCGCGCAGATTATTTCGCCGAGTGAGATGGCTTCAATCATTACTATGAATATGCGCATAGGCTCGGTCGAGGGTATGATAAATGTTTGTCTTCCCTATGATGTACTTGAACCGGTTGTTGACAAGCTGAACACCAAATACTGGTATTCAACGGTCAAGGTTGCCGACAACACCTCTCAGAGGGAGGTCATTGAGGTAGCTCTTGCAAAAGCAAGAATTCCTGTTAAGGCTGTTCTTGGCAAAAGTACGATATCGGTTAATGATTTTGTTAATATCCAAAAGGGCGATATAATAAAGCTTGATACTAAGGTTAGTGACGAGCTGAAAATATACGTCGGCAATATAGAAAAATTCTTAGCACTGCCCGGAGCCTCTTCGGATTCCTACGCAGTGAAAATATCACAGGTAATAAGGGAGGAGGAATAGCCAATGGACGGCATGCTCTCACAGGAAGAAATAAATGCACTGCTTAGCGGAATTGGTGATTCACCGGCCACAGGTTCAGCGCCTACAAGAGAACTCTCCGCGGTAGAAAAAGACGCAGTCGGAGAAATTTCAAATATAAGCATGGGAACAGCGGCAACAACACTTTCCACACTGCTTAGCCAGAGGGTTAATATCACTACACCTCAGGTTACCTATGCCACATGGGATAATATTACGGCAGAGTACCAGGAGCCCTGCGTATTCATTCAGGTTTATTACACTGCCGGTCTTGATGGCAACAATATCCTTATACTTAAAAAGAAGGATGCAAAGGTTATTACCAGTCTTATGATGGGTCAGGATCCCACAGATACTGACGGAGAGCTTACAGAGCTTGACCTTAGTGCCATCAGTGAGGCGATGAACCAGATGATGGGTTCATCTTCGACATCTCTTTCTTCAATGCTTGAAAAGAAGATTGATATCAGCCCGCCCACAGCGAGCCTTATCAAGATTAATGATTCGATAAATGCATCTGACATTGCGGATTTCCTTGCCGGGGACTTTATTAATGTAAAGTTCAAGATGGAAATCGGAGATCTCGTCAACAGTGAGATTATGCAGATGTATTCCTTTGATTTTGCAAAGGCAATCTGCGAGAAATTCATTGGTTCTACCGATGAAGCAGCGCCCGCAGCGCCTGCACCCGCTCCTGCACCCAGTGCTCCCGCGCCTGCGCCTGCACCGGCACCCATGCCTGATATGGGTATGTACGGACAGCCTGCTTATCAGCAGATGCCCCAGATGATGCAGCCTCAGATGGCTCAGATGCAGCAGGCATATCAGCAGCAGATGCAGCCTCAGATGATGCAGCCCGCACCGGGCTACGCAATGCCTCCGATTCAGGATGTAAACATTGCACCCGTACAGTTCCAGCCCTTCACACAGGTTAACAGTCCTTTGCTTAAGACTGAAAATATTGACCTGCTGCTCGATGTACCGCTGGAGGTTACCGCAGAGCTTGGACGTACCAGCAAGTCTATCAAGGAAATCCTTGATTTTGCTCCGGGTACAATTATCGAGCTTAACCGTCTGGCAGGTGAGCCTGTAGACGTTCTGGTAAACGGCAAGTTCGTAGCAAAGGGTGAGGTAGTGGTAATCGAGGAAGCCTTTGGTATTCGCGTTACCGAAGTTATAAAATAATCTGATTAAGCAGTCCTGAAGGCTCAGACTGCGGCGGAACGGAAAGGCAGGTAACGGATGTGAATATTTCAATATTTGCAGGTAAGCTTATATTACTGCTGAGTTCTGCGGCAGAGACTGACAAGGCCAAGACACTTTTTCCCGGTTCAAGCGGGGTAGTGAGTGTTTTTAAGCTTATCGGACTTATTTTACTCTGTGTTTTGATTATTGCGGCCAGCTATTTTACCACAAAATTTGTCGGTAAAAAGCAGATGGGCCGATATTCGAAAAGCAATTTCAAAAGCCTGGATATCTACAGGATTAACGGCAACAAGTTTCTGCAGATAATTCAGGTGGGAAAAAGATATTTCTGTATTTCGGTCACCAAGGATCAGGTGTCACTGCTTGCGGAGCTTAGCAGGGAGGACATTGTGAACTGGCCGCCCGAAGCTTCGAATGCAGGCTTTAAGGATGTTCTTGCATCGATTAAGGGCAAAAAAAAGGATGGAACCGATACGGGAAAGCCGGCATCTTCCTTCCCTGTTTATGTAAATGAGGAAGAGGATGAGGCTTTGGAAGATATTCAGGCTTTAATTGACAGCAGCGATGAAAAAACTGAGTGACAATTAAATGCTAATGTACTATAATTAATTGTATATAAAATTTTTTGTAAAGGTTGATGGCATGATTCAGTTAATCGGAAAAAAGAAGCTTTTAAAAACCCTTGTTTTTGGACTTCTTCTTTCGATAATGTGTGTATTAACCTTTATTTGTGATGCAGAAATTACGGTTGGCGCTACTGACACAGTGGAGAATACCACACTGGTTACCGCATCAAATGAGAATACAGATACCGACAAGGATTATCTTGAAGGAAGCTTGGGAGGGCTCTCATTCCAATTTACGGGGGATGATACGAGCTCTCTTTCTGCTACGCTACAGATACTTCTTGTCTTAACCGTTATTACGCTGGCGCCGTCAATACTCATTATGCTGACGTCGTTCACGCGAATAGTAATAGTCCTGCATTTCGTCCGAACGGCGCTGGGCACGCAGACCACGCCGCCAAATCAGGTGCTTGTGGGACTTGCGCTTTTCCTGACATTTTTTATTATGTCGCCCACATTAATGCGTATCAATGATGAGGCGATACAGCCGCTTTCGGCAGGCGAGATTACCAATGAGCAGGCCTTTGAAAGAGGACTGGCCCCTATCAGGGACTTTATGTTTGAACAGATGGACGGCGGAGAAAAGGACCTTCAGCTTTTCCTTGATATTGCAGGTATTGAAGAGGTTAATACAAGAGATGATGTACCTACCTCGGTGCTTATTCCCGCATTTATCATCAGCGAGCTCAGAATAGCCTTTATCATAGGCTTCCTGATATACATCCCCTTCCTGATAATCGACATGGTTGTATCCTCGACCCTTATGTCAATGGGTATGATGATGCTGCCGCCTACGACTATTTCAATGCCGTTTAAGATTCTTTTATTTGTTGTTGCAGATGGCTGGGACCTGATTATCGGTCAGGTTGTACGAACGTTTTACTGACGGGGGCATGCTCGTCAGACAAAAGAAGAGTGTTGGTAAGGATGTGATTGAATGAACGAGGAAATGGTTATTTCTCTAATGAGAGAGACTCTCTATCTTATAATAAAGGTTTCGGCACCTATGCTGCTTGTATCACTTATTGTGGGTCTTGTTCTGAGTATTCTTCAGACGGTAACCTCAATACAGGAGCAGACACTTACCTTTGTTCCGAAGCTCTTAAGTATTTTTCTTGTAATAATGATTGGCGGTGACTGGATAATGACCAGCATTAGCGAGTATTTCCAGTATCTGTGTGATAATTTTGAGCTGTTTATCCGATAGCGGAATCAATTTATAAACAGCACCAATCTTAATCCATGAGCAACTCATTACATTCGTTGCATTAGGAGGAAAGATGAATTTTACCGTAGAACAGTTTGAGTTTTTTCTGGTGATACTGGTGCGAATTACGGGCTTTGTGTATACCGCTCCTTTCTTCAGCCTGAAAAATACGCCGAGAAATCTGAAAACAGGTTTTTCGCTGGCTCTGGCAATACTTATATTTACGACAATTCCATATCAGCCGCTTGTCTATGCCGGGGTAATCGGTTATGCGATTGAAGTGCTTGAAGAGGCGCTGGCGGGAATTGTGCTCGGTTTTCTTGCAAATGTCTGCTATCAGATGCTGGGCTTTGCGGGACAGCTGATTGATACGGAAATCGGACTTTCGATGGTAAATGAGTTCGACCCCGTAACAAACGGTCAGGTTACTATTTCGGGTACCTTTTACCAGTACGGTGTCATGCTGATGCTTATGGTCACATACATGCATCATTTCCTGCTTGACGCACTGGTAGACAGCTTTAAGCTCATACCTGTAGGCGGTGTGGATTTCAATCCGCTGATTTATGAACTGTCGGTTAAGTATATTGTTGATTATTTTATAATTGCCTTCAGAATCGTACTTCCGGTTTTTGCGGCAATGCTTATAGTAAATACAATCCTGGCTATCATGGCCAAGGTTGCACCGCAGATGAACATGTTTGTTATCGGTATCCAGCTTAAGGTCTTGGTGGGACTGGCGGTAATGCTGATAGTAATCGAGCTTCTGCCCGGTGTTTCGAACTTTATTTTTGATGAAATGATGGACCTTATGAGAATGGCGGTGCCTTATCTTGGAGGCTAGCCGTTCGGACGGCTGATTAAAGAAATACGGAGTAGGCTATGACAGGATTAAAGAGTTTTGATTTTGAAGAAGAATATATTCTGTCCGATGCTGTGCTTTTAAGGATAAACCTTCAGCTTTTTGCAAATGATGAGGGCGGTGAAAAAACCGAGGAAGCAACACCCAAAAAGCTGGATGATGCAAGAAAGGAAGGTCAGGTTGCACGAAGCACGGAGCTTGTTACCGCTTTTGCACTGATTGCACTTTTCGGCAGTCTTAAAATCTTTATTTCGTTTATTTCCGGTAATTTCGTAGACCTGTTTACAGGCTATTATAATACAATTTCGACATATTCGAGAGGCGCATTTACGGCAGGCTACGCCACCGCATACATCAGGTCGGCGATGGGCAGAATACTAATTGTATGCCTTCCTATTTTTCTGGTAGCGGTGGTTTTCGTAATAGTGATTAATGTTTTTCAGGTTAAGTGGAAGCCGACGGCAAAGCCTCTTATGCCTAAGTTTAACAAGCTGAATCCGATTCAGGGCTTTAAGCGTATTTTTTCAACGGACAAGCTCATTGAGCTGGTTAAATCAATTGCGAAAATAGGTATTATAGCATATCTGGCTTATTCGACACTTTTGGATTCGGCAGGAATGGTCAATGCTCTTTATGATGTTGACCTGGGACCGGCTGTTTCGCTGATAGGTGATACGGTTATCAATTTCGGATTAAAGTGCAGTATCGTATATCTTCTGATAGGCTTTGGCGATTTTATGTATCAGAAGTATAAATTCGCAAAGGATATGCGAATGACAAAGCAGGAAATCAAGGAGGAGTTCAAACAGTCGGAAGGTGATCCCAAGATTAAGGGTCAGATTCGTCAGAAGATGCGTGAGGCATCCCAGCGAAGAATGATGCAGAAGCTGCCTGAGGCAGATGTAGTTATAACGAACCCTACTCATCTGGCCTGCGCCATACAGTATGACAAGGAAAGGGCAGAGGCACCTGTTCTGATTGCAAAGGGTGCTGATTATCTGGCACAGAAGATTAAGGAAAAGGCGAAGGAATATGATGTTCCTATTGTAGAAAACAAGCCGCTTGCCAGAATGCTTTATCACAATGTTGAACTCGAGGAGCAGATTCCCCAGGAGCTTTACCAGATGACGGCGGAGGTTCTTGCGTATGTATACTCGCTTAAGGAATAGAAGAATAAAATACAGCTGCCTTTATTAAAGCGGCTGTGAACGGATATAAGCTTTGAAGGAAGGAGATGGGAGGATGAAATTCAATTTCAAAAGTCTGTCCAACTATATGGTTGGTATTTATGTACTTGCCGTAATCATCTTCTTCATTGTTCCGATTCCTTCCATGCTTCTGGATGTAATGGTTGCACTGAACATTTCAATCGCGATGATTATTATGTTCAATGCGCTTTTTGCACCGGATGTACTGCAGATGTCGAGCTTTCCGACAATTCTGCTTTTAACAACCATTTTCAGAATTTCACTGAATGTTTCGTCCACGCGACTTATATTAAATACAAGCGGAGAGCCTAATCCCGGTGTGGTAATTACCCAGTTCGGTAATTTCGTAGGCGGCGGCGACCCGATTCTCGGTGCAATCGTATTCGTAATTCTTCTGATTGTTCAGTTCCTCGTTATCAATAAGGGTTCTGAGCGTGTATCAGAGGTAACCGCACGATTCACACTTGATGCCATGCCAGGTAAACAGATGGCTATCGATGCCGACTTAAATACCGGCGCCATTACAGATGAAGAAGCTAAAAAGAGAAGAGAGAAGATTCAGGAGGAATCTACCTTCTTCGGTTCCATGGACGGTGCCACGAAGTACGTAAAGGGTGATGCGGTCGCAGGTCTTATCATTACACTGATTAACCTGGGCGGCGGTATCGCCATGGGTGTGGTCAACGGAACGATGACTGCCGGTGAGGCATTTTCAAAGTACGGTCTGCTTACTATCGGTGACGGTCTTGTAAGCTCTTTGCCTTCACTTATGATTTCATTGGCAACAGGTATGCTTGTTACAAAGGTATCGAAGGATTCTGATATCGGCGACATACTTATTTCACAGCTTTTTTCGGTACCAAAGGTACTTTATATTGTCGGCGCGGCCATGATGATTCTAGGCCTTACTCCGCTTCCCTTCCTGATTTTTGAACCGCTCGGAATAATTTTTATTCTTGTTGCGAGAAGCATAGAGAAGAAGGTGAAGGCGACTGCGGTGGAAAAAGAGGTTACGACGGAGGAAACAACGGCGGAAGAGATTCGAAGACCGGAGAATGTTGTATCGCTTCTGCAGGTTGATCAGATTGAGCTGGAATTCGGCTACGGTATTATTCCTCTGGCCGACTCAAATCAGGGCGGTGACCTGCTTGACCGAGTAGTACTTATCAGACGTCAGATTGCTTTGGAGCTCGGCTGCGTAGTACCTACAATCCGACTCAGGGATAATATTCAGCTGAATCCAAACCAGTACATAATTAAAATCAAGGGTGTACCCGTTTCCGACGGCGAAATCCTTTTTGACCACTATATGGCTATGAATCCCGGCTATGTAGAGCAGGAAATCACAGGTATTCCTACCTTTGAGCCTTCCTTCCATCTGCCTGCGCTCTGGATTACCGAGAGCCAGCGCGAGAGGGCTGAGTCCTACGGCTACACGGTAGTTGACCCGCCTTCGATTATTGCAACGCATCTTACAGAGGTTATCAGACGTCATCTTGATGAGCTTCTCACACGTCAGGACGTACAGAACCTCATCAACAATATCAAGGATGCAAACGATACACTTGTAAACGAGCTTGTTCCGAAGCTGCTTTCGGTAGGTGAGATTCAGAAGGTACTTCAGAACCTTCTGCGCGAGGGTGTTTCAATCCGTGACCTTGTTACAATTTTTGAAACCCTGGCCGATTACGCAACCTCGACACATGATACGGATGTGCTTACCGAGTACGTTCGTCAGGCACTTAAGAGAGCCATTTCCGGTAAATATTTCCCCAAGGGCGAAAAGAACGTTGTCGTTACTCTTGACCCGAAGGTTGAACAGGAGCTTATGGCCTCAGTAAAGACTACTGAACAGACCACCTATATCAGCTATGATCCCGAGAAGACCAATGTTCTAATGAAGTCTGTGGAGACACAGGTTAATAAGCTAGAGGAAATGGGAAGAAACGGTATAGTGGTGACTTCACCTATAGTGAGAATGTATTTTAAGAGACTTACCAGGGATTATTTCCCTGACCTGATAGTAATATCATATAATGAGATTGATTCTGATGTGGAGATTCAATCAGTGGGGATGGTGACAGATAAGTGATAATCAAGAAATTTGTCGGTTCTTCTGAAACTGAAGCTATTACCCAGGCTAAAAACGAACTTGGAAACGATGCCATCGTCACCAATGTCAAGCAGATTAAGCCCAGGGGTATAGCCCGTCTTTTCAGAAAAACCACCTATGAAATAACCGCGGCATTAGACGAAACGCCGCCAAAGACAGAGCTTTCAAGACGTGAAAGCATTCGTGCAATGTTCAAGGATAATCCCGGAATTATCTTTGATGACAAGGAGCAGGCGGCAAAGGAAAATGAAAATGCCAGACAGCTCGCCATGGCCAGCACGGAGCAGCTTGAACAGAAGATTTCAAATATTGCCTCAATGCTTGAAAAGCGAATGGGTGAGACTAAGCCCGAGCCTGCGGCCGCAGCTTCGGACAAAAAGCCCGAGGCAGAGCCTGAAAATAAAAATATGTCCTGCCTGCAGCTGATTTATAACCAGCTTATCAATAATGAGGTGGACGAAAAATATATCAATCAGCTTATAACCGAAATCGAACCTACTTTGAAGAAGGATGCTTCGGTGGAGAATATCCTTTCCGGTATTTACCAGAAAATCGTGTTAAAGCTCGGTAAGACAGAGGTACTAGGAATCTCGCACGGAAAGCCGAAATTTATATTTTTCATCGGACCCACAGGTGTAGGTAAAACCACAACCATCGCCAAGCTTGCATCAAAGCTTAAGCTTGACAGAAAGCTTAATGTAGCACTGCTTACGGCAGATACCTACAGAATTGCGGCGGTAGATCAGCTCAGAACCTACGGAAATATTCTCGGTGTTCCCGTCAAGGTGGTATATTCGGCCGAGGAGCTTAAGGAATCCCATGATGAGATGCTCGATAATGACATAATTCTTGTGGATACCGCAGGCCGTTCACACCGCGACAAGCAGCAGCGTGACGATATTGAAAAGCTGATAAATGCAATTCCCGAGGATGAGCGAGAAGTATTTCTGGTACTCAGCGTTACCACGAAGTACCGTGACCTTATCAAGATTACAGAGGCTTATTCGGAAATTGCAAATTACAGGCTTATCTTTACAAAATTAGATGAAACAGACACTCTCGGAAATATATTTAACGTGAAGCTTTTGACCGGAGCTCCGTTATCCTATGCAACGTTCGGACAGAAGGTACCAAACGATATCAGCCGTATCGATGCCCAGGCGATTGCAAAACAGCTGCTCGGAGGTAATGAGTAATGGATCAGGCCGAACAGTTAAGAATGCTTGTAAACAAGCAGCAGAGTGAGCAGAAAAAAGCACGTAAGGTTTCGAGAGTAATAACGGTCACAAGCGGCAAGGGTGGTGTAGGCAAGTCCACACTCACCGTAAATCTTGCCATTCAGCTCAGCAGACTGGGCAAAAAGGTAATAATCCTCGATGCAGACTTTGGTCTGGCAAATGTCGAGGTCATGCTTGGCATCAGGCCTGATTATAATCTGGCGGACCTGATGTTCAGGGGGAAGGATCTTAAGGACATTATAATGCCCGGCCCCGAAAATATAGGCTTTATTTCGGGCGGTTCGGGAATTCAGGAGCTTAGCAGGCTTACTCGTGAACAGGTGGTATATCTTGTTCAGAAGCTCTATGAGCTCGATGAAATGGCAGATATCATTCTGGTGGATACCGGCGCGGGAATCGCAGATACGGTTCTTGAATTTGTATCCGCAAGCAATGAGGTACTTCTGGTGGCAACCTCAGAGCCAACCTCAATTACCGATGCCTATGCGCTTCTTAAGACTCTTAACAGAAAGAGCGGATTCTCAAAGGATGACACCAAGATTCATATGGTGGCAAACAGAATTGAGAGTGAAGAGGAAGGCGATAATCTCTACAAAAAGCTTGGTCTGGTTGTGGAGAAATTCCTCAATATAGGGATTGAATATATCGGTGCGATTCCGAATGATACAAACTGCGGAAAGGCAATTATGCAGCAGGAGCCCATCATTATTTCTCAGCCGAATTCACCCTCATCAAAGGCTATCTGCAAAATTGCGGATAAGCTGCTTGATATAAGACGCGAGAATGCGGAGGGCAAGGGTATTGCACTTCTGTTTAATCGCTGGATGAAGAGTATTTACAGGAAAAAGAAGAATTAATCTTCAGAGAGGTTGGTCCGGAACAGTATGCTTAGTAACGTGTTAAAGGTCGGTGACAAGATAGAGCTTAAGGAAATCTATCATGCAAGACTTACAACCACAAATCCCAAAACATATGTGAGTCAGGTGCTGGACATTCTTGATGAATACAGAATGAATATTGCTGTACCCATCGAGAGTGGTCATCTTGTGCCCCTTGAAATAGGAACGCGTTATGAGATGAGTTTCCTGACAACCTCGGGTATATACATGTGTAAATGCGAGGTTAAAAACAGACTGAAGCAGAATAATCTGTATTTTCTGGCTATAAGCATCATATCCGAATTAAAAAAGGATCAGAGAAGACAGTATTTCAGACTTGAAAAAATCATTGCAATGAAGTACAGGCCTATTACGGAAATGGAAAGAAAGCTTAACTCCTTCATTGAAAAGAAAGCTTATAAGGATGACAGGGAAAAGCGAATTGCTTTCGAAAAGCTTGATGAACTGGCAAAGGTAAGCTATGCGGCTACTATCGTAAACGTAAGCGGTGGGGGGCTTAAGTTTACGGCCGAAATGGAAATTGCGAAGGATACGCTTTTGTATGTGCATTTTACTCTTGACGATATGACGGATGTTGAAGCAGATGCAAAGGTAATAGGTGTCGCAAACTCGGTAAATAAGGCAAGCCTCTACGAATATCGTGTGGAATTCGTTAAAATCAAGAAGGAAACCAGAGAAAAGATTGTACGATATGTATTCAGTGAGGAACGAAAGCAGCGTCATAAGGAGAACGGCTTATAAAAAAACGGGGGTAAATGGGGAAATGGCAAAGAAAATATTGACAGTTGACGACTCTGCACTCATGAGAAGGGTGTTATCTGATATAATATATAAGGATCCAAGATTTGAGCTGGAAGCATCGGCTGCAAACGGTCTTGAGGCCTATGACATGATTGTTACGGAGCGTGACAGATTCGACCTCATCATTCTGGATATTAACATGCCGAAGATGAACGGAATCACGCTTATGGAAAAGCTTAAGGATAAGGGAATTGCGATTCCCGTGCTTATTGTAAGCAGTCTGGCGAAGGAAGGCGCAGCCGAAACAATCAGATGTCTTGAGCTCGGAGCCTTTGATTTTATTACAAAGCCTGACAGCTTTATGGAAACTAAGGGTGATGCTTTTGCAAACAAGGTGCTGGGACTTATCTGTGCGGCACTTAAGCTGGAAATGCTTGATACTGCGCCCCGTGAGTCACTTAACAGACTTGTAAAGCAGAATGGTCCGGCGAATGAAGGAACATATGGTGTGGCAGGTGCGATGTCGGCATTAGCGATGACTCATTATAACAAGAAGCCTCATCAGCCGGTTGAAATGAGAAAAAGAAAGCTCGTTGTGATTTGTGCATCAACCGGTGGCCCCAAGGCTCTTTCGCAGGTAATTACCGGGCTTCCCGAGAAGCTTGCGGCCCCTGTGATTATTATTCAGCATATGCCTGAATATTTCACCGGTACACTTGCGGAAAGACTTAATGCGGTATCAAAGCTTCCCGTCAAAGAAGCGGAGACAGACGACCTTCTTAAGCCCGGCAGGGTATATCTTGCAAAGGGCGGCAGACACTTAAGGGTTGTCCATAAAATGAATGACTATTATCTGGAGCTGAACGACGACCCCGCACGCAGCGGACTCAGGCCCTGTGCGGACGTAACCTTCGAATCGCTTCAGAACCTTTTATACGATGATATCACCTGTGTTGTGCTGACCGGTATGGGAAGCGACGGCACAAGGGGCATCGGAGCTTTGTGCGAAACAAAAAATCTTTATGTAATCGCGCAGAATGAAGAAAGCTGTACGGTATACGGTATGCCGCGTGTCGTACATGAATCGGGATTGACGGATAAGGTATTACCGATTGACAGGATTGCTGATGCAATTATTGATAATGTAGGTGTTACGGCATATTAATTGCCGGGAATGGAGGAGCAAATGGACGTAAGCCAATATTTGGAAGTGTTTATTGAGGAATCAAAGGAGCATTTACAGGCACTGAACGAGCATCTTCTTATTCTTGAGAAGGAGCCCGAAAACGAAAACACAATTAATGAGATTTTCCGTGCGGCACATTCCTTAAAGGGTATGGCAGGCACAATGGGCTACAAGAGAATGCAGCGTCTGACCCATGACATGGAAAATGTATTCCAGGAAATCCGAAGCGGAAAAATGAAGGTTCGCCCCGAGCTTACCGATACACTGTTCGGCGGACTCGATGCACTTCAGGAATACGTTGATAATATTGTCGACTCACAGGACGAAGGTACAAACGATAATCAGGACCTTATTGATAAGCTTGCAATGGAGCTCGATATAGGTCTTCACGGCGGAAGCGGAGCAGCCGCACCCGCTGCAGCAGCTGCGGCACCTGCGGCAGAGAAGCCTGCAGAGCCTGCAAAGGCTGAGGTTGCATCAGGTATTACTATTACATATGCGGACCATGAGAAGGCCGCAATCATCGAAGGCTCCACACAGGGCTTCAATGCATATGAGGTACGTGTTGATGTTCAGGAGACCTGTCTGTTAAAGGCAGCCCGTGCATACCTTGTATTCAAGGCACTTGAGGAGACCGGTGAGATTATCAAGTCGGTTCCCGATGCACAGATGATTGAAGATGAGAAATTTGATTTCTCTTTTGCAGTGGTTATCCTTTCAAAGCAGAGCGCAGAGGATGTCAGAAAGCGTGTAATGAACGTATCTGAGATTAAGGATGCTCTTGTAGAAAAGAAGGTATTTGAGGAGCCAAAGGAAGAGGTTAAGGAAGAGGCAGCAGCTGCAAATACAGCCGCACAGCCCGGTACGGCTGCACCTGCGCCGGCTCAGGCGGCACCTGCCAAGGCCCAGCCCGCAAAGAAGGCTGTTGTTAACCGTTCGGTTCGTGTTGATATTGAAAAGCTTGATGACCTTATGAACCTCGTCAGCGAGCTTATTATTGCGAAAAACGGTCTGTCAGCGGTATCGGCTTCGGATATGAAGAGCAGCACCGAGAAGACAAATCAGTTTAATGAACAGATAGAGTATCTCGAGAGAATCACAACAAACATTCACCAGAGTGTAATGAAGGTTCGAATGGTTCCCATCGAGAGCGTTGTAAACAGATTCCCCAGAATGATCAGAGACCTTTCCAAGAAGCTTAACAAGCCCATGGAGCTCTACATGACAGGTGAGGAGACAGAGCTTGACCGTACCGTTATCGATGAAATCGGCGATCCTCTGATGCACATCTTAAGAAACTCTGCAGACCATGGTCTTGAGAGTCCCGAGAAGAGACGTGAGCTTGGAAAGCCCGAGGTTGGTTCCATTTTCCTTGATGCATATCAGGAAGGCAACAGCGTTATTATCAAGTGCAGCGATGACGGCGGCGGAATTAACACAGAGAAGGTTAAGCAGAAGGCTATTGAGAAGGGTACTATCACACCCGAACAGGCTGAAACAATGACAGAGAAGGACTTTATCGACCTGCTCTTCAAGCCCAGCTTCTCAACTGCGGATAAGATTTCGGATGTATCGGGACGTGGCGTAGGTCTTGACGTTGTTAAGTCAAAGATTGAATCACTGAGCGGTACAGTTGAGTGTAAGACAGAGCTCGGAAAGGGTACAACCTTTACCATCAGCCTTCCTTTAACACTCGCTATCATCCAGACACTGATGGTAGTTATCGGAGAAGAAAAGTACGCTATTCCTCTCGGAAGCATAGACACAATCGAGGATATCCCGATTAATGAAATAAAGAGCGTTGAGGGTCGTGAGGTAGTAAATCTCAGAGGAACTGTAATTCCTCTTATCCGTCTTGCGGATGTGCTTGATATTCCCAATGTTGGACCTGACGGCGAAACACTTACGGTTGTTGTTGTTTCAAAGAGTGACAAGAAGGCAGGCCTTATCGTTGACAGTCTTATGGGTCAGCTTGAAATCGTAATCAAGTCAATCGGAAAGTATATCAGCAATTCAAAGCTGATCAGCGGCGCGACAATTCTGGGCGATGGTGAAATCGCACTGATTCTTGATGCTAATGCATTGTTATAAGGGGGCAAAGTATGGCTGATATTAATGTTGCTGAAGCAAATGATTTTAAGCAGTACATCGCTGTTATGATTGACGGCGAGCAGTACGGTATTGATATTAATTATATTGATAATATTGTCAGAATGCAGAGAATTACCCGAGTTCCCAAGGCTCAGGAATACTTTGCGGGCGTAATCAATCTCAGAGGCGAGGTTGTTCCCGTAATGAGTCTGAGACTCAAGTTTGGTCTTGAGGCTGACAGCTACGGACCCAAGTCACGTATTCTTATCATCAAGCCCGAGGCTCAGGCTTCAATCGGCTTTATCGTAGATGAGGTACTTGAGGTAGTTACAATCGCCGACAAGAATATTGATCATGTGAGTGATGTTGAGGAAAAGTCTTACGTAATCGGTGTCGGAAAGCACCTTAAGGGACTTGTTTCAATTCTTAACATTAATGCCGTTCTGGCAGAAAAGGAAGCTAACTCTTAAGGAGGGCTTATCGATGACTGAAATGAATTCTGAGGAATACAGGGAGCTGCGTATTGACGTGCTTACCGAAATATCGAATGTTGGAACCGGAAATGCCGCACATTCGCTTTCATCAATGCTTAGCGGAGATATAAGTATTGAGGTGCCTGTTATCAGGTTTCTGGAATTTAAGGACCTGGCAGAGGCAATAGACGGTGCGGAAAACACGGTTGTCGGAATAATGGTTAATCTTCAGAGAGACCTTAACGGAATGGTCATGTTTCTGATGGATATCAAATCCGCGAACGGAATTCTGAATAATCTTTTCGGCCGGCCGGCCGGGCATGTCATCGAAGAGTTTTCCGAAATGGAGCTTTCCGCACTTAATGAGCTGGGAAATGTAATGGCAGGAGCTTATCTTTCCGCAATTTCGACACTGACAGGTCTTTCGGCCGCAACAACAGTGCCTGAGATTGCCATAGATATGGCAGGTGCCATCATGAGTGTTCCGGCCATTGCCTTTGGCAAAATAAGTGACAGGGTGCTTCTTATCCAGTCAGAAATAAAGGGTGAAGGAATAAATGCAATGGGTAATTTTATTCTTACACCTACAGAGGAATCCTTTGACAAGATTTTTAATGCCCTTTGGGCTTGAGGACGTATATGAGTCAGATAATTAAGGTTGGTATGGCTGATATGAATGTCTGCAGGGTTCCTGACAGGATAACGACATTAGGACTCGGGTCCTGTGTCGGAGTAGTGATTTATGAACCGTATGCACCGGTATGCGGAATGGTTCATATCATGCTTCCAAACAGTAAAGCAATTACAAATAACGAGAATCCGGCAAAATTTGCCGATACAGGTATAATGCTTCTTGCGGATAAGCTTGCGGCTATGGGGCTTTCACGTTCCAAAATGCGTGCAAAAATCGCAGGAGGTGCAAGAATGTTCAAATATGTCGCTGCAAGCGATATGCTTAAGGTGGGCGAAAGAAATGCGGAGGCGGTTAAGGCTGTTTTGCAGAGTCTTTCGATTCCTCTGCTGGCAGAAGATTGCGGCGGTGATTTTGGACGGACAATAGAGTTTGACCCGAAGACGGCGGAACTGTGCATACGCTCAATCGGAAGGCCTGAGAAAATAATTTGAAAAGGATGCTGATTAAGTGAAGGATAAGCCTATAGTAATATATGTCACGCTTATTGCGGGACTGATATCAAGCATTATCTGTATTATCAGAAAGGTGTCATTGCTCGACACACTTATCATTACCTTTATCACACTGCTGGTTTTCATGATAATAGGACTTATAGCAAATAAGCTCGTATTCAAAGTTAATCAGGAGGTTGAAGAAAAGGAGAAGGCCGAGAGGGAACGTCTGGAAGAGGAACAGCGCGAAAAGGAACGCCTGGAGCGTGAGGAACGCGAAAAAGAGGAACAGGCCAGACGCGAACAGGAAGAACGCGAAAAGGAAGAGGCGGAGGCAGCCAGAGAGGCTGAACGAAGGCCCAGCAACGGTAACAGACTGTTTTAGCAGTTATTAAGATTCTAAGAAGGGACAAACATAATGGCACTTGACAGGGATAAGTTATGGAGTGAGTACAGTGTTACAAAGGCACCTGAACTCAGAGAAAAACTTATAATTGAATACTCTGGGCTTGTAAAGCTTGTGGCAGGAAAGCTCAGTATGTATCTTGGCTATAATGTTGAATATGATGACCTTGTCGGTTACGGGGTATTCGGACTTATTGATGCTATTGACAAGTTCGATTACGACAAGGGTGTAAAGTTTGAAACATATGCATCACTCAGAATCAGGGGTGAGATTCTGGACCAGATCAGAAGAATGGACTGGATTCCCAGAACCGTGCGTCAGAAGCAGAAGATGCTTGATGCAGCATATAAGAAAATTGAGGAACGAAGCGGTAAGCTTGCAACTGATGAGGAGCTGGCAGACGAGCTTGGTATATCTGTTGATGAGCTCTGCAACATGCAGAATGAAACAAAGATTACCAATGTTATTTCACTCGATGAATATATGGATGAGGGCGATGCCAGAATTGAGCCGGTTGAAAATAAGGATTATATGCAGCCCGATAAGGTTGTAGAAAAGGCCGAGCTTAAGAAAATTCTTCTTGAGGTACTGGAATCGCTTACGGATAAGGAGAAAAAGGTTATTCTTCTTTACTATTACGAGGACATGACCTTAAAGGAAATCAGCCAGGTACTTGAGGTTTCCGAATCACGTGTTTCACAGCTTCATTCAAAGGCACTTGTTAAAATGAAGCAGAGACTTGGCGGTAATATGTCGATGTTTTTGGGGTAAATAAGGCATATTATTAATATACCGCGTGGCGGATGGGGTTAACTATAGATATGTCTGATAGGAGAAGGTAGGACACAATATGGCGAAAAATGGATATTTTCAGCTCGAAAAAAGGACTGACGGAGCTTATCTTACAGTATATCCACCCTTGGACGGAGGATTGGTATGCAGTGTCGATATGGTTCTGCGTTACCTTGAAAGCTTAAAAATTGATTATGATAAATTAATAGTAGCGGATTTGCTTAAGAACGCATCGGAGCAGAAGACCGTAAGAATCAGCGCATCCCTGCCGGTTACGGCCGATGAGGAATGTGAGGTTCAGATTGATCCGGAGTACACCACGGTTACAATGAGGTTCTTCCCGGAGATGCCCGGAGGCAGAAAGCTGAGCTATGATGATGTAATTCGCAAGCTTGCAAAATACAGTGTTAAATTCGGTATTGACAGCGATGCAATAAACAGATACCTTTCTGAGCGTTCTTATTGCACGGATTATATCGTCGCACAGGCGCAGATGCCGGTAGAGGGCAGGGATGCGTCCATAAAATATTGTTTTAATACGGATACAGGCACAAAGCCTAAGCTTAATGAGGACGGTTCGGTTGATTTTCATCAGCTGAATACGCTTAGCGTTGTGGAAAAGGATCAGGTGCTTGCAATTCTCACTCCTTCTGTAGCGGGTGAGGCGGGCTGCGATGTAATCGGCAGACCCATTAAGCCCAAGAAGGTCATCATTAAGTTCCTTAAACAGTCAAAAAATACACACATTTCGGCTAACGGCTGTGAGCTTATCAGTAATGTCAACGGCCATGCGGTAATAACGGACGGCCAGGTTTTCGTGTATGATATATACAGTGTTCCCGCCAATGTCGATGTTTCAACGGGTGATATAGACTATAACGGAAACGTTGAGATTGAAGGAAATGTAAATGCAGGCTATAAGGTACGTGCGACAGGGGATATTGTTGTAAACGGTATCGTTGAGGGTGCTGAGCTCTATGCTGGCGGCCAGATTATCCTGAAGCGCGGTATTCAGGGTATGGGCAGAGGCGTGCTTTCTGCAGGCTCGAATATCATTGCAAAATTTATTGAAAGTGCCAGCGTACAGGCGGGCGGCTTCATTCACACCGAATCCATTATGCACAGCCAGGTGGTTGCGGGTGATGAGATTGTGGTAAAGGGCAAGAAGGGCTTCATTACCGGCGGCTCGATTAAGTCCGGCAAGTATATTGATGCGAAGATTGCAGGCTCTATAATGGGTACACAGACCATTCTGGAGGTGGGTGAGAATATTACCCTGACAGAAGAGCTTAAGAATCTTACAGCCGAAAGACGAAAGCTTTCCGGTGACATTGATATGGCGAATAAGTTCACCAATTTCATTTCGAAGAAGATAAGAGACCATGAACAGGTATCCGCTGAAAAGATGACTCAGTTTACCAATCTTAATGCGATTAAGGGTGTTTATCAGAAGCGAATTGCAGAAATTGACGACAGAATGGATCAGATTAGCGCAATACTGGAAAACTGCAGCAAGGGCTATATACTTATTGATGATGTTATCTATCCCGGATGCAGGGTAACCGTTTCGAATGTTACAACCTTTATTCATAATGAATCGAAGCACTGCAGGCTTGTAAGAGACGGTGCGGACATTAGAACAAGGGCATATTAAGCATAGCAGGCTGATATTTGACTGAGGGGGTGATTCCGTGATTACACCTATTGAAATGTATTCCATGGCTCCGAAATCGCAGGAGGCATCTTTTGTACAGCATGGCGAGAATGTGCGTCATGTTGCGCAGCAGCAGGGGGGAATGCAGTCCATCGAGCAGCAGGCCCGTCAGAATACACAGCAGACGGTTCATGCCGCAAATGCAGATAATCCGGAATACCGCTACGATGCCCGCGAACAGGGCAATAATTCTTATAATCCGAATCCCAAAAAGAAGAAAAAGAAGGATGAGAACGATAAGAATGACAGCGATGAGAAAAAGAAGATTTCTCACGGGTTTGATATTAGGATTTAACCGGCAGATATAAAGCCGCAGGATTTTATTTTGTAAGGAAGGCATGCAATATGACAGGTCTTGAAATTGCATTATTTGTACTGGCAGTGGTATTTATTGTGATAAGCTTCTTTATCACCGCCAATAATGAAAAGGTTGACAATAATAAGGCGAAGGCCGCAAATGTTCCTGACACGAAAGAGCTTCAGGCTCTTAGTGTCAGGATTATTAATGATGTGAATAAACAGGCGGAAACGGTTCTTCAGGAGTCGGAAGAAAGCATGGAAAAGCTTTCCAACGAAAAGATTATGGCGATTGATGAGTATTCAGGTCAGGTCGTTGAGAAGATTGAGACCAATCACCGTGAGGTGGTATTCCTTTATCAGCTGCTTCAGGATAAGGAAGAGGAGCTGAAGGCTACGGCGTCAAAGCTTGACAGTGCGCGAATCAAGTGCGAACAGCTGCTCAGAACCATTGAATCTGAAAACGCCAGTGCTGCGATTGAGGCTCAGGCTCAGGCAGAGCTTGATAACAGAATGCGGAGTGCTCAGACTATGCAGCCTGCAGCCGGGGATATTAATAAGCCTGCAAAGAATACCGGAAGAAATACTGCTGAAAATATTCAGCCACTGACAGTCGGCTTCAAAGACAATACCGCCGGGGTGGATGAGATTACGGAAGTTGGAAAGAATACGGTTTTCGGGCAGAATACAGAGCCTGAAAAGCCCGCAGAGCCAAAGAAGAGTGCTTCAACTGCAAAAAGAACCGGCAATCCTTATATGTCAAAGACAAAAATAGAGAAGCCCGATCTTAATGATGAAACGGGAATTACGGAGAAGAATAAAGAAATCATTGCTTTATATAAAAAGAAAAAATCAGTTCTTGAGATTTCAAAGCTTTTAGGTATGGGCCAGGGCGAGGTCAGACTGATAATTGATCTTTATTGCAAAAATTAAGGGCGCATCAATCTAAAGCATTAGCTGATTACTTCGCTCTTAGTATCAGGAGAAACAATGAAATTAAAATATTATATGAGAGGTGTTGGATGCGGAATCCTGTTTACGATGTTCGTATTTATGGTGATTATTATTCCAAACCTTGAACTTAAGACTAAAATAGAAAATAATACGTCGGAGACTAGCTCGGACGGCAGTGATTTGGGAAAGCTTCTCGGAAGTTCGCAAGGTGAACAGAGCGGGGCAAATACTGCTGACGGAAATAAAGCACCTGATAAGACAGGGGCACAAAGCGATATAAAGGATATTGAGGATAAAGACCCGGCAGATGCGGGCAGCAGTGAAGCGGCAGAGTCAGGAAGTGAAGCAGCAAATGAAAATGAGGAGACAGCGAAGCCTTCGGACAACACGGAAGCTGCAGACAAACTGACACCCGCACCTACAGAGGCAGCAGATGCTGCAGCTACAGCAGAACCTACGGCGACAGCTACACCTGCGCCTACAGCAACGCCTGCGCCGACAGCAACGCCGACGCCGAAGCCGACAGCAACTCCGGCTCCGACAGCTACGGCAACTCCTTCTCCCACAGCTACCCCGAAGCCTACGGCAACACCTGCACCTACAGCTACGGCAACACCTTCTCCCACAGCGACCCCGAAGCCGGAGAAGACTGATAACAGCGGTAAAATCAAGCTTGAAATAACCCGCGGTATGTCTTCGGAGAGGGCCTGCAGAGCAGCCTTTGAGGCGGGACTTATCGATGACGAGGCAGCCTTTAACGAATTTATGAAAAGTAAAGGCTATGCTGACAGACTTATGATAGGTGTGTATTATTTCGATGCCGGAGCAAGCTTTGATGAAATCGGCAAAGAAATCACTACTTGGAGATAAAAAATTTCAAAAAAAGCTTGCAACAGTTGCGTGTTTATGATATGATTTCAAAGGTTGTGCAGAGGCACAATACTATTTTAATGCCGTTCAAGTGCACGGTGCAGCTTTGCTCAAGCTGTCGCACGGAGTATTTACGGCGAATTTAACCAAATGGAGGAAAATAAAATGAGCGTTATTTCAATGAAGCAGTTGCTTGAAGCAGGTGTTCACTTTGGACATCAGACCAGACGTTGGAACCCTAAGATGGCTGAGTACATCTACACAGAGAGAAATGGTATCTATATCATCGATCTCCAGAAGTCAGTTGGTAAGGTTGACGAAGCTTACTACGCAATCAAGGACGTTGTAGCTAACGGTGGTAAGGTTCTTTTCGTTGGTACAAAGAAGCAGGCACAGGATGCTATCCAGTCAGAGGCTGAGCGTTGCGGTATGTACTTCGTAAACGAGAGATGGCTTGGTGGTATGCTTACAAACTTCAAGACAATCAAGACAAGAATCGCAAGACTTAAGGCTATCGAGAAGATGAGCGAGGACGGAACATTTGATGTACTTCCCAAGAAGGAAGTTATCCAGCTCAAGAAGGAGTGGGAGAAGCTTGAGAAGAACCTTTCAGGTATCAAGAACATGCCCTCTATTCCCGATGCAATTTTCGTAGTAGATCCCAAGAAGGAGAGAATCTGTGTTCAGGAAGCTCACGCACTTGGTATTCCGCTTATCGGTATTGCAGATACAAACTGCGATCCTGAGGAGCTTGACTATGTTATCCCCGGAAATGATGACGCTATCCGTGCCGTAAAGCTTATCGTAGCTAAGATGGCAGATGCAGTTATCGAGGCTAACCAGGGCGCAGACGCTGTTGCTGAGGCACCCGCTGAGGAAGCTACAGAAGAGGCTTAATCTATTAATTGAAAAATCTATAGGGCGCGGTGAGCCACGCCCTATAATTAAATTATTATCACAGGAGGATAAAAACATGGCAGCTATTACAGCAGCAATGGTTAAGGAATTAAGAGAAATGACCGGTGCCGGCATGATGGATTGCAAGAAGGCACTTACAGAGACCGATGGCAATATGGATGCAGCAGTAGACGTTCTTAAGAAGTCCGGTGCAGCTAAGATGGAGAAGAAGGCAAGCAGAATTGCAGCAGAAGGTATCACAAGAGTTGCAGCTAACGACAACACAGCAGTAGTTGTTGAGGTTAACTCAGAGACAGACTTCGTTGCTAAGAATGCTATCTTCCAGGAGTTCGTACAGATCGTAGCTGATAAGGCTCTTACAGTTGACATCGATAAGGCCGGTGACGGTGAGGATGTTACAGAGATCCTTGGCATGAAGGAACTTACAGCAGAGAAGACACTTACAATCGGTGAGAAGCTTTCAATCAGAAGATTTGAGAAGGTTTCAGGTGATTGTGTTGCATCATATATCCATGGCGGCGGAAAGATTGGTGTTCTTGTTGCAGCTACAGGTGCTACAGATGTTAAGGAGGCTCTTACAAACGTAGCAATGCAGATTGCAGCTATGAGCCCTCAGTACATCAGCAGAAATGATATCTCAGCTGATGAGCTTGCTAAGATTAAGGACATCGTTCTTGAGAGCTCATTAAATGATCCCTTCACACTTCCTAAGCCCATCTTACAGAAGCTCATCGACAGAGCTATCGCTGAGAAGGTATGGGATGATGAGACAGCAGCTATCTACGCTGAGAAGAAGGCAGATAAGACATTCAATATGAACTATCTTCCTAACTTCCTTTCAGACGCAGCTAAGGCCGGTCTTGCTCAGCTTGCATTAGCTGACAAGGAGAACATCTCAACAGATAAGATCTTCGCAGGTCTTGTTGAGGGTCGTATCTCAAAGCAGCTTAAGGAAATCTGTCTTATGGATCAGGTTTATGTTAAGGCTGAGGATGGCAAGCAGACAGTTGCAGCTTACATTGCATCAGTAAACAAGAATCTTGTTATCTCAAAGATGATCCGTTTCGAGGTTGGCGAGGGTATGCAGAAGAAGAACGAAGACTTCGCTGCAGAGGTTGCTAAGCAGATGGGTCAGTAATTTGACTGATATTTGATTATTTACCCCTGAATCCTTGGTGGTTCAGGGGTTTTTTGATGATATTAGGGCAAGGAATGTTCATTATTACCTTGCAATGTTAGTATTGGTATGGTAAATTAGATGCTGAATTAATGACGGGATATGTCAATAATCGATGATATGAAAGGCATGGATTAATCTATGACAGAACTGATTAAACGAATTAATGAGCTTGCAGGTAAATCTAAGTCTGTCGGACTGACCGAGGAGGAAAAACTCGAGCAGGCTGCTTTACGCAGGCAGTATATAGATAATATCAAGGCAGGAATCGCAGCAAATCTTGATAATGTTTATATCAAGGAAGCTGACGGTACTGTTACAAAGCTCAAAAAGAAGTAAAAGAAAGGTATGGAAGTGAAATGAAAAAGTTATTCAAAGGTTTAGCAATGCTCCTTGCAGCGCTGATGGTTTTCACTGCGGTTCCCGTAAAGGCGGCTGATTCTTTTCAGGAAGAAAAGACCGGCATCAAACTTTCGGTTTATACTGAGGAGTGGTTTCAGAACTGGGAAGGTATTTCAAATGTTTCTCAGTTTAAGGGAAGCAACGGAAGCTATTGGTTCGCATACTACGATGAGAAGGCCGGAGATGATGTTGTTCATGTAATCAAGACAAAGGGCGGCGTTGTACAGCCCGGCGAAGTAAAGCTTAAGCTTAAGTATCCCTATTTTGGCGGAATTACTGTTGATTCAGAGGGATATTTCTATGTTGTAACAGGTGCTATGGGCGATGATGAGTCTGACAAGTCAAAGACTGTATTCATTACAAAATATGATAAAAAGGGTAAGGCTGTAAAGTCTGTTGGTGATAACGGTTCATTATCACTCAGCAAGCAGTATGGTACAAGCTTCTACACTGATAAGCCCTTTGATTCAGGTAACTGCGAAATCGCCATTAACGGAAATCTTCTCAGTGTATATTATTCAAGACATACCTATGGCGGTAAGCAGTGTGACGGTATTTTCACAATTAACAAGAATACAATGAAGTCTGTCAATGTTGGTTCAAGCTACAATACACATTCATTTGCACAGCGTGTAATCAGCTATAAGAAGGGCTTTGTATACATGAGTGAGGGCGATATTCAGAACAGAGCCTTTACAATGTCAAAGTATAACGGTTCATCAAAGACTCTTAAGACTGCTGATGTATTCCATTTCTGGGCAGAGCCTAACCTTTATGATAAGAACAGCTTTGCGGCACTCGCAAACAACTATGCTCATTTAGGAAATATTGTCAATATCAGCAACAAGAAGGTAGCCCTTGTCGGAACCTCTGCAAAGTCTCTCAATTCTAAGGCTAAGTCTCAGATTGAGCAGTTATTTATCCAGATTTTCGATCCCGATGCAAAGCTCAGCTCTAAATCAGCTTACACTACAAAGGGCGAGAGAAAGGGTAAGTCAGGTAAGAACGGCGATGAGAACGTTACTGATTACGGTGTACAGTGGCTTACTTCATATACAAAGGGTTACAGAATCATGAATCCTCAGGCAGTTATCACAAAGAAGGGCAAGATTGTAATTCTTTATGAGCTTTACAAGGACAGAAAGTTTAAGTCTCTTGACTATATGGTTCTCAGCAAGACAGGAAAGGTTCTTTCAGCTCCTGCGAAGCTTTCATCAACAGCTATGTTAAATGCTGATGAGATGCCTGTAGCAATCGGAGAGAGCGTATACTGGACAGCTAACAGAACTGACAGCAAGGCACTTTACGTTTATAAGCTTACAATTAAATAATTAAAAATAAGGGCTCTGTACTGTGTACAGGGCCCTGTTTTTTAGGATATGTGGAATATTTTGTTTATTTTGCATACCAGCTTTTAACAACCTCTTCAGCCTTTTTGAGATGAGTATTAAAGCCTGTGTCGGTTGAAGCCTCTTCCTTTGTGTTGTAGATAGTGGGAGACCAGTCCCACCAGAAAAATCCGGCAAACCAGTCGCGCTTATTCATGACGGAAAGTGCAGCCTCGTAGAAATTAGCCTGCTCCTCCTCACTGCGGGGGAAGTCCTTATGATTGAAATCCCAGGGCATTGCGGCGCAGCCTGCGGCACTTCTGCAGCCGATTTCCACAAAAAGAATGGGCTTGTTTAGCTTTTTGCTGACCTCTTCCAGATGGTCTGCAATCTTTTCCCATTCAGCCTTCATTTCCTCAAGACTAGCGCCTGCACCCTTTGCAACAGGATAGTAGGCAGAGGTGCCGAGGTAATCAAGCTCGGAATACCAGGCGGCCTTTTCCTCCTTGCCGTGATTGGTGTTATAGGTATAAAGACCGTGATAGTGCTTTTTCACCTCTCTGATAGTCTCAAGCCAGAGCGCTTCCTTACGCTCGGAAGCCAGCATTTCACAGCCCAGACAGAACATTTCACAGCCTGTATATTCGGCTATATCAGCATAGTGGACCAGATATGCAGTGTAGCTTTCAAACCACTTCTTCCAGTAGTAATCCTCACCGTTCATTGCCTCGTCGGGGAAATTGATGAGTGCACGCCATACACCGTCTTCGGTATCAATCATAGGCTTAAGACATACCTTGATATTATTGTCATGAAAATCTTTGATAGTCGAAATGAGTTCCAGATCAGGAATATTTTTTCTGTAATCGAACTTAATCTCTGTAGAGTAAAAATGCTCCTGCTTTACGGAAAATGCCAGACAAACCCAGTTGATTCCCGTCTCCATCAGCAGCCTGCGGCTCTCATATCCGGCAGGGCTGTTGTATACGCCCCTGACTGCCTGGTAACCGTATGTGTATCCTTTTATATCCATGCTAATACCTTCCTTTCAGCCTAAAATCTTAAAATAATTTGCTATCTGCAATGGGTTATCCTTTTGCTTTTGTCAAACTCGTGACCGCTTCGCTTGTCACTCGTTATAAAATCGCTGCTACCGCAGCTTACGAGGTACGGGGCTTGAACCCCGCACCTCGCGAAAGCTTCACCCACCGCCTAAAGGCAGTGGGTTATCTTTCTATTTTATATAATAATAAAGCAAATACCGTTTATATTCAATGCAAATATTATTACGAATAATGGATTATCCGGTAAGAGACAAACTTTCACTATATTTTCACCGGACTATCACAATTGCTTCACATATTCAGATTATTATATAAATAAAGATTGTTAATAGAGTTCATCAGACAGCTTTGTGACAGAGCAGAGCCGGAATTTTATTAGAAAAGAGGAATGGAAATGACTAACAAAAAAAAGAAGCATGGTCTTTCAGGTGCGGCAAGGTTTTTTATAGTTATCGGTGCGGCACTGGTTCTGGGATTTATTGGTGCGGTAGCATATATCGGTATTAAGAATGAATATCCTGATGATAAAGGCACAGCGATGCTTCAGAATTCGCTGGTGACTGCTGAACCGGTGATAACAGCGGAAAAGACCGATTCTGCGGGGGAGAAAAAAACTGATACGCCGGAGGCGGCAGAAGCAGTAAGTGCGGATGCAAAGGATTGCAGCGTTACAACGGCTGATGTGTCGGAGGTCGTAAAAAATGTAATGCCCGCCATAGTTTCCATTGATTGCAAGACAACTTACAATTATAACAGCTTTTTCGGAATGCCTCAGACCTACGAGGCTACATCGAGCGGTACGGGCTTTATCATCGGACAGAACGGTGACGAGCTTCTTTTAGCTACAAACAACCATGTTGTTTCGGGTGCGAGCAGTATTACCGTAACCTTTAATAACGGCAAGAGCGCTGAAGCAAGTGTAAAGGGTACTGATGATTATTATGATCTGGCTGTTATTTCGGTGGATGCGGGAAAGCTTCCCGTAGAGACTCTTTCACAGCTCAGAGTGGCAGTAATCGGAGATTCTGAAAATATGGGTGTCGGTTCAATGTCCATAGCCATCGGAAATGCTTTGGGATATGGTCAGTCTATCACGGTAGGCTACATAAGTGCTCTTAACCGTGTGGTACAGGTAGAGGGCATCGGAATGCTTCTTATCCAGACTGATGCAGCCATAAATCCCGGCAACAGCGGCGGCCCCCTTCTTAATGCATACGGTGAGGTAATCGGAATTAATTCGGTAAAATACGCGGACAGCTCTGTAGAAGGAATGGGTTATGCGATACCTATGTCCGTAGCGGTTCCGATAATCAATGAGCTTATGAACCGTGTGGAGCTCAGCTCAAAGGAAATAGGCTACATCGGTATTGACGGAAAAAATGTTACAAGCTCATATTCTGCGGGCTTTGGAATGCCTAAGGGTGTATATGTTACAAAGGTTGAGAGAAAATCACCGGCTGAACAGGCAGGCATAAGAAGAGGCGATATTATCACAGCAGTAAACGGACGAAGCGTAGGTTCGATGGAAGAGCTTGATAAAGTAGTAAATTATCTGAAGGTCGGAACTGAAATCGAGCTAAAGGTAAGCAGGCTGGATGACGGCAGATATGATTCTGTAACAATAAAGCTTGTACTCGGAAAACGTCCCTGATAATTTACGGAAGAGCTAAAAAACTAAGATAAAAGACAAAATAAAGACTGATAAAGCATCAAAGCCTTATCAGTCTTTTGTTTTGTTATTTTCTTTTTCTGAAAAATGCTATCAGCGAAGCGGTAAGGGCAAGTGCGGAGATTCCGCCCGTGCAAGCTACTGCGGTTAAGGGGAAATCATCACCTGTTCTCGGAATCGAATCCTTTGCTGAGGAGTGTGTCGCAGAAGAGGCGGCGGAATTTCCTGTTATATTTCCTGAGGAAGCGGAATTGTTCGCTGCGGGGCTGCTGTTTTTATCTGTGTCTGTTTTTCCGGCTGAGCTGCCTGAGGAGTTTTTGTCGGAAAAATTATCGCTGTTATTTGATGCGGTAGGCTTATCGGTCGGCTTCTTTGAAGAATCGTCGTAGTAGTATTCGTTGTCGGGATAATACCATTCATCATCGTTTTCTAAATCTCCGAAGAATTCTTCGTCGTCCTCGCCGTATTCATCATCCTCACCGTAGCCATCATTCTCGTCATCTTCACCGTATTCATCGTCATCATCCCAGTCATCGTCATCGGGAATAACGGGAGCCTTGGTAGGAGTCGGAGTAGGAGTGGGAGTAGTCAGGATGTCGTCGTTGTCATCGCCGTCATCTTCGTCATCTTCGTCACCGTCATCTTCATCGTCTGAATCATCATTATCGTCATCGTCGTCGTCATCATCATCCTCATCGTAGGAATCAGGGTCATTGAAGACGAAGCCATAGCTTCCGTAGCTGGGGAATTCGAGCTTTACATAAACCACATCCAGATCGTCTACATACTGCGGCGCAGGACTAAGCTTTGCTTTGCCGGAGGATACGTAGTAGAGGCTGCAGTCCTCGGGATGCTCCTGGGCATCATCGGGAATGGGACAGTAGACTGTTACTGCATCGGTCTTTTTAGCATCGTCCTTTTCACTGTCGGGATCCACATACCAGAGGGTAGAGGTGAAGGCGGATACAAGCTGTTTGTCCGTGAGCTTTATTCCGGACTTTGAAAGCACCGCGATGAACTCATCCTCATCATCAGCCTCAAGATTCAAATAATAATCATCTACATTTGATTTTTCTTTGTTAAATTTGGCGACAATTCCGTTTGAAACCTCACCGGGATATTCATCTACATACAGACTGTATTCGTCTGAATCATCCAGGTTCACAAGAGGAAGCGCGTAGGCTTTTTCCGGAAGCAGCAGTGAAATAATCAGCAGTACCGTAATCACCGCCGGGAATAGTTTTCTTTTCATAAATAACCGTACCTTTCGGGTAAATAAATGCTCTGCAATCAGTTAATTTTTCTGGCAACCACTACAAAGCGGCCGTCATCAACACTGTATTCACAGGTAGCAAGTGTAAGCAGGGTGTCATCTGATTTGGCGCTGACACCGGTATCATAGAGCCTGAGTGCATTAATATTTGCAATATAATAGTCAAAATCCAGCTCACTGTCCGCATCGATAAAATTGTAGAAACGGAAGGTATTTTCATCCTTGTAGGCCACACGGGTCCTGAAAACAGCAATAACCTCATACACGGCCTCTTCATATATAGTATCAAATCGGATGATTTTGTGATTTTCGTAATAGTCCTTAGCCTCATATTTCAGTAAATCGGCAAACATATCGCCGTTTTTCATATTGTGGCCGAAAATCAGAAAGTTTGTACTGGGCTTTTTAACTATACAGCGGGTATCCATAAAGGGAAGTCCGCTGTCGGCATCCTCCTTGTTGAAATCTCTGTGAAGGTAATATTCTTCGTCATCAAGAGTCTGCATGACAGGGTAGTTAATTTTTGTATTATCAATTGATATCCAGCCCACAAGGTCCTGATTGCGGGAGTAGAGCAGGCTGTATTTCGAAATAACGCTGTTATCATCGTTGCTGTCACCGGGAGAGAGAAGAACCGTTCCGCCGGTAGATTCGTCTGTTGTGTATTCCAGCTTTGAATTGCCGATGTCCTCTGTCAGCTTTTGAATGTTCTCTGCCTCATGAAAGGAGCTGAGACTTCTGAAAACAAGCATTACTATGCAGACAATCAGAACAATCAGGCTTATTACCGCAACAAGAATAAGAGCAAGGGATTTGTTGCTGCTTTGCTTCATTCAATCTGCCTTTCCTTTATCAATCCCGCAATAATTCGTTTTTGCATACATATTGTGGAATAGATTTTTCTGTTCACTTTAATTATAATTAATTTAGTGTGTTAATGCAAGAATTACCATTCACAAAATGATTTATGAATGGTATACTAATAATACTATTTGCGAAAGGCAGGATGTCAGTATGAAAAAGGATTTTTCGGCAGAGAAGGGCAAGGTAATTGCATTTGAGAACAACGTGGATTTCTGCGTTGGTACAGGCAGAATGGGGCTTGCGCTTCAAAGGGAATACATGGAGCAGTTAAAGGCTGTTCAGGAGGATATTGGCTTCAAATATATCAGAGGTCACGGACTTTTTTCCGATGATATGGCTATTTATCATGAGTATAAGGATGAAAATGACGAGGTTAAGGTAGAGTATAATTTTACATATCTTGATCTGGTTATGGATAATTATCTTAAATTAGATATTCGTCCCTTTATTGAGCTTGGTTTTATGCCCTATAAGCTCGCAAGCGGCACACAGACCATATTTTACTGGAGAGGAAATACCACACCCCCCAAGTCATATGAAATGTGGAATGATCTGGTTGTGGCAACGCTTAAGCATCTTATGGACAGATACGGTGCGGACGAGGTAGTAACCTGGCCTATCGAGGTATGGAATGAGCCCAATCTTCCCGGCTTCTGGGAGAAGGCGGATATGAATGAGTACCTTGTACTTTTTGAGAACAGCTTCAATGCAATCAAGAAGCTTGACAGCCGTTTCCGTATCGGAGGACCCGCAATCTGCGGCGTTGAGGATGTGAAGCATATGCGCTTCTTCATGGATTTCCTTAAGGAGAAGAAGATTAAAATTGACTTCATCACCCGTCATCACTATACCTCAGAGCCACCCGAGAGAGGCGGACATTACTCATATATTCAGCTTACCGAGCTCAATGAAAGCTTTAAGTCGGTTGAAAATTCACGTGAAATTATCGACAGCTATCCCGAGTATAAGGGACTTGAGATGCACATTACCGAGTTCAATACCTCGTATGTGCCCAACGCACCCATCCATGATACCAACAGGAATGCGGCATATGTTGCAAGCATGCTTGCAAAGTTCCCTGAAACCTGTGCATCATACTCATACTGGACCTTCGGCGATATTTTCGAGGAAATGGGCGTTCCTTTTTCACCCTTCTACGGCGGCTTCGGTATGATGGCTAACCGCGGTATCAGAAAGCCTACCTATTATGCCTTTAAGTTTTTCAAGGATATCAAGGCAAATGACGGTGCATGCGTGATTAAGAACGAGAATTCCGTTGTATGTCTCGATAAGGACGGCGTATACAGAGGCGTTGTATATAACAGCAGAACAAACAGAAACGGTGAAAATCTCGAGGTAAGCTTTACACTTCCCGCAGATGCGGATAAGTATACACTTATCACAAAGCTTGTTGACGAGAAGACCTGCAATCCTCTCAAGGTATGGCATGACCTTGGTGAGCCTGTTGCACTTTCAGAGGAGCAGATTGAGCTTTTGAAGGCTTCTGACAAGCCTGCGATTTCTACAGCCGTTGTTGAAGCAAAGGATGCAAATGCAGTGGTTGAAATGAAGCTTGATGAATTTGCACTTATGTATTTCGAGTTAAAGCCTTTAAAGCAGGCTGGTGACAGAGGCTACGATTACAACAGGGTAGAAGAACTTGGATGATAAAGAATTATTAAAGAAAAGGCTTACGGAGCTTGCCGGGAAAAGCTATAAATGCAACTGTTTTACATTTACTGATTTTCTCGGCATGTCCGAGCTTGCCGAATTCTACGAATATGAAAAGGAATTGAAATTTGCCCACCCTGAGGTCTACGGAGGCCCCGAGGGCTTTGAACGCGGAGTAGTCCGCTTCGGAAACCCTGAGGAGCTGGGTTATGAGGAGCCGTTCCCGGTGGCAATACTTATCTGCAGTCCTTTGCAGGAAAAGTTTGCGGATGATCTGGGACACAGGGATTTCCTCGGTGCACTTATGAATCTGGGTGTGGAAAGAAGCGTAATCGGTGATATTATTGTCAGCGGAAAAAAGGCATATATTTTCTGCCTTGAGAGGATTGCCGATTATATCTGCGAAAATATAACGTCCGTAAAGCATACAAGTGTAAGGATTGAACGCGCAGGCGAAGATGAGCTTCCCAAAACGCAGAACGATTCTTCGGCTGAAAAAAGAATTCAGGTCCAGTCGGAGCGTTTAGATGCGGTAATTGCAAAGGTTATGAACATTTCCAGGAGCTCGGCAACAGAATATTTTCGTCAGCAGAAGGTTTTTGTAAACGGAAGAATCACCGAAAACACAAGCTATATGTTAAAAAATGATGATGCCGTAACGGTAAGAGGCTTTGGCAGATTTAAGTTTGCGGGTATAGAGGGCACCAGCAGAAAGGGCCGTCTAAATGTCATTATTCGGAGTTTCTGATAATTCCGCTTTAATTTTGTCTGTAATTGTGATATGATATCTTGCAAATAAAGGTTTGCAATTGGATTAAACGGATGTATTAATCCGAAATAAAGTTAGGTTAGGATACAGAAATGGTAGATAAGGCTAAAATCGAGGAAGCAGTAAAGCTTCTTTTGGAAGGAATGGGTGAGAATCCTGACAGAGAGGGACTTGTAGATACACCCCAGCGTGTTGCGAGAATGTACGAGGAGATTCTTGCGGGCATGGATGAGGATGCTTCGGTTCATCTGTCACGTCAGTTTAATGTTGAGGGCAGCGATATCGTCCTTGAAAAGGATATTACCTTCTATTCTATGTGCGAGCATCACCTGCTTCCCTTCTTTGGAAAGGTACATATTGCGTATATTCCCGAGGGTAAGGTTGTGGGGCTCAGTAAGCTTGCGAGAACCGTTGAGGTTTATGCAAGAAGACTTCAGCTGCAGGAGCAGATGACACGCCAGATAGCGGATGCCATTGTGGAAAATCTGAGTCCTAAGGGGGTAATGGTTGTTATTGAGGCAGAGCATACCTGCATGACCATGCGTGGAGTAAAGAAGCCCGGTTCTGCTACAGTTACTACAGTTACCAGAGGTGAATTTAAAACAAATACAAAGCTTCAGAGGCTTGTAATGGAGGCGTTACATTAAATGATTATCGGAAAGAGCTCATTTGAAAAGGGACACACTTATATTATGGGTATAATGAATCTGACACCGGATTCTTTTTCTGACGGCGGTCGTCTTAACTCTCTTGAGGAGGTTTTGGACCGTGCCGAGGAAATGGTGTCAGAGGGTGTGGATATTATTGACATAGGCGGAGAGTCTACAAGGCCGGGATTTACGCAGATTTCAGTTGAGGATGAAATTGCGCGCATAGTTCCGGCTGTTTTTGCCATTAAAAAGATGTATGATGTTCCAATCAGTGTGGATACCTACAAGGCAGAGGTTGCCAGGGCTGCACTTGAGGCAGGGGCTGATTTGATAAATGATGTCTGGGGACTTCAGTATAAGGACGGCGAGCTGATGGCAAAATATATAGCTGAATACGGCGCAGCCTGCTGTCTTATGCATAACGGCAGGGACAATGAAAATCCCGATGCGGACATAATTGCTTCGGTTCGAAAGGGCCTTGAAAAGAGTGTCGGGATAGCCTTGGATGCAGGCATTAAACCTAAAAAAATCATACTTGACCCGGGTATCGGCTTCGGAAAGACCTATGAGCAGAATATGGAGCTTCTGAAGCATTTGAACAGTGTAGAGCTTGAGGGTTATCCTTCACTTTTAGGTGCATCACGCAAATCGGTAATAGGTGCTACACTTGACCTTCCGGTAGATGAGCGTCTGGAGGGAACTCTTGCAACAACTGCTTCGGCGGTCTGTGCAAAGTATCTTTTTGCCAGGGTTCATGATGTAAAGGCAAATAAAAGATTTGTAAAGATGTTTGAGGCTCTTAGAGTTGACTGACAAAAGGAGCGTGTCGGAATGGATACTATACATATAAAAAAGCTTGAGGTTTTTGCTAATCACGGGGTTCATCCCGAGGAAAATGTCCTGGGACAGAAATTTGTTATTTCGGCTGACCTTTTCCTGGACCTTCATGATGCGGGCGAGACGGATGATTTAACGACTTCGGTGCATTACGGTCATGCGGCGCTGCTGATTAAGGAGGTTTGCGAGAATACCACCTTCCTGCTTATCGAAAGACTGGCGGAGGAGATAGCTAATTCGCTTTTACTTAAATTCCCCGTGGAAAAGGTAAGAGTAGTGGTTGAAAAGCCCTGGGCACCGGTTAAGCTTCCTCTTGAAACGGTGTCTGTCGAGCTTGAAAGAGGCTGGCATACGGCGTATCTTTCCATCGGCTCGAATATGGGTGATACAAAGCAGCATCTGGAGACGGCCATTGCCATGCTCAACGGGAATGAATGCTGCCGCGTAATGAAGGCCTCGTCATTTCTTACCACCAAGCCCTACGGGGGCGTGGAGCAGGCGGATTTCCTTAATGCATGCCTTGAAATAAAGACAATTCTTTCACCCTACAAGCTTCTTGACCTGCTTCATGAAATCGAGAACAGCGAGGGAAGAGAGCGTATTATCCGCTGGGGTCCGAGAACACTCGATCTGGATATTTTATTGTATGACAATGAAATTATATACGATGATGTCCTGAAAATACCCCATATTGACATGCATAACAGGCGGTTTGTGCTTGAGCCTCTTTGCGAGATTGCACCCTATGCAATTCATCCCGTGCTGGGTACTTCGGTAATGAAGCTTCATGAAAATCTGCGTGAAAAAGAGAATAGCACTTTTTGACGAAAAATGAGCAAAAACGTACTATTGCATAACCAAATATTTCATTGATTTAATTCGTGTTTTTTGGTACTCTATTATTGATAAGGTATAAAATCCGGAATATGGGTTTTGACTTCCGGATTTTACGTTTTTATAACGAGAAGGGAGATAATTTCGATGGAAATTAAAAGTGTATTTGACAAAAGTTTTAAGAAGTACGGCAAGGTTGTAACCGGCATTGACTGCAAGGAACTTCTTGATGTTCTTGCTACAAAGCCCATGCCCGCAGATGCAGTTGTTTATGTAGCAGGTGATGCAGATCTCGAGGCTACAAAGACAGCAAAGGAATTCCAGGAGTGCTTCTTCGGCGGACTTCCCATCCAGGTTGGTTACTGCAACGGAAATAACAATAAGCTTAATGCCGTTGAGTATCACAGATGCTCAGAGGTTAATATCGCTCTTTACGATATGATCCTTCTTATCGGCGATCAGAGAGATATCGAGGATGATTTCACATATGACACATCACTTATTGAGGCATACAAGGTACCCGCAGGTGTAGCTGTAGAGATGTACGGAACAACTCTTCACTATGCTCCCTGCAACGGCGAGCCTCAGGGCTTCAGAGGCATCGTTATCCTTCCTAAGGGAACAAATGCAGACTTAACAGCTAAGCCTGACAAGACACCCGAGGATAAGCTTCTTACAGCAGAGAACAAGTGGCTCATCGCTCATGAAGAGGGCGGCTGCGGACCCGATGCATTCATAGGCTTAAAGGGCGCAAACATTACTCTTTAATATTAAATAAAAATTTTTTATAAGTGAGGATTTAGAAATGTTATACATTGGTGTAGATTTAGGTACATCAGCTGTTAAGCTTCTTCTTATGGAAGGCAACGGCACAATTAAGAACATCGTATCAAAGGAGTATCCTTTATACTTCCCCAATCCCGGCTGGTCTGAGCAGAAGGCTGAGGACTGGTGGACAAACGTTATCGCAGGTATTAAGGAGCTTACCGCTGACTGTGACAAGTCACAGGTTGCAGGTATCAGCTTCGGCGGCCAGATGCACGGTCTCGTAATCCTTGATAAGGATGACAATGTAATCCGTCCCGCAATTCTCTGGAACGACGGACGTACACAGAAGGAGACAGATTACCTTAACAATGTAATCGGCAAGGATAAGCTTGTTGAGTATACAGCAAATATCGCATTCGCAGGCTTCACAGCTCCCAAGATTCTCTGGGTAAAGGCTAATGAGCCCGAGAACTTTGCAAAGATTGCAAAGATTATGCTTCCCAAGGATTATCTTGCATACATGCTTTCAGGAACCTTCTGTACAGATGTTTCAGATGCTTCAGGTATGCTTTTACTTGATGTTAAGAATCGTAAGTGGTCAAAGGAAATGCTTGAGATCTGCGGTATCACAGAGGCTCAGCTTCCCAAGCTTTTCGAAAGCTATGAGACAGTAGGAACACTTAAGCCTGAGATTGCTGCAGAGCTTGGTCTCAGTACAGATGTTAAGATTGTAGCAGGTGCCGGCGACAACGCAGCAGCTGCGGTTGGTACAGGTACAGTAGGCGACGGAAAGTGTAACATCAGCCTTGGTACATCAGGTACTGTATTTATTTCAAGCAAGAGCTTTGCAGAGAATGAGAATCCCGCAATCCACTTATTCGACCATGCAGACGGAAGCTACCACCTTATGGGATGTATGCTTTCAGCAGCATCATGCAACAAGTGGTGGATGGATGAGATTCTTCAGACAAAGGCTTATGCAGATGAGCAGAAGGGTATCACAGATGAGATGCTCGGAAGAAACCATGTTTACTATCTTCCTTACCTTATGGGTGAGCGTTCACCTCACAACAATCCCGATGCACGTGCAGCATTCATCGGTATGTCAATGGATTCAACCAGACAGGATATGGTTCTCGCAATCCTTGAGGGCGTAGCATTCGGTCTTCGTGATTCAGTAGAAGTAGCAAGAAAGCTCGGCATCAAGCTTGACCGTACAAAGATCTGCGGCGGCGGAGCTAAGTCACCTCTCTGGAAGAAGATTATCGCTAACGTTATGAACATGAAGGTTGACGTTATCGAGTCAGAGGAAGGCCCCGGCTACGGCGGAGCTATGCTGGCAGCTGTTGCATGCGGCGAGTATGCTTCTGTTGAAGAGGCTGCAGCTAAGCTTGTTAAGGTTGTTGACACAGTTGAGCCCGATCCCGAGATCGCTGCAAGATATGAGGCTATGTATCAGAAGTTCGTAAAGATGTATCCTGCATTAAAGGATGTTTACGATGATATCAAGGCCTGAAAAGAAGAATAATTATATTGATAAAATTCAGTAATTATGTTATTCTTTTATATGTAAACCATTTAGATTTTTAGTGTCTTGTATAAGGCATTAATTATAAAATAATTAAAGGAGATTAAAAATGAACAACATTCCTCAGATTAAATTAGGTATCGTTGCGGTAAGCCGTGACTGTTTCCCTGAGAGCCTTTCAGTTAATCGTCGTAAGGCACTTGTAAACGCTTATGCAGCTAAGTATGATGCAGCAGACATCTATGAATGTCCTGTATGTATCGTTGAGAGCGAAATCCACATGGTACAGGCTCTTGAGGATATCAAGGCAGCAGGATGTAACGCACTTTGCGTATACCTTGGAAACTTCGGTCCTGAGATTTCAGAGACATTACTTGCAAAGCACTTCGACGGACCTAAGATGTTCGTTGCTGCAGCAGAGGAGAGCCAGGCAGACCTTATGGACGGCCGTGGTGATGCTTACTGTGGTATGCTTAACGCAAGCTACAACTTAAAGCTTCGTAACATCGGCGCTTACATTCCCGAGTATCCCGTTGGTGATGCAGAGGATTGCGCAGATATGATTCATGAGTTCCTTCCTATCGCTCGTGCAATCGAAGGTCTTAATAACCTTAAGATTATTTCATTCGGTCCTCGTCCCCTTAACTTCCTTGCTTGTAACGCTCCTATTAAGCAGCTCTACAACCTCAATGTTGAGATTGAAGAGAACTCAGAGCTTGACCTTTTCGAGTCATTCAACAAGCATGCAGGCGATGAGAGAATTCCTGCAAAGGTTGCAGAGATGGCAGCAGAGCTTGGTGCAGGCAACAAGAAGCCTGAGGTTCTTGAGAAGCTTGCTCAGTACGAGTTAACACTCCTTGACTGGGTTGAGGCTCATAAGGGCTACAGAAAGTATGTTGCAATTGCCGGTAAGTGCTGGCCTGCATTCCAGACACAGTTCGGTTTCGTACCCTGCTATGTTAACTCACGTTTAACAGCTATGGGTATTCCCGTATCATGTGAGGTTGATATCTACGGATGTTTATCAGAGTTCATCGGTACTTGCGTATCACTCGACGCTGTTACACTTCTTGATATCAACAACTCAGTTCCCAAGGATATGTACAAGGAGTCAATCGAGGGCAAGTATGACTACAAGTTCACAGATACATTCATGGGCTTCCACTGTGGTAACACATGTACAAAGAAGCTTGCTTTCCATGAGATGAAGTACCAGAAGATCATGGCTCGTAACCTTCCGATTGAAGTTACCAACGGAACTCTTGAAGGCGATATCATCCCCGGTGATATTACATTCTTCCGTTTACAGTCAACATCAGATTGCAAGCTTCGTGCTTACCTTGCTGAGGGCGAGGTACTTGATGTACGTACAAAGTCATTCGGTGCTATCGGTGTATTCGCAATCAAGGAGATGGGTCGTTTCTATCGTCACGTTCTCATTGAGAAGAACTATCCTCATCATGGTGCTGTTGCATTCGGTCACTTCGGAAAGGCATTATTCGAGGTATTTAAGTACATCGGTGTTCCGATCGAGGATCTTAACTACAACCAGCCTGCAAGCCTTCCTTACCCTACAGAGAACCCTTTCAAATAAGATAAGGTTCAAAGTCTAAGGACGACCAATGAGTAGATAAATAATCAGCCGGGTCTGAGCATTCAGACCCGGCTTTTTGCATGAGAACTTAAAACTGATAAAACTGATAATACTTATAAAACCAAAAGAGACTGCAATCCACAAAGTGGTGCAGTCTCTTTTGGTTTATGATAGGGAAGAGTTAGTAAACCATTTAATTAGTTCTTAAGCTTATTGCAGGCTTCATCAACTGCTGCGATTACCTTGTCACACCATTCATCGAATTCAGGATCTTCAACCTGACACTCGGGATGAGACATTACATAATCGATGCAGCGCTTAACACCGTCATTAAAGCTTATAGAAGGATTGAACTCAGGTACAACAGCCTTTACCTTGCTGTTATTAAATACAACTGAGTTTGACTTATCACCGATAAGGCTGCCGGTAAAGTCGTATTTTTTTCCTGCCTCGGCAAGGAAATATGAAGAAACGTAGTAGGGCTTAAGCTCAACATTAAGAGCACTTGCTACAGAAGCATAAATTTGATTCCATGTAAGTGTCTCTGAAGAGGTAATCTGGAAAGCCTCACCGATTGCATGGCAATTACCCATAAGGCCCGCAAAGCCTACCGCAAAATCCTCGTTGAAGGTCATAGTCCAGAGAGAGCTGCCGTCACCATGAATAATGACCGGCTTGCCTTCAAGCATTCTCTTGATGACCTGATAGCTGCCCTTGCTTCCGTGAACACCCATAGGTATTGAACGTTCATCATAGGTATGACTGGGACGGATGATTGTAACAGGGAAGCCTTCCTCACGATACTTCTTCATAAGAAAATCTTCACAGGCAATCTTATTTCTTGAATACTCCCAGTAAGGATTTGCCAAAGCTGTACCCTCTGTGATGATATAATCCGAAGGAAGCTTATTATATGCTGAAGCAGAACTGATATACATGAACTGCTTTGTCTTGCCTTTAAATATTCTGTAGTCTCTTTCAAGCTGTTCTGTAACGAATCCGATGAAATCGCATACACAGTCGAAGGACTTGCCCTCAAGTGCTTTCTTTGCGGCCTCTTCATCAGAAATATCCACATTCAGCTCGGTAACATTGGCAGGAAGGTCTGTATGACGGCTACCCCTGTTGAGAACAGTGAGGTGCCAATCGGGCTTAGTTGAAATAAGTCTGGTGATTGCCATACTGATAGTTCCTGTACCGCCAATAAAAAGTGCTTCTTTTATCATAGCAGTGTAACCATCCTTTGTGTTTGAAACTATAATTCATTATACTAAAATTATATTTACCGTAAATGTCTTTAATTGTTCGTGTTGGATGGCATCAGTATTATTTTGACAGTTCAGATGTATTATGTTGATTATTGCTTATTTTATTTTACAAATTTAACCTTCTTGTCATGCATAAAGCTTTTAAGCTTTTTAAGCATAGTAACATTGAGCTGAGGAATTTTATTGCTGCTGCAGTCCAGATAAAGAAGCTTCTTGTTATTTCTTAAGTGGAGAGAGCTGAGTTCATTCTTTGAACAGTCAAGTACCTCCAGCTTTTTGTTCTGTGTGACTACAAGCTTTGTAAGCTTATTGTTCGAAGTCAGCAGCTCGGTAAGCTCGGGACATTTTGTAACATCAATCGAAGCGATGCTGTTATTGTGGCAGATAACGCTTGTAAGCGCTGTGTTTTTGCTCAGGTCAAGCTCGGTAAGATTACAGAGACAGCAGGAGAGTGAGCTGAGCTTTGTATTTTTACTGAGGTTAAGCTTTTCAATCGGATTGGCATCACAATTTAACGATACAAGCTTTTTTGCTTCCTTTAAACTGATTGATGAAATTGAATTTGCCGCACAGTTGAGATTTTTAAGCTTCTCAAGACCGCGGATATTGAATTCACTGATATTATTAACCGAGCAGTCTACATTTACCAGTACAGCGTTCTTTGAAAGGTCCAGAACCGAAAGATTGTTGCCGCTGACATTCAGTGTTTTAAGAAAAGGCAGATAGCCGATACCTGACAGGTCATAAATATTAAGGGCCTGTGCTTCAAGCTCAAGTGCATTCTCGACCTCTGATTTCTGAAGTACGCCGTCATTGTTTGTATCAAAGGCAGCTGAAACGGACGAACGGAAGGCTCTGTCGGGGAAGTGAGCCTCGTCAATTGCGACATCCTTTACATATTCGACTTCCTTTAAGGCCGCATAGCCGAGTGATCTGATGTAGTTCGCTCTCTTCTCGGTAGTGGCGGTTTTGATTTCACTGCTGTATTCCTTAATTATGGCTTCCATCTCGTTTTCAGCGTATTTGCTGTAAAGATGGGACTTAAGCATCGTATCGGCACTGGCCTGAAGTCTGCTTATCATAGTCTCATGGATTTTATCCATAGACGCTGCATTTGCCGAAGATGCAGGCACTGCGCTTAATGTAATAACAGAAGCCAGAGCTGCGGCGCCAAGCTTCAAAAGGTTCTTTGATAAACGTTTTTCTTTGATATTCATATATGATTAACTTACCTTTCTTTGAAAATAATCAGTTCGGATTTAGCCGCAGCGAAACGCCGGCCGGCACAAAATCTGTTTGACTGTATTGAATAATATAGCAGATATTGTGGTTGAAGTAAACTGTTTATACTATATCTTTTTTTGAAATAACAACACAAAAAAATAATATGTTGCCAAAAACTTCACTATAGGTTATAATATGCTTTGTATGTTTGCTAGACTATGTATAAAAACAAGTTATTGAATACTTATTTAGGAAAGGAAACAGAATATGAACGGTAGTATAAATACAGCTTTAGGCGAGGTAGTTATCAATAAGGAAGTCATTGAGAAGTGCGCAGGTGCGGCCGCAGTTGAATGCTTTGGTATTGTCGGCATGGCTTCAATTAATATGCGTGACGGACTTGCAAAGTTATTAAAAAGAGAAAATCTCAGAGACGGCGTTAAGGCTAAAATTGATGACGAAAAGATTACTATTGACCTTCACATTATCGTGACTTATGAGGTTAATATTCCTTCTGTATGTCATACACTTCGTGAAACAGTTAAGTATAAGGTAGAAGAGCTCGTCGGCCTTAAGGTTGAGAGAGTGAACATTTACGTAGAAGGAATAAGAGTAATCGACTAATCGGAGGTTTTTAAAAATGGTAAAAAAGATTGATCCGGCGATGCTCAAAAAGATGTTCATCGGTGCAGCTGCCGGCCTTGAATCTCAAAAAGAACTTATTAATGAATTAAATGTTTTCCCTGTTCCCGACGGTGATACAGGTACAAACATGAGCATGACAATTATGTCTGCTGTGGCTGAGGTTAACAAGCTTAGCGATAACCCCACCATGGAAGAGCTTGCGAAGGCTATTTCAAGCGGTTCGCTTCGCGGTGCCAGAGGTAACTCAGGTGTTATTCTTTCACAGCTTCTTCGCGGTTTCACAAAGGTTATCCGTGAGGTAGACAAGATTGATGTTCAGATTATGGCAAATGCTTTCCAGAAGGCTGTAGAGACTGCATATAAGGCAGTTATGAAGCCCAAGGAGGGAACAATTTTAACTGTTGCAAAGGGTGGCGCCGACAAGGCTGCAGAGCTTGTGGGTGTTACGGATGACCTTAAGGATTTTGGCGAGAAGGTTATCAAATATATGGATGATGTTCTTGATTACACACCCGAGCTTCTTCCCGTACTTAAGGAAGCAGGCGTAGTAGATTCCGGCGGACGCGGTCTTATGGAGGTTATGAAGGGTGCATATGCCGTAATGTGCGGCAAGAAGGTTGAACTCAAGACAGAGACAAAGGCTGCAAAGCCTGCTGCAGAGCCCAAGAAGGGCGGCGTAAGCACAGAGAATATTTCAACCTCAGACATCAAATTCGGCTATTGTACAGAATTTATCATTCTTCTCGGAAACCGCGGTTTCTCAGAGCTTGATGAGACAGAATTTAAGGCATACCTTGAGTCAATCGGAGATTCGATCGTATGTGTGGCAGATGATGATGTCGTAAAGGTTCATGTTCATACAAATGATCCCGGACTTGCTATCCAGAAGGCTCTTACCTTCGGACAGCTTACCAGAATGAAGATTGATAATATGCGTGAGGAGCATAACGAGAAGCTCGAGCTTGAGGCTGCAAAGGCTGCAGGCACAGAGACTGCCGCTGAGGCAGCTCCCGCACCCGTAAAGGATAAGGGACCCCGCAAGGAGGTTGGCTTCATCGCAGTATCAATCGGTGAAGGCATCAACGAAATCTTCAGGGGACTTGGTGTTGATTACCTCATCGAGGGTGGTCAGACAATGAACCCCAGTACAGAGGATATGCTTAATGCCATTGATGAGGTTAATGCGGATACCATCTTCATTTTCCCCAATAACAAGAATATTATTCTTGCGGCAGACCAGGCAAAGTCTATGACTGAGGACAAGAAGATTATTGTAATCCCTTCAAAGACAGTACCTCAGGGTATTGCTGCGGTAATTAACTATGTTGCGGGAAAGAGTGCAGAGGACAACGAGGCAGCTATGTGCGAGGCTATGAGCATCGTAAAAACCGGTCAGGTTACATATGCGGTTCGTGATACTCATATCGATGGCCTTGATATTAAGAACGGTGATTACATGGGTCTTGATGACCATTCAATCAAGAGTACCGGTCCTGATATGGCAGCCGTTACGGTAGACCTTATTGATTCAATGATTGATGATGACAGCGAGCTTATCAGTATTTACTACGGTCAGGATTCCAGCGAGGAGGCTGCTCAGGCAATTGCTGACAGCATCAGTGAGAAGCACAAAATGATTGACGTAGAGGTTCATCCCGGAGATCAGCCTGTATACTATTTCATCATTTCGGTTGAATAATTTAAGAATTAATTTAATAAAGATTATTACTGCATCGTGGTCAGCCGCGGTGCAGTTTTTTTATGACAGCGGAATTAGTCTGGGATAAGGTACTCATATACAAAATATTACAGGTTTATTGTGCAATCTGAATAGTAATAAAAGGGGCTATTTGTGTAGATTTTATGAATTAGCACTCGACTATTGACAGTGCTAACAATTGGTGCTATAACAGTATCAGTGAGGAAAAGTATGATAAGTATGAAAGGGGATTTACAAATGGCAGAAGAAATTTCACATTTACCGTTCTTTCCGCATATGGCAGGAGAAATGCCTATGTTTTCGGAAAATATGATTAGAAACACATTGTTTTCGGATGAGTTTCTGGACATGATTAATGAGAACACAATGCCTGTTCAGAAGCTTTTTACCTATTATCAATGTGCAATATATGAGATTGAAACCAAATTTAAGGTCCTGAATGAGGAATTTTCACTCAGATATGACCGAAACCCTATCGAAACTATAAAGACCAGGATTAAGTCCATGGAAAGTATTATGAGAAAAATCAGGACCAAGAACCTGCCTTTAGATATCACTGCGATTGATCAGAATATAAATGATATAGCCGGTGTAAGAGTAATTTGTTCATTTCCGGATGATATTTATATGCTTGCAAACTGCCTGCTTCAGCAGGATGATATTACCCTCATAGAAATGAAGGATTATATCAAAAATCCGAAGCCCAGCGGTTACAGAAGCCTGCATCTGATTGTGGAGGTACCGATTTTCCTTCATAATGAGAAGCGACTGACTAAGGTTGAGGTTCAGCTCAGAACCATAGCCATGGATTTCTGGGCCAGTCTCGAGCACAAGCTGAGATATAAGAAAAATATTCCGGATTCAGAGGCCGAGCTTCTGGCGCAGGAACTGAATGAATGTGCGGCTCAGAGTGCTGAGCTGGATGAAAAAATGCAGCTTATCAGAGAAAGAATCTATGATTTGGAATATAACAGGTATAAATAGCCGAACTGACAATTTTTAGTTAATTATGATTTATGATATAAAATAAACATTTTACACGCAAATTTTTGCCTATAGATATTAAACACAGGTATTTTAATGAAAGTTTGCGTTACAGCCGGAAAGGCAAGGTGATTATTATGAATATTCAAAAATTTACACAGAAGTCAACAGAAGCGGTACAGATGTGTGAAAAGCTCTGCTATGACTACGGTAATTCAGAGGCCGATCTGGAGCACCTGCTTTACTCGCTTTTGAAAATTGATGACAGTCTTATAGCCGGTCTTATTGAAAAGATGGGTATTGATATTAATTCCTTCTCTTCAAGGGTTGAGGACCTGCTTAAAAAGAAGGTCAAGGTTTCGGGAAATGTGCAGCTGGTAGTCAGCAAGGACCTGAATAATGTCCTGATAGGCGCCGAGGACGAGGCAAAGGCTATGGGTGATGCCTACGTTTCAGTAGAACACCTTTTCCTGAGAATAATTAAGGAGGCTAACGCTAATCTTAAGGAGCTTTTTAAGGCTTACGGAATCAGCCGTGAGAGCTTTCTTAAGGTGCTCTCACAGGTCAGGGGCAACCAGACCGTGCAGACTGATAATCCTGAGGCCACCTATGATACCCTCAAAAAATACGGCCAGGATCTTGTAGAGAAGGCCAGAGCAGGCAAGCTGGACCCGGTAATCGGACGAGACGGAGAGATTCGTAACGTAATCCGTATCCTGTCCAGAAAAACAAAAAATAACCCGGTATTAATCGGTGAGCCCGGTGTAGGTAAAACCGCCGTAGTAGAGGGACTTGCACTCAGAATTCTGGCAGGTGATGTACCTGAAGCATTAAAGGATAAAACCATTTTTGCACTTGATCTCGGTTCGCTGGTAGCGGGTGCGAAATACCGCGGTGAATTTGAGGAAAGACTTAAGGCCGTACTTGATGAGGTAAAAAAGTCAGACGGCAGAATCATTCTCTTTATCGATGAACTTCATACCATAGTCGGAGCGGGTGCTTCGGAGGGCTCCATGGATGCCGGCAATATGCTTAAGCCCATGCTTGCCAGAGGAGAGCTTCACTGCATCGGCGCAACCACACTTGATGAGCACAGAAAATACATTGAGAAGGATGCAGCACTTGAGAGACGTTTCCAGCCCGTAATGGTAGAGCAGCCCTCTGTGGAGGATACCATTTCCATACTTCGCGGTATCAAGGAGCGTTATGAGGTATTCCACGGAGTAAAGATTACCGATTCGGCACTGGTAGCCGCAGCCACACTCAGCGACAGATATATTTCCGACAGATTCCTTCCTGACAAGGCCATAGACCTCGTGGATGAGGCCTGTGCAATGATAAAGACAGAGCTTGATTCCATGCCCGCAGAGCTTGATGAGCTGAGAAGAAAAATTATGCAGCTGGAGATTGAAGAGGCTGCGCTGAAGAAGGAGAGCGACCATCTCAGTGTGGAGCGTCTCGGAAATCTTCAGGCGGAGCTTGCAGAGCTTAGGGATGATTTCATGCAGCTTAAGACCCAGTGGGAAAATGAGAAAAATGCCGTAGACGACGCGGCTAAAATCAAGGAAGAAATCGAAAAGGTAAATAATGAAATTGCTTCCGCAGAACGTTCCTACAATCTGGAAAAGGCCGCAGAGCTGAAGTACGGCAGACTTCCCGAGCTTCAGAAGCAGCTGGCGGAGCTGGAGCAGAAGAATTCGGAAAATGAAAATGAACTGGTTCATGAGTCGGTCGATGATGATGAAATAGCAAAGATTATTTCAAGATGGACGGGCATTCCCGTTTCAAAGCTTTCCGAAACAGAAAGACAGAAGACCCTTAAGCTGGACGAGCAGCTTCATAAAAGAGTAATCGGACAGAATGATGCCGTGGCAAAGGTTACAGAGGCCATTATCCGTTCAAAGGCGGGTATTAAGGACCCTTCAAAGCCCATCGGTTCCTTCCTTTTCCTGGGACCTACGGGTGTCGGTAAAACGGAGCTTGCGAAGGCACTTGCGGAGTCACTCTTTGACGACGAGAACAATATTGTCAGAATCGATATGAGTGAATATATGGAGAAGTATTCCGTATCGAGACTTATCGGAGCACCTCCCGGATATGTCGGCTATGATGAGGGCGGACAGCTCACAGAGGCCGTGCGCAGAAAGCCCTACAGTGTAGTGCTTTTTGACGAGATAGAGAAGGCTCATCCCGATGTATTCAATATCCTTTTAGCCTGTCTTGATGACGGACGAATCACCGATTCCTTCGGCAAGACGGTTGATTTTAAGAATACAATCATTATCATGACCTCAAATATAGGCTCACAGGAGCTTCTGGACGGCATCGAGGTGATTGCACCTGCGGATGCTGAGGGTGAAAATGATGAAGCTACCGTTATCAGCGATGAGGCTCAGAATGAGGTCATGGAGGAGCTTCGTGACCATTTCAGACCTGAGTTTTTGAACAGACTTGATGAGATTATAATGTTTAAGCCCCTTACGAAGACTAACATTAAATCCATTATCAGTCTGCTGATTAATGATATCAATAAGCGTCTGGCAGACAGGGAACTCAGCATTTCTCTTACCGATGAAGCAAAAGCGTATATTACGGAAAACGGTTTCGATCCCGTATACGGTGCGCGTCCTTTGAAACGTTATGTTCAGAAATATGTTGAAACTCTTGCGGCCCGCCTGATTTTACAGGGAGTAGTCGGAAGAGGAGATACAATAGAGATTGACTGCGCAGACGGAGAATTAACAGGAAAGCGCAAATAAATGATTAATGTGCCTGCGCCCGGAGTTTGGGCGCAGGTAATTTTTTGCATGAAAAAGGTGGAATAGCGGTAAAATATAAAACGAAAAATGTAAAAGTTATATTGATAAAATTCGCGAAAGGGATTAAAATACATACAAATTCAAGTGAAAGAGAATCAAGAGAAAGATAATCAGTAAAGAACAGTTTGATAGTCATGCAAGATAACGAAAAGTGTTCAGATGATTAAAGCTTAATAAAACTTTCTAAATTTGATTGTAAAAATAGGTATTTTAGACTATACTATAATTAAACGGTGAAGAGAAGGGCGCCTTTAATATGAATGATTTGGATGAAGTCGCATATGAATTAAAATAGATTTATTGAAAGAACTTAAGCAACTGGGACTGTATTATGAATAGAGGAGGTTGAGACTATGAGTGATACTTTTGTTAAGAAAAATGGATTAAGTGATTCCTTTGAATCCCAAAAGAAAGTTGCTAGGGCAGTGGCAAATGGACTTTTGTCAAAAGAAATTATTCCAACTCGAACAAGCAAAGCATCTAGTTCTGATTTGAGAAAAGCGCAAATGAGAGGACATTTATTTGCAGTAAAGCATGGCTTATAGAAAATAATATACTTGTTAGTTTAAAGTTCTCCCGAAGAACAACTCAGGAATGAGTAGAACCATATGGCGCCGGGGACCCCATGGACAAGGATATAGAAAAACACAGGAGGATAAAGCAATGACAGCAAGCAAAAAGGCCTTGACAACTTCATACGCTGAGAATCATAATGGCTTGGCTTGGCTTGGCTTGGCTTGGCTTGGCTTGGCTTGGCTTGGCTTGGCTTGGCGCAGTGCGCGTGCGCTGATAGTTTATCCACTTTTAAAAACGAATATAGCTTAAATATAAGCACCAAGAATTAACAAATGCTTAGCGGTTATCACCGACAGATATTTGTTAGTTCTTGGTGCTTTTTGTGATTGTGTTGAGAGGAAATAATTCGGATAATACTTTCAATAGTGAGGCTGGATTGAGATAAAAAAGAACCTGAATTTCTCAGGTTCGTAGATTATAACTTATACCGGGTAATATTATTCCAGTTGGAAGGAAAGCCCATAATAGACAATAAATTGTCTCGGGTGATTACAGTACTGCTTTTGCAGAATGTATCAATTAATTTATTCAATTCCTTCTTGAACTGAAGAAAATCTTGTTTGGATAGTAAATATCTAAATGCAATAACAAGACCAAATAAATCTTTTTTGTCAACCCACCCTTTTACTTTGTGCTTACTGATTTGTTGTGCGTATGTAAGAAATGGCTTAGCTATATATAAAACCTCCTTAAAGATAGAAAAAAAGAGGGCCCTCAGGTCCTCCCTCGGTCTCGCACCTCGCAAGTAACGAAACCTGATCACTGGCAATTATTTTAGTACCAAGGCATACAGGTGTCAAGATGTTATTGTAAATTGCACACAAATATTATATGCGTTAATTAGAAAAATGATATAGAAAGATGGAAAATGCAATGGGAAACAGAGTATCACCTAAAAATATGAAATTGAAAGATATTGAGATAGACATCCATGGTATCGTTTTGAACCGAATTAAAGCCATGGAAATGACATCAAATCTTTCAGGACTATTTCAATAGTCGTGCTTCTACGAGCGGTGCACAGACAAGCCAAATTGGCTGCTGGGAGCTTGCTCACAAGCAGACATATTTGTGATTGGATGTATAGCGCGACAGCGCGAACCCGAGAAGTAGCCGAAGGCGGATTCGAGGGTAGTGCACCGCGGACTACATAGGTCTTAATCTTGTTGAAAAAAACAAGTAATGATAAATAAATAAAAAACTCAAATGAAGGAGGTTATTTACATGAAAGAAAAAATATTCAAGAAAGGAATTACAAGAAGACTGTTTAGCATCGTGTTAGCATTCTTAATGGTTATCAGCCTGATGCCAAGCGTGCTTGTACAAGCTGGTGTTGCCGATAATCTGGATATAGGCTTTATGTGCAAGATTTGTGGACATCCTGGCAATTATCACTGGGTTGGCGGTTATGCGGTGGAAAACGCAACTCAAAATCCAAGTGGAGAAATAGTTGCTTGTAACTTTGGCAACGGGTGTGGTTTTGGCGATGGTTATGATATGGGATGTCGCGGAAAAACTTGGAACGAACTCCGCATCAATCATACTGTTCACAATTACAAATGGAATTATGATGAGACAAAACATTGGCAGGAATGTACTGGAGGAGCAGACTGTTCTGTGCTAACGAAGGATACGGCTTCTGCCCACGACAGTTGGAATGCAAGTACAGGAAAATGCGACACATGCGGTTATTCTTGCCAACATACGGGAGAAACTGGAAATAATTGTAGTATATGTGGCAAATTCATTCATACTTGTGAATTGAACTATGTTGCTGGAAAGACTGCTACCTGCGAAGCAGACGGTTGGAAGGCATATTATTTGTGCACACATTTGGGAAAAGTATATGCAACAAATAGCTCCTCAGGAACATCATATGATGATGCAGACACCTGGAAAACTGGAGCTGGAAACTTGCCTAAAACTGGACATAATTGGACATACAGTAATCAAAATAACGTTTTAAAAGCAACATGTAATAAGTGTTGGAAGTCTTGTTCTCTAAGTCTTGTAACACCTCTGTTTTATACTGGTAGTCCTATAACTATCAATCCAGAAACTGATTTTTCTTGGGGCGTAAGCTATAGTGCTCCTGCTACCCCTGTACTTGGTCAATGGTATCTTGAAGATGCAACTCAAAAAACTACTACAGCAAATAGTGGTGCAACTTCAGAAGGAGGCGCACCTGTGAACGCTGGGAAATATGCTCTCGAAATTACTGTAGGTAGTGGGGATAACTCGGCAACCATAAAGTATCCAATAACTGTTTATAAAGCGGCAGGTTCAGGAACTATATCAGTAGATAGTTTCACTTATCCAGGTAACCCTAATCCTCAATATTCGAGCGAGACAAACCCTGGACGTCCGACTTTTTCTTATAAATTCGCATCTGAACCTGATAGTGCCTATGTTGGTGGTATGTTATGGGATCCTGGTGAATATAGTGTAAAAGCTGTATTTCCAGCCAATGGTGAATATGCAGAGGCTATTGTTTATGATACATTCACTATTTATAAAGCGGATGCAACTGATGCTATGAAAACAGCTAGTGGATATATTTACGGAAAAGCTGGTTCTACTAAGGTTATTAAATTTGATAATAAATTGCTTTATGATATGACCGTGAAATTTGGTACTCCAACGGGTGTTATTGATGGAGTAACAGCAGTGGTAGAAAATAGATCATTGAAGCTTACAGTTGGTGCTTCGGACTTGGCAGAAGGAACAGCTGCATTTGATATCACGATACCTGTAGAAAGCAAAGCCTACAATTCTTTTGACATCACTGTTACCGTAACTCCTACGTTCCACGATCATAGCTTTACATATTCTGCTGGCACACCTTCTAATGGAACAGTAAAATTGTCAGCTGATAGTACGTGCGAAAATGAGAGTGGATGTGATTTTGCTGGTACTCAAAAGAAGCTTTCATTGACACTTACAGCAAAAGATGCGAAATTTACCGATGCTCCGTACACAGGAGCCTCATTAAGTAGTACAACTGATTGGAAAGATGCACGCATTCCAGTGCCAACAATTATGTATGTTGGAAGAGGTACAACAGAATATCTTGAAAGTGAAACAGCTCCAACTGAAGTAGGTACATATACTGCTAGCATTACTGCAGGAGGAGTAACTGCTTCTGTTGATTTTGAGATTATTGCAGTTAAATTTGTATCTGACTATAACTTGGTAGTGCCATCGAGTGTGGATGCACCTAACCCTAAAACAGTTGTCAATGAATTGCCTATCAATGGTAGCAGTTCATATGTATCTTTAAGTGCTGGTTGGTATGCGGTGAATGATGACATTACAGCAACAAGCGCAACTCTTAGTCTCAGCGGGGATGTTAATCTGATTTTGCCGGACGGAAAGAACTTGAGTGTGAATGCGATTAGTGGTTATGGCTCATCACTCACCCTTTGGGGACAGAGTAGTGGCTCTGGTCAGTTTGTTGTAGGTGCCGGTTCTCCTGGTAATGCTATTGATATATCAAATGTGACAATCAACGGAGGAACGGTGAATGTAACAGGTCGATATGCTGGCATTAAGGGTAGCAGTAGTGTGACCATTAACGGTGGAACAGTAAATGTAATTGCTTCCTCTGGTAAAGCTATTGATACTAGCGGTAAAATTGGCATCAAAGGTGGTAATGTAACTGCAACTGGTTCGTATGGTGCTCTTAATGCAAGCAATAGCATTAACATTGCTTCTAACTTAACTGTATTGGCAGGCACTGATGCAGATAGTGCAAGTGCGATAGATTATGACGCATACAATGGTCAGAAGTATGTTAAAATTATAAGTCACGTGCATGAAAAGGATGCGGCTAAACATCACAATGCAGTAGCTGCAACATGTACAGCTACAGGAACAAAGGAATATTGGGAGTGTACAGACAGTACATGTACAACAAAACTCGATACTAATTCTGTAGCAATTGCTGATATTACAGTTGCCATTGATGAAGATGCCCATGATTGGGGAACTACTCCAAGTTATGGACATAATGCTACAAATCATTGGGAAGTATGTGGAAATGACAACACACATACAAGAAATTCAGCTACACATAGCGGTGGAACAGCAACATGTCAGACAGAAGCTACTTGTTCAACTTGTAGCCAAAAGTATGGTAGTAAAGCTGCTCATGCTTGGGGATATACAGCTTCTGATAATGTGTTGACAGCTAAGTGTTCAACGGATGGATGTAGCTATCATGCTACAGGAGTATCATTAACCCTTTCAGCAAGCAGTGCGAACTATTCCGGTAGCGCGATAACAGCTAAATACGGAGAAGGTGAGGCAGCTGCTTGGAAAACTGCTGTAGGAATTGATGCTCCTGAAATTACATATGAGTATAAGGCAACAGCAGATGGAACATATGCAGCGACAACAGAAACAATAGAAGTTGGTTATTACAGAGCAAGTGCAACTGTAGGTACTGATAAGACTGCTACTGTGGAGTATCAGATTACAAATTTATCACAGGATGCACCTGCAGTAGGAGAAGGTTTCACTGTTGATTATTCGGCAGAAACAATTACTGCTGCAGAAGGATATGAAGTTAGCACTTCTAATGAAACATTAACAGCTCCTACAGATGGCAAGGTTACTCCGGATACAACTTATTATGTAAGAAAGAGTGCCAAAACACATTATGATGCTTCTGAATGGACAAGCAATACCGTAGCAGCACGCCCTGTGGCACCTACCGGATTAGAGGGTGTAGATACTACTAGCGTTGAAGGAACAGATGGTAAGATTACAGGCGTTGCATCTACTATGGAGTATTCAGTAGATAATGGCACTTCATGGGCTGATGTAACAAGTACAGAAATCACAGGCTTATCAGCATGTACTGTATTGGTAAGAGTTAAGGCTACTGCAACTTCGTTTGCTGGTGCAAATGCAGAGGTAACTATCTCAGATCCTCATGTACATTCAGGTGAGAAGCAGAATGGACAGGCAGCAACCTGTACAGTTGATGGATGGAAGGAATACTATAAGTGTTCTGATACAGACTGCAATGGTCTGTTTGAAGAATTAGCATGTACAACTGAGATTACTGATCTTGATGCTTGGAAATTAGATGCTGGAAAGATTGAAGCACTTGGACATAACTGGGTATATACTGCAAATGGTGCATCTCTTACAGCTTCATGTAGTAGAGCAGCGACTTGTGCTCAGGCTGATAAGGTTTTGACTATTTCTGTAAGCGACATGGATTATTCCGGTAGTGCAGTAGAGGCAACTCTTGAAGGTGCAACTGCTTGGACTACAGCAGGACTTACAGTGCCAGTAATTAAGTATGTAGGTAGCGGAAATACTACTTATGCGTTGAGCGAGACAGCTCCTTCAGCTATTGGTAGTTATACTGCTAAAATTACAGTTGGTGATCAGACAGCCACAAAGAATTTCGAAATCATAGATGGTTCGACACCAACACCAAGTCCAACAGCGACACCGGTACCTACAGCGACTCCTGTACCTACTTCAGCACCTGAAGGATACACCATTCCGGTAAGGGGCGATGAGAGTTCAGTTAAGGTAGGCGCTATAATTACAGAGGGAAATGCTGTAGTTGACGAAATTACAGAAAAGACACTTGAAAGCATCGTTAAGGAAGCTGAAAAGGATAGCGAAGGTAATGCATCTAAGGATGATAAGGTAGTTGATACAGTCATTGTTGACCTGTCGGGAGCAAAGCAGGAAATCGTAGCAGTTACACTTTCTACAGGCACAATCGAGACACTGGCTGATACCTTAAGCGATGCTTCAAATACCATCAATAAGGTTGAAATTAAGCTTACAAATGCTTCAGTAGTATTTGACAGCAAGGCACTGAATTCACTTGCAGAGCAGATAACGGGTAAGAATATTACTCTGGTAGTGGAGAAGGTAGATGCTGATGACTTAAATGCAAAGCAGCAGAAGGCTCTGAAAAATGATGAAGTGATGGCATCCTTCAATATCTATCTGGTATCTGACGGAGGAGAAATTCATGAGTTTGACGGCGGACAGCTTGATTTCAGCATTAAGTTCAAGTACAAAAAGGATACTGACAGAAGATATTATCATGTGGTATATGTCGCAGAAAACGGCGACAAGGAGTATTTGGATACTGAGTATGTGAACGATGTTATCAAGTTCTCTACACCTCATTGTTCAAACTACGTAATTGTTTATGATGAGACAAGAGTAAACAATACAGTCGCAGTTCCCGGTAAGGAGCAGATTGCAAAGAATAACAAGATAATCAATATTGATCTTCATAGCAGCATTAAGTCAGGAAAGCTTACTGTAAAGTGGAGCAAGATTGACGGTGCCATGGGATATGATGTATTCGTAGCTGCATGTGACGGCAAGTCATTTGCGAAGAAGCCTGCATATACAGCATCCGCAGACGAGGCAAAGGCAGTCCTTACTGAGTACAAGGGCGAAGACTTTGCAGTTGGCGGATATAAGGTGAAGGTACGTGCATTCATGATTATTGACGGCAAGAAGACTTATATTGCTACAAGCTCTATCGTACATGCATCAGGTAACAAGTCAAAGTACACAAATGCAAAAACAGTGACAGTAAATGAAAAGGCTTTGAATCTTGCTAAGGGCGAGACTGCTCAGCTCGAAGCAAAGATGACTGTCGCAGACAGCAAGAAGAAGGTCATGAAGCACATGAGAGGCTACCGCTTCTTCACACTGGATAAGGATGTGGCTACCGTGGATAAGAGCGGCAAGATCGTTGCTACCGGCAGCGGTTCAACCACTGTATATGTCATGGCAGCAAACGGTGTTAAGACAGCTGTGGAAGTTACAGTAAAATAAAACACAGTAAAATTGTAATAGTTAAATAGAAACAACCTTCAGCTTTTTCCCGGTAGAATTAGCTGAAGGTTGTTTTTTATTGCCTTTTTTCCGTCAAAGTAACTGCGAATACAGATTTTGTTGCTAAAAATCTTGTAAAATGTTATAATATAGATTGATGGATTATGTGAAGAAATAATCCGCTATTGAATAGAAATTTACGGAGAAGACTATGGATTTTACGATTGTTGGAAAAAATGGGGTTGCGAATATTTATCTGGCTTCAAACGAGTATGCAGGTGTAAAAAGAGCTGCAGGCTGGCTTGCGGAGGATGTATTTAAGGTAACGGGGAAAAAGCCTGAAATTGTTGAAGCAGGCTGCCTTAAATGTGTGGGAGAGAATATGGCTGTTATCGCAGGTACTGTCGGTATGGGCGGACTTGTCGAGAAGGCTGCGGAGAAGATTGGCTTTGATCTTTCTCAGATTGCAGGAAAACGTGAGGTTTTCGCGGTAGCTGCGAAGGATAATATTCTGCTGGTTGCGGGCTCTGATAAGAGGGCTGTCATTTACGGTATTCTCAGTATCTCTGAGGCTATCGGTGTGACTCCCATGATTTACTTTGGAGATATTTCACCGAAGACCTACGATGAAATTTACGTTGATACCGGGCTTTCGAAGGCCTGCGAAAAGGATGGGGCACTCTATATTAATCCTTCTGTTGTTTCGAAGGAGCCCTCCGTGCGTTACAGAGGCTTTTTCATTAATGATGAATGGCCTGCATTCGGTAACTGGTCTGAGTCACATTTTGGCGATGAGAACAAAGAATGCTATGAGAAGATTTTTGAATACCTTTTAAGACTGAAGGGTAATTATATGTGGCCTGCGATGTGGGCTTCGGTACTCTGGTCGGATGGCCCGGGACTTGCAACCGCAGAGCTTGCGGATGAGCTGGGCGTGGTTCTCGGTACCTCGCATCATGAGCCCTGTATCAGAGCGGGCGAGGAGTTTATCCGTCTGAATCCCGTGCATACAGAGTACGGAAAGAACTGGAGCTTTGTAACAAACCGTGAGGGTGTAACAAAGTTCTGGGAGGATTCACTTGCTGAAAGAGAAAAATTTGAAAATATCATTACAGTCGGAATGCGCGGTGAGCGTGATTCCAAGCTTTTTGAGGATGCGAAGCTTATAGATAATATCAATGTCCTTAAGGATGTAATTGACTGTCAGAAGGGCCTTATAGAAAAATATGCGCCCAAAAAGGAGGACGGTTCTGCCGAAATGCCTCCCATGATGCTGGCCATTTACAAGGAGGTTGAGGATTATTACAAGGGTGATGTCGAGACTGAGGGACTTAAGGAATGGGACGGTCTGGACGGTGTTACATTAATGCTTTGCGATGATAATTTCGGAAATCTCAGACTGATGCCCGATGATGACAAGCGTGACCACAAGGGTGGCTACGGAATGTATTATCATTTTGATTATCACGGCGGTCCTGTTTCGTATGAGTGGATTAACAGCTCGTATCTGCCCAAGATTTGGGAGCAGATGACTACCTGCTATGATTACGGCATCCGTGAAATCTGGATAGTCAACTGCGGCGATTTGAAGAACCAGGAGCTTCCTCTGAATTATTTTATGGACCTTGCTTATGATTTTGATAAGTACGGAACCTCTAAGCCCGGCAATTACAGGGATTATCTTACAGACTGGATAAATGCCCAGTTTAACGGACTTTCGGATGATAAGCTTGCAGTGTTGAGAGAGCTTGCGGAGGGCTATACCAGACTTAACAATATTGTTAAGCCCGAGGTAATGAATGCTTCCATTTACAGCCTGGAGCGTTTCTCTGAGGCTGACCGTGTACTGAGTATAGTTTCGGGGATTGAGAAGAAGGCAGAGGATTTATATAAGGCTTTGGAGACAGTGGATGGCGGCAAATATCTTAACCAGTATGTCAGCCTTCTCTATTATCAGGCTATGGAGAGCTTCAATCTGGTTAAAATGTGGATATATTCGGCAAAGAATCAGAAGTATGCCGCACAGGGACGAGTTTCGGCAAATTATTATGCCGACAGGGTTCGTGAATGTCTTAAACAGGATAAGGCTCTGGTTGAGCTTTTCCACAGCTTTGATGACGGCCGCTGGTACGGTATGGGACTTTCACGTCATATCGGCTTTAATAACTGGAATGACGAGGGAGCGCGTAAGCCGAAGATGACTTATATCGAGCCTCAGGCCAGAGCAGAGCTGATTCTGGCCGATGCGGATTCAAATGCCTGGTCGGTAGGCGGACCCTGGTGTAAAAAGCCTGTCAGCCTTTCCGGCTTTGATTATAAGTGTTTCGGTGCCTTTGAAATATGCAGCGCCGGTGATGAGCCTATAAGCTACGAAATCAGTTCTTCGGATGCTGATATAGAGTTTCTGGCCGATAGTGCGGATGTTGAGAGGCTTTGCAGTAATGAGGAGAGCTATAATGAATGCATGCTTAAGGGGCTTGAGGATGAGCTTAAGCTGAACTGGGCAGCAGGGGCATCCGGAGCTACAGAGGCTGATGTTAAGATTTATGTGCGCCTTAAGAAGGGTGCGGATATTTCAAAGAGACATGAATTTACGGTAAAAACAAATAATGGTGATGTAAGCGTATTCTTTGGCAAAGAAATAATAAAGACTGCAGGCAGCTTCCGACCCGCCGTTATTATTCCTGCCGAAAATTATGCAAAGCTCAGCGAAGGACGGGACGGAAGATTTCAGCTTATTCCGGAGTTCGGAAAGCTTCTTCCCGGTGAAAATGCTGCAGCATTAAAGGCATATCCTCAGGATATAGTGTTTGAGGATGGTCCTGTGGCTGAATATAAGCTTGAGGCTGAGGAGTCGGGACGTTATCTTATTACCGTTAAGACAGCACCTTCGAATCCTGCCTTTGAGGGCTCAAGGATTTCTGCAGAACTGGCAGTAAATGACGGTGAATTCACTTCTGTTGAGACCATTCCCGAGGGCTTTAACGGAGGCGATACGGGCTGCAGGGACTGGTGCATCGGAGTACTTGTAAATATGAGAACGGTGACCATGCTTACAGAGCTTGAAAAGGGCGAAAACAGCATTAAAATCCGTGCCGTTGATCCCGGATTTGTAGTTGAGCAGATTATTGTTGAGAAGGAATAATATTTATTGAAAAGGATAGAGTTTAGTAGTTATTAAGCGAAAGGGGACGCATGAAAAGTGCGACTAAAAGCATGAAAGAGAAGAAAGAATACAGAAACATTTTTGCAGAGCTCGGATATGACAAAGAGGAAATTGAAAAGAGGGTACGCGATACCTTCAATAACATTTTCTACGGTCCCGAGGGTGAAAGACTTTATTACGATGTGGACGATGACATGGGCTTTATTACCGATACAGGTAATGATGACGTAAGAACAGAGGGCCAGTCATACGCAATGATGATGTGCGTGCAGATGAACGACAAGGAGAAGTTCGACAGAATCTGGAAGTGGACAAAGACCTATATGTGGATGAGAAATCCCAACTGGAACAAGGGCTATTTCATCTGGTCATGTGCATTAAACGGTGACCCGCTCGGACAGGGCCCCGCACCCGACGGTGAGGAGTATTTTGCAATGGCACTTTTCCTTGCTTCACACAGATGGGGCGACGGCGAGGGAATATTCGCATATTCAAAGGAGGCACGCGACATTCTCAGCGCATGTCTTCATAACGGCGAGCCCGAGCGCTTCGGTGAGCCTATGTGGAATAAGGAGAATCACCTTATTAAGTTCATTACCAATGTGGAATTCAGTGACCCTTCATACCACCTTCCTCATTTTTATGAGTGCTTTGCAAAGTGGGCTGATGTTGAGGACCGTCCCTTCTGGAAGAAGGCAGCAGAGGCAAGCAGGGAGTACCTTTTAAAGGCCTGCCATCCCGTAACGGGACTTAATGCTGAATATGCTCATTATGACGGACGTCCCTACACAAGAGTTGACATGGCTTACGGAAATCAGAGACATGACTGGTTCTACAGCGATGCATACAGAACTGTTGCAAATATCGCAATGGATTCGGAATGGTGCGGTTCAGATAAGAGTCTTGCAGGTATCGCAATGAATCTTCTTAAGTTTTTTGAGGAGACACAGGGCGGCGACCTTACAGGTGTATTCGAAATAGACGGAACCGTGGTAGAGGGTGTTCCCGCAAAGCACAGCATCGGACTTATGGCTACAAACGCAGAGGGTGCTCTTGCGGTATATAACAGCGGAACAACAGATGCGAAGGCGCTTGAGAATGCGGAAAAGAGCGTAAGAAGATTATGGGAGACTCCTCTCAGAACAGGCAAGTACAGATATTATGACAACTGTCTCTATCTTTTTGCAATGCTTGCACTCAGCGGTAATTATCGAATTTATTAAATAGGGGATTCGCCAGTGGAAATCAGATGCAGCAAAATTCAAGGTGAAATTGAGGCATTTCTTGCGGATAAGCTCAACGGCGTGGAAAGACAGGAATTTGTCGACCACGTCAGAGGCTGCAAGCTCTGCAGGGATGAGCTTGAGGTCTATCATGTGATTCATTCGGTAGTTAATCAGCTGGATAATAATACGACTGAGGAAGACCAGGATTACATTAAAAGCCTTGAGAAAAAACTCAATGATTCAGATAACGCGGGCAAAAAGTGGCGCCGTACAAACAAGATTATAACGCTTGTGGGTGTTGTGGGAATCGGCCTGATAGTGGCAGGCATCCTGCTTTTGCTTTGATGGAAAGGAATAATTCGTGGATAAAGGTTATTTATTGCTTATAGACGGCTCGAGCCTTCTTTCTACACAGTACTACGGAAATCTTCCCAGAGAGATACTGTTTGCAAAGACGGAAGAGGACAAAAAGAAGTTTTATCATAAAATTATGCAGACCAGGAAGGGCGTTTACACAAATGCCGTTTATGGTTTTATGCGTACGCTCATTAAGATTATAAATGAGCAGAAGCCCGAATATCTGGCTATAGCCTGGGATAAGAGCAGAAACACCTTTAGACGTGACATCTATCCTGAATACAAGGGTAATCGCGGTGAAACACCCGCGCCTCTTAAGCAGCAGTTTGAACTCTGTGAGGATATTCTTTCGAAGATGAACATCCCACAGTTTATGCATGACAGATATGAGGCGGATGATTTCTGCGGTTCGCTGGCGGCAAAATTTGAAAAGGAGCTTCCGGTAAAGATTTTCACAAAGGACAATGATTACCTTCAGCTTGTCAGTGAGAATACTAATCTCTGGCTGATGCACGCATCACAGGATAAAACGGAGGAGCTTTATAAAAAATACGGTATTAAGCCTGACGGCAGCGTACCCGAACGTGCTTTTAACCTTACTCCGGAGCTCGTTAAGGCGGAATTCGGAGTTGAGCCTTCATCGATTAATTCCTTGAAGGGTCTGCAGGGTGATTCCTCAGATAATATTAAGGGTGTGCCCGGAATAGGTCCGACAACTGCGGTGGCGCTTATTGCGAAATACAAAAACGTTGCGGCACTCTATGATGAAATCAGAGGACTTGATGTTAAGCAGCAGAAGGAGAAGGCGAAGGAGTGGAAGGAAGAGCTTGGAATTTCACGCTCACCCTTCGGACCCTTGTTAAAGCAGAGCGATGAAGAGCTTGTGGGTGAGAAGGCTGCATTTCTCAGTGAAGAGCTTGCAACTATTAAAAGAGACATTGATTTGTCGGACGTAAGCCTTGAATCACTTAAGCTGAATATCGACAGAAGCAGTGCCGTAAAATGCTTTGAGGAGCTTGAATTTAAGACACTTGCCTTTAATGATGATAAGGCCAATAGCATATACAGCAGTGAAAAATATGAGGTTATCAGTGATTTTAATGACTTTATAGCACTCTGTGAAGGCATGAAAAAGAAGCCGGTCATCGGTATGGCAATAGCGGCGGACGATAACCAGAAAAGGAGCCTTAAAAAGGGCGGAAGCCTCTACGGTGCAGCCTTTTGTGACGGTGAAAAAACGGTCTATGTTAAGGCTGAGGGCTTTATCAGCGGTGATTTTATTGCGGACAGAATCAGAGAAATAATAGCTGCGGGTGTAAAGCTTTCGGTTTTTGATCTTAAAAGACTTCTGCGAAAGCTTGATATGGATGAGCAGGGCAAATGCTTTGACTGCGGCATTGCGGCATATCTGATTGACCCGCTTGCGGGAAAGTATGATTTTGATATGGTAGCGGCTTCGGTGCTTTCGGAGCGTCCGCAGGGTCGTGCCGAGCTTCTGGGGAAAATGAGCATTGAGGATGCGGCGGCTGAAAATGCAGAGAATCTGATAAAGCTTATTTCTTTTGAGGCTTTAACTGCTTTTGCATGCTGTGAGAAGCTTGATTCGGAGCTTTCAAAGAGCGGCATGGAAAAGCTCTATTATGAGATAGAGCTTCCTCTTATTTCCGTGCTTAACGCAATGGAAAAGGAAGGAATTTATATATTAAAGGATGAGCTTGTGAAATTCGGTGAAAAGCTCAGCGGTGACATAAAAAGACTTGAAAAGGAGATTTACGAGGCCTGCGGTGAGGAGTTTAATATTAATTCACCCAAACAGCTTGGCGTAATACTTTTCGAAAAGCTCAGACTTCCCTACGGGAAAAAGACAAAAACAGGCTATTCTACTTCAGCGGATGTGCTTGAAAAGCTTAAGCTCGAGGATCCCGTGGTTGAAAAAATACTTGATTACAGGCAGCTTACTAAGCTGAAATCGACCTATGCAGAGGGCCTGTATGATGTGATTGAAGAGGACGGAAGAATCCATACAAGCTTTAATCAGACGGTTACCGCAACAGGACGTCTGAGCAGTACAGAGCCGAATCTGCAGAATATTCCCATCCGTGTGGAGCTTGGCCGTGAGCTTCGAAAGGTTTTTGTGCCGAAGGACGGCTACTGCTTTGTTGATGCGGATTATTCACAGATTGAGCTTCGTATTCTGGCGGCAATGTCTGCCGATGAAAAGCTTATTTCCGCATACAGGAATTCTGAGGATATTCACCGTGCCACCGCATCTGCGGTATTTAAGGTGCCGATGGAGGAGGTAAGCAAGGAGCTTCGAAGCAAGGCTAAAGCGGTTAATTTCGGTATAGTATACGGTATCAGCTCTTTCGGCCTCGGCGAGGGATTGAATATATCCCGTAAGGAAGCGGATGAGTATATTAAGAGCTATTTTGCGACCTATCCCGGAGTGAAGAATTTCCTGGACGGACTGGTAGAAGCTGCCCGCAGGGATTCCTGCAGCGTGACTCTTTTCGGACGTCGCAGACCCATTCCGGAGCTTGAATCCGCTAACTTTATGCAGCGCTCCTTCGGTGAAAGAATTGCCATGAATTCACCGGTTCAGGGTACCGCAGCGGATATTATTAAGATTGCAATGCTTCGTGTGGCGGACAGACTCAAAAGAGAAGGGCTTGAATCAAGGCTTTTGCTTCAGATTCACGATGAGCTTCTGGTAGAGGCCAAGCTTTCGGAGGCTGAGACTGTGGAGAAGATTCTTCTTGAAGAAATGCGAAATGCGGCTGAGCTTGCCGTCAGTCTTGAGGTTGAGGTTGAACGCGGAATGAGCTGGTATGATGCGCATTAACAGACGTTTGAATGCATTGGGCAGGACGTGGGGCTTAAGCAGGAATTTAGTAATTGCTTACAGAAAGGTATTGTGACCGGTTAAATGAAGGTAATAGGAATTACAGGCGGTATTGGCTCGGGGAAAAGCTTTGTGGCATCTCTTGCGGCTCAGTTTTTTCCGATTCTTCATATCAGTACCGATGATATTGCAAAGGAACAGATGAAAAAGGGCGGATGCTCGTATAAGGCGGTTGTGGAGGCTTTTGCCGATGAATGCGAATTACTGGACGGTGAAGGGGAACTGAACCGGGCGGAGCTTGCAAAGCTGGTATTTGCGGATGAGAAAAAGCTTGCGCTTCTAAACAGCATCACGCATCCGAACGTGCTTGAGGAAATGAACAGAATCATTGAGCTGGCCCGCGAGGAGGGCGAATATGAGGCGGTTCTTATTGAATCAGCACTGATATTTGAATCGGGCATCTGTGAGCGCTGTGATGCGGTATGGTATGTATATTCGCCGGTTGAGACGAGAGTGGAGAGATTAAAGTCCTCACGCGGCTACAGTGAGCAGAAGATAAAGAGTATACTGGATGACCAGCTTTCGGAGGAGGAATTTGTAAGGCGCTCCGATGCGGTTATTTATAATGACAATGATACAACTATTGAAATGCTTGTTATGAGAATTTCAGAGCTGGCATTATAAAAGATATCCTGCGGGCTTTTGCTTTACGGATATTAGGTTTGAAATTAAATTTTCAAAATGGGACAATGTGATTTTTACATGGAAAGGCATGGTTAGATAGATGAAACCAGGAAAAATCCCGGACAATTTAGTATTTGGTCTTGATATAGGAACCCGAAGCATAGTGGGTACGGTAGGCTATCGTAAGCCTACGGGTCAGTTTGTGATTCTGGCGCAGAAATCAAAGTGCCATGAAACAAGAGCTATGCTTGACGGACAGATTCATGATATTGCAAAGGTTGCCGAAACCGTTATGTATATCAAAAATCTGCTCGAGGTGGAGCTTTCGGTTAAGCTTGACCAGGTATGTGTTGCTGCGGCAGGACGAGTGCTTAAAACCATTACCGTGAGAATGGATTACGACCTTGGTGATGAGATGACCGTCACAAAGGATATGATTTTCACCATGGAGCTTATGGGAATGGAGCAGGCAAATGCAAAGCTGCGTTCACTTGAAAGGGATGGTGTTTCGTATTATTGCGTGGGCTATTCCATTGTAAAGTATTACCTCGGAAATGCCGAATTCACAAATCTTGAGGGACACAGAGGCAGCTCTATCGGTGCGGATGTGCTCGCGACCTTCCTTCCCATGGATGTAATCGACGGACTTAATGCGGTGTGCGATAAGGCAGGACTTCATATCGTGAACCTGACGCTTGAGCCTATTGCTGCAATGAATATTGCGATACCCGAGAATTTCAGAATGCTGAATCTGGCACTTGTTGATATAGGTGCGGGGACCTCGGATATCTGTATTACAAAGGGCGGCAGCATTACAGGCTACGGAATGCTTCCCTGTGCGGGTGATTTCCTGACAGAGAGCATAATGTACGCACTTTTGACCGATTTTGCGACTGCGGAGGAAATAAAGCTTGCTTATTCGTCAAAGCAGGAGAGGATAACCTTTAAGGATGTAATGGGAATAGAGCAGACCGTTGAGGCTGCGCAGATAGCGGATATTCTTCAGGAGCCTTTTGAGAAAATCACAGGATTAATTGCAGATAAAATACTTGAACTGAACGGAGGCAACAGGGTCAGCGCTATTTTCCTCGTAGGAGGAGGCGGAAAGGATCCGGGCTTTGCGGGACTTCTCGCAAAAATGACAGGACTTCCCGCGCAGCGTGTTGCGCTCAGGGGCGAGGAGGTATTTACACAGATTGTATCTCCTGACGGAAAGCCCGTAAATGACCCGATGCTGGTTACTCCCATCGGTATCTGCTTAAATTATTACGAACAGAATAACAATTTTATAGTAGTCAGAATGAACGGAAATGATATTAAGCTTTATGATAACGGAAAGCTTAATGTTATGGATGCCGCGGTAAGCATCGGTATGAGCAATACGGATGTGTTCCCCAAGCGCGGTGAGAATCTGACCTTTACGGTGAACGGTGAGGAAGTGATTGTCCGCGGTAAGAACGGAGATTCTTCGGAAATCACCGTAAACGGAGAGACGGCGGCGATTACTACAGCCATAAAGAGCCGTGACATAATCGAACTGAAGCCTTCAACGGCAGGTGAAAAGGGCAGTATGAAAGCGTCAGGTCTTGAGAAGCTTAAAGGGGAGCTTAATTTTATCGTAAACGGCAGAGAAGTCGGAATGCCCAAGTATCTGCTGATGAACGGGCAGAGGCAGGAGGCTGACTACAGCATTAAGGAAGGCGACAGCCTTATTATTCCTGATTATTATCCTCTCGGTGAGCTCCTTGAAAAGCTGAACGTAAATGAGGGTATAAGCGTGATTATCAATAACAGGGAAATTGATATGGAGGCTTATGATCCCGAGGAGAAGATTTACGAGCATTACATAATCGAGCTGAAGCTTAAGGAAGCGTCGGGACTTAAAAATATAGTGAAGGATGTCCGTGATGTTGTTGAAAGCACGGATGATTCCGATGGTGAAACAGTAATTGATGAACGTGACTGGCAGGAGGGCGAGAGCTACGAGGATTACCTTGACCGCCGTTACGGCAGAAATCAGTACAGAAGCGTTAAGCATGACGACCCTTACGCTGAAATAGAGGAAGAAGGCCGTGAGGGCTATGGACGTTTCGGTTCGATGTCAGGTCTGGAAATAAATGCAATTATCGGCAACAGCGGACTCAGCGCAGGTATGGAGGCCGCAATCGATGATTTCGGAAGAGCACTTTCGAAGGAGGCCAGAGCCAGGGAGCGTGCAGCAGGGAAAAATGCAGCTAAAATGCCGGCCGCATCTGCTTATACGGGCTCTGCTACAGATAAGTCTGTAAATGACGAGCTGATAAAGAAGCTGCAGGAGGAGCTTGCGGCACTTACCGCCAGACAGGAGCAGCGCAGAAAGAAGAACGGAGCGGCGGGAGTCAGCGGACTGTCCGGAATCGGCAGCTCAGGGCTTAGCGGACTGTCCGGACTTTCGGGAATCGGAAGCACAGGGCTTAGCGGTGTGTCAGGACTTTCCGGAATCGGAAGTTCAGGACTCAGTGGTCTGTCGGGAATCGGCAGTTCAGGGCTCAGTGGTCTGTCGGGATTAGGTGCAGGTCTGGCTTCGACGGGGCTGTCAGCGGAAGGAGAAAAGGAGCCTTCAGCCTCAGCCGATAATGAATCCAAAGCTTTAGCGGACGGCGGACAGGAACAGCCCGCAGAGCCGGTAGTTAAGGAGAATCAGTCAGTTACCTGTTATGTCAACGGCGATGAGATTGTCATGGATAACAAGCCGGAATATATATTTGTAGATTTACTTGACCACTATTCATTTGATACTACTGCGGCACACGGCAATAATGTCATAATGAAGGTAAACGGAGTCAGCGCAGATTTCTTTACCCCCATAAAGCAGGGTGACAGGATAGATCTCTTCTGGCAATAAAAATTATTAACGGTGAAAAACAAATGGAATTTTGCAGTATAGCAAGCGGCAGCAGTGGAAACTGTATTTATGTCGGAACAAATGAAACTAGTCTGCTGGTGGATGCCGGCGTGAGCTGTAAGCGTATCGCAGACGGATTGAAATCGATAGATGTGAATGTGGCTGAGCTTGACGGTATTTTTATTACCCACGAGCACATTGACCATATTCAGGGAGTGCCGATTCTGGCCAGAAAATACGGTATTGATATTTACGGAACGCACGATACCCTTAAATATATTTATAATAAAGAGAAGGGCAATCTCGGTGAAAGCAGACTGATTGACATTGCGGCGGATACGGATGTTTGTATAGGCGATGTGCTGGTGCACCCGTTTTCGATTTCGCATGATGCCGCCGACCCGGTAAGCTATCGTATTGAGTCGGACGGAAAAATCTTTGCTATAGCGACCGATTTAGGCTGCTATGATGACTATATTGTAAAGAACATGATGAATGCTGACGGCGTGTATCTTGAGGCGAATCATGATTACAATATGCTGATGGTAGGCAGTTATCCCTACAGTCTTAAGCAGCGTGTGGCAGGTTCGAAGGGGCATCTTTCGAATGATGCGGCAGCAGAGCTTCTGCTAAGGATAGGAAGCGAAAGGCTGAAGGCGGTGCTTTTGGCGCATCTGAGCAAGGAGAACAATTACGCAGAGCTGGCCTATGAGACTGTCAGAGCCGAACTTTTAGAAAAATGGGAATACGGGCCGATTGAAATGACGGTTGCTCCAAGGGATATTCCATCCGCTTTATACACTATTTAAACAAATGCTTTACGAATAGAAAAAAATGTGTTACAGTTTTAATTTGGGATGTTTTATACCCATATTTATAAAATGTTCACAGAAATCACATGTATAGGAAACAATTTTAAACTATAATAATGAAAATGAAAGGGCAGGAGACATGCAGAAGGTTATTATTACAGTATTAGGAAAAGACAGCGTAGGTATTATCGCAAAGGTTTGTACATATTTTGCTGAGAACGGAATCAACATTCTTGACATTTCACAGACAATTGTATCAGGTTATTTCAATATGATGATGATTACTGATTTAACTAACTCTAAGAAGGATTTTGAAAGCATTCTTGCCGATCTTGACGTTATCGGAAATGAAATCGGCGTAAAAATCAATATGCAGAGCGAAGAAATCTTTAATATGATGCACAGAATCTGAGAACGGGTTCATAAAAGAAACACTGCGAAAATATTGGATTTTCATATGGAAATTTGTGCCTGCAAAATGCGGATTAGTGCATCTGCATAAATACAGTTCTGCAGGCAGAAAGGCATGGTTATTTAATGATTAATATATCTGAGGTTACAGAGACTAATGAAATGATTGCACATGAGAACCTGGATGTGCGTACTATTACCATGGGTATCAGTCTTTTTGACTGTATTGACAGTGATCTTAAGAAATGCTGCGATAAGGTTTATGACAAAATCTGCGCAAAGGCAGGAAGACTTGTTGAGACCGGTGAGCATATTTCAAGAACCTATGGTATTCCCGTTGTAAATAAGAGAATTTCACTTACACCCATCGCTACCGTCGGCTCGGCTTCATGTAAATCCGCTGAGGATTATATCGAGTTTGCAAAGACTATGGAGAGAGCCGCAGCCAATGTAGGCGTTAACCTTATCGGCGGCTATTCAGCAATGCTTGCAAAGGGTACAACGGACAAGGAGAGAATCTTCCTTGATTCGATTCCCGAGGCACTTAAGGTTACATCAAGAGTATGCAGCTCGGTAAATGTAGGTTCATCAAAGACAGGTATCAACATGGATGCCGTCAGAAAAATGGGTGATATCATTCTTGATACCGCGAAGGCTTCATACGGTACTGAAAGCCTTGGTGCAGCCAAGCTTGTAGTATTCTGTAATGCACCTGATGATAACCCCTTTATGGCGGGTGCTTTCCATGGAATCACAGAGGGTGAGTCTGTAATTAACGTAGGTGTCAGCGGTCCCGGTGTAGTTAAGAAGGCACTTGAGTCAGCCAGAGGCGCTAACTTCGAGGTGCTTTGCGAGACCATTAAGAAGACAGCCTTTAAGATTACCCGTGTAGGTCAGCTTGTAGCAAAGGAAGCAGCCAGAATGCTCGGAACACCCTTCGGAATCGTAGACCTTTCACTTGCGCCCACACCTGCCGTAGGCGACAGCGTTGCTGAAATCCTTCAGGAAATCGGTCTTGAATATCCCGGTGCTCCCGGAACTACCGCAGCACTTGCTTTATTAAATGACCAGGTTAAGAAGGGCGGCGTAATGGCCAGCTCATACGTAGGCGGTCTCAGTGGTGCGTTTATCCCTGTCAGCGAGGATCATGGTATGATTGAGGCTGTAGAAAAGGGTGCGCTTACACTTGAGAAGCTTGAGGCTATGACATGTGTATGCTCGGTTGGTCTTGATATGATTGCAATCCCCGGCGATACTCCCGCAGAGCAGGTAGCCGGTGTAATTGCGGATGAAATGGCAATCGGTATGATTAACAATAAGACAACAGCGGTCAGACTTATCCCCGCTATCGGAATGAAGGTGGGCGATACACTGCAGTTCGGCGGACTTTTCGGCTATGCACCCGTAATGCCTGTAAATACATATTCATGTGCTACATTCGTGAACAGAGGCGGACGTATTCCTGCACCTATTCACAGCTTTAAAAACTAATTAAAGGATTTATATAATGAAGAACAACAATAAAAATGGTCGATATGGGGATTTTGATGATTTTGAAGACCTTGAGACCGATGTTCAGGACGGAGATTTTGATGATTTCCAGGTGGACATAGATGATTATGAGGATGGAGAGTACAACGATTCATTCGATGATCTTGAAGAAGATGTCGAGAGCGACAGAAGCTATGCTTTGATGGCGGGCACTGACAGACATGAGCTTGCCGAATCAAGAGGCAGAGAGCTTAGGGTCTCAGAGGATGACGATGATGACTACGGCGAGCTTGACGAGTATGAAGAGGAAATGGAATACGAGGACGAGGATTCCGAGGATTTTGACGGGGAAGAGCTGGAGGACGATTTTGAGAACAGCTTTAAGGTTGATTTGTCGGATATTGACCTCGATGATGACAGGCTTCCGGAGGTATATAACGGAAAAGGCAGCTCTTTGAAAAAGAAGGGTACCGGGCTTGCCAAGAGAAATTCGGACGCAGATGATTTTGATGATGACGATGAGGAAGCATCAAAATACTACGGTTATTCTGAGGATGATGACGAGGATGACGGAAAGAAGAGCCATTTGGGACTTAAGATTTTCGGTATCATCTTCCTGCTTTTGATTGTATTTGTGGCATTTCTTATACTTACGACCCCCGGTCGAAGCATAATGTACAAACTTGCCGCAAAGTTTATTTACTCAAGTGTTAATACAGACCCGATTAATGTAGATATTGAGCCTACTCTTTCAGATGAGTTTATCAAGTCTCTGGATGAGGATGTCAATCCGGATGCCGATGTCAGCATCGTTGATCTTGAGGATCCCTTCAAGGATACCAATGATTCACCCTACAGACATGAGGATTATGTAAAAACATATCTGCTTTTTGGTATCGAGGAAATTGACGGAGCTTCAAATACCGACAGTATTATGCTGGTTTCAACAAATACCAAGGATAATTCGATAAAGCTTACATCAATCCTTCGTGATACCTATGTGGATATTCCCGGTTATTATCCCAATAAGATTAATGCCGCATACGCATACGGCTGCAAGACCGGTGAGACCTCGGATGAGCGTAAGGCGAACGGTGCCAAGATGCTTGTAAGCATTATCGAAAATACCTACGACGTTGATATCAGCGGCTACGCATACGTAAATTTCAAGGGACTTGAGAATGTTATCGACCGTCTCGGCGGTATCGATATCGAGCTGGGTAAGGCTGAAGCGGCATACCTTTGCAAGACCAATTATATTTCAAATCCTGCTTACAGAACCGTATCAGCGGGCTGGAACCACTTAAACGGTAATCAGGCACTGGGCTACTGCCGTGTTCGTAAGGTTGTAACACTCGGTGGAGCAAACAATGACTACGGCCGTACGGTAAGACAGAGACGAGTTATCAATGCAATCGTTCAGCAGTATAAGAATTCTGCACTTACAGACCTTATTCCGATTCTTCGTGACTGTCTGGCATACGTTAAGACAAATCTCACGGAGGAGCAGATTTCAGATGCTCTTTACGATGTAATTGAGAATCAGACCTTTACTGTTAATCAGATGCGTCTTCCTGCCGATGAGCTGTTCAGGGATTCGGGTAAGAAGGGTGTATTTAACGGTAAATATAATGTAACCTACACTCTGGTGCTTGATGGCTACAGAGAACAGAATATAAAGAAATTCCATGAGTTCCTTTTCCTCGACAGTCCTGAGGACAGTTCGGCAGCAGATTCTGCCGCTGCGGGAGCCACGGAATAAAAGAATTGTATAGCTTGGGGCAAAGAGCGCACCAAGCATAAAGCATGAGCAACTCATTGCATTCGCTGCATTAGGAGAAAAGATGAATAGTGACGAGGAATTAATTGAATTAAAAGCTGACAGCACGGAAATAGTTGTTTCCGAAACAGAGGCTGCCCTTAAGGAGGCTGCGGAAGCTGTTGATGAAATGACAGCAGAGTCTGAAGTAAAAAGCAGCGAACCGGATGATTTTGCGGAGGAGATGGAAGAGTTCGAGCATGATGCCAGAGATGAGGAAATCGCGGCAGGACTTTCCGAAGCATTAAATCGTCAGGTTGACCAGGAGCTTGCGGAAGGACAGGATGCAGAGCCTGCAGCGGAGGAAAACGGTACGGAGGGCGAGCCCCCCGTGACTGAGCCTGAAAAAAAGCCCGGCAAAATTCCCAAGTGGCTGAAGGTAAGTGCAATCGTGCTGGTAGCCCTTCTTGTACTGCTCGGGGGAACCGGACTTGTTCTTGCAAAAACAGAATTTGGTCAGTCTATTCTTATAAAGCTTGGAAGTAAATATGCGGCAAATAAGGTGAATTTTGAAGCTGTTGCAACACTTTCACCGGATCAGATTCTTTCACCCGAAGATGTAGACAAGCTCGATGCAGATCAGCTTGATGATGAGGTGCTTCCTTCACCTACTCCTGAGATTACAGAGGAGCCTACACCCACACCTGAGACCGAGTTAACACCTGAGCCTACGCCCACACCTGAAGCAAAGCTTATGAACGTGCTTCTTCTGGGTGAGGAGGCTATCGGAAGCGGCGGCAGCCGTGGCCGTACAGACCTGATGATAATCGCTACGGTCGATCCCGGAAACAGGGTTCTTAAGCTTACTTCTCTTATGAGAGACAGCTTTATTGAGATTCCGGGCGGTTACTCTGATAACCGAATTAATGTAGCATATTCTATCGGCGGTGTTGCGAAGGTTTACGAGGTTCTTCAGCATAACTTTAACTTTATTCCGGATAACTACATTCTTGTAGGCTTTAACAGCTTTGAAAAGGTTGTGGATGCGGTAGGCGGTATTGATATCGAGCTTTCCGCAAATGAGGCGGCATACCTGAACAGAACCAATTATATTTCAAATCCCTCTTACAGAAATGTAAGAACGGGTATGAACCACTTAAACGGCAATCAGGCACTCGGTTATTGCCGTGTACGTAAGGTTTCAACAAAGGACAAGCAGAGCAACGATTTCGGACGTACAGCCAGACAGAGAGAGGTTCTTAACGCTATTTTTGATAAGGTTAAGACTTTGGGCTATGCGGATCTTCTTACTGTTGCAAACCAGTGTCTGCCCTTTGTTACAACCGATTTGACCGCTGAGCAGATTGAGGACGGAATTAACACACTGCTTTCAATCGGCGGTACAAACGTTAATGTTGAGCAGATGCGAATCCCCTATGACGGATCGTGGAAATATGAAACAATTCGCGGAATGGCGGTTACTAAAATCGATATTTCAAAAAACAGGGATATGATTCACAGCTTTATTTATGGGGATCAGGAGTCGGATGAGGCAGCGAAGGAGAATGCCGAAGCGACAGCTGAGGAATAAAGCAGGTATTTGATTAAAGAGGAAGGTATTTGATTAACTATGGAAATTCAGATGTGGCGAGAGAAGCTTGCACCTTATGCACTGGCGGTAGATGAGCTTAAGGTCAAGTTTGAACACATGCAGAATGCATATAAAAATGCAGGAGTTTACTCACCTATTGAGCAGATTCACGGACGTGTAAAAACCATTTCTTCATTGCTTGAAAAGGTTCAGAGAAAGCATATTTCACTGGATGACATTGACAAGCGTATTGATGATATTGCGGGTATCAGAATTATCTGCCAGTTTGTAGAGGATATTTACAAGGTTGCAGAGCTTATCCGCAGAAGATCCGATATGGAGGTTATTGAGGAGCAGGATTATATTAAGAATACAAAGCCCTCAGGATATCGAAGCTATCATATGGTTATCAAGTATGTGGTTGAAACACTTAACGGTCCCAAGGAAATCCATGCGGAGATTCAGATCAGAACTCTTGCGATGAATTTCTGGGCGACCATTGAGCATTCACTTCAGTATAAGTATAAGCAGAATATGCCTGCAAATCTCAGGTCAAGGCTTCTTAAGGCAGCTGACGCCATAGAGATACTGGATAGTGAGATGTCAAGCGTATCAGGTGAGATAATGGATGCTCAGACAATATTTACCGTGCGTTCAAATCTCGTTGCGGATATTCTGAATAATATCCAGAATCTTTATAAGCTTGCCAATAAGCGTGAGATTATAAAAATTCAGGATGAATTTTTCAGAATCTATGAGTCTGAAGAGCTGGAGAGACTGGAGAAGTTTGCGAAGGAGCTGGATGTTATTTCTGAAGGCTACAGAGCACAGAGTCTCAGATAATTTGATGCAGATATAAAAAATATTAGGGCCGGCACTTTTTGTACCGGCTCTATGCTTGCTAAATGTGACTATTACGGGAGAAATCAGATGACTGCGAATAACTGGATTCCGGAAGAATTCCTTGATAAAATGAAGGAGCAGCTGCCGAACGATTTTGATAAATTTCTGGCATCATATGATGAGGAGCATAATCGCGGAATGCGCTGCAATACCTTGAAGCTTACGCCCGGGGAGTTTGAGAAAATCTGTCCTTACGAGCTGGAGCATGTAGAATGGATTCCGAACGGCTACTATTCAAAGGAGGATGAGCAGCCTGCCAAGCATCCTTATTATTATGCGGGGCTGTATTATATTCAGGAACCGAGCGCTATGACGCCTGCCTTTGCCCTTCCCGTTAATCCGGGTGACAGGGTATTGGACCTTTGCGCGGCACCCGGCGGAAAGACTACTGAGCTTGGTGCAAAGCTTAAAGGAAAGGGTGTGCTGGTCTGCAATGATATCAGCAATTCCCGTGCGAAGGCACTGCTTAAAAATGTTGAGCTTTTCGGAATAAGAAATGCGCTTGTTACAAGTGAGGCACCTGATAAGCTGGCTGACAGATTTGAGGAATACTTTGACAAAATCCTCGTGGACGCTCCCTGCTCGGGTGAAGGAATGTTCCGTAAGAGTCATGCGATAGTAAAGAACTGGCAGCAGTACGGTGTGGAGTATTATGCAAAGCTGCAGAGGGAGATTCTTCCGTCAGCCATAAAGATGCTGAAGCCGGGCGGATTAATGGTTTATTCAACCTGTACCTTCTCAACGGAGGAGGACGAGGGCACACTTGAATTTATCCTGACAAATTATCCGGAAATGGAGCTTTTACCGGTAATAGATTTTGAAGCGGCTCAGTTCAAGGGCTTTACAAAGGGCTTCGGTGCTTACGACAGGGCGGCAAGGATATATCCTCACAGGGTAAAGGGTGAGGGACATTTTGTGGCTCTTTTAAGAAAAAAATCAATTATGGATGATGCGTCTTTTGCAGCGGATTCTGCTGATTATATAAAAGCAGCGGATAATTCTGAATCTGATTTTGAAGGCTCAGTTTTTAAAAACAGCTATCCCTTACAGCTTCGAAAGAAGTATAAGGCGGTTTCTGATGAAGCCTTTGATTTCTTTGAAAAACTGGGCTTTGAAATTGATCCGTCCATGCTGGAGGTCCGCGAGGACAGAATATATATGCTTCCGACTTCTGATTTGCCCTTAAGAGGCCTTAGAATACTTCGTACGGGTCTTCTTATGGGAGAAATGAAAAAGGGCCGATTTGAGCCGTCTCAGGCGCTTGCAAGTGCACTTAAAAGCTCTGAGTATGACAATGTACTTAATTTGCCGGTAAATGATGACCGTGTAATAAGATATCTTAAGTGCGAAAGCATAGATACTGAGGACAGTGAGAACGTAAAGGACGGATACTGCCTTATCGCGGTAGACGGATATCCTCTGGGCTGGGGAAAGGCTCAGCGAGGCTCGATAAAGAATAAATATCTGCCCGGCTGGAGAATGCTCTAAGGGCTGAACGGGTATTAAGTTTAACAATACGCTTTTTAGGTGATTAATTTGTGAGGAGGCATGTAAAACTAATGGAACGACTTGATAAAATACTTGCGTCCTCGGGGGCGGGAAGCAGAACCGATGTTAAGCAGATGGTCCGTTCAGGACGAGTAAGGGTTAACGGCAATATTGTGAAGGATCCCCAGCAGAAGATTGCGGATACAGATATTGTCAGTCTGGACGGAAAAGATATAAATACCTCTAAATATCACTATTTTATGCTGAATAAGCCTGCGGATACCGTATCCTCCACAAAGGAGGAGGCAGGTGGTGCAAAGACGGTTATCGATCTCTTTAAAAACGAAAAGCTGAAAAATCTTTTCCCGGTGGGGAGACTTGATAAGGATACAACAGGACTTCTGATTGTTACGGATGACGGTGAGCTGGGTCATAAGCTTACAGCACCGTCTCATCATGTGGATAAATGCTATGAGGCTGTCGTAGACGGTTTACTCAGTGATGAGGCTGTGGAACTGTTTGCAAAGGGCTTTGATTTTAAGGATTTTTCTTCGGCTCCGGCCATTCTGGAAATTGTTGAGACAGATCCAGTTTATAACTGCTCGAGAGCCAGGGTGACAATCCACGAGGGTAAGTTTCATCAGGTAAAAAGGATGTTTTTGAAGGTAGGCTGTGAGGTTACGGCACTTAAACGATTATCCATGGGAGCATTGAAGCTGGATGAGAGCCTGCAGGAGGGTCAGTACAGACCGCTTTTGCCGGAGGAACTTGAACTGCTGAAAAATGACGGAAAGAAAAAGGTGAATACAGCGATATTTATGCCGGAAAAGAAGGGAGCAGGAAAAGGAAATGATATTCTTGAAGGAATAGAGGCGGTATTGTTCGACCTCGACGGTACGCTTGTAGATTCAATGTGGATGTGGAAGAGCATTGACAGGGAATATCTGGCACGCTTCGGTATTGAGCTTCCCGAGGATTTACAGAGCTGTATCGAAGGAATGAGCTTTACGGAAACAGCTTATTATTTTAAGGAACGCTTCAAAATTCCTGATGATATTGAGAAAATGAAGGCCGACTGGAATGCTATGGCCTATGATTATTACTGTCACAGAGTCCCGCTGAAGGCCGGGGTTTTGGAATTTCTGAAGCTTTTGAAATCGAAAGATATTAAGATGGGTATAGCAACCAGTAATTCGCGCGAGCTTGCGGATGCGGTTATTAAGGCGCAGGGAATAGATGCCTTTATCAGTGAAATACATATTTCCTGTGAGGTTGAGCATGGAAAGCCCGCACCGGATATTTATCTGCTGGTAGCGGACAGGCTGGGCGTTGTGCCTGAAAAGTGTCTGGTGTTTGAGGATATTCTGCAGGGAATAGATGCCGGAAATGCCGCGGGTATGCGTACCTGTGCGGTAGAGGATGAATTTTCTGCGGACACTTTGGAAGATAAAAGAAAAAGGGCAGATTATTGCTACAGAGGCTTTGATGAGCTGATGAAGGAATTGACAAGCAAAGCGGTCACGAGTTTGACAAGCTGAAAAGATATACCGGAAAGGATGGGTGCAGGGACAGATGGAAAAAAGAAGGTTTAATATAGTCAGGAAGGGTGAATTCGGATACATCAGCTTTATGAAAAAGCTGAATCTGGTGATTTCACTTGTTTTGTTTCTCTTTGCCGGAGGAATATTTGTATCGGGTCTGTTTTTATTTGAAAGCAAGGCCAATATCTGTACCATAATCGGTGCGTTATTTGTTATTCCCGCGGCAAGATATATGACTGTCTGGATTCTTTTTATGCCTCATAAGTCTGTAAGCACAGAACAGTTTGAAAAGACCTATGGGCTTATGAAGGGCGGTAATATTCTTTACTGTGATGTACTGATTACTTCGCCTGAAAAGGCATATTTTCTTCCTTTTATCGCCATTACAGGTGACAAGGTAATTGCGCTGATGGCAGGCAAGGATAAGCTCTATAAGGTGCAGGATTATTTTGGCGGCTTTATAAGAAGACGTGGTTTTGATGATTTTAAGGTTACAGTGACCGATGATGAGGCTAAGTTCCAGAGTCTGTTAAGAGCTGCGGATTCTGCAGCTGAAATCAGATTCGCAGACGATGAAGAGCGTGAGGCCTTTGACAGGGAAAGAATAGAGCTTTGCGGGGCAATTGATTCAATTATGCCCTAATTTGCCGTAAAGATTTTTAATGCGAAATTATTGACACGCAAATGTCTGCCTGTGCATGCGGATAATTACGGTGCGGACAGAAAGGCACGGTTATTAATATGCAGAGTATTATTGCGGGTAAAAATGAGGATGGCCAGCGCCTGGACAGGCTTCTTAACAGGCTCCTTCCTAAGGCCGGACAGGGCTTTATTTACAAGATGCTTCGAAAGAAGAATATAGTGCTGAACGGTAAGAAGGCTGAGGGAAGCGAACGTGTTTTGGCGGGAGATGAAATTAAGCTTTTTCTTTCGGATGATACGATTGCTTCGTTTTCGGAAAACGGCAGGATTTCTGCCGCTGCATCTGATATGAATACAAAAGAAGGTCAGGCTGAGCAGGTAAAGGCATCCGATAAATACGTCAGGGCTGCAGAGCAGTCAGTAGCTGCAAAGGCAAAGGCCTCTGTTAAGCTTGATATTGTCTATGAGGATGAGGATATTATTCTGGTGAATAAGCCTGTCGGAATGCTTTCTCAAAAGGCTGAGGCAAATGATATTTCACTCAATGAATATGTGATAGATTATCTGCTTAATAAAGGTGAGCTGACAAGAGAGCAGATGAAAACCTTCAGACCGGGCGTGTGCAACAGACTAGACAGGAATACCTCAGGTATAGTGGCCGTAGGAAAGAGTCTGCAGGGACTGAGAGTACTTTCTGAGCTCTTCAGAAGCCGAACAATCGACAAATACTATCTTTGTATAGTTAAGGGTATAATAAACGAAGCCTCGCGTATAGAGGGCTATCTGGTAAAGGATGAGAAAAGCAATAAGGTGTCCGTATCAAAGGTGAAGCCTGTTTCGGCGGACAAGGATGAGGCGGTGGAGATTATCACGGAGTTCAGACCGGTAAAGTCCCTGAGCGGCTGTACCCTGCTTGAAGTAAAGTTGATAACCGGTAAAACTCATCAGATTAGGGCGCATCTGGCCAGCATAGGTCATCCGATAGCAGGTGACATGAAGTACGGACAGTCGGAATTTAATCATGCTATGAAGGTTAATTTCGGTGTAAGGTCCCAGCTTCTGCTTGCTTACAGACTGAAGTTTCCGAAGAACTGTACGGGACTTGAGAGACTTTCAGGCAGGGAATTTACGGTTGAAAAGCCAAAGAGCTTTTTTATTTAATAAAAAGGAGGACGCTGTCCAAAGCAGCAGGCTGCTGATGCAGTAGGCTGTCAGTGCAGCTAATGCTATGCCGTCATGGAATTCACGCGGTCTCAGGGGTTCGGCTCTTGAGGAACTGATTAATCTTACAAATGAAAAATATCGTGACCAGAAGCTGGCATTGATTCAGAAGGTTCCGACACCTATTACACCGATTGATATGGATAAGTCCAGCGGTCACATTACTCTTGCCTATTTCGATAAAAAGAGTACCGTAGACTATATCGGTGTGGTGCAGGGAGTGGCAGTGTGCTTCGACGCCAAGGAATGCGCTGTTGAAACCTTCAGCCTTCAGAATATCCACGAGCATCAGGTCCTTTTTATGAGGGACTTTGAGGCACAGGAGGGTGTGGCCTTTATGCTCATCTATTTTAAGAAGCTGAACAAATATTATTATCTTCGTGATACAGAGCTTGAGAAATTCTGGCAGCGTGCGCAAAACGGAGGCAGGAAGAGCTTCAGGGTTGATGAGCTGGATGAGGACTTTTTCTTCTCTCAGTCAAACGGATATTTTATTCCCTATCTCGAGATGATTAATAAGGATATTATGAGCAGGGAAGAGAATTCAGAAGAATGATTCTGGGAATGAAATTCAGAAGATAATCTTAAAGATAATTTAAAAGAGTAATACATACAGAAACGGTATTATTGACTAATTATAATCGAATGAAAAGAATAGAATGAAAAAAGGGCCGCCCGATTAATTTAATCAGGCGGCCTGCTTGTTTATTTGCTTTTATTACTGATTTCCGTTTACAAATCCAACCTCGTGGGGAACACTTTCGATATCCCAGTTATCAGTCCACGGGATTTTGCCGTTCTCAAGCTTCACACGCTTATCGGGAGCCTTGGCAAGCTTAAGCTTCTCACGAATAGCTGCTGTTTCCTTGTCATTTGATGAGCCTGAACGAATCTCAACAACAGTACCGGGAGCGCAGTTATAGTAAATCCAGCGCGCATCGGGAACTGTCATACGGATACAGCCGTGTGATACGTTGGTACCCATTGCGTTCCATGAAGTAACCGAATAATCCGAAGCATTAAGTGATGAATACAGGGTAGTATGGAAATAAATACGTCCTGTGATAAGTGACCAGTACTGAGCGTAAGAATTTGTATTTCTGAAAATAGAATTACGAACTCTGTAGCTGGGCATTTTGAAGGTTCCGGTAGGAGTAGGTGTTGAATTTGAGCCTGATGCACAAAGCATGTATCTTACGGGAATAGTGTACTTGCCGTCTGAATCCTTACGGTAAGCCATGATTACATGCCATTTAAGATCGACCGTAAGTCTGTAGGTTCCGGGCTCAGGGAAGCCTTCGGGATAGCCGGGAACACCGTTATTACCTACAAGCTCTTCAAAGCTCATATTAACTGTGGGAGCGAGATCCTCGAATGTGGGGTTCTCAATCCAGTTGTAATTATTTATAACATTGATGTTGCAGGCATAAGTCTTTTTATCATCGCAGGCTGCATAAATTGTTGCATTGCCGCGTGAGATTGCTGTAACAAGTCCGTTCGCATCTACTGTAGCAACCTTCTCATTGGATGAGGTGAAGCTCTTTACTTCGGCACCGCGCATTGTAAGCTGGTAGCTTTCATCTACCTTGAGCTTCTTTTTCTTAATATTAAGATGAGGTGTCTTGATTGTAACTTCGCAGATATATTTGTTTCCGCTGTTTCGGGCTACTACCTTTGTAATTCCTGCCGAAACCGGTGTAACAAGTCCGTTCTCGTCAACGGTAGCTATTTTTTCATCTGTACTGTACCATTTGATTTTTCCGCTTGCATGCTTAAGCTTAAGTGTGTAGGAATGTCCGAGATAAATGACTTTTTTCGAAACATTGAGCTTCACGGTGCTTTCGGCTGAAACCGAAGCTTCAGAACTGAACGGAATCAAAAGAACGATACAAACGATTAACGATAAAAGAAATTTAAAAACCTTGTTTTTCATTGCTGTTTCTGCCTGTGGGGACAGATTTCCTTTCCTATAGTTGCATGCATAATCATACTATTGCACATCCTTACAAATAATAACATAAACCTGCGGACAATAACAACCTTTTTTAGCAGAATATTTACTTTTTCAACATAACTGATAAAAAAGATAAAAAAGTCAGAAAAAAAACAGTCAAAAAACTGTTGACATCAAGAAACATTTTCTATATAATGAAACAAATTTACCTTGCTACTATGCTAATGAATTATCACTTCACAGTGTTAAAGTGTTAGTAAAGCATCATATTAGTATGCTGCATTGCAATTATAGCTGAAAGAGTATACAATTAATAATTCAGGATAATAACTGGCATGAAAGGATTATCAGAATGAAAGAAAGAATATTTACCACCCCTGAGGGTGTAAGAGACATTTACAATGATTGTGCTAGTAAGCTCGAGCTTCAGGACAGACTTAAGAAGATTTGTCATCTTTACGGATATAAGGATATTGAGACTCCCTCATTTGAGTATTTTGAAGTATTCAGTGAGGAGAGAGGTACTGTAAAGGCAAAGAATATGTACAAGTTCTTTGACCGTGACGGTAATACACTGGTTTTCCGTCCCGATATGACTCCGTCTATCGCACGTTTTGCGGCAAAGACCTTCAAGGATTCGAACCTTCCCGTAAGGCTTTGCTACTGCGGAAATACATTTGTTAATAATAATGAATATCAGGGCAAGCAGAAGGAAAGCACCCAGCTTGGCTGTGAGCTTATTAATGACGGTTCACCCAGCGCCGATGCAGAGATGCTGGCGGTTACTATTGAGAGCCTTCTTGCAAGCGGACTTAAGGACTTCAGACTTGATGTAGGTGAGGTTAAGTTTTTTAAGGCACTGGTTAACGAGGCGGGCCTTGATGAAGAAAAAACCGAAGAGCTTCGACATTTCATTATGGATAAGAACAGCTTCGGCCTCGAGGATTTCCTTAAGGAAGAAAATGTCAGTGATGAACTGAAGCTGCTTTTTGCAAAGATTCCTCAGCTTTTTGGCGGAGCAGACAGTCTTGCACAGATTAAGAAGCTTACAAAAAATGCTGATGCACTTGCAGCTGTCGAGCATCTGGAGAAGCTTTACGAGCTGATGAAGGCTTACGGCTACGAGCGTTATGTCGGCTTTGACCTGGGTATGCTCAGTAAGTATGGCTATTATACCGGCATTATCTTTAATGCATTTACTTATGATATCGGTGATGCGGTAGCTTCGGGCGGACGTTATGATAAGCTTATCGGTCAGTTCGGAAAGGAAGCACCTGCCGTAGGAATGGCCATTGTTACGGATAAGCTGCTTCTGGCATTAACCAGACAGGGACTTATTGAGAAGTCTGAGGCTGAATGTGAGACTGTTAAGGTAGAAAATAATGATTATGCGGCTGCGATTAAGAAGGCTCAGGCTATAAGAGTACAGGGCAGGGCAGCTGTAATCGCTGAATAATTATGCTTTAGAAAGGGGCCGCAGCGGCGGCATGGGAATTATGAGATATATTACAATTGCCCTTGCAAAGGGAAGACTTGCCAAGCAGACTATGAAGATTCTCGGTGAGCTTGGAATTAAATGTGAGGAAATGGAGGATCCTTCGTCACGTAAGCTGATTTTTACAGATGAGGAGCACGGACTTCGTTTCTTCCTTGCGAAAGCAAATGATGTGCCTACTTATGTAGAGTATGGCGCTGCTGATATTGGTATTGTAGGAAAGGATACCATTGTTGAAGAGGGCAGAAAGCTTTACGAGGTGCTTGATCTGAAGCTCGGAAAGTGCAGAATGTGTGTAGCGGGACCTGCTTCGGCAAAGGAGCTTCTGGATAACGGTTCACTTATTCGTGTTGCGACAAAGTATCCTAACATTGCCAAGGATTACTTCCATAACAAGAAGCATCAGACCGTGGAAATCATTAAGCTGAACGGTTCAATAGAGCTGGCTCCTATTGTGGGTCTTTCGGAGGTAATCGTTGATATTGTCGAGACAGGTTCAACACTTCGCGAAAACGGTCTTCTGGTACTCGAGGAGGTTTGTCCCCTTTCGGCCAGAGTCGTTGTCAACCAGGTCAGCATGAAGATGGAGCAGGAGCGTATAGGTAAGCTTATCGAGGATATGCGTTCGGTTATCACCAGAGAATAATAAACATAAGCTTTGGAATCGAGATATATTTTCTGAAGCTGTATGAAAAGATAGCTGCAATAGTGTGAAAATCATTTGCATTATGCAGGCAGAAAGGCAGGGTAATTAAAATGAGAATAGTTAAACTTGATAATAATTCAAAGAAGGATCTTCTGGCAAATCTGTTAAAGCGCAGTCCTTCACAGTACGGAGAATATGAGCAGAGGGTAGCCGATATCGTAGATAAGGTAAAGGCAGAGGGTGACAGTGCGGTTTTTGAGTTCACAAAGAAGTTCGATAAGGCTGATATTTCAGCCGGGAATATCCTTGTAACAGAGGCTGAATTTGAAGAGGCGTATGCTAAGATGGATGCAGAGCTTCTCGGAACAATAAAGAAGGCTATTGTAAATATCAGAAGCTTCCACGAGAAGCAGAAGCAGAGAAGCTGGTTCGATACAAGTGCGGAGGGCACTTTCTTAGGACAGAAGATTACAGCCCTTCAGAGAGCAGGCGTATACGTTCCCGGCGGCAAGGCTGCATATCCTTCATCGGTTCTTATGAACGTTATTCCAGCAAAGGTGGCAGGTGTGGATGAGATTATCATGTGTACACCTCCCGGAGCGGACGGTAAGGTATACGAGGGTACTCTTGTAGCCGCAAAGGAGGCAGGAGTTGACCGTGTATATAAGATTGGCGGCGCACAGGCTATTGCGGCTATGGCTTACGGAACCGAAAGCATCCCCAAGGTAGATAAGATCGTAGGTCCCGGAAATATTTACGTGGCACTTGCAAAGAGACGTGTGTACGGAAATGTAAGTATTGATTCAATCGCAGGTCCCAGCGAGATTCTTGTTCTGGCTGATGAGACTGCAAATCCCAGATATGTTGCGGCTGATTTACTCAGTCAGGCAGAGCATGATGAGCTTGCTTCTGCAATCCTCATTACAACCTCTGAAGCTCTTGCAAAGCAGGTTTCGGAAGAGGTAGACAAGTTCACCGCAGTTCTTTCAAGAAAGGCTATTATCGAAAAATCACTCGAGAATTACGGATATATTCTTGTTGCTGACACAATGGATGATGCCATTGATGCGGTAAATGAGATAGCATCTGAGCACCTTGAGGTACTTACCGCAAATCCTTTTAATGAGCTTGCAAAAATAAGAAATGCGGGAGCTATTTTCCTCGGACAGTATTCAAGTGAGCCTCTTGGCGATTACTTTGCGGGCCCTAACCACATTCTTCCCACAAACGGAACCGCTAAGTTCTTCTCGGCACTTTCGGTAGATGATTTCGTGAAGAAGTCAAGCGTTATTTCCTTCTCAAGAGAAGCACTCGAGGCAGTACACAATGATATCGAGCGCTTTGCAAAGGCAGAGGGACTTACGGCACACGCAAATTCGGTTGCCGTAAGATTTGAATAAGCTTTTAGAGAAAATATATATTTCTGCCTGCGGTTTTAGCTGCGGGCTGTCAGAAAGGCATGGTATTATATGGGTAAGAGAACTGCAGAAATCAGCAGAAAAACAAAGGAAACTGATATTACAATTAAGCTCGACCTTGACGGAACGGGAAAGGCTGATATCAATACCGGAATCGGATTTTTTGATCATATGCTTAACAGCTTTGCAAAGCACAGCTTTATTGACCTTGAGGTTAAGGTAAACGGAGACCTTCAGGTAGACGGACATCATTCAGTAGAGGATACCGGTATTGTTCTGGGTGAGGCTCTTAAAAAGGCACTTGGCGATAAGGCAGGTATCAGGCGTTACGGCAGCAGTGTTCTTCCTATGGATGAGACACTTGTGATGGCTGCGATAGATTTCTGCGGACGTCCTTATTTCAATTACGATCTTAAATTTACAATGCCGAGAATCGGAGAGCTTGACAGTGAGCTTATAAGAGAGTTTTTCTATGCCGTATCATACTCAGCAGCAATGAATTTACACATTAAGCAGCTTGACGGAAGCAATAATCATCATATTGCGGAGGCAGCCTTTAAGGCCTTCGCCAAGGCAGTGGATGAGGCTAAAACGGTAGATCCCAGAGTGCAGGGTACACTTTCTACAAAGGGAAGCCTTTGATTGATAAAGAGCAGCAGAGCAGTGTCCGATAATTAAATATTCAGGAATAAAAAATAGCGTGTGAATCAAATCACACGCTATTTGTATTATATTACCCTGTTAGGGATAATATATAAAGGTATAAAACATCGATTTCGACATTTTATTCCTTTGCGCCAAATTAATTAATAAGCAGCCTCGCCGCCGTTCTGTGAGCCCTGAACGAAATCTACCTCGTGAGGTACATCCTCCATTGACCAGTTATCTGTATAAGGAACCTGACCCTTCTTAAGCTTTGCACGGGTTGAAGGCATGGAAGCAAGCTTGAGCTTTGAACGAATCTCTGCTGTAGCCTTGTCATCTGAAGAACCGCTTCTGATAACGATTGTGCTGCCGGGTGCCACATTATACCAGATCCAGCGTGCATCCGGTACTGTAAGACGGATACAGCCGTGTGATACAGCCTTTCCGAGGTTGTTCCATGAACCTGTATAATCTGATGCATCGAATGAACTGTAAAGAATCGAGTGGAAATAAATTCTGCCCTTTATAATACTCCAGTACTGTGCGTAGCTGTTTGTATTGGCGAAGATTTCATAACGAAGTCTGAAGCTTTCCATCTTAAAGGTTCCGGTAGGAGTAGGAGTCTCGGGAGCGCCTACTGAACAGAGCATGTAACGAACGGGAATGGTGTATTTTCCGTTATCATCCATAGCGTATGCCAGAACCACCTTATGGTAGAGGTCTACGATAAGCTTGTAGGTTCCTACCTGAGCGAAGCCCTTGGGTAAATCGTAGATACCGTTGTCGCCGACGAGCTCTTCGAAGCTCATATTTACTGTGGGAGCCAAATCCTCAAAGCTGGGATTTTCCTTTAACTGAATGGGCATGTAGGTTGTTATTGAACAGGCATAGGTTCTGCCGTTTGAACACTTTACATAGATTACTGTTTTGCCTGAATCCTTTGCCGTAACCGTACCGTTTTCATCAACAGAAGCGATTCTGTCATTCTGTGTGAAATATGAGAGAGCCTTGGTTCCCTGGGGAACAAGTGAGAAGCTCTTGCCTACCATAACTCTTTTTGAAGAGAAGTTAAGGAAGGGCTCTTTGACGGTAACCTCACAGCTGTAGCTTACATTGTTATACTTGGCTGTAATTGTGACTGTTCCGGCTGTATGTGCTGAAACCTTTCCGTTTGTTACAGTGGCGATTTTCTCATCTGATGAGAGCCATTCGACGGAACCTGCTGCATTATCAAGAGTTAAGCTGAAGCCTTTTCCTGAATATGTGGTTTTTTTTGAACTGCTGAGTGATGCCTCTGCGGCATTGGCCTTGCCGGCAGCTGTCAAAGGAAGCATGCAGCATACAAGTGCCAGAAGCAGAATTCGGAATATTTTTTTCATAAATTTGCTTTTTCATGCGAATGTGATAATGCACGAAACCTTTCTCACCGTAAAAATATGCATTTTGATTATAGCACCGAATTTCTATAAAGTAAATAATTATTATCTTGTTATGCTAAAGAAATCCGAGTTTTTATTTGATTATCATCTGTAATATGTTACAATTAAAGGAGTAAAGATATTAAAGGTTTTTAATACAGTTAAATGAGGATTGATGATGAATAAAAATACTACTGTAAAAGCGCTGATATATATGCTTTTTAGCATTCTTATAGTTTTTTTAAGCGTAAATCATCTTGTTTATGCGGATGAAAAACAGGAGGCGGCTGTCAGCACCGGCATGCCGGAGCCTTTCATGAATCTGGCTAAGCTCACAGTTAATCCGGGGAAAAAGATTAAGCTTCAGGTCTTAATGTATAACGGAAAGATTAAATGGTCTTCAAAGGATGAAAGCGTAGCTACTGTCGATAAAAGAGGGCAGGTTACAGCTGTGGCGGCAGGAACAACATATATTCTGGCTGAGACTTCCGATAAGCTTATGAAGTGTAAAATCAAGGTTAAGCCGGTAAGCGAGATTAGGATATGTGCGGTAGGCGATGCACTTTTACATGAAAACATAATGAATTTCGGTAAGAAATCGGATGGCAGCTATAATTATGATGAGCTCTTCAAAAATATGGCTGATACCTTCAGACGGTTTGATGTAAGAATCATTAACCAGGAAACTGTTTTTATCAATGATGAATCGAAATTTGCGGGCTATCCGAGCTTTGGCTCTCCGAAGGAGCTTGGGGATTCAATGAGAAAATACGGCTTTAATGTCATCACCTGCGCCACAAATCATGCCTATGACAGGGGGATAAGCGGTATAAAGGATACGGTGGATTATTGGAGCGATTATTCGGATAATGTGCTGATGACGGGAATATATACAAGTCAGAAAAGCTTCAACAAGCTCTCAATCAGGGAGTATAACGGTATAAAAATCGCGTTTTTGAATTATACCACACTTCTTAATTCAGGCGCGAAGAGAGAGAGCTACAATATAAAGATGTACAGTGATTCCCTGGTAAAGAAGGAAATAGAGGCGGCTAAGAAAAAGGCTGATTTTGTGATTGTTCTGCCTCACTGGGGTGAGGAATATGTTCATGAGCCCTCTGCAAGACAGATTTCTTCGGCAAGAATTATTGCAGAGGCAGGGGCAGACCTTATCATCGGCTGTCATCCCCATGTGGTTCAGCCCATGAAGATTATAAAGACCTCTGACGGCAGAAAGGTTCCCTGTTATTATTCTCTCGGAAATTACTTTTCAAATATGTTCTGGTTCAAATGCCAGCTTGAGGGAATGGTCGATGTAACTATTCAAAAAAATACATCTGGTACCAAGATAATCGATGCTTCATATATACCAATTGTAAATCATATGAATCCGGACGATACGAAGTTTACTGTATATACTTTGGACGATTATAGCGAAGAATTGGCGAAAAAACACTATATGAACTACAGAATATGCAGCGGACTTGTAACAAAAGCGAAGCTTAAAAATCTGTTTTCTTCTATCGGAAATGATAGCTGGAAATAGCAAGAACTAATCATAAAAGGCAGAATTCCACATTGACCGGGGCTGCCTTTTTTTGATACTATAGTGCCTATCGAACTATAGTAAATCACACATTTTTATTTCGAGGTGTATAGTGAGCAAATGTAAATTTCCCAAAGCGGTCAGAGCACTGCTTAGTGAAAACAAAATAGAAGAGCAGGACATTCTGGCAGCATCCGGCACAGATATGAACACCGAATGCGAGTATGCGGACGGTTTTGTTGTGCTTACATCAAAAAAGCTTGCGGTTGTAACATCTGCACCTGACAAAAACGAGGTACATTCCTTTAAGGGCTATCAGTCGCGTATAAAGGAGGAGCTTGAGGAAATTGACAGACCCTGGGCCTGCAGGATTTATGAGCTTGACAGACTTGATAAGCTTCATGCAGAGGCTCTTGTTGCCTGCAGTGTACTGGTGGCGGATGTTGACGGGACGGCGCTAAGACTGACTGTTTTTTCAAATCTCTATAAAAGAGATATACATAATGTGGTCAGAACGGTTGACAGGCTGAAAAATCCCTCGCCTATGGGTGTTGAGGAGGCAGGAAAGGGTCCCGAGCGTGATAAAAAGGATGATGAGTATTGTCCTGTCTGCGGTATGATGTATCCGGACAAAACCAGAAAGGTATGTCCACGCTGTATGGATAGAAAGTCTATATTCAGAAGAGTACTCGGTTACTTCAAGCCTTATATCGGCAAAATAATCGTTATGCTTCTGGCATGCTTTGCAACCGCCGGACTGAATCTTGTATGGCCGTATTTGAACGGTAAGATTCTCTACGATCAGGTTCTTGAAAAAAACAATGAGTTTCTGGCCCGGTTCGGTATTGAGGACGGCAGGTTTGTAACAGGACTTCTGCTGGTGGTTCTTACCATGCTTATGGCCAGAATCACGATAGCGATTCTCTATGTAATTCACAGTATTTTTACGGCGCGTATAGTTACCTGTGTTGTCCGTGATATGAAGAAGAGTATTTTCGAGCAGATGGGTAAGCTTTCCATCAGCTTCTTCAGGTCCAAGCAGACAGGTAGCCTGATGACCCGTGTTATGAGTGATGCGGAGCGTATTACCGGTTTCTTTATTGACGGTGTGCCGAATACGATTATTAATTCGCTGACGCTTATTGTGTCACTTGTAATGATGTTCTCGCTGAACTGGCAGATGGCATCCTTTGTCATTTTTGTAATTCCTGCCGTAATGTATATCGGTCTTAAGCTCAGACCCAAGATCTGGACAATGTTTGGCCGCAGACACCGTGCTGAGCGTTCCGTAAACAGCCAGGTAAATGATAACCTGACAGGTGCCCGCGTGGTAAAGGCCTTTGGTCAGGAGAGCAGGGAGACAGAGAGATTTGATAAGAATAACAACCGTCTCAGAACTGCCGAGATGGGTATCGTTGTCACCCAGAACAAGGTAAGAGGCGCATATTCGGTTATTTATGAGGTGCTGAACATCTGCGTTTATATTGTGGGTGTATATATGATTCTTGTAAAGCACGAGATTGAGCTGGGTACACTTATTACTTTTACAGGTTATGTCGGCCAGCTTCAGGGACCCATCAATTTCTTCTCACGAATATTCCATTGGTGGGCAGACAGTATGAACAGTGCCCAGAGAATGTTTGAGATTATCGATTCTATTCCCGAGATTCAGGAGGCTGAGAATCCTGTTTCGATGCCTTCACCCAAGGGTAAGATCGAGCTTCAGAATGTATCGTTCGGTTATGAGGTTAACAGACCTGTTCTTAAGGAGCTGAATCTGGAAATTAAGGAAGGCAGCATGCTGGGAATCGTGGGCCGTTCAGGTGCGGGAAAGACTACTCTTGTAAATCTTATTTCCAGAATGTATGACCCTCAGGAGGGTAAAATCCTGATTGACGGTGTCGATGTAAAGGATATCGCATTTAAGGATCTTCGAAGAAATGTAGCGATGGTATCCCAGGAAACGTATATTTTCATGGGAACGGTTGAGGAGAACATTGCCTATGCCAATCCGGATGCTTCGCATGAGGATGTTATCAGGGCGGCCAAGCTTGCAAGTGCTCATGAATTTATTATGAGAATGCCTGATGGCTATAACACCAGAATCGGTTCATCGGGACGTGAGCTTTCCGGTGGTGAGAAGCAGCGTATTTCCATCGCGAGAGCCATTCTTTCGAACCCCAGGATTCTTATTCTGGATGAGGCGACAGCTTCTGTCGATACTGAAACAGAGCGTGCTATTCAGCGTTCTATTTCATATCTTGTAAAGGGCAGAACAACTATTTCTATTGCGCACAGACTTTCAACTCTTAAGGATGCGGATTATCTGGTTGTTATAGATAACGGCCGTATTACCGAGCGCGGTACTCATAAGGAGCTTGAGGAGCAGCGCGGAACCTACTTTAAGCTTATGGAGCTTCAGAGAAAGGCGCTTGCGCTTAAGGAATAACTTTAGATAATTGAAGCAATTAATTGGGCTGTCAGACCGGTTTTATGCTTTTAAGAGATCAATCGGGGTGACAGAGTATATATTCAGAAAGGTATGGGTAAGATTATGCCGGGAAAAAAGGATATGTCCGGATTTGATGATGATTTCAATCTGGAGCAGATGGAAAAGGAAACCGAGGAAATGCTTAAAATGCGTTACCTCGATAAGAATAATGCCGTATTTGAGGCAACTGAGGGCGGCTTTGTAAGCCTTAAAACAGGAGATGAGGAGTATTCAAGAGTTCAGGTCGTAAGAATGTTCCCCTTTACGGACCCCGATCATTTTATTTCTATCCGTACCTCGGATGAGATTTCAAAGGAAATCGGAATCATTAAAAATATTAAGGATTTACCCAAGGAGACAGCTAAGCTTCTTGAGAATCAGATGAATTTAAGATATTTTACTCCTGTTATCACGAAGATTAACAATATCAAGGATGAGTACGGATACGCATATTTTGATGTTGTGACAGACCGCGGAGCCTGCCGATTTACAATTAACATGGGCGGCAGTTCGGTAGTACATCTTTCAGATACAAGAATTTTGATTTCAGATGTTGATGAGAACCGTTTTGAGATTCCGGATATTATGAAGCTCAGTGCAAATGAGCGTAAGAAGCTGGATTTATTCCTGTAAATTCCTGCCGTGATGCGGCAGCCTGACGGACAATATGATATATAAAGATGCCGTCCGGTTTTTCAGGAAATCAGATAGATAAAGAGGTTTTAAATGATACTTAATTATGATTTAAGTAAAAAGAATACAGAACTGCTTAAGCTTGAAGCCGGCGAGTCAGTGGTATATTGTGTACCCTATGACATCGGAAGCGACGGAGGCTTTGTAAGCGATGCCTTCGTGGTCGTCAGCGAGAAGAGACTGTTTGTAGTTAATTCGGGTGTGATTGAAAAGGAGATTCTGCTTAAAGATACGGAGGAGCTGGTAAGTGAACCGATGATTGGCTGCGGCGTGCTTTATTATATTCCCGCAGGCACTAAGGCCGCTTCAAAATCAGACCGGGTTACTCCTGCAGAGCACATTCTTGTCAGGTTTTCCTCAAAGCACCTTTCAAGATATGCATATATCGCGCGCGGAGTTAAGCTGCTCAAGACCAATGCCGAAGGCAGGGTGGTGAGTAATGAAGAGGAGAAGACCTGTCCCAAATGCGGAAGAGCGCTTCCCGGAACAAAGCAGTGTCCTCACTGTTCAAAGAAGAAGAGAGGACTTATGCATGAGGTTGGCAGCATGCTCCGTCCTTATCCGAAGACAATAGCACTTATTATTGTCCTGATGCTCCTTGCATCGGCCGTAACCCTTGTGAATCCGGCCCTGCAGCGTGTGCTTGTAGATGATGTAATCGGTGATGCAAACGGCAGCTTTGGCGGCGCGATGCTGGTAATTGCAGGTATGTTTGCCATGGGTGTGGGTATCGTAATTGTTAATATTTCTAAGTCCTATGTTTGCTCGAAGCTTGGTACAAATGTCAGTGCGGACTTGAGAAGAAAGCTCTACCAGAAGATTCAGATGCTGTCACTGTCCTTTATCAATGACAGAAAGCCCGGCGAGCTGATGAACAGAGTGGTTCAGGATACTGCCCGTGTCAAGGAATTTATGACCGATACAGCCTGTGATCTTATTACCGTTGCCATTATTTTCCTCTGCAATGTTGTACTGATGCTTATTCTTGACTGGAAGCTGGCACTTCTTGCATTTGCTTTCATTCCTGTAACTGTCATCATTACCATGAGCTTCAGAAAATATGTGCACAGACGTTTCCATATGCAGTGGGTAAAGTCTGATAAGATTCACAGTAATCTTCAGGATGTTATTTCCGGTATGTCTGTTGTAAAGTCATACGGTAAGGAGAATGAGGAAACACAGCACTTCTACGAGACTGCGGATGAATTTGCACAGGTTCAGTATTCAAATGAGAAGTTCTGGGCAATATTCTTCCCGGGAATGCAGTTCCTGGTAAGCGTAGGTGTTTACTTCGTTACATATTTTGGTGGTGTGAGTGTTCTTTCGGACTTAAAGACAAAGGGTGAGCTGATTCAGTTCATTTCGTATTCGACGATGCTTTACCAGTATGTAAACTGGCTTACAAACCTTCCCCGAATGCTTATGAACCTTATTACCAGTCTTGAGCGTATCGGTGATGTAATGGACCAGGAGCCCACAATTTATAATTCAGACAAGGCTATTGAGCATGAAATCAAGGGTAATCTTCAGTTTAAGAATGCTTCCTTCGGTTACAAGTCATACAAGCCTGTTCTCGATAATATAAGCCTTGATGTTAAGCCCGGAGAGATGATAGGTCTTGTCGGTGCATCAGGTACCGGTAAATCAACACTTATCAATCTTATTATGCATTTGTATGAGGTAGATAACGGCGAGCTTCTGATTGACGGAATTAATATTAAGGATATTAAGCTGGAAAATTATCATTCACAGATAGGTGTTGTGCTTCAGGAAACCTTCCTGTTCACAGGCACTATCCTGAACAATATCCGTTTTGCTAAGCCTGATGCGAGCTATGAGGAAATTATACAGGCGGCAAAGATGGCCAATGCGCATGAGTTTATCTGCCGAACACCTGATGGTTATAATACATACTTAAGTGAGCGGGGCTTCAATCTTTCGGGCGGCGAACGTCAGCGTATTGCGATTGCACGAGCAATTTTGAATAATCCCAGAATTCTTATTCTTGATGAGGCTACAGCGAGTCTGGATACAGAGAGCGAGTACCTGATTCAGAAGGCACTGGAGCGTCTGACAAACGGACGTACCACATTTGCTATTGCCCACAGACTTTCTACACTTAAGGATGCGGACAGACTTGTGGTAATCGATGAACACAAGATTGCAGAGGTGGGTACTCATGATGAACTGATGGCTAAGAAGGGTATTTATGCCGGACTTGTTAATGCTCAGCTTGAGATGAATAAAGGATAAAAAAATTATAACTTATAATGTGAAAGGAAGAGTAATTATGAAAGCCAAAAGATTAATAGCGATTGCTGTAATGACAGCGATGTTTGCATGCTTTGCAACAGCCTGCAAGGATTCGGGAACAAATGCAGAGGCACCTGCAAAGACCGAAGTAACAAATGTGCCCGCAGGAACAAACAAAACAGAGGCAGCTGCACTTGCAGCTACAGAGACTCCCGCTGAAGAAACAGTCGCAGCTGATAGTTCAGAGCCTGCAGCAGACGCAGCAGTTACAGAAGCGCCTGAAGAGGAAATTAAGTTTTTACCCGTAAATCATGTGGGTATAGATGATATTATTTGTGATGAGTTAAATGTAAGCGTAGCAGAGGATTGTTACGGAGACAGTAATCTGGCTAAAAACATTCGTTTCTCAAAAATCGTAATGGACAACGGAAAGGTTCTTATTCTGATTACAAATAATAATGATAAGGCTGTTAGTGTAGCACCCAGGTTTTTTGTGGATAATATTGACTATAGCGGACGTGCATATATAGTGTCGGGTCACGAAAATTATGTTTATGAGAGTACGTTTTCTGCTAATGATGTAATCAGTGAGGTAAGAATCGAAAGTGCTGAAATTGATGATGAGCTTACCGCTGTGAGAGGATATTTATCAGTTAGTGTCAGCCGTGAAATCGCAACAGACATTATGTATGTTGCAGCAAGCAATAACGCATCAAAAAGAAGTCTTTCGGGCAGTATGAATATTTTGATATTTAATAAGGGAAAGCTGGTAGATGCCAAAGCTGTAAAGCTTACGGTTAAGGATACGCATTCAATGCTTGGAACAAGCGGACTCAAGCCCGGAAACACCAATACAACAAAAGTTAATGTACCCGGGGAATATGATGCTGTAATGATTTGCAATAATGCTATGTAAATAAAAAAGGGGCTGACGCCCGGCAAAAAATGCCGGTTCGACAGTTCCTTTTTTGTGTATCTGCTAAATCGAATTGCAGAATCAAATAATAATAGGAGATATGCAGTATTCGCCGGCTCTTTTGCAGCCGAATTTTGAATATAAAACCTGACTGTAGATGTCTGCGGCGAGTATATCCTGCAGGAAAAGTGGATTGGTCCGGTCGGCATCGGCCATTTTATTGATAATGACGCAGTCACCTGATTTATTTATCGCTTTAAGAATATTTGAAGAAGCCTTATTGAAGCCGAGCAGGCGAAGATAGGGCTTTTTTTTGTCTGTGCCGGGGTTAATGGCAATACTGTTTACTGCGGGTGTTGAAAGTAGTATAGCTGTGATGGCGCGGCTAATAGCAGTGTATGTGAAGGCCTTTGACTTAATTGCGGCAGTCATTTCTAAGATTTTGACAGGACAGCCGCGATAATTCAGAATAGAATTCATAAGGTCCGGGTTGATATTGCTAATACTGCGGAGATAGTCATCGCTTAATGTGTTTAGTCTGGTAAAGAAAATGTCGCTGAAATCATCTGAAATTACGGGCAGACAGAGTCCTTTGTTTGCTATAACTGAGGCAGATACTGATGGCGGAAGTATGCGGTTAAAAATATCAGTTAAAGTATCTGAATTGCAGAGAAGATTTCGGACGGCGGTTGCAGAAGGATAGTCTGAATTATCGGGCTGTGCATCCGAGTATCCGGCACCGATTCTGCTGATTGTAACAGCTTTAGGAAGCTTATGTCCGCTGTCCTTAAGTCTGAAAAGGGCACGGCAGTATTCGACTGCCAGAATATTGTTTGGTGAATTAAGAATAGGGGTATCTGCGGTAACTGCTTCAACAGCTTTTGTGCGGGCAGACGGAAATGAAAGGCCTGCTTTTAAATAATCGGCCAGTTTTTCCTTAAATTCAGCTGATCCTTCGAGCTTTTCGAGAGTTTCAGCAGTCTTTTTGATTAATTCAATATCGCCGCATTCACTACCAAAGGCCAGGTAATCAACTGCATTTGTGGATGCAAGCAGACTTACTGCGCCTTCTGCAAAAATGGCTGCACTTCCTGTGGCATACCGGACGGGAAGCTCAAATACGATGTCAGCTCCGTTTTCAAGAGCAAAGCGGGTGCGCAGGTATTTATCACATATGGCGGGCTCGCCGCGCTGTACAAAATCACCGCTCATTATGATAATGGCAGTGTCTGCACCGGTCTGACGCTTAGCCTCTTCAATGAGGTAGCGGTGGCCGTTATGGAAGGGATTAAATTCTGCAATAATGCCTACTGTGCTCATATTACGTCGACTGATCCTTTCTGACTATATAAAATAGAAAGATAACCCACTGCCTTTAGTCGGTGGGTGAAGCTTTTTTGCGAGTGACAAGCGAAGCTGTCACGAGTTTGAACTGACAGTTTTGGGTAATAGTAAAAACCGCAGTGTGTCAACTGATTTATTCCTCGGAATAAGTTACCATTTTCCAATTGGCAATGGGCCAGTAAATACAGATTGCTTTGGCTACGATGTCATCGCGGCTGATATAGGGATTACGCCAATAACGGGAATCCTCGCTGTTATTTCGATTATCACCGAGGAAGAAGTAGCAGTTCTCCGGTACAACGAAGGAATCCTTGATATTGTTGCGTTTTCTCCATTTTTCCTTAAGATATGGCTCATCTAAAGGCGTTTTTGAATCGTTAATATATATCTTCGAATCACGGATTGTAATTTTATCGCCGGGAAGACCGATAAGTCTTTTGATGTAATATTCTTCATCGCCATGCTCGCGGAACTTAAAAATAACAATGTCACCACGCTCGGGTTCTGAAAAAACATAGCTTAATCTGTTGCCAAAGACCTTATCCTGAACAAGCAACGTGTTCTCCATCGAAGAAGATGGAATCACTGCGAGAATGAAAACATATTTTACCAGAACAAAGAATATTCCGGCCATTATTGCCAGCTCAAGAAAAAATATACCGATTTCCTTCCATTTCTCAGCTGCTGTCATATCACGGAAACGTTTTGAGTCTTTCTTTTTCCTTGTCTTAGAGGAAGCAGGTTCATTGGCTGCAGGGCCGGGAGCCTGATTTACCGTAGTATTTTGGGTGTAGCCATTCTGTGCATAAGCCTGCTGATTGTTGTAGGCCTGAGAATACTGAGGCTGAGAGTACTGCTGATTAACGGTATTCTGACTGTACCCGTTTTGAGCATAAGTCTGAGAATACTGAGGCTGAGAATACTGCTGATTAGCTGAATTCTGAACGTATCCGTTTTGAGCATAAGCCTGAGAATTCTGAGGCTGAGAATACTGCTGAATGACAGTATTCTGACCATAGCTGTTTTGTATATTAGCCTGCTGATTCTGCTGAACCGGATACTGGCTATTATAAGCTTGCTGATTGTTGTAGGCCTGAGAATACTGAGGCTGAGAGTACTGCTGAATGACAGTATTCTGACCATAGCTGTTTTGTATATTAGCCTGCTGATTCTGCTGAACCGGATACTGGCTATTATAAGCCTGCTGATTGTTGTAAGCCTGAGAATTCTGAGGCTGAGAATACTGCTGATTAGCTGAATTCTGAACGTATCCGTTTTGAGCATAAGCTTGAGAATTCTGAGGCTGAGAGTACTGCTGATTAACGGTATTCTGACTGTACCCGTTTTGTGTATAAGCCTGCGGATTTTGTTGATTGGAGTTTTGTCCGTTAGCAGGAGCGGCTCCGTTATTTATATTCTGATTATCCATTTGATAATTCCTTTCATCTCATGCCTGAGGGCTCGGAAACTGTGTCATTTACTGCTGTGACGGAAGACGGGTTTGCACCGGAGTCCTCCGGCTTTAAGCGTCCCTCAAGCAGATACCAGCCGGCACCGGCAATTATGATTGCCAGAATGGAGATAATAAAGCTTCCGCCAAAATCTTCAGGCACAAACTGCATAATATAATTCAGGCCATTATAAATGCCATGAATGAGCATTGAAGGTATGATAGAATTATATTTGAGGGCAGCATAGGCAAGCATCATGCCGCAGGGAATAACGTAGATTCCCTGAACCAGATTCATGTGAAGAACGCCGAAAAGTATTCCGCACAAAATGACAGCGGCTGTTTTTGACATATTGCTTTTGAGCTTTGTGAGCACCATACCACGCATAATGCATTCCTCATTGAGAGGCGCAAGAACGCAGAGAGCTAAGAACATCGGAATGGTGTTAATATCGCTGATGCTGAGTGAAATAAGCATGTCATAGGACTCTGCAAGACTTTCTGAAAGTGAAAGTATTACTGAGCATAAAATATTTGAAATAAAGTAAGTTGAAACAGCTGCCAGGAAAAAGCCGCCCAGTCGACGCGGGGCGAATACCTGACGGCAGGTTGCCTTTACCTGTGAAAGCTTCAGCTTTTTACAGAAAATGAAGCGGTAGCAGAGGGCCGCCACGACAGCTGAAATAAATGTCACCAGGAAGGTGATAAATACGCTGGAATTAGAGCTTGTGATATTGGTGACATAAGCATTAAAGGCGAGTGCCGAGTCCATATCATTTTCAGCCATGGCATCGACCATTTTGACAAAATAATAGGGGGCTGAGCAGATAAACTGCAGAAGCAGGAAGAGTCCCATAATAGCCAGTGAGATCAGAACAGCCACCAGCGGATGCTTTGTTTCGACTATTCGCTGATTAACGCAGACACCGCTGCGCTTCGGTAATTCAGTATTATCCATAATATTTTTATGCCGGGGGGCATCCTTTCATTCATAAATATTTCATTGTTAATATATATTCCCGATTCTGAAGAGGAAAATAATCCGCCTGAACGGAAATTCGAGTAATTAACAATCATAATATTATAGCATTTTCGGGAAAATTTGTCAAAAATATACCTTTAATCTTTTTTGAAAGAATCTAAAATCCCTAATCAGCCGATGAACTGTTTTTTAAGATAATTGTTGATTAAAGCTATCTGTTTGTGGTATGATAGTAAAAGAGAAAGTCCGATTTTGCGTGCTGATGAAATTTTGCAAAATCAGGCAAACTCTTTAATTATTCACGAAAGGTGAATAGTGTGAAAATAAATTTTTCGCACGTAAATTTGTGCCTGCGTAATGTGAACGCAATGCATTTTCATGAAGGTTTGCGGTGCAGGCAGAAGGGTATGGTTTTTAAAATGAGAATTTATCCTGCTATTGATATCAGAGGCGGAAAATGTGTCCGTCTTCGTCAGGGAATGTTTACCGATATGACTGTTTATAATGATGATCCTGTTCAGGTTGCCTTAGGCTTTAAGGAGGCCGGTGCGCAGTATATCCATGTGGTGGATTTGGATGGTGCGCTTGCAGGTCACGGTGTTAATGCCGGAGTTATTTCTGCAATCGCGAAGGAGACGGGACTTCCTGTTCAGACAGGCGGCGGCATCAGAACCATTGACAATATCCGTGAAAAGCTTGAGACAGGCGTGAGCAGAGTTATTATCGGTACCAGAGCGGTTCGCGAGCCGGAATTTGTTAAGGAAGCAATCGAGGTATTCGGTGCTGAACACATTGTGGCGGGACTTGACGGCAAGAACGGCCGTGCGGCTGTAGCAGGCTGGGAGACTGAAAGTGAGCTGGAGATTATCGATCTTGCTCTCAGACTTAAGGGCTACGGTCTTAAAACAGTCGTATATACAGATATTGCCCGTGACGGTATGCTTACAGGACCTAATTTTGAATATACAAAGAGACTTGTTGACGAGACAGGACTTGACATTATCGCTTCAGGCGGTGTCGGCTCGGATGTTGATATCGATATGATTGCGGAGGCAGGCGTAGAGGGTGTTATTACCGGTAAGGCCATCTACGAGGGCAAAATCAATCTGCCTTATATTCTTTCAAAATACAGAGCCTGAAAATCAGGACAGGCAGCGTTAAGCAGTAAAAATAGTATAAAGCTTAGCGGCTGACTGTTTCAAAGCAGAAGGAAGAATAAAAAAGAAAGAGAATTTCATAATGGATAATTTCAAGAAAATAATCACATATATAAACTGTGAAAGCGAAACCTCCGAGAGAGTTATTCGACAGGTTTTAAGCTACGAAAATTACGGTTCCGATGCACTCTTTATCTACAATCATACAGAGGTTGAGGAAGAAAGAGAAAAGGTTTGGGAGCTGGTAAAAGAGGTTGTCTGGCGTGTAGATATACCTGTTATGCTGGGCTGCAGGGTAAAAAGGCCTGAGGATATTGAAGGAGCCTTTGCTACAGGCGTTAAATATCTGGTGGTTCAGTATGATGATGTGAAGAATAATGACCTGATGAAGGCTGCGGCAGAACGCTTCGGACGTGACGCACTGGTGCTTGAGGCGGATGCTTCCATAGGTGATTTTACAGAATTTTTCAATGACGAGACAATCAAAAAGGCTGAGCATTTCGGAAGAATACTTCTTAAGCATGTGACAGTATCGAATAAACTGGCTGACTGTATAAAGGCAGCGTCCGTACCTGTAATTATCCGTGACAGCCTTATTCGAAACGATATAGAGACACTTATTTCCATTGACGGAGTTTTTGCTGTTGCCACAAACTTCTATGCTGAAAAATCGATGCCGACTGATAATTTTTATACGGACGGAGAGGGTATTCCGGCAGGACGCGATATTATGAAGGTTAAGCTGGCACTTAAATCTGCAGGCATAAATGTCGATGTATTTGAGAGTAAATTAACATTTGCGGATCTGGCAAAAAACAGTGACGGACTTGTTCCCTGCATTGTTCAGGATTACAAAAACAATGAAGTATTAATGCTTGCATATATGAACGAGGAGTCCTTTAATCTGACTGTGGAGACCGGTATCATGACTTATTTTTCAAGGTCCCGTCAGGAGCTTTGGAAGAAGGGGGCTACATCGGGACATTATCAGTATGTGAAGGAGCTCAGTGCCGATTGTGATAAGGATACACTTCTGGCAAAGGTTAATCAGATAGGAGCCGCCTGCCACACAGGCAGAAGGTCCTGCTTCTTCAATGAAATGCTTAAACATGAATATTAATCTGTATTGGGATAAATAAATATTTCGGAAAGGTATGGTGTACATATGATTAAAAGTATTGAATCAACAAAGGTTAAGCTTTTACCCAGTATTTTTACCGAGCGTGTTGAAGTGAACAGAAAGTATCTGCTCAGTCTTAACAGCACGGCTCTTTTACAGAACTTCTATCTTGAAGCGGGAATTATTCTTCCTGAGTGTCAGACTGTTTCAGACCCCTCACAGACATATCTTCACTGGGGCTGGGAATCGCCTACCTGTCAGCTCAGAGGACATTTCCTCGGACACTGGCTTTCAGCTGCTTCCGTGCTTATAGAAGAGGGCGATGAGGAGCTCAGAGGAAAGCTTAATCATATTATTGATGAGCTTGCGCGCTGTCAGGAGTTTAACGGCGGACAGTGGATCGGCTCAATTCCCCAGAAGTATTTTGATTTGCTTGAGACTGATAATTATATCTGGTCACCCCAGTATACAATGCAGAAGACTCTTATGGGACTTCTTCATGCATATATTTATGCAAAGAATGAAAAGGCGCTTAAGATTTTAAGCAATGTTTCAGACTGGTACATGGACTGGACTTCAAAGATGCTCCAGCGTTGTCCCATCGCTATTTATAAGGGCGAAGAGGGCGGTATGCTCGAGGTTTGGGCTACTCTTTATGAGATTACAAAGGATAATCGTTTTATGGTTCTGGCTGAAAGATACAGCCATTCCATCGTATTTGATAAGCTTCTTGAGGGTAAGGATGCACTTACTGATTTCCATGCAAATGCCACAATTCCCTGGGCTCAGGGCGCCGCTAAGATGTATGATATTACAGGTGATGAGAAGTGGCTCAATATTGTAAAGAAGTTCTGGCGTTGCGCATGTGTTGAGCGTCAGTCATTCTGTACAGGAGGTCAGAATGCCGGAGAATTCTGGATTCCGCCTCACTCACTCGGCTCATATATGGGCGAGCGTAACCAGGAATTCTGTACAGTATACAATATGGTACGTCTGTCTGATTATCTTTGCAGATTTACCGGTGACAAGATTTACGCAGATTATATTGAGAAGAATCTTTATAACGGTTTCCTTGCACAGCAGAATAAGGTAACAGGTATGCCGACCTACTTCCTTCCCATGCGTGAGGGCAGCAGAAAGAAGTGGGGCACTCCCACACATGATTTCTGGTGCTGCCACGGAACCATGATTCAGTCTCAGACTCTTTACAAGACACTTTGCTATTATCTGGATGATGCAGACAGAACACTTACCGTAAGCCAGTATATTCCTTCGGTTCTGGAATTTACCGCAAACGGAAAGCCTGCCAGATTCGAGCAGAATATCGATATGAAGTATTATGATGCGGTTTCACTTTTTGATGAGTCTGCAACAAGCCAGAAGTCAAGATGGTTCCTCAGATTCAGAGCATCAATCGAGGGTCAGTACAAGATTCGTTTCAGACTTCCCAAGTGGGCAGGTGCCTGTCCTTTCATTTACATTAATAATGCTGAGGTCGAAACTACAATTCAGGATGGTTACATCATTGTAGACCGCAGCTGGAATGAAGGCGATGAGATTGGCATTTACTTCAGAACAGTTCCTTATCTTGAGTATATCGAGGATACTCCCGAGATGGCAGCGGTTATGGAAGGACCTGTAGTTCTTGCGGGACTTATAGATACTGATTACGGCATTGAACTCAAGGGTAAGAAGGTTGTTGATACACTTCTTCCCTGCAGAGAGCATACATATACAACTTATCCCTGGCAGCAGAGTACCTATCGTACACGCGGCCAGAAGAAGAACTTCACTTTTGTGCCTTTATACGAGGTTACAGATGAGCAGTATACTCTTTATTTCACAATTGATGAAGGAAATGATAAATAACTGACTGGTTTTAAATCGGGCAGGAGAACCTGCCCGATTATTTTGCGCCGCGGGCTGATATAAGCTATACCGACTGCGGCGAAATGTATTTAAATAGTATTGAAGAAAGGGTGTCATCCTTTTGATGACGGTGGAAATCGATGGCTGATAAAAGCAGTTTTATCCATTTTGAAAACGTGGGCAAGGTCTACGATATGGGTGAGGTGAAGATTAAAGCGCTGGAAAATGTTAATTTTTCGGTCGAAAAGGGAGAAATCTGTATTATAGTAGGACCTTCGGGTGCGGGAAAAACTACTCTGCTGAATATTCTGGGAGGTATGGATGTTCTGAGCGAGGGTAAGATTTTTCTTGAAAATAAGGAGGTTTCTTCGTATTCCAAGCGTGAGCTTACTTCCTACAGAAGATATGATGTGGGCTTTGTATTTCAGTTTTATAATCTTATTCAGAATCTTACAGCTGTGGAAAATGTCGAGCTGGCGGCCCAAATCTGCAAGGAGCCGCTGGATGCAATGTCTGTTATAGAGCAGGTGGGACTTAAGGATAGGGCGAAGAACTTCCCTGCGCAGCTTTCGGGCGGTGAGCAGCAGCGTGTGGCTATTGCACGTGCCCTTGCGAAAAATCCCAAGCTTTTACTTTGCGATGAGCCGACCGGTGCTCTTGACTATGTGACAGGTAAACAAATCCTTAAGCTTTTACAGGATACGGCCAGAGAAAGAGGCGTGACAGTAATCATAATCACGCATAACAGCGCGCTGACAGCTATGGCTGACAGGGTTATTCGTGTTAAAAACGGTACCGTAGTAGAGGAAACGCTCAATGCAAATCCTGTTTCGGTAGAAGAGATTGAGTGGTAAGAGGAAGGATTTTAGAAATGTTATTTGTCAGTACACTTCGCCAGATCAGAAAGACCTTTGGACGTTTTATTGCAATTTTTGCAATAATATGTCTGGGTGTCGGCTTCTTTGTGGGACTCAAGGTTACAAAGGATGCGATGGTCATAACGGGCGGACAATATCTTGATGAACTGAATATGTTCGATTTCAGGCTGGTAACTACCCTTGGACTGACGGCAGAGGATGTAAGCGATATCGCCGCAATTCCCTGCGTCGGTGCTGCTGAGGGCAGCAACAGTGCTGATTTCCTTTTTATGGATGAGGGTGGTTCTGAGTCTGTTCTGCACGCTCACAGCTATCTTAATGCAATAAACAGTGCGGACCTTGTGGCAGGCAGACTGCCTGAGGCTGCGGATGAATGCGTTCTTGATTCCTTGAAATTTTCAAATGATATGATCGGAAATACTATTGTTCTTTCAAAGGATAACAGTCAGGAAACACTGGATACTTTTGCATTTGATGAATATAAGGTTGTGGGAACGGTGCATTCACCTGCCTACATTAACTTTGAGAGAGGCGGTTCAAGTCTTGGAGAGGGCAAGGTTCAGGGCTTTGCTTATCTGAGTAAGGAGGGCTTCTCGACAGACTATTATTCGGAAATATATCTCAGACTTAAGGAACGTTATGAGGTATATTCCGAGGATTACGATGATTACGCTTCGAAATGTGAGGAAGAAATCAGTAAAGTGCTTGAAAAATGTGCGGACAGACGCTACAAAGGTCTGAAGGATGATGTCCTTGAGGAGATTCATTCGGCAGAGAAGGAGCTTGCTGACGGCCGCGCGGAATTTGATGAGCAGATAAAAGAAGCGGAGAAGGCGCTTTCTGAGGCAGAAACAGGGCTTGAGACCCTTGCGGCTCTTATGGGCAAGGATTCTCCTATGTACATCGAAAAATACGCGGAGTATGAGACGGGAGTCGCTGAGCTGGATTCGAAAAAAGAGGAGTATGAGGCAAAGTTTGCGGATGCTCAGGCTGAGATTGACGATGCATATATAAAGCTTGATGAGGAGCTTAAAGAGCCGCAGTCCTTTACCCTCGGAAGAACAACCAATTTCGGCTATATGAGCCTGCAGAACGATACCGACATTGTGAGCGGTATTGCCAAGGTGTTCCCTTTGTTTTTCTTCCTTGTAGCAGCACTTGTATGTATAACCACCATGACCAGAATGGTGGCTGAGCAGCGAGTACAGAACGGTGTATTGAAGGCTTTAGGATATTCGAACGGCCAGATAATCGGTCAGTACCTTTTTTATTCGGGAACTGCTTCTATTCTTGGCTGTTTTGCCGGTATGATGTTAGGTTCAAAGCTGATGCCTATGGTGCTTTGGGAAATATATCATATTATGTACACAATTGACAGGCCCATTGTCTTTGTACTTGACTGGGGACTTTTTGCATTATGTGCGCTTGCATATCTTATCTGCGCCTTTGGTGCAACCTGGTTTGCCTGTGCGGGAGACCTTCGTGAGGCCTCAGCCCAGCTTATTCGTCCCAAGTCACCCGATGCGGGAAAGAGAATATTCCTTGAGCGTATAGGCTTTATATGGAACAGGATTAAGTTCCTTCATAAGGTATCAATCAGAAATATTCTTCGTTATAAAAAGAGAATGTTTATGATGATTATCGGCGTAGGCGGATGTACGGCACTGCTTGTGACGGGCTTCGGAATACGTGATTCCATCCAGCCTATTGTAAGCTATCAGTTTGATGAAATACATGTTTATGACATGTCGGTTTCATTTATGAAGACTGTTTCTGAGGACGATATTAAGACGATAGAGGCAGAGTGTGCCGATGTTACCGGAGAAATAGTATATTGCCAGACTCAGAACATGAATCTGCTTACCAATGCTTCCTCGGATTCACTTTCACTTATTATTGCCGATGATATTCCGAAGAGCTTTGTAAGGCTTGCAAACGGGGATGAGGAATATTCATGGCCCGGCAGGGATGAGGTTATCATCGATTACAGACTTGCTATGGCAAATGACTTGAAAATCGGCGATATGATTGAACTGGGCGATGATGAATACAATACGCTGAAGCTGAAGGTCAGTGGTATCTTTGATAACTATTTATATGATTACGCATACATTTCAAGCGAGACCTATGAGGCCCAGCTCGGAAAGGCTGTTGAATATAATACCGCTTATGTAAACAGCGGCAAGGATACGGATGTTCATTACACCTCTGCAAAGTACCTTGACCTTGAAAATGTATCAAATGTCAGTGTTACAGGTGATATGCGTGACAGAGTGGGAAATATGCTTTCTTCACTTGATTATGTAGTGCTTATAGTGCTGGTGTGCGCAGGCGCGCTTGCATTTATCGTAATCTATAACCTGACCAATATAAGCATTAATGAGCGTATCAGGGAGCTTGCCACCATCAAGGTATTAGGCTTCTACAGAAGAGAATCGGCGTCCTATGTGTTCAGGGAAAACATAGTTCTGACAATAATAAGTGCCTTATTCGGACTTCCGCTCGGAATAGCCCTGCACAGGTATGTAATGGCACAGATTAAGATTAATTCGATGTATTTTGGACACAGAATACTGCCGATGACCTTTGTATGGTCATTTCTGGTAACAATTGCCTTTGCGATGATTGTTGATTTCTTTATGTTCTTTAAGCTTGATAAGGTAAATATGGCTGAATCGCTTAAGGCTGTCGATTAATTATAAAGGATTCGAAAAGAGGTAGCAGTGATGAGAAAGAGAATTCTGAATTACCGTTATTATATGGAGGAGCTTCTGGAAAGGCTGGAGAAAAAGGGCGGCAGTGAGGCAGAGCTTAATAAGCTGAAGACAGAGCACCTTACCCAGCTTGCATTTTTTCAGCATGAAAGACTGATTCATCTGATAGTTACGGTTCTTTTTGCACTGATTGAATTTATCGCTCTCTATATGTTTTTGACACTGGGAACAATCGGAACACTGCTTTTGACAGCGGCAATTATGATACTCCTTATTCCGTATATCAGGCATTATTATCTGCTGGAAAATGAAGTACAGAGAATGTACGTGCAGTATGACAGGCTGCAGAAGCTGATAGATGCTGCAGAAGGAAGAGAACTGAGCTCCTTCAGTATGGGGAAATAACAGGTTGCCGGCAGAGCCGGTATAAAGTAAACAGATAAAACAAAAGCAGGCCGTCAAAGCCTGCTTTTTTGATGTGATTAATACTTAAATATCAGTTGTTTGCTCTGAAATTAATGGTCTTAGTAGTCCAGTCCATACCGTCAACTATTGCAAGTGATTCAAGCTGGATGCCCATCTGACGGATTTCCTCGCCGCCCTTCTGGAAGCCCTTTTCAATGGCGATACCGATACCCTCGAGACTGGCGCCGGAAGCCTTTACAAGCTCGATAAGACCCTTAAGTGCACAGCCGTTTGCAAGGAAATCATCAATAACCAGAATATGGTCATCGGGTGAAAGATACTTTTTTGAAACGATTACATCATATACTCTGTTATGAGTAAAGGACTGAATTTTAGTAGTGTATGATTCGCCGTCAAGGTTAATGCTCTGGCTTTTCTTTGCGAAAACTATCGGCACCTTGAAGTACTGGGCTGCGATAGAGGCTATGGCAATACCGGAGGCTTCGATGGTAAGAATTTTAGTGATTTTCTTATCGGCAAAACGCCTCTTGAATTCTTTACCCATTTCGTTAAGAAGCTCTATATCAATCTGGTGGTTGAGAAAGCTGTCAACCTTAAGTACATTGCCTTCCTTGACTGTTCCGTCTTTTAAGATTCTGTCTTCAAGCATTTTCATGATTTTTGCCTTTCACCCTTCCAGGGTTCTTTGAATTATGGTCAGCAGAAATGCTGTATATTTACTAAAAGGTATCACATATGGGGCCGCATTTCAAGTATTAATATTGACATATTTTGCTAAATCATTAAAATATAACATATAATAGAAAGATAACACACAGCCTTTTATTACGCAAGGGAATAAGGGTCCGCAAAGTGTTTTGACGGATAAGGCTATTATCAACGGAAGGGAAGACCGGGCATTTAATGTGTATGGTCAGAATAATGTATGGATAGTTTTTTGAGGAAAATATCAAATTGCAGCTTTTTAATTGTAATGCTGCTTGTGACGTTTGTTTTGACGGCAGGGCTGACAGCTGCTTATGCTGCAAGCGGCGCCGGGGATACTGCTTTGGAGGAAACAAAAACCAATGAGCAGACGACTTCTGCACCGGTGCCCGAGGCTGTAAAAAAGGCAGACGGAAAGCTTGCCTGTGAGGGTGTCCTTTACAGAATTACAGTTAAAGCCACAGCGTCTGCGGCAGGTGAGGTTTCGGCGGCAGAATATGAGGGAAAGACCTTAAAGAGCCTTGTTATTCCGGAAAAGCTCAGCTATAAGGGCAAGGAATATAAGGTTACCGGGATTGATGATTATGCCTTTTACAACAGAAGTACTGTTGAGCTTATTTTACCGGCTTCAGTTAAAAGACTGGGAATCGGTGCCTTTGCCGGCTCTGACAAGCTGACTACGGTTAAATTCGCGGATAAAGGTGCAGAACTTACAATTGACGATTATGCCTTCTTTGAGTGCGATTTGCTGGAAAACGTAAATTTTGCCGCAGATAACGGCATTGTAAAGATCGGGAAGGCTGCATTTGCGTATACACCGATAAAGTCCGCAGTGTTGGCTGATGGCTGTAAAAGCATCGGTGAAATGGCCTTTTATAACTGTTCTAAGTTAAAAAAGGTCAGCATGGGTGCAAATATTAAAAAGCTCGGTACTGAAGCCTTTGCGGGCTGTTCATCAAAGCTGACATTAACCTTACGCGATAAGTTAAAGTATATAAGCTATTCTGACGGCTGCTTTTATGCAGATAACGGCAAAACGCTGATAAACGGTGATTTTGCAAAGGGTACGGTTACAATTGCTTCGGGAATAAAGAAAATTCCAGCCTACTGTTTTGAGGGTAATAAGCTTATTACTAAAGTTGTAGTGCCGGAGGGAGTAAAGCTGATAGATGACTGTGCCTTTAAGGAGTGTACCGCTCTTAAGTCGGTGAAGCTTCCCGCATCAGTTAAAACTATCGGAAATTATGCCTTCTATGGCTGCTCACATCTGACAGGAATTACAATTCCTGCGGGCGTGGAAACCATTATGGGTAATCCTTTTATGTATTGTCCGAGACTTGCAACAATTAAAGTCAGCTCGGATAATAAGTGTTTTAAGGCAAAATCAAATATGCTTTTTGACTATGATATGGAAACACTCTGGTCTGCACCGGGAGTTAAGGATTCGGTTAAGCTTCCTTCAACCACAAAATTTATGATGCCCTTTGCCTTCTGCGGTAACACGCTTATGAAGAAATTTACCTTCAACAAGGGCTTTGAAATGCCGGGGCTCGGGGCCTTCTATGATTGTAAGTCACTTGCCTATGTTTATATTCCGAACAGATCCATTGATTTCAGCATCGAGGCCTGGGTGGTAGATGAGGATTCCTCTGAATTCTGCGGTATCTTCCATAATTGTGCAAAGGGACTTGAAATCAGTCTTCCCTACAGCGATAAGGCAGGCAGCGAATCATCTATTGAGCATTTTATTATGCAGCATTGTGACAGCAGCGCAATTCTTACGCAGAGAGACTGATAAGTTATATAATAGAAAGATAGCAGCGTTTTTAATTGCGACATAGAAATCGGTCACGAGTTTGGCAAAGAAGCGGTTACGAGTCTGTCCTTGCAATGATTCAGAAGAATCTGCTGATATTTGCGCTGCAGGCAGAAAGGGGCATGGTAATTATTATGAAGATTGATTCCTTACAGATTAAGAATTTTAAAACAATTAAAGAGCTTAATATTGATTCAATTGACAGTGCTTTTATTATAGTCGGAAAAAACAGCACCGGTAAGACAACAATTCTTCATGCGATATCTGCGGTGGCGGGGCAGTACACGGTTCGTGCCACGGATTTTAACGATCCTACGCAGAGAATAGAGATAGCGGTGAACCTTGAGCTTTCAAATGATGATATCATGCGTTTTCATTCAAAGGGTAAGGTTAGCAGACACAAGAATTTTGAAATCTGGTATAACGAGTTCTGCGACCTTCTTCCCACCTTTGTGCGTGGAGGTCTAAAGAATATTAACGGACAGCAGAATTCGGAAAATGACGGAGAAAATGCCAATGCCTCAATAATCGAGTCGGATTATCTCAGCTATTACACAGAGGACAATAAGGATTACGGCGGAACACTTTCGTTCACCTATATCGTTGAAACCGACCTTTCGACACGTTATTCGGATGAAACTCATGTACATAACGTTCATATTAAGGAGGCGCTTCCCCGCGTTCATTATATAGACATTAACCGAAATGTGCATGATATCCAGGAGGATATTTTCCTTGCACAGACCAAGGAAACCTTAAAGAGCATCAGGGAGAATAAGTGTATTCTGGATGAAGCCAGAATCTGCAATAACTGCTTCAAATGTATAGCTGATATTATTAAAAAATCACCTGAAGAGATGAGTGTCGGAGAGACAGCAAAGCTTCTGGAATATAAGCTTTTACAGCTCGATATGGACGACTTTGTGGCACGTCTGAACAGCTACTATACGCGTAACAGCGGACGCAGGCAGGATATTGAATTTGTACTGAATTTAAACAGTAAGGATCTTTTCCATCTGGATACGGTGGTTGCCGAAAAGACTCATTACGGAGCCGATTCGGTGTATACGATGAGTGCGGGTTCAAAGAGCATCTATATTCTGTCACTGCTTGAGGCTTATGCTGATGAGAACAGTAATATTTCAAGTATTATTATGATTGAGGACCCTGAAATCTATCTTCACCCCCAGCTTCAGAAGGTGGCAAGTGAGATTCTTTACAGACTTTCACGTAAAAATCAGGTGATTTTCTCTACTCACTCGCCAAATATGATTATAAACTTCAACTCGAAGCAGATAAATCAGGTGGTGCTTGATGAGGATTATCATACATCGATTTCGCCCAATAAGGATATAAACAAGATACTTGACGATCTGGGATATTCGGCGAGCGATATGATGAATGTAAATTTTGTATTTATCGTTGAAGGCAAGCAGGACAGTAACAGACTTCCTATGCTTTTGAAGAAGTATTATTCCGAGGTTTATAATGAAGACGGTACACTTCAGCGTATCTCGATTATTACCACAAACAGCTGTACCAATATTAAAACCTATGCAAATCTGAAGTATATTAACCAGCTCTATCTGAAGGACCAGTTTTTGATGATACGTGATTCCGACGGCAAGCGTCCAGAAACACTGGTTAAGCAGCTTTGCTCATATTACAGTGACAGGGCACGTGAGGATGCGGGTAATCTGCCTCGTATTTCACCGAGAAATGTGCTTGTGCTGAAGTATTATTCCTTCGAAAACTATTTCCTGAATCCTGCTATTATGGCTAAAATAGGAGTGGTTAAGACAGAAGAGGAGTTTTACAATATTCTTCTTTCAAAGTTTAAGTCGTATCTTTACAAGCTTCCCTGTGCACGCAGAATGCGTGATATTACGGGCCTTCAGATAAAATCGAAGGAAGATTTAAAGCGGAATATGGAAACCTTCAAAATATATATGCGCGGTCATAATCTTTTCGATATTTTCTACGGAAGATATAAGGGAGAGGCTGAAAATGAGATTCTGATGCGTTATATCGAGGAGGCTCCGAAATCTGAATTTGCTGATATTCTGAATGCGATTGATAATTTTATTTATTTCATCAACCGAAGAAAAGAGGATGAAAATTCGGAAAAGGATAATAAGGAATATCGCGGTAAGCATAAAAAGAAGAGTAAATATAACAGAAATATGCAGTAAAAAACAGGGCACCCGATTTTGGGTGCCCATTATTTTTTATAATCAGAGTAATTTTTGAATCTTAACCTTCGTTACACGGTTTCTGCCGACTGCAAGAACGGTGTATTTTACATTTTCAGAAACAATGCTTTCCCCGGTAATAGGAAGGTGATTTAACAGCTTTATGACGTGACCTGCAATGGAGTCATAGTCATCCGAACTGAGTTCAAGTCCGCACACCTTGTTGATATCATCAAGAGGAGCAGTGCCTGCGGCTTCGAAATCGTTTTCTGAAAGCCTTTTTACACTGTCTACCTCATCTGTATCCGTTTCGTCACGGATTTCGCCGACGATTTCCTCTATCAGGTCCTCGACGGTAATGAGACCGGCTGTGGCACCGTACTCGTCGAGAACGATAACCATTGACTTATATTTGCTCTTTAATTCACTCATAAGCTCGGAGGTCTTCTTGAATTCAAAGGTGAAGTAGGGGTCACGCATATAATCGGCAATTACGAATTCTTTTGCGGGATTATATTTTGCAAGAAGGTCTTTTGCCCAGATTATACCTACGATATTATCCCTTGTTTCGTGATATACGGGCATTCTGGAGTACTGGTCACGTCTGAAGAATTCTATGAGCTCCTCATAGCTGATATCATCGGGGACACAGGTCATGTTGATGGCAGGGACCATTACATCCTTTGCAAGGGTGTCACCGAAATCCACTACATTGGTAATCATTTCCTGTTCATCGGATTCGATTACACCGTCTTCTGCACTGGCATCCACGATGGTTAACAGCTCATTTTCAGTCATCTGGGTATGGGCTTTTTCAGGGTCGATTCTAAGACACCACATTACAAATGAGGCCAGCTTGCCCACAAGAAAGGTCACAGGTGTCATTAATATCATCAGAATATTAATGAGGGGCGCGTATGCAAAGGCAATTTTTTCTGCTTTTACGGTAGCCATTGTTTTGGGAGTTATTTCACCGAAAAGTAAAACAAAAAGCGTGAGCAGACCTGTTGCGATTCCGATATAGCTGTTACCGAACAACGAAATGGTGAGTGTTGTGGTAAGTGATGAGGCAACGATGTTTACTATGTTATTGCCTATCAGAATTGTACTTAAAAATTTGGTCTGGTTATTAAGCAGCTTTTGCACCAGAATGGCACGTTTTATTCCTTCATCGGCCAGTGATTTGATACGAAGCTTGTTAATCGCCGTAAAGGCGGTTTCAGCAGAAGAAAAAAAGCCGGATAAGATTAATAAAACCAAAAGAACTATTATGCGCGTCGCGACGCCTGGTTCCAAGAAAATCACACTCCTTTTTAATGTCAGTTTTCTGTATGATTATGTGATTATAATAAATTAGCAGGTTAAAGTCAATTGATTTGTATTTTTTTGTATGTTATACTGAAGTTATATATAAAATAGAAAGATAACCCACTGCCTTTAGGCGGTGGGTGAAGCTTTCGCGAGGTGCGGGGTTCAAGCCCCGTACCTCGTAAGCTGCGGTAGCAGCGATTTTATAACGAGTGACAAGCGAAGCGGTCACGAGTTTGACTCATAATAATCCTAATGATAGGGGGAATTTACGTGAAAATATGCATAAAATGTAATAATCAGGTTGAGGATGAAGCTTTATTCTGCGACTTGTGCGGTAATCGTTTCGAACCATTGGCAGCACCTGCAGAAGCAGTGACTGAACCAGTAGCTGCACCTGCAGAAGCAGTGGCTGAAGCTGCAGCAGAGGCGGCAGAGACTGTAGCCGAGCCTCAGACAGTTCCTGTTATTGAGGAACTGACGCCTGTTGCAGAGCAGCTTCCCGGGCAGATAGAAGCACCTGTAGCAGCTGTAGCGGAGGAAGTCATGATTCCTGCGACAGAGCCTGCAGCAGCCGAAAATCTACCTGCACGTGAATATCCTGCACAGCAGTATTACGACCCTAATCAGCAGGCACAGCAGTACTATGACCCTAATCAGCAGGCACAGCAGTATTACGATCCTAACCAGCAGGCGCAGCAGTATTACGACCCTAATCAGCAGGCACAGCAGTACTATGACCCTAATCAGCAGGCACAGCAGTATTACGATCCTAACCAGCAGGCGCAGCAGTACTATGACCCTAATCAGCAGGCGCAGCAGTACTACGACCCTAATCAGCAGGCGCAGCAGTATTATGACCCTAATCAGCAGGCGCAGCAGTACTACGATCCGAATCAGCAGTTGCAGCCCGTTAAGAATAAGGGTGATAAGAAGCCGTTCCCTGTTAAGTGGTTTATTATTGGCGGTGCAGGACTTGTTGTAGTTGCGGCAATAGTTATCTTCTGTATTCTTTTTATCGGCGGCGGGAAAAAGCCTCATGCGCTTTACATCAAGGACGGCGAGCTCCAATACAGCAACCTTAACCGGGAAACTCCTTTTGAGGTTACAAAGAGGCTTTCAAACTACTATTCAAATAAGGACTTTGCCAATAGTACATACTCTTTAGCAAAATATATTCGTTTTACACCTGATAGCAAAGGCGTTTATTATATTGACAGTTCGGCTGATTATTCGACAATACTGTATTATCGTGAGCTTAATAATGAAAGTTATGAACCCTTTAAGGTTGACAGCATAGATAGTTATGATTACGCATTAAGTGATGACGGAAAAACAGTCACTTATATGAAGAACGGCGACCTCTATCAGAGAAAAGTTGGCGAGGATAGGGTAAAGATAGCTGCTAATGTCAGACGCTACAGGGTGACTTCTGATGCTAAAAGCATTCTTTGGATTAATAATGATTATAAACTTACAATTAAACGCGGCGGAAGCGAGAATGAAAAACTTGATTCTGATGTAGACGATATTAGCTATGTTAATGATGATTTATCTGTAATCTACTATAAAAAGAGCAGAATTCTTTACAGAAAAGCCGGAAGCAGCGAAAAGGAAAAGATTGCTTCAAATATTGGCAACATCTATAATATTTCCGAGAACTATGTCTACTATACAAAGTTAGTGGATTATAACACTGAAGTAAGCAGTTATATGGATCTTATAGATGATGATATGGCTGACTATGATAAGAAATTCCGTGAGAATGAACCGGCATATCCTTACCGGGATGATCCGGACTACGAAAAAAACATGGATGCTTATAACCGTTATTGGGAAGAAGAGCGTGTTGTAGCTCAGCGTGGGTATATGCGTGATATTATCAGCAGCTACACTTACAGCCCTGCAGTGGATTTATATTATTATAACGGTAAAGAATCTACTAAGATTTCGACAGATTTTCTGGATATACTGCAGCCTGTTTATGATGGTGACATGATGCTTATAACAGAACGTATCAGCACTGAGCGCATAAAATTGTCATCTATATTCGACAAATATTATAACGAGGCTGATAATAGGTTTGATCCAAACGAAGTAATCAATGAGCTTATAAAAAAATTCAACGATAGCAGAAAGCCGGTTTACGTATCTGCTAATGAAAAGACGGTTATTGATTGCGGCGAGGAAGCCATAAATATTCGAATTTCTTCAGATGGGAAGAGCGTTTATTACGTGACCGATGTTGATTCGAAAAATATGGGTGTAATTAAAAAGGCTGATTTTTCAAAGGGTGTTGTTTCAAATGCCAGGGTAATCTGTGATGACATCAACAGTTCGATGGGATATTCATTTACAAATGAACTGGGACTTATTTACTTTACCGATGTAAATGATAGAAATGAGGGTACACTTTACCTGGATGAAAAGGAAATAGCGTCCGATGTTTATATTTATGAAACAATGGTTCAGAACGGATGCATCTATTTCAAGACAGACATCAGCTCAAATACAGGCTTCTTTTCACTGTCATGCTATGACGGAAAAGTAAATCCGATTGCAGATGATATTAAGGATTATTATGTTCTTGATGACGGTTCGGTTCTCTATCTTACAGATTACAGCAACAAGAGCTACACAGGTGAGCTTTACAGATACGATGGCGGAAAGCCTGAAAAGATAGATACCGATGTAGTAGCTATCGTTCACAGATAAAAGAAAATACGATTAATAACCCGGACATCCTTTGGCGGTGTCCGGGTTTTCTTTAATCTAAATTCAATTTTTAGTTGCCGAAAGAGAAAAATAGGTGTATCATAGTATTAGAGGTACTTTTTGCTCTTGAGAAATTCAGAGGGTAAAAGCCTACTAGAGACATGAGAGGTGGTGGTTTTATGTGTACAGATAATTCGGACAGTTGCAGACGTAATGACGAGAAGAAACTGAACGATGCACCCCCACGAAGGTGCCGCATAAAACAACTGAATAAGGAGGATCACCTTTATGTCCGAAAAAGAGAAAGAGGCTATGTATGAAAATACAGAGCCTGAGTTTGATGTATCAGACAAGGTTATGACAGACAATCAGGCTGCGGATGAAGCAGGTGTCTCAGAGGAAATCCGTGTTTTGGAGGAGAGTACCGCAGAAATTGAAGAGAAGACACAGCTTGCAGAGGAGGATGGGGAAAGCGATCAGGTAATTCAGATGCGTGAATACATCGGGAACAAGTCCTTCAAGGAGTTCCGTCTTTTAGCACCTGAAATGAATGAGGCCGATGTGGCTTCACTGCTTGAGGAGCTTCCGGAAAATGAAATTTTCCCGTTCTTCAGAGTGCTTCCGAAGCATATTGCCGCAGACGTGTTTGCATATCTGCCTATTGACCTGCAGCAGAGTATGATTGTGCGATTCACGGAAGGCGAGGCGGCGAACATCATCGATAACATGTATGTGGATGATGCTGCGGACCTTTTCGATGAAATGCCGGCAAATGTAGTTACCAGACTGCTTGCGAAAACCAGTCCCGAGACCAGAAGAACCATTAACCAGCTTCTGCAGTATCCCGACAGCTCTGCGGGCAGCCTTATGACAACAGAGTATGAGGCTTTGAAGCTTCATTTAACCGTTGCTGAGGCTATTGAAAAAATCAGAACAGACGGTATCGATAAGGAGACTATCAATATCTGCTATGTATTAGACAGAGACAGAAAGCTTTTGGGTACAGTTACCCTGAGGCAGATTCTGTTGAGCAAGCCGGATGCCGAAATCGGAAGTATCATGACGGAGAATGTTATTTCCGTAACAACCCTTACCGACCAGGAGGATGTTGCGCGAGATTTCCAGAAGTACGACTTCTCGGCTATGCCGGTTACTGACAGTGAGGGAAGACTTGTCGGTATTATCACAGTCGATGATATCGTGGATATTCTCCAGGAAGAGGCCACAGAGGATATCGAGAAGATGGCCGCTATCAGTCCTTCGGATATGCCTTATGTTAAGACAGGCGTTTTTGAAACCTGGAAAAAACGTATTCCCTGGCTGCTTCTTTTGATGATTTCAGCGACCTTTACCGGTATGATTATCAGCCATTTTGAGGAAGCACTGAGTACATATATTGTACTTACTTCCTTTATTCCCATGCTGATGGATACGGGCGGAAATGCCGGAAGTCAGGCATCTGTTTCGATTATCCGTGCGCTTTCACTCGGAGAGCTCGAATTCGCAGACCTGCCCAAAACGGTGTGGAAGGAAGCCAGAGTATCGTTATTAATCGGTGCTACACTGGCCGTAACAAATTTTGTTAAGCTTCTTCTGGTGGACCGGGTAGATGTAGCTGTTGCGGCGGTAGTATGTTTAACGCTTGTGGTAACTGTATTTGTTGCAAAGCTTGTGGGCTGTTCATTACCTATGATTGCCAAGAAAATCGGTTTTGACCCTGCGGTAATGGCGAGTCCGTTTATCACTACAATTGTTGATGCACTTTCACTGCTTATCTATTTTTCATTTGCACAGATGTTTCTCGGCATTTGATGGGCAGTTTATAAACTTAAGTAATTTTGAAAGGTGAATATATGAAAACATTAATGGAAATGCTGAACGGCTGTTTTGCGGCAGCCTTTGAAAAGGCGGGCTATGACGCCAAGTACGGTAAGTGCAATGTATCGAACCGTCCCGACCTTTGCGAATTTCAGTGTAATGGTGCAATGGCCAGTGCAAAGGCTTATAAGAAGCCTCCGATTGCTATTGCGAATGAAGTTGTTGCCGCCCTTGAGAATGACGGAACCTTCGATAAGGTAGAGGCTGTAATGCCCGGCTTTATCAATATTACACTCAGTAACAAAATGCTTGATAAATATCTTTTAGAGATGAATACAGCAGACAATCTCGGCTATGAGCCGAAGAATGCAGGCAAGACACTTATTGTGGACTACGGCGGAGCAAATGTTGCAAAGCCCCTCCATGTAGGTCATCTTCGTCCCGCTATTATCGGTGAGAGCGTAAAGAGAATGCTTGCCTTTGACGGCTACAAGGCTATCGGTGACGTACATCTCGGTGACTGGGGACTTCCCATGGGTCTAATTATTACCGAATGCAGCAAGAGATATCCCGACCTTGTTTACTTTGATGAGAATTACGAGGGTGAATATCCTTCGGAAGCACCCTTTGCAATCAGTGACCTTGAGGAAATCTATCCTTATGCATGTGCTTATTCAAAAGAGCATCCCGAATATAAGGAGGAGGCTCGTATTGCCACAGCTCAGCTTCAGGCAGGCCGCCGCGGTTACCGTGCTCTTTGGAAGCATATTTTAAATGTATCAAAGGCAGACCTTAAGAAGAATTATGATAATCTGAATGTTCATTTCGAGCTTTGGAACGGTGAGAGTGATGTTGATTCGCTTATCGCGCCCATGGTAGAGAAGATGAAGGCAGACGGTGTAGCAAAGCTCAGTGAGGGCGCTGTAGTTGTTGATGTTAAGGAGGAGACCGACAATAAGGAAATGCCTCCCTGCATCCTTGTTAAGTCAGACGGTGCCGCAATTTATGCGTCTACCGACCTTGCAACTCTCGTTGAACGTGAGCAGGACTATAAGCCTGATTTTATCGTATATGTCGTAGATAAGCGTCAGAGCCTTCATTTCGAGCAGGTATTCCGTACCGCACGTAAGGCAGGAATCATCCGTCCCGAAACACGTCTCCACCATATCGGAAACGGTACAATGAACGGTCCTGACGGAACACCCTTCAAGACCCGTGACGGTGGTGTAATGAGACTTGAATATCTCATCCGTGATATCGCCGCAAAGGTTTCGGAGAAGATGGCTGACCGTGAGCTTTCCGCTGAGGAACGCGAGAATATCTCTAAAATTGTCGGACTGGCAGCCCTTAAGTACGGTGATTTATCAAATGCCGCAACCAAGGACTATATCTTCGATGTAGATAAATTCACAGCCTTTGAGGGAAATACAGGACCTTACATCCTTTATACAATGGTTCGTATCAAGTCAATCCTTGATAAGTATGCTTCAGTAAGCGGTTCAACCATCGCGGATATCAGGGCAGCAGCCGAAAAGGCGGATTTTGCGGCAGATTACAGCAGTGCGGATGCGGTTGATTCAGAGAAGAAGCTTAAGCTTGCCATCGCGGCCTTTGCTGATAATATTTCAAATGCGGCCGATGAGCTTGCACCTCACAAGATATGTTCATATATCTTTGATCTCAGCAACCTCTTTAACAGCTTTTATCATGAGAACAAGATTATTGCTGAAGAGGACAAGGCAAAGCAGAAGCATTGGATTTCATTAATATGTCTTACGCTTAAGTGTCTTGAGACATGTACCGATATGCTTGCAATAAGTGCACCTGAGCGAATGTAATTGCTTGAAAGGCGGAACAAACAATATATGTTTATTGGGCGTAAAGATGAAAAAAAGCAGCTCGAGAATGCATTCGGGGGAGAACATAATAATCTTTTAGTGCTTTACGGAAGAGAAGGAATAGGTAAAACCAGCTTTTTATTTAACTTCTGTGAGGACAAGCGTTATTTTTACTATAATGCGATTGAGATTACCCCGGCAATGCAGGAAAAACGCTTTGCCAAGATTGAAAAGGAAATCAGCGAATATGCTGTTTCGGGCAAGGTTGTTCTTATAATCGATGAATTCAGGTACTTTTCCGATGAAATGCTGAATGAGAAGATTATCGGACTGCTGGATAACGAAAATCTTAAAATCATGATCATACTGGTTTCATCCTCAGTTAACTGGGTTGAAAACAGTATGGTTAATGAAGCGCGCTCAATAGCCAGAAGACTTACGGGAATTATGAAGCTGAAGGACTTATCCTTCAGGGAGGCGGTTGAATGGTATCCCAAGATTTCGGTCGAGGACTGTGTCCTTATGCGTTCCGTAATGGGCGGTATTCCCAAATACCTTAGGCTTTGGGCGGATAACAGGCGTACTCGTGAGAATATCATTTCACTTCTTCTTACCAAGGGTTCGGTGCTTGAGAATGAGGCGGAGTTCTTTTTAAAGCTTGAGCTTCGTGAACTGGCGGCTTATAATGCGATTCTGATCGCACTTGCCGGTGGAAAATACAAGCTGAATGATATTTATGCCGAAACAGGCTTTTCAAGAGCCAAAATCAGTGTTTACCTGAAGAATCTTATCGAAATGGACATTGTAGAGAAGGTTAATATGGCATATGTCCGCCATTACGATAAGACTCAGAAGGGACTTTACCGTATTCGTGATTCCTTTATCAGATTTTATTATGCTTATGTCTACCCGAACCGTGATTTGATTGAACAGGGACGCGGCAGACAGGTTTATGATGAAAAAATACTTCCGGATATGCCCAGATTTGTAAGGGAGAGCTTTGCAGAGGTTGCAAAGGAATTCCTGATGATATTATCAAGAAGGGGCAGCCTGAAGGCCGGATATAATGATTTTCGTACCTGGATAGGTAAAACGGGAACGATAGATATAGTGGCAAATGACGGTGAGGGCAGTACTCTTGCCGCAGTATGCTTCTATGAGGAGCGACAGGCTGATGCAGAGGAAATAGCAGCGGTAAAAGAGATGCTTTCATCTGCAGGACTTCGCTGTAAAGAAATATTTATATTTGCCAGAGCGGGATTTACGGATAGGGCAAGAGCTATGGCGCAAAGTGAGGAAATAATGACGGTGGCAATGTCGGATTTATAGACATTCTACTGTTTTAGAAAAATTTGATTTAGATATTACATTTATATTGACTAATGGTTTTTGGACGAGTATAATAATTAGTGTATGTGTAATTCTATGCATATTTATCAGAAATAATCAATTTTTAGTTTTTTCACTGAGGATTGGAGAAAAAAATGTCAGAGAGAATTAAAGCTTTTTTTAAGTTTACTATATTTATTTTTGCAGCAGCAGTAATTGTTTCGGTTTGCGGTCTTAAGATGGTTTCGGCCGAAGGCGAAGAACCTGAGAACTGGGTTCATTATCATGGTACAGTAACCAATAACGGCGTAAATGTCCGTACAGGTGCCGGTACTAATTTCGATAAGCTTCAGGATAAGGACGGTAATAATGTTCAGCTTTCATCACAGACAGCGCTCATCATTCTTGAGGACTGCGTAGCGGATGACGGTAAGGTTTGGTACAAGGCCAGCTTTGAAAAGAGCGGAAGCAGCTATGAAGGCTTCATCTTCGGTGAGTTTGTAAGCAAGCAGACAGATGACCCCATCACACCTACACCTATTCCCGCAACACCTACTCCCGTGCCTGAGGTTACAGATGATAAGTCTGCTTCAGATACTGAAAAGCCTATTGTTACACAGGCTCCAAAGCCTACCATTAACGGTGACACAGATAAGGATTCATCTGAAGAAGAGGGCGGAAATTCAAAGTCAACAATCCTGTTTGTAATCTTTGCTATTATCGCAATTTTTGCGGCAGTATTCATCTTCATCATTGTTAACAGCATTCTTAAACAGAACAAGAAAAAGAAGAAGTCACATACCTCAAGAAAGGTTGACAGATTAAGACGTGAGCAGGAGGACGGCGGAAACGGTGCTCCTTCAGGTAAGAGAAGACCCGAAATCAAGCGTGCAGCTAATGAGGGTGCTTCGGTTCGCGAGATTCGCCAGGATGTTTACTACACCAACACTGAATCAGATGATGATCTTTTAGGTCTCATCAACCAGGAAAACGATGATAAGAAGTCACTCCGTGCAGCGGTTGACAGACTTCAGGAGCATGATATTATCATCCATAAGGTATATGGTGAGGGTGAGGTTTACGATAACTCAGATGTTAAGCTTATGGAGGTTCGTTTCGGAAATGATGTACGTTTCCTGAACAAGGACTCAATCGTTTCTAAGAAGCTCGTAGAGGTTTTCGATGATGAGGACCAGGCACTTGCGAGAAGAAGAAACAAGAGAAAAACTAATAAGAGATAATTGAAAATACTAAAGGCCACGCAGATGCGTGGCCTTAAATCTTTTACAAACCCAAATCTTATAACCATTCCTCATCATTATGAATGATTTCATCCGAAAGATAATCATTGCACTTCTGAATCATTCGCTCGATTGCAAGCTTACCGGGGGCACCGATGGTGTTACGCTTTTCTACGCAGGTCTGAAGTGAAATTGCTTCGTATACATCCTCGTTGAAGGCAGGAGAGAACTGTCTGAACTCATCGATTGTAAGGTCATCAAGAGCACATTTCTTATCAATGCAGTAGAGCACGAGACGGCCGATGATGCCATGAGCATCACGGAAGGGAATTCCGTTATTAACGAGGTAGTCGGCTGCGTCCGTAGCATTTGTGAATCCGTTTCTTGCACTGGCAGCCATTACATCCTTATTGAAGGTGAGGGTTGCAAGCATACCGTTGAAAAGTACGATTGAATCAGATACGGTATCAAGTGCGTCAAAGAAGGCTTCCTTGTCTTCCTGCATATCCTTATTATACGCAAGGGGGAGCCCCTTGAGGGAAGTAAGAAGAGTCATCAGTGAGCCGTATACACGACCGGTCTTGCCTCTTACAAGCTCTGCTATATCGGGATTCTTCTTCTGTGGCATGATACTGCTTCCTGTTGAGTAAGCATCGCTGATTTCGATGAAACGGTATTCGTTTGAATTCCAGATGATGATTTCCTCACTGAAACGTGAAAGATGCTGCATGATAAGGCTGAAATCTGCCAGAAGCTCGATTACATAGTCTCTGTCTGCTACACCGTCAATAGAATTCTCGGTAGGTCCGTAGAAGCCGAGCTCGTCAGCAGTCATCTCTCTGTCAAGAGGATAGGTGGTTCCCGCAAGTGCGCCTGAACCGAGAGGAGAATAGTTCATTCTCTCGATACAGTCCTCAATTCTTGAACGGTCACGCTTGAAGAACTCGAAGTATGCGCCAAGGTGATGGGCAAGTGTGATGGGCTGAGCCTTCTGAAGGTGAGTAAAGCCGGGCATATAAGTATCTGTATTTTCCTCCATAATGTGGAAGATAGTATAGAGCAGATCCTTAAGCTTATCTGAAATATCATGAGCCACATCGCGGCAGTAGAGACGCATGTCAAGCGCTACCTGGTCATTTCTGCTGCGGCCTGTATGAAGCTTCTTTCCTGCATTTCCGATACGTTCGGTAAGGGTTGCTTCAACGAAGCTGTGGATGTCCTCGGCAGTCATATCGATCTGAAGAGTGCCTGCTTCGATTTCATCATATATTTTCTTGAGCTCTGAAAGTATCTGTTCAGATTCTTCCTTTGAGATGATCCCCTGTCTGCCAAGCATTCTGGCATGTGCAATGCTTCCTGTAATATCCTGACGCCAGAAGCGGGAATCGAAGGTGATCGATGAATTATATTTATCAACAAGTTCGTTTTCTTTTCCTGTGAAACGTCCGCCCCACAATTTCATATTTATTACCGTGCCTTTCCATGTGAATGAGCTGTCATCCACACTTTCGTTATTTTCAAAAATTTCCTTGTAAATGGTATCATTTTGTGCCGGTATAGTCAAGAGGTTTAGGCTTATCCGCATCGGAAAATCAGATAAAATCAAGTTATTTGCCCTCTAAATAGTTGACTTTTACAAGTAAAATAATTAAAATGTTAATTAAAAGTGTTCTATACTGTTATAAGTGATAATATTGACGTAAGCTCCGTGGAAAGGCAGGGTTATTACTGTGCAGTTAAATTTAGCGTATTGGGAGAAAAACATGGGTAGAAGAAACGATACGGAAGTTATTATTAATAATAAGCGCTACAGATTGTCAGGCTTTGAAAATGAGGAATATCTGCAGAGAATTGCAGGCTTTCTGAACAATAAGATTTCAGAAATGAAGCAGCAGGAGCTCTTCAAGAGTCTGGACAGCGATATGAAGAATATTTTCCTTGAGATTAATCTTGCGGATGAGTATTTCAAGATTAAAAACAAGTACGAGGAATCAGAGGCTGACAGTGAGTCAAAGAGTAATGAAATTTACTCGCTTAAGCACGAGATTATGAGTCTTCAGTCTAAGCTTGAGATTGCGGAGAAGGAAATCGAAAGACAGAAGCAGCTGAATGTTGAAGAACAGAAGAAGAACGTAAAGCTTGAGACTGAGCTTTCAGCGGAGAAGAAGAACAGAAGAATCAGAGTTGTAGCTGATGATAATGAATAACTGATGAATCCGGCCATTGAATGAGGGAGCCCTGATGTGGCATTACCCGGCTTCGGTGGCCGTTTTATTTTGGCTTGCGGCTTTTGGAGCTGCTGAAGAGAGGATTTTACAATAATGAAGAAGGTTGAACTACTTGCACCGGCAGGCTCCTTTGATGCGCTTCGTGCCGCAATAAATGCCGGAGCGGATGCGGTATATATGGGCGGGCTGAAATTCGGTGCCAGAGCCTATGCGGATAATCCCGATGAGGATGGCATGATAAAAGCCATTGAATTCTGTCATTTGCGCGGTAAAAAGCTCTATATGACAGTTAATACTCTTTTTAAGGAAGAAGAGCTTTTTGAAGGTCTTTATGCATTTTTAAAGCCATACTATGAGGCCGGACTTGATGCTGTTATAGTGCAGGATATGGGTGCGGTAAAGTATATTTCCGATAATTTTCCGGGACTTGATATTCACCTCAGTACCCAGTGCACTATTACCATGGCTGAGGGTGCGGAGCAGATAGTTAAGGAAACAGGGGCGCAGGAAGCAATTACAAGGCTTGTTCCGGCCAGGGAGCTTTCTTTGGATGAATTAAAGCAGATGCGTGAAAACACAGGTCTTGAAATAGAGGTGTTTATTCATGGGGCTCTTTGCTACTGTTATTCTGGACAGTGTCTGCTCAGCAGTATGGCGGGCGGCAGAAGCGGTAACCGCGGGCGCTGTGCCCAGCCCTGCAGAAGGCTTTATTCCACGGAATCCGGTGCGGGGTATTATCTTTCACCAAAGGATATGTGCACGCTTACAGCTGTTCATGAGCTGCTTGAGGCGGGCGTTGATTCACTTAAGATAGAAGGAAGAATGAAAAGCCCGGAATATGTGGCAGGTGTCGTTTCTATTTATCGTGAATATATTGATAAATACTATGAGCTTGGGGCAAAGGCTTACAGGGGCTGGCTTGAGAATAAAGAAAAAGTCGAAGCGAGTCTTGACAGACTCAGGGAGCTTTACAACAGAGGCGGTTTTAACAGCGGCTATCTTAAAGAGCATAACGGCCGTGAGATGATGACTCTTACAAGACCCAACCACTCAGGTGTAAAGGTAGGAACAGTGGTTAAATGCGAGGGCAGAAAGGCCGTTATCAGGCTGGAGGAGCCTGTAGGGAAGGGTGACGTTCTGGAAATCAGAAGCTCAGCTCTTAATGCGAACGGAAGCTTTAAGGGCGAAAAGGCTTTGTATGAATTCACTCTTGGCGAGAATTATTCCTCGGGAGTAATGTTTGGTGTATTGACCATGAAGGAAAGAACCGCCGTTCCGGGACTTGAGGTATTTCGTACCAAAAATGATGCATTGCTTCGCGAGCTTCGTGAAAAATATCTTGAAAAGGATTCAAAATGTCCCGTAAAGATCAGTTTTACGGCGGCAGTCGGAAAAGAATCCGAACTGACATTTTCATGTGCAGCGGATAAGGGCGGCCTGGCAGGTGGGGCTGAGTATATAAGTGTCAGTGTAAAGGGAAATATCGTCGATGCGGCTAAAAACGCCCCCACGACTTCAAATGATGTGAAAAAACAGCTGGAAAAGCTGGGAGATACAGAATTTGTTTCGGCAGGAACAGAGATTACGCTCGAGGGCAATTTATTCCTTCCTGTAGGCGAATTAAACAGATTAAGACGTGAGGCGGCAGCACTGATCAGAGAAGAAATTCTTAAAAATACTGCCGAACCCCATTTATGCGAAAAAATTTTTTCAGAGAAAAATTGCCCGAAAACGGCCGTAAACAGGCAGACGGATGAGAATTCGCAAAATAAAAAAACAGATAATAATCCCGAAATAAACGTCCTTGTCTCAGACCTTGTTCAGCTTAAAAAGCTGCTGAACTACGAATTTATTAATGATATTTACTTTGATATTTCAGCCTATGATTACATAAAGGAAGATGCGGTATTTGATGAGGTAATCAGGTTATGCGGGGAAGCAGGCAGAAGACTTTTATTTGCCCTTCCGTACATTATCAGAAGCAAAAATGCCGGGGCAGTCAGAAATTTTGCAAAAAAATATCATAAAAACGCAGGTTTTCTGATAAGAAACCATGAGGCTGCGGCGCTGCTTGAGGGCTATGATTGTGAGATTAGAAGTGATTATCAGCTGTACGCAATGAACAGCTCGGCCGCTGAACTGTCGGGAAGGGCTTATACCGTTTCGCCTGAGCTGAATTCACAGGAAATCAGGTCTGTTGCGGGTGAAAATTCAGAGCTTATCATTTACGGATTAATGCCTGTAATCTATTCTGCTCAGTGTGTTTATAAAAATATTTACTGCAAATGCAGTCCCACGGGCCGCTGTGAGAGTGTTCACGGGCTTATCGGGCTGACGGATGAAAAGGGCTTTAGATTCCCTACAACAAGGCTATGTAATGACTGCTGCAATATTATCTATAACAGCTCAGTACTTAACCTGCTTCACCGCTACGAGGACCTTTTAAGAACAGGCTGTGGAAGATTCAGACTTAATTTCACCTATGAGAAGGCTTCGGAAACCGGACTGATACTTGACTGTCTTGAAAGGGTTATGGCGAAAGAAGGATATTTGCTGCCCGATGAGATAATGGGTATGAAATTTACAAACGGTCATTTCTGCCGCGGGGTGGAATAAAATGAAAGAGGATTAGTGTGAAGATATTTTCACTCGCAAATTTCTGCCTAAGGGCTAAAGGTTTGCAATATCCCTGGAAAGGCATGGTAATTTTATATGCAGATTTTCGATTATTTAGCCGGGAAAACAGCCGGCATTAATATAGTGTCTGTTTTGGCTGAAGGGGCATCAGACGTTACAAATAGCGTAAATGAGTCTGCAGCCGCAGTGACATCTGCTGCGGTAAATGAGCAGGGTTCTGTATGGTCATCGGTTTTGGTACTGGCGGGCTGTATACTTGTAATCGTTCTTCTGGTGGTTATGTGGTCGCAGTATATGAAGGCGCAGAAGCGCCCGGGCGGACGCGTGCAAAAAAAGGATGAAAAAGCCTTTGACAGCAACGGAATAGTAGATAAATCTGCTCAAAAGAAGAATATCAGCGGCTTTGCAAACATTGCAAAAAAGGAAAAATAACTTGCTTTTATTGTAAAATTATATTATAATATTACCAACTATTGATAACACACCTGGAACAGGAGGCTGGCTATGGTCGAGGCTACGAGCTGTGGCGGTGTTGTTATTTTCAGAGGCAAGATATTGTTGCTTTATAAGAACTACAAGAACAAGTACGAGGGCTGGGTGCTTCCCAAAGGAACGGTCGAAGAAGGGGAAGAGCATAACGAAACCGCCCTGCGCGAGGTGAAGGAGGAGTCCGGCGCTACGAACCCGCAGATTATCAAATATGTGGGAAAGAGTCAGTATACCTTTAACACACCGCAGAATACAGTACTGAAGGATGTTCACTGGTTTCTTATGATGTCTGACAGCTATTACAGCAAGCCACAGAGAGAAGAGTATTTTTGTGATTCCGGTTACTACAAGTACCATGAGGCTTATCATTTGCTTAAGTTTGCGAATGAGAAGCAGATTCTTGAGCAGGCCTATAATGAGTATATGGAGCTCAAGAAAAGCAACCTTTGGGGAAACAAGAAGTACTACTAAAAATGAACAGGGCTGTTGCACAAATGTGTGACAGCCCCATTTTTTCCGAAAATGGATTGATATTTTCTTTGGAAAGGTCCGGTCACCATAATGAATTTTATAGATAAGATTTTGAATGCAATGATCAACTGGTTTTTGCATTTGTTTAAAAATGAAAATACAAGAAATAAGCTCGCAAAGATTGTAAATCTTGAAATAATCACATACCTTATTGCGGGCGTGCTTACCACAATTGTTAACTGGATCGTATCATATATCATGAATGATATTATCCATATGCAGTCGGCTACTGTAATCAGTATTATTTCCTGGGTGGTTTCGGTTGCGTTTGCTTACTGGATAAACAGTTCCTGGGTATTTAAGAGTAAATATGCAGGCATGAAAAAGGAAATGGAGAAAATCTGGAAGTTTGTTTCTTCGAGACTGATTACAGGCGTGCTTGAGGTCGGCGGAATGTGGCTGTTCTGCGATGTCCTTTTATGGGCATTCTGGCCTGTAAAGATTGTAATTTCAGTAGTGGTAGTTATTCTTAACTATGTTTTCAGTAAGCTTTTTGTATTCTTAAAAAAGAACACGGATGAAGGGAATAAGTGATGGCAGGATATATCAAATTAAAGAAAAATGAAGGACGTGCCCTGAAAAGAGGCGGCCTTTGGATATATGACAATGAAATTGCCGAGGAGGTAATTGAGGGTGAAAACGGGGATATCGTGGATGTCCTTGATTTTGACGGATTTTTTCTCGGTAACGGTTTTATAAATACAAATTCGAAAATCCGTGTGAGAATGCTTACAAGACGCAGTAAGATTTCCGAAAATGAGCGCGAAATTGTGGGAGGCAGAAGCTTTCCCGGAATTTCTCTTTCGGCACTTATTGAAAAGCGTGTAAGAGATGCCTGGGACTACCGAAAAACTACAGTTGATACAGGAAGCTGCCGAGTGATATTCGGTGAGGCTGATTTTCTTCCGGGAATCGTAATAGATAAGTTTTCTGATGTGCTTGTGGTTGAGTCGCTTGCACTTGGAATAGAGAAGCTTAAATTAAGGATTATCGATGCACTGAAGAAGGTTCTTTCGGCGGACGGAATAAGCATTCGCGGCGTATATGAGCGCAGTGATGCAAAGGTGCGCGAGGAGGAAGGTCTCCAGCGTTACAAGGGCTTTATAGGGCCTGAATTTGATACTAAAATTCTGATTGATGAAAATGGTGTAAAGTATTATGTTGACATTCTGGACGGACAGAAGACAGGCTTCTTCCTGGACCAGAAGTATAACAGACTTGCGGTTTCAAAAATCTGTAAGGGGAAGAAGGTTCTGGACTGCTTCACTCATACCGGTTCCTTTGCACTTAATGCGGCGGCAGGCGGTGCGGCAGAGGTTACCGGCGTGGATATTTCCGAGCTTGGCTGTGAGCAGGCGCGTGAAAATGCTTCTCTTAACGAATTTGGAAGCAGGGTGAGCTTTGTATGCAAGGATGTGTTTGAATACCTTCCCGAGCTTGTGGAAAAGGGAGAAAAATACGATGTTGTAATTCTTGACCCTCCCGCATTTACAAAGTCCAGAAGCTCTGTAAAGAATGCGCAGAAGGGCTATAAGGAAATCAACCTTCGTGCCATGAAGCTGGTTAAAAACGGAGGATATCTCTGCACCTGTTCATGTTCGCATTTTATGACACCTGAGCTATTTACGGAAGCGATAGCAGCGGCGGCAAAGGATGCGCATAAGCGTGTAAAGCAGATAGAGTACCGCACTCAGGCGGCGGACCACCCCATATTGTGGGCAGCGGACAATTCCCTCTATCTCAAGTTCTATATTCTGCAAATCTGCGATGAGGTCTGACCCTGCGATGGTCTCTTGGGGACGGGGTCGTTGGCTCATTTTTTGCCGGGCTTTTGCCGACAAAGCGATTCGCTAATGGAATTTTTGAAAATAATATTTATATTATATTGCTCTTTTGCTGTTAATTTATTTGATGCTTTTGCCGATATAATTATTAGTTAAAGGTCGGTTGTTTACGATAACGGGGTATCGTATATTATTGATGAAATGCCGGCCGCTGATGAACGGAGGAGAAGGTATTGAGTGACAGAAGCTATTCACCGGTGCTGCCTTTTGACGGCACACAAAATGACAGTTTTCTGATTTACGACAATGAGAGATATGTGTGTCATGTCGACCACTACAAGTCTGAATCTCAGGTCCGTCTTCATCATAATACCATGGTGAAGTATTACTCCTGCAAGGTGAGCGAAGAGCCTGTATTGCTGGGCGGAGACTGATGGGGCAGACGAATCCGGCAGAGGGCTTTTGGAACGGCCACCCTTGAAAAAACAGCAAAAATATGATATAATCAGTTTATGAACGCGAAAGTGTTTGAGTATTTCAGTTTTAAAAACAGGATATTCAGACTTTTTTTGCTATTATAAATTATTGTTTGCGACAGATGAACAATTATATGTAAAGTCTGTCGATTTGCTGCGAAAAAGTATTATGCGAATAATACGGAAGGGAGGGCCTGAATGACTATCTATGTTTCGGATCTTGGCATCAGTTCAAGTAATCCGTACAGCTCGTCAAATACCAAGGTTAGTTATGTATCGATGAACGAACGCTTAAATCAGGCGCCCGTTGACCGTGTAAAGGGTGTAGGTTCAGCTACGGATGCACCTTCCAGACGCGGTGTTGCAGAAAAAGCCAGACAGGATTACGTGGCAGAGAATAATCCGGCATATACCATTGATTTTTCATCTGCAGGTAAGGCACTGGTTAAAAATATGAAGCTGATGAAGAGTAACGCAGAGGCTCTTTCGGCGAAGAATGATACATTAACCGCTAACAACAGATATTCACTTTCAGCAAATAATAAAGACAATAGTTCAAGGAAGAACGATACAGATACAAAGGATGTATACAGCTTTAATGCAGTGGATGCTGCAGCTCCCAATATGTCGGTAAGAGAAACCGAAGAGGAGGACAGGGTCGGTATTGCAGAGGATACGGAGCAGGTAACTGAGGCTTCCGCCTCAAGCTCTAAGGCGGTACTTTCACAGTACAGTGAATTCCAGCTCAGCAGTATGGTCAGCGAAGGAACAATCACTCAGGCTGAAATGAACAGAGAGCTTGCTTCACGTGCGGATGCGGATGATGCGGCAGAGCAGACACAGTCTCAGATTATGAGACAGGCAGTGAATGCTTACAGCTATCAGATGAATTTTGCAAGTACGATGTTTTAAGAGCAGATTTAACAGTATTGTTTAGTAATCTGTAATTTATATAGTTTTACGTCTCAGCGCACAGGGAAGTGCGGGATAGGAGAGATTATGGGTTCAATTTTCGGAATTAACGGAAACAGTTCAAATCAGAATAATTATAATCTGACCGCTTCTATGTTTCAGTCAGGTTCGGGTAACGCACTTGGTGATATGGCCCTTATAAGGTCAGGTGCTTATAAGAAGCTTCTTTCGGCATATTATAAGAATGACAGCAGCTCAAATCCCAAGGATATGGTTACCGATGGTAAGGAAAAGAACAACCTTGTGATAGCAAAGGACAGTGCCGCAGAGCTTAAAAAGTCAGCTAACAGCCTGATGAATGCCGATATTAGCGAGGAAGGACGTTCAGACCTGAAGGAGAAGCTTAAAAGCTTTGTGAAGGACTATAATGCGATGCTTGATGCAGGCAGTGATGTTGATACACAGGCAGTGCTTCGCAGTACTCTTTGGATGACACAGTCTACATCAAAGAACTCGGGACTGCTGAATGATCTGGGTATTTCGGTCGGTACAGACAATAAGCTTACGCTTGATGAGGAAAAGTTTGATAAGGCTCAGCTCTCAACCATGAAGACACTTTTCAAGGGAACAGATTCATTTGTGGGAAGAGCAGGCTCAAGAGCTGATTCGATTGCAAAGATTGCGGTAAAGACCGCTACACAGGGCACAAGCGCCGCACTTTATAATAAGACAGGAAATTATGATAGTATTTCAGTTGCCGGTCTTTTCAATAAAACAAAATAACGGTTGATAAACGCTTTGAACATAATCATAAAAATAAGAGTCAAAATCTGAAAAACAGGTCTTGACTCTTTTCTTTTATCTGTTTGGCTGATAAATCTCTATCAGCATAATGTCCTTGCGCATAAGCTTTAGCGTCAGATGGGCATCATCAGCATTTTTTGCTGAAAAATACGAAATATAGTTACCGTTATTGTTGTTGAAACGGTCATAAGCATTGATGTTGAAGCCGGCTTCCTTGCAGCTTTCGATATACTCAATAAACTTCTGCTCAGTAATATCATTTACATAATAATCGAAGGATGAGCTGGAAATTGACTGTACGCTGCCTTTGCTTGAGTCCGGAGCAGGTATAAGCTTCGCCAGCCCTACGTTGGGCCAGGTAAATTCGCTAAAATCTATCGGGGCTTCAACTGTTACCGATACTGAGTCGTTGTATTCCCAAATCGAAAGCTTGTTGTCGTTTTCATCATAGGCAATAAAGTTGCTGTCCTGAACATAAACATCAATGTTAAAGCCTTTTTCCTTACAAAGAGCTATGTAGCTCTCGGCATAGCCTGATTTATAATCTGAGAAATGAAAGCTTGCATTTTTGTTTGATGTTGTAAAAAATGTAAGCTTGGCTTCAGGCTCGGGTACCTTTTCCGCCATTCCTATAGACATCCAGGTATATTGGTATGAGCTTGAGCTGGAGGAGTCGGCGTTCATTCCGCAAACTACCGCCACCGGCATCAGAAATACACAGGACACTATAAGCAGAATAATGGTTAGTTTGATTTTACGGGTCATGGCGTTTCGCTTGGCCAGGAGCATTACAAAAGCGGTAACGGCCAATGCAAACTGCAGCATGCTGAAAAAACCGAACAGCTTGTATTCTGTGGAAAATCCGAAGAGCATCATTATAAGGAAAAAGCCGGCCATGACGAGGAGCAGAATTGCCAGAAGAATGTCCTTGAAGGATGACTTTGTGGTTTCTGTCTCAGCCATGGTCTTCTTAACTATTTTTGTTACGTCTTTTTCAAAATCTTTTTTTGCTTTTTTGCCGGATTTTTTGACCTCTTCGGAAACAATGTCCTTTATTTCATCGGGGGTGAGGTCATCCGGAATTATTTCTGTGGAATTACAGTAAGGGCAGAAATAGAAGCCTTTTTCTTTGTTCAGCTCCATTATGCCGTTACAGGATTTACAATTCATACGGTCTCCTAATTATCATGACTTCTCAGGCTCTGGATAGTCAACGCCAAAGGTATCTACGCTAACCTTGCTCATTACCTGAGGAGTTGTGGGGCAGTCATTGAAGAATGAAACGGGGGTTTCTGCGATTCTGTCAACGGCCTCCATACCCTCTGTTACCTTACCGAAGGCTGCGTATGCGCCGTCAAGATGAGGGGCATCTGCATGCATGATGAAGAACTGTGAGCCTGCTGAATCGGGATGCTGGGCACGTGCCATGGAGAGAACGCCGCGGCTGTGCTTTAAATCATTCTTGAAGCCGTTCTGTGCAAACTCGCCGGGAATATGATAGCCGGGTCCGCCTGTACCCTTGCCCTCGGGGCAGCCGCCCTGGATCATGAAGCCTGCGATTACGCGGTGGAAGATAAGGCCGTTATAGAAGCCTTTGTTAATAAGTGAAATAAAGTTATTTACTGAGTTGGGGGCAACCTCGGGATAAAGCTCTGCTTTAATGATGTCACCGTTTTCCATTTCGATGGTTACGATAGGATTCTGCATTGTATTATAACCTCTGCTTTCTTGAATAAATTTGGACTGCCATTTAAGCAACCATATAGGGTTATGATACATTTTTTAATAGACTGATGTCAAGTAATAAAAATCTTGCTATTGACAATAAAATATATTAGAATATTATTTGTTATGGTCTGCGCTCTTATAATTGTGCAGATAGTGTTGTAAATATAAGGAGTAAATTCCTATGGGATTTAGTTTTTGGGATCAGAAGAAGGAACAGGAAGCCAAGGAAATTCAGAGCTTTTTTGCTCCTGAACAGGCAGATAAAGATATCGCGCAGGAAGAAACCGTGCAGGAGGCGACCGTTGAGGAGTCGAATCCCGTGGCAGATATGTTTGCTAAGGCGATTGCGGACTTAAATGAAGGCTTGAATGATACGCGCAGAATTTCTGACGATGAGGCCGAAAAGCGTGAAGCGAAGCGTAAGGAAGGGGAAAGAATAGAAGCCGAAAAGCGTGAAGCAAAGCGTAAGGAAGAGGAAAGAATAGAGGCCGAAAAGCGCGAAGCAAAGCGTAAGGAAGAGGAAAGAATAGAAGCCGAAAAGCGTGAAGCGAAGCGTAAGGAAGAGGAAAGAATAGAGGCCGAGAAGCGTAAGGAAGAGGAAAGAATAGAGGCCGAAAAGCGCGAGGCGAAGCGTAAGGAAGAGGAAAGAATAGAGGCCGAGAAGCGTGAAGCGAAGCGTAAGGAAGAGGAAAGAATAGAGGCCGAAAAGCGTGAAGCGAAGCGTAAGGAAGAGGAAAGAATAGAGGCCGAGAAGCGTGAAGCAAAGCGTAAGGAAGAGGAAAGAATAGAGGCTGAAAAGCGTGAAGCGAAGCGTAAGGAAGAGGAAAGAATAGAGGCCGAGAAGCGTGAAGCAAAGCGTAAGGAAGAGGAAAGAATAGAGGCCAAAAAGCGCGAAGCAGAGCAAAAGGAAGAAAAGAAAGAGAATACGGATGCGGCACCTGCTGCAGTTCTTAATCAGAATTCTGCCGGCGGAAATAAAAAGAATAAGAAAAATAAGAAGAATAAAAACAAGAATACATATTCGGAATCAAAAGCTGACGAATCAAAAACGATCGGAATAAGTGCGGCAGAAACAGCGGCAGCTGATAATAATGCTGCAGAGACCGGGACAGTCAACAGCGCAGACACAGCCGGCAGAACAGACAAGTCAGACAATAAGCCGGAAAATCAGACTGAAAACAAGTCAGATAATCAGAACGAAAATAAGTCAGATAATCAGTCTGATAAGAAAGCAAGCGATAATTCTGCAGCAGAAAATGCCGCAAAGAGTATCGGGGATAACAAAAACAGCGCTAAAAAATCTAAAAAAGATAAGAAGAATAAAAATGCTTCAGAAGCAGAGGCAGAAGAAAGCAAATCTACAGAAACAAATATTTCTGAAAAGAGTGCTTCCAAAGCAGATGCTTCGGATTCGAAGAATGCTGATGATAAGCTTCTTAAGACCGAGGAACGGACAGGTACCGTTAAAAAGCTCGCTCCTGTATTGAAGGGTCTTGTTATTATCGGGGCGGGAATTGCCATGCTGGCTGCTGCAGTTATTGCATTGCTGGCTGTATTCGCGGCATTTATGATGATTATGGCAGGTGCAGGTTCTGTCAGCAGTGCATTTAGCACATTCGGAAGCTCGGCTCTTGCAGGGCTCAGTGTACTTGGCTATGCGTTTATTATGTTTGCCATTGCAGTGCTGCTCGTGCTTGCGGCTTTTGCTGTTGCAAAGTTCTTCATACCCTTTATTGTGAAGCTGGTAAAAAGGGGTTTTTATAAAATCAGATACAAGGAATATTATCTTCCTAAGTCAGAAAGTAGCGAAGCATAGTAGCGGTACGGCCGAAAAGGCTCAATTTTACGGTACTGCTATTAAGGTATGGAGGTTAGTATATGAAATTAGTAAAAAAACTGTTTTTGGCAGCAGTTATATTATTTGCGCTCGGAGAAATCCTGATTGCCGTCTCGATGTTTACCCAGTCGGATGAAAGAGACAGGCTAAATGCAAACTATACTTCTACAATGGTTAATGTAGATGAGAAGATAACAAATTTGATAATTGAAGCTACAGGTGCCGACGTTGATATTGATTACGGCGACAGTCTGATGGTTTCATTAAATGATGTGTACAGGGACGGCTTAGAATGTACCATAGAAAACGGTAGTCTGAAGATCGTTCAGAAGGATCCTGCGGTAATCAACCTTTTAGGCTGGGAAATCCCCGGCAGTGTAGTCGGCGTCAGCTCGGAGCACAGCAGCCGTATCACAGTAATCCTTCCGCCTGACCTTGTACTCGACAATACAACGGTAAATGTCGGCAGCGGCGATGTAACAATCGATAATCTTAACAGCCGCCGCGTTGTTACCCAGGTTGGTATGGGTAATCTTACGGTACAGAATGTGAAGTCACTTGAAAAATACGCATATCAGGTGGCAGTTGGTGTAAAGGACGTAAGATGGGAATAATCAGACCGCTTCACAGGCTTTTTTGAGCCAGTCAAGGGTCTCTCCCTCAAAATAAGGTGAAAGCAAATCATAAACACGCTGGTGGTAAGCATTCAGCGTGTTTTTTTCGTCCTGGTTAAGCATATCAATAATAATTCCGGCCTTATCGATAGGACAGAGTGTAAGAACCTCAAAGCGATAAAATTTACCGTATTCGGTGCATTTATCATCGACTACCAGCAGGTCATTTTCCGTGCGGATACCATGGCTGCCGGTAATGTAGAGACCGGGTTCATCGGTAATGAGCATACCGGGTTCGAAGGGAATTGTATTGCTTTTACGGATACCGATACGCCAGTGCATATTGTGAGGACCCTCATGCACGTTGAGGAAGCATCCGAGACCATGGCCTGTTCCGTGGTTAAAGTCAAGCCCCATTTCCCAAAGAGCACGGCGGGCAAGCACATCAAGGTTTGCACCGGAAATTCCTGCGGGAAAATGTACGGCGGATAAGGCGAGATTGCCCTTAAGGACCGCTGTGTAATGAAGCTTCATTTCTTCTGTAAGAGGACCCATGGCAATGGTTCTGGTAATATCTGTGGTTCCGCCCGGATACTGTGCACCTGAATCTATTAAAAGGAAGCCCTTGCTTTCAACCGCTATGTCGGACTCTTTGGTGGGCTCGTAGTGAACTATGGCTCCGTGAGCGGCATAGCCTGAAATAGTATCGAAGCTTATATCTACAAAATCGGGGCTTTCCTTTCTGAATTCAAGAAGCTTATCGGAAATACTAAGCTCGGTCATGGGAATTTTGCCGTTATTTTTATCAAGCCATGCAAGAAATTTAACCATGGCTACGCCGTCGGTAATATTTACCTTACGGATATTTTCGATTTCAATCAGGTTTTTGACAGCCTTCATGGCAGTTGTGGGATTTGGCTTATTGACAACCTGTGCCATGGTGGTAATGGTCTTGTAGAGGGAGTAATTAACGGTTCCCTCATTCAGCAGTACATATCCGTGGAAGCAGTAGCTATAGATATCATTATAAGGCATAACTGAAATATTCAGGGAGTCAAGGTAAGTCCTGACCTCGGCATTTACGGCACTTTCATTTACAAAAAGAGTGCAGCTTCCTTCTTCGACTATCAGATAAGAAAGAAATACAGGGTTGCAGGCCACATCGCTTCCGCGAAGATTTAACAGCCAGGCAATATCATCAAGTGAGCTGAGTACATGGCTGCTGCAGTTATTTTCCTTCATAATGCTGCGAACCGAAGTCAGCTTGTCGGCAGCGCTTCTTCCTGCATATTTTTCATCAAGTATATAGATGGGGTTAGCGGAGAGTGCGGGACGGTCTGACCAGATTCGGTCAACCAGGTCCTGCTTATACTTTATCGAGAAGGGATTGGGAGTTTCGGTAAGCTCTCTTTCAAGCCTGCGTCCCCAGGCAATATCAATAACGCGGCCGTCAAAGCCAATATTCATTCTGCTGCGTGACAAAAGAAGCATTTCCTTAAGGTATTCCTCTATAGTGGGTACACCCTCGTTTCCGGAGCGCCAGAGCTCGATTCTGCTGCCCTCGAGCTGGCTTGCGGCCTGCAGAAAATATCTGCCGTCTGTCCAGAGGCCGGCTTCTGTTTGTGAAATAACAAGGCTGCCGTTAGAACCTGTAAAACCGCTGATAAATTCGCGGCACTTGAAGTAGTCGCCCACATATTCGGACTGATGAAAGTCTGAGGTGGGAATTATATAATAATCTATATTTTCCTTAAGCATTTCCTGACGCAATGCCTTTATTCTTTCTGAAATCATCTTAATAACCATACCTTTCCATATCTGCCGCAAATTTGAAGTCTGCACCCCACAAATGCTTCACCTACCGCCTGAAGACAGTAAGGGTTCTTTTATTATATAAGTATATATGATTTAATATTTTTTTCAATAGCGACATATGTAGCCGGATTTATGCCCTTTAAATAATTCGTGAAAAGGATTTTTGTGCAAATTTACTGATTTTCGAAAAATTTTTTTACATTTTTATACTTGCTTAAAATCTGACAGAAGTATAATATGTTATGAGGGGTAAAAGTGAAGATGTATTGTATGTGTTTTATTAATGGGAAGGCTTGGTTATATGGCAGAAGCAAAACTTGTACCACTTAGAAAAATTAAAATCGGCTCCAGAGTTGACTGTGATATTTTCGCGCAAAACGGAACGCTGGTTTTTAAAAAGAATAATATACTTACGGAGCCTATTGTTAACCGACTGGAACAGATGGGGGTTGTTCTTGTCATGGTTGAACTTGGAGCCGTAGAGCTCGAAGGCGAAATCGAAAATAAGAATGTAGATAATATTTCGGATTATAAAGAGGATTTCTCACTTAAGGCGGATTTTGAACAGGGTAGGGAAGCGATTCTTTCAAAGGATATCGATGCCGTGCATGAGGTTGCAACCTCGATGACCAATACCCTTGTCGATTCGGCCAATATTAAGAAGGAAATCGATGCGCTTAAGTTCGGAACAGAGGGTGTTGTCACACATACTCTGAATGTTGCCGTGCTTGCGGGTGCGATAGGTATTGAGAACGGTTTCCCTAAAAAGGATATTGAACTTCTTGTTGTCGGCGGAATGCTTCATGATATGGGTAAGCTTTATATTGCCCCTGAGATTCTTAACAAGCAGGGAAGGCTGACAGATGAGGAATTTGCGATAATGAAGAGCCACACAACCGAGGGCTATCATCGTCTGCTCGAAAATAAAGGACTTGATCCGAAAATTCCCGAGATTGCTTATCAGCATCACGAGAATAATGACGGCACGGGTTATCCCAGAGGTCTCAGCGGCGACAAGATTTTATTTGAATCGAGAATAATCCATGTGGTGGATGTTTACGAGGCTATGACAGCAAGACGCTGCTATAAGGATCCCATGCTTCCGGGTGATGTTATGGAGTTCGTTATGGGACGCTATGCCACCATGTTTGACCCGGGTGCAATGGATTTATTCCTTAAAACCATTCCGGCCTATAAGCGCGGAGATTTAGTAAAGCTTTCTGACGGAAGCAGATGCAGGGTGCTTGAGAGCAACAAGCTTAACAGCCTGCGGCCTATTGTTATTAACCTTGATACAGGCAAAATATATGATCTGTACAGGGAAAAAGAATATTTTTCGCTGACCATTACAGAAATGCTTTTTGACGGAAAAGAGCAGATAAAGCATGACGCAGGTCAGTTCTGAGAAAGGCGTGTAACTATGGATATCATTGAAATGATACTGTTTTTGCTGCTTATCGTTTGTGCGATAACGGCAAGCTTGACGAAAAGCACACTTTCCGCAATTGTTATTTTTGGCGCATACAGCCTGATAATGAGTATCATCTGGGTACTTATGGAATCCCCGGACCTTGCCATTACCGAGGCGGCGGTAGGCGCCGGCGTTACATCGATTCTGTTCTATGCTACATTAAAGAAGCTGGACCAGATAGATATGTCCGGAGAAACCGGAAACGGTAAGGCATAAAATCAGACAATTGTCAGGTGAGTGAAATGAAGAAAACAAACGGAAAAAAGCTTAATAAGCGAAATGTAAAAGAAAATATCAGTTCGAAAAACGGTCTTTCGAAAAGATTTGAAAGTACCTACAGAGTGCTTTCTGCAATAATGATAGTTCTGCTTTTGGGAATGCTGGTTGTAATGATTCTGGGAATGCCTCCTATAGGATATGCGCAGAATCCGGACAATAACGAAGTCGCAGCCAGATACATTGAGAGCGGATTAAAGGAAACGGGCGCGGTCAATATAGTATCAGGAATGATTCTGGATTACCGTGCTTTTGATACGTTTGGCGAGTCCTGCGTTCTTTTTGTAGCGACTATCTGCGTTACTATCATGCTTCGTATGGATGGCGGTGCGAATTCATCGAAGGCCGGGGAGGATGAAAATCCCGAGGCAGTCACCGCATTGAAAAAGAAAGAAGACGAAGACACGGACTATGAGGATGGTATAACAGCCATCAAAACACGTACCGGCCGAGGTGTTTCAAGAAGCAGAAGAGTAGAGCATTTAAAGAGTCATACATTTGAGAATGTCGACAGCAGCTTCTTTGAGCCTGAGCATGATACAATTCTTCAGAAATGTGCGAAGTTTATTATACCGATTATTCTTGTGTTCGGTGTTTATATCGTATTGAACGGACATCTTTCGCCCGGCGGCGGTTTTTCGGGCGGTGCGGTAATCGGTGCCGGCTTCATACTTTATCTGTCAGCCTTTGGCTTTGAGGATACCGAGCGTTTCATGAATGCAAAGGTAATTAAGTGGGTTACCTTTGGTGCGCTGCTTGTATACTGTCTGGCAAAGAGCTATTCATTCTTCACCGGTGCAAATCACCTTGAGTCGGGTATTCCGCTCGGAACACCCGGAGCGATTCTCAGCTCGGGACTTATTTTAATACTTAATATCTGCGTTGGAATGGTTGTTGCATGTACAATGTACAGCTTCTATGCGCTTGTAAGAAGAGGAAGAATATAATGCTTGAATTAATACATGACAACATAAATGACCTTGTATCGGTTCTTTTGTTCGTTATCGGCTTTGCGGATCTTCTGTTTCAAAAGAACATGATTAAGAAAATAATCGGTCTGAATATTATGGATACGGCTGTTTATCTGCTGCTGGCTTCTCAGGGCTATATTGCGGGAAGGACCGCGCCTATTGTTGTGGACGGAATTACTTCCACGGAGGCTTATATCAACCCCATTCCCAGTGGTCTGGTTCTTACCGGAATCGTTGTTTCTGTCAGCGTAACGGCACTTATGCTTTCCATGACAATCAGAATGTACAAAAAATATCATTCACTTGACTTAGACTATTGTCTGCTCAAGAGCAGGGAGGAATAAGCAATGGAATTTATTAAGAATTTCCCGTTTTTTTCAATAATGCTGGGAATGTTCAGTGCCATCGTTTCCTCCGTGCTGGGTGCAAAGGCAGCGAAATATGTGGCCAGAACGGCACTGTTTATCATTATGGTGCTTTCGGGAGTACTTCTCTGGTATACCTATGCACAGGGCGGCGGAAGCTATGTATTTATTATGGGTCATTTCCCCGCACCATGGGGTAATGAAATCAGGGGCGGAAGCCTTGAAGCATTATTTGCGGTATTTGTAAGCTTTATTGCATTTTTCTGTGTAATCGGCGGTTCAAAGGCTGTCGAGAGTGATATCGAAGAGAAAAAACAGTCGCTTTTCTACATTCTCGTAATGCTGATGACGAGTTCGCTGATTGCAATGTGTTATACAAACGACCTCTTTACAGGCTACGTTTTCATTGAGATTAATACCATTGCCGGCTGCGGACTTATTATGATTCGTCAGACAGGAAAGTCGATAGTTACGGCAGTTCGATATATGGTTATAAGCCTTATGGGCTCGGGACTTTTCCTGATTGGTGTTACAATGCTTTACACCATTACGGGACATCTGCTTATGTCACCCATTCAGGAAACGGTCAGAGAGCTGGCTGCGACAGGAGATTACTCTACTCAGCTGACAATTATTATCGGACTTATGACTGTAGGCTTGGCTATTAAATCGGGACTTTTCCCTTTCCATATGTGGATTCCCGATGCATACGGCCAGTCAAATGTGGTTTCAAGCTGTCTGCTTTCAAGTGTTGTTTCGAAGGGATATATCTTCCTTCTTATCAAGATTTACTTCAGAACACTCGGCTTTGACATTGTTAAGGACAGCGGTGTGCTTGAGGTAGTGTTCATCTTCGGTATAGCAGGTATCATCATCGGTTCGCTTATGGCGCTGAGAGAGAAGAGTCTGCGCCGTATGATTGCGTATTCTTCAATTGCCCAGATTGGTTATGTATATATGGGTATCGGTCTCGGCAGTCTGGCAGGTGTGGCGGCAGCAATATTCCATATACTTGCCCACGGTGTTACAAAGTCGCTTCTTTTCCTCAGCTCGGCTGAGTTTACGGACGGCTCACATGCCAGAAGAATTGAAAGCCTTAAGGGTGAGGCTTCCCAGCATAAGGCTTCTGCATTAAGCTATGCGATCGGTGCTTTTTCGATTACCGGTTTTCCTCTTTTAGCGGGCTTTGTTTCAAAGCTTCTGCTTGGCGGTGCGGCAATCGGTCTCAGAACCAGACAGTGGTTCGCACTTATTGCGCTTGCAATCAGTACCATTCTGAATGCTTTTTATTTCCTGAGAACAGTGGTATTTATGTTCATCGCACCCAGTGAAGAGCATGATGCCGAAATTGATATAGAGAAGGGTCCCGAGAAGTTTGTTTCCATCATCAATGTAAGAAATCCGCTTTATGACCTTGCACTGCTTGCACTTATTGCGGTTAACTTCATTCTCGGTCTTTTCTCAGGTCCCATTATTGATGTAATCAATGAGGGACTCGGACTGTTTTCATAAATTTATCATAGGAGGATACCGGTTAACGGTATGGAATTATCATGTTAGCGCTTTTGCTGCCAATACTTGTCCCTTTTGTGGGAGGTTGTCTGCTCTGGCTTTTTAAGGGCTTTGACAACAGAAAAACAAGAAATATTTATGTTGGTACCGTATTGATTATTTCCGCGGCGGTAACACTTACGGTGGTATATACCTGTGAGGGTACCTTGACTCTCTGGTCGATTGCAGAAGGTGTAAAGCTCACATTAAGAATTGACGGAATTACAAAGTTCTTCGCCAGTCTGATGTGTCTGGTATTTACTACCGTTGGCTTTTATGCTTTCGATTACATGCATCATGAGGAAAATGAAAAACGTTTCTTTGCGTTTTATCTGATGGTAATGGGCGTTCTGTCAGGAATCTATCTGTCGGCGAACCTCGTTACAATGTACCTTTTCTACGAGCTTATGACCCTTACATCACTGCCTTTGGTGCTTCATTCACTTACAAAAGAAGCAATAGCGGCAGGTAAGAAGTACCTCTTTTACTCGGTAGGCGGTGCATTCCTTTCACTGGTTGCAATCTTTTATATATACAGTGTGTGCGGTGCTTCGGATTTCGTGGCGGGCGGCTATCTCGGCGCGTCGGGTGCGGACAAAAATATGATGCTCATTTTCGTATTTATGGCCATCATCGGCTTTGGCTGTAAGGCAGGCCTTTTCCCTCTTCAGGACTGGCTTCCCACAGCACATCCGGTAGCTCCTTCACCCGCATCTGCCGTTCTTTCCGGTATTATTACAAAATCAGGTGTAATCGTTCTTGTCAGACTGATTTTCTACAGTGTGGGAGCGGATTATATCAGAGATACATGGGTTCAGTACGCCTGGATGACGCTGGCACTTATTACGGTATTCCTCGGCTCCATGAGAGCCTACCATGAGAAGATTCTTAAGAAGAGACTGGCTTATTCATCTGTCAGCCAGGTTTCTTATGTGCTTTTCGGATTGTCACTTCTTAATGCAACAGGCTTTATGGGAGCCCTGCTTCATGTGGCCTTCCATTCAATTATTAAGGACGGCCTCTTCCTTATCGCAGGTGCAATCATTATCCATACAGGCTCAAAGAATGTTGATGAGCTTCGCGGAATCGGCAAGAAGATGCCCGTTACAATCTGGTGCTTTACACTGCTTTCGCTGGCACTTATCGGTATCCCTCCGGCGAGCGGTTTCGTAAGCAAATGGTTCCTCTGCCTTGGTGCACTTGAATCAGCGGGCGGCGCATTCAGATATGTCGGTCCTGCGGTACTTCTGATAAGCGCGCTTCTTACTGCAGGCTACCTTTTACCGATTACAATTAAGGGATTTTTCCCCGGAAATGACTTTGATTACAAGGGCTGTGTAAAATGTGAGCCCGGTCTTAAAATGACAGTACCTATCGTAATTTTTACAGCTGCGGCCATCGGCTTTGGTCTTGCACCCGGCTTTATTGAGAATGCGATTGAAATAATCAGCGGAGGTCTGTTCTAAATGGGCATTATGATTCTGTTACCTGTAATTCTGCCGATAATAGCAGGATTGGTCATGTTAATTCTGCCGATTCGAAATGATAGGCTCAGACATATTGTGAACCTTATTTTCGTACTTATGAACTCGGCAATTGCTTTTTATGCAATACTTGAACATTCGGGCGAAAGCTTTAAATTTGCAACGATGTACATGAACTTCGGTCTTACAATGCACATCGACGATGCGGGAAAGATTTTCGGACTTCTGGTTGCTTCACTCTGGCCGTTTGCAACAATTTATTCCTACGGCTATATGGAGGATGAGGAGAGAAAGGAGACCTTTACGGCCTTCTTCACCATGTGCTTCGGCGTCGTACTCGGAATTGCCTTTGCTTCGGATCTGCTTACAATGTTTGTATTCTATGAGATGCTTACACTTGTAACATTCCCCCTTGTTATGCATCCCATGACAAAGGGCGCCATCAAGGCAGCACGTTTTTATCTGATTTATTCGCTCGGCGGTGCATCCTTCGGTCTCATCGGACTTATTTTCCTGATGAGCGGTACAAGCGTGGATTTCGTAATGGGCGGTACTGTTAAGGGTACCGAGCTTGCTTCGTCAGTATTTCTTTTACCTGCTTTTGTAATGGCCTTCTGCGGCTTCAGTGTTAAGGCGGCCATGCAGCCTTTTTCAAAATGGCTTACGATGGCAGCGGTAGCACCCACACCCGTTACAGCGCTTCTTCATGCCGTAGCGGTAGTAAATGCGGGTTCATTTGCATGTATCAGACTGATTTACTATGTATTCGGTACAGAGGTTCTTTACGGAACCTGGGCCCAGTATACGGTAATGATACTTACAATAGTTACAATTATCTTCGGATCAAGCTTTGCGGTTAAGGAGCAGCATCTGAAGAGAAGACTTGCTTATTCAACAATAAGTAACCTTTCATATATCCTTTTTGCGGCATGTATTATGACGGAGGCCGGTCTTTACGCAGCCTTTGCCCATATGATTATGCATTCGGTTTCAAAGATTGATGCCTTCTTCTGCAACGGTATCATTATGAAAAAGGCAAAGAAGATTTATGTAAATGAAATGGTCGGACTCGGAAGAAAGATGAAGATAACCTTCACCTGCTTCTTTATAGCAGCCCTTTCACTCATTGGTATTCCGATGTTCTGCGGCTTCAGAAGTAAATGGATGATCGGTACGGCAGCGGTATCCGACGGAAGTCCTCTGACAATTGTGGGACTTATTGCGGTACTTATCTCAGCGCTTCTTACGGCAATCTATATGATGGGACTCATGATAAGGGCCTTCTTCCCGGAGGCGACAGCTCATGTATTCAAAACCCGTGAGGGTAAGCCCATTAAAGAGCTTGCAGAAGCAAAAGCACTTGAGGAGAGTGCAAGCCTTGAAAAAGGTGCGGGATTTATGCTTGTACCCGTAATTCTGCTTTCGGCTGCGGTTATTGTTCTGGCAGCAATTTAACTGACTGTTAAAATAAACTAATGAAAAGAGTGTATTAAAATGACCGGTAATACTTTATTGCTCAGTTTAATATTATGGCCCTTCCTGGCAGCCTTTATCTGTTATATCACTGGCTGGAAGACTAAAAACGTAAAGCTTCGCGACGGAATGGTAATCGTTTCAATATTCATTGAAATAGCATTTTACGCAGTAGCTGTGCTTACAATGGACAGCGCGGGCAGTTCACTTATAATACCCGATGTCTGTGGTCTTGGTATCAGCTTCAGGTTTGGCGGCTTCAGAATGATTTATGTGGCCGTTGCACTTGTAATGTGGTCCATGACAGCGCTTTTCTCAAAGGAGTACTTTGCGCACTACCGCAACCGCAACAGATATTATTTCTTCTATCTGCTGACACTCGGTGCGACAATCGGCGTATTTATTTCAAGAGACCTTTATACTGCGTTCATTTTCTTTGAGATAATGTCACTTACCTCATATACATGGGTTGCACACGATGAGAAGCCTGCGGCAATGAGAGCGGCAGGTACCTATCTTACAGTGGCTGTCATCGGCGGTCTTGTAATGCTGATGGGTGTTATTATGTGCTATTACCTGCTGGGTACGCTTGAAATCGACAGTCTTCATGCTGCGGCAGAGGCTGTATTTAACGGTGGTTCGGCATCGGATAAGGCGGCTGTATATGTGGCGGGAGCACTCATTCTCTTCGGATACGGTGCAAAGGCCGGCATGTTCCCCCTTCATATCTGGCTTCCGAAGGCTCACCCCGTTGCTCCTGCACCCGCATCGGCATTACTTTCGGGTATCCTTACAAAGTCAGGTATTTACGGCGTTCTGATTCTCTGCTTTGAGGTATTCAGAGGAGATAAGAACTGGGGTACGGTTATTCTTGTTCTCGGCTGTATTACAATGTTTCTCGGCGCAGTGCTTGCGGTATTCTCAATTGACCTTAAGAGAACACTTGCCTGCTCATCAATGTCACAGATCGGCTTTATCCTTGTGGGCTGCGCATTTTCAGTGCTGCTCAATGAAGAAAACAGCCTTGCTGCGGCAGGAACAGTCCTTTACATGGTAAACCATTCAATGTTCAAGCTTGTTCTCTTCATGTGCGCAGGTGCTGTTTATATGAAGCTCCACAGACTTGACCTTAACGATATACGCGGCTTCGGTAAAAATAAGCCCCTGCTTAAGATTGCATTCGCAATCGGAGCACTCGGAATTATGGGTATTCCTTTCTTCTCGGGCTACATCAGCAAAACACTTATTCATGAGGGCATAGTAGAGTATTATGAGGAGTGCGGCGCAGCCGTTATTAAGGCTATTGAGTATCTCTTCCTTTTAAGCGGCGGTATGACCATCGGTTATATGACAAAGCTTTTTGTGGCTGTATTTGTTGAGAAGCCTTCAAAGTATGTTCAGCAGAAGGAAGCGGAGGAGAAGGCAGTATTTTCGCCTCTTACCTATGCGGCTTTATTTATCCCCTGTATTTTTATTGTGGTATGCGGTGTCATTCCTTCGATTTTCATCGATAAGCTGGCTGTAGTGATGAGTGATTTCACCCATGCCGAGCCTATAGAGCACATTGCGGTTTTCTCACTTGAGAATCTTAAGGGCTTTGTTATTTCACTGGTAATCGGTATCCTGGTATTCCTCTTCAGCAGAAAATGTCTGATGACGGGCAGGAAGGATGAGAGAGTATATGCCGACAGATGGCCCGCAAAGCTGGACCTTGAAAATATGCTTTACAGACCTCTGCTTTTGGTAATTCTTCCTACGGTATTCTCGGCAATCGTAATCAGCTCATTATTTGAGTGGATTCTTTATGCAATCAGGAGAATGTTCTTTAAGGAGCTTATCGAGAATAAGCCTACACCCGTAAAGGACAGAATTATGGCCAATATAGCGCAGGCTGACGATAATCTGCGTGTTGTTTCGGGCAGTCTTTCTTATGGCATGGTCTGCATTATGCTCGGACTCATTGTGACTATTTTCTACCTTCTTTCGGTTGGCTGAAAAAGTTTGATTCAAAGGTTTTTTTACTTGCCATTGACAGGGATTTGTGATAATCTATTATTAGTGATGTATGATATGATTTGTGTGAACATTATACATATTATGCAATACTAAGTTAAGTAGAAATTATGACGAGGTGAACAATGGCCGCTTTAGATATCAAATACTTAAATCCATTCGTAAAGGCAACAATCACAATTCTTGAAATGCTTGGACTTAATGGGGGTGCGGTAGGCAAGCCTTCGCTTTCGGATCTTAGCTTTCCCGAGTCTACTTTCATTATTCAGGTAGGTGTTACCGGCGGTATGAGAGGACAGGTTCTCATCGGTATGACTGACCAGCGTGCGAAGGAAATTGCCAGCGTTATGATGATGGGTATGCCTGTAGAGTCACTTGATGATATGGCATGTTCGGCACTCGGAGAGCTCGGTAATATGATTCTCGGAAATACATCGACCATTTTTTCTACAATGAACATTATTTTCGATATCACACCTCCTATGTCAATGCATGGACGTGCGCTTAAGCTTCAGTCGGATATTCCCGCAATTGCCATTCCTATCAACATTAACGGTAATAATTACATTACACTTTATATTTGTGTTGAGGAAGTAAAATAAATTTTTAACAGTCTCTGCAAGGGGGCTGTTTTTTTACGCTTTTTTTGCTTTTTTATCTTGCCAACTATTGCATAAAGTTGTAATATTAATGATATATGTGAAACTATGTTTATTTCAAGGGGGTACTTTATATGGGTTATGTAAGTGAGTATATGAAATGGCTTGCATCAGATGCATTTGATGCTGACACAAAGGCAGAGCTTGTCGAGATTTCAGAGAATGATGAGGAAATCAAGGACAGATTCTACAAGGATCTCGAATTCGGTACAGGCGGTCTGCGTGGTGTAATCGGTGCAGGTACAAACCGTATGAATATATATACTGTCAGAAGAGCCAGCCAGGGTCTTGCAAACTTCATCATCAGGGAAGGCAAGCAGGATAAGGGTGTAGCTATTGCATACGATTCAAGACATATGTCAATCGAATTCAGTGAGGAAGCAGCACTCTGTCTTAACGCAAACGGTATTAAGACCTACAGATTTGAGTCTCTTCGCCCCACACCCGAGCTTTCATTTGCTCTTCGTGAGTTAGGCTGTACAGCAGGTATCGTAGTTACCGCAAGCCACAATCCGCCCGAGTATAACGGCTATAAGGTATACTGGGAGGACGGCGCACAGGTAACCGCACCCAAGGACGTACAGATTATTGAAGAGGTTAATTCACTCCATGACTTCGCCGCACTCAGGACCATGTCAAGAGCGGACGCCGAAGCAGCCGGACTTTATCATACAATCGGCAAGGATATCGATGACAGATACAATGAGGAGCTTATGAAGCTTGTTCTCAGACCTGATGTTATCAAGAAGGCTGCCGAGGATATCACAATTGTTTACACACCCTTACACGGTACAGGAAACCTTCCCGTAAGACGTGTACTTGAGTCTTTGGGCTTCAAGAAGGTATACGTAGTTCCCGAGCAGGAATTACCGGACGGAGATTTCCCTACCGTAGGCTATCCCAATCCCGAAGATCCCAAGGTATTCAAGCTTGCGCTTGAGCTTGCCCAGAAGGTCAATGCGGACCTCGTTCTCGCAACAGATCCCGATGCGGACAGACTTGGCGTTTATGCAAAGGATTCAAAGACAGGAGAGTATAAGGCCTTTACAGGAAATATGAGCGGTACACTTCTTTGTGAGTATCAGCTTGCAACACGTAAGGAGCTTGGCTGCCTTCCCGACAACGGTGCCGTTGTTAAGACAATCGTTACATCAAATATGTGTGATGTTGTAGCAAAGAAATTCAACTGTGAGCTTATTGAATGTCTCACAGGCTTTAAGTATATCGGTGAGCAGATTAAGCTCTTCGAGACAGGCGTTAAGGATAAGCAGTACATGTTCGGCTATGAGGAGTCATACGGCTGCCTTATCGGAACACATGCCCGTGATAAGGATGCCTGTGCGGCTGTTATGGGTCTTTGCGAGGCTGCGGCTTACAATAAGCTTCAGGGCAAGAGCCTTTGGGACAGAATGATGGAGATGTACGAGGAGTACGGATATTTCCGTGAGGGTGCAGTATCAATCACCATGAAGGGTGCTGACGGTGCACAGAAGATTGCCGGCATTCTTGATAACCTTCGTAAGAATCCCATCAGCGAAATCGGCGGATTTAAGGTAATCGAGGCTCGTGATTACAAGCTTCATACAGTTAAGAATTATGTTACGGGAGAGAGCTCAGAGACAGATCTTCCCGAGTCAAACGTATTATACTACTGCCTCGAGAATGACCAGTGGTGCTGCGTAAGACCTTCGGGAACAGAGCCTAAGATTAAGTTCTACTACGGAATCAAGGGCGCTTCAATGGAGGATGCCGACGCTCTCTATGAGAAGGTTGGCGCTGCCATCAAGGCACTTGCATAAATTTGCGTTTGGAATAAAAGAGATTTATATATGCCTGCATAATATGCTTGATGCATAAATTATGGGTTGAAATGCGGGCAGAAAGGTAAGGATATATTTATGAGCGATTATAACGAGATGAAAATCAGTGAGATGTATGACCTTTCACAGACAATTGCCGCTGAGCTTTTTGAAGGAAAGACATATCCCTGGGAGGTGCTTCCCGAAATCGGTGACTTTATCATGAAGCTCGGTGAGACACTTGACCCTGAGGAGTACAATAAAATCGGTGATAATATCTGGATCGCAAAGTCAGCTACGGTTGCTCCCACAGCAAGCATCACCGGTCCCTGTATCATCGGCAAGAACACTGAGGTTCGTCAGTGCGCCTTTATCAGAGGCAAGGCTATCGTAGGCGAGGGCTGTGTAGTCGGAAACTCATGTGAGCTTAAGAATGTAGTTCTTTTTAATAAGGTTCAGACACCTCACTTCAACTATGTCGGTGATTCCGTATTCGGCTTTAAGTCACATACAGGTGCCGGTGCCATTACATCAAACGTTAAGCAGGACAAGACACTTGTTACCATCAACTATTACGGAACAAAGGTTGAGACAGGCCTTAAGAAGTTCGGTGCAATGCTTGGCGATAATGTTGAGATTGGCTGCAACAGCGTAATGAATCCCGGTACTGTAGTAGGAAAGAAGAGCAATGTTTACCCTCTTTCAATGGTAAGAGGCTTCGTTCCTTCAAATTCTATTTTCAAGACCGGCGGAGTGGTTGTAAGCAAATCCGAAGAGGTTTAAATTTTGAAATATATTCGGCGCTCAGTGCGCCGATTTTAAGAAAGGCATGGTTATAAATATGACAGGATTATCTAACAGAGCAAAAGATGTTAAACCTTCATCAACCCTTGCAATTTCGGACAAGGCAAAACAGATGAAGGCAGCAGGAATTGATGTAGTAAGCTTCGGTGCCGGCGAGCCCGACTTCCCTACACCCGCCAATGTTTGCGAGGCAGCAAAGAAGGCTATTGATGACGGCTTCACAAAGTATACCGCCGCATCAGGTATCGTTGAACTTAAGAAGGCAGTTGCCGACAAGTTCGAGCGTTTTAACAAGCTTCACTATGAGCCTAATCAGATCGTTATCAGCAATGGCGGTAAGCATTCACTTACAAACATTTTTGAGGCTCTTGTAAATCCCGGAGAGGAAGTTATCATCCCCGCACCCTACTGGCTCAGCTACCCTGAGATGGTTAAGCTTGTAGGCGGTGTTCCCGTATTTGTTAAGTGTGATGAGAAGAACGGCTATAAGATTACAGCTGAGGAGCTTGCTGCGGCATGTACAGACAAGACAAAGGCATTCGTTCTTAATTCCCCCAACAACCCTACAGGTATGATTTATACAAAGTCAGAGCTTGAGGCTCTTGCAAAGGTTATCGTTGAGAAGGATATCTACTGTATCTCAGATGAAATGTACGAGAACCTTGTATATACAGATGAAGAGGTTGTAAGTATCGCAAGCTTAGGTGAGAAAATTTATAAGAGAACCATCACCTGCAGCGGTATGGCAAAGGCATATGCCATGACAGGATGGAGAATCGGTTATACAGGTTCAACAGCTGAGATTGCAAAGGCAATGGGCAGCATTCAGTCACACCAGACCTCAAACCCCAACTCAATCGCTCAGAAGGCTGCACTTGAGGCGCTTAACGGTCCCCAGGATACAGTTGCCGCAATGGTAGAGCAGTTCGCAAAGAGAAGTCAGTATACATACGAGCGTTGCGCCGCAATGCCTCATGTATCACTTATCAAGCCCAGCGGTGCATTCTATGCATTCGTAGATGTAAGCAGGACCTTCGAGCTTTCTTACAAGGGTAAGAAGGTTGGCGATGTATTCGGTCTCGCAGACATTCTTCTTAATGATTTCAATGTAGCTGTAATTCCCTGCAAGGACTTCGGTTTTGAGACACATATCCGTCTCAGCTATGCTACAAGCCTTGAGAATATTACAAAGGGTCTTGACAGAATCGAGGCATTCCTTAAGACTCTTGAATAATTAAAACATAATATTAAAATCTTTTGATGCGGATTCGGGGATTATCCCTGAATCTGCATTGTAATGAAAGGAATTGGTAGTTTTTTATGAAAAAATTTACATCCAATGAGCTTCGTAAGGCTTGGATAAATTTCTATAAGGAGCGCGGTCATGTTGACTGTGGTGCGGTTTCACTCGTATCAGACGGTTCAACAGGCGTTCTCTTTAATGTAGCCGGCATGCAGCCACTTATGCCTTATCTTTTAGGTAAGAAGCATCCTATGGGCACAAGACTCTGCAATGTGCAGGGCTGTGTACGTACAAATGATATTGAGTCTGTAGGTGATGCAAGCCATGGAACCTTCTTCGAGATGATGGGAAGCTGGTCACTCGGTGATTATTTCAAGGAGGACCGCTGTAAGTGGTCATTCGAGCTTCTGACACAGGTATTCGGTTTTGATGCAGACCATCTTGCCGCAACTGTTTTTGCGGGCGATGAGAATGCTCCCCGTGATGAGGAAGGCGCAAAGTACAGAATGCAGTCAGGCTTCAAGAAGGAGAATATTTTCTACCTTCCCGCTGAGGATAACTGGTGGGGTCTTGAGTTCGGTCCCTGCGGTCCCGACAGTGAGATGTTCTATGTAAAGGATGTTCCCGACTGTGGTCCTAACTGCGGTCCCGGATGCCACTGCGGAAAGTATACCGAAATCGGTAATGACGTATTCATGCAGTATGAGAAGCATCAGGACGGAACACTTACTCCTCTTGCAAAGAAGAATGTAGATACAGGCTGGGGTCTTGAGCGTAACCTTGCATTCCTTAACGGCTTTAGTGATGTATATAAGACAGACATTCATGCACCCGTAATCGCATATATTGAGCAGGTAAGCGGTCAGAAGTATGAGGCTGATGAGAAGCTTACACGTTCTATGAGAATTGTTGCCGACCATATGCGTACAAGCTTAATGCTTATCGGTGATGAGGCAAAGCTTACACCCTCAAATGCAGGTGCAGGCTATGTTCTCAGACGTCTTATCAGACGTGCCGTAAGACATGGACGTACACTTGGTCTTAAGAAGGAAAATCTTATCAAGTGCGCAGCAATTTACATGGATGAGGTTTACAATGAGAGCTTCCCTAACCTCGTTAAGAACAGAGACTTCGTAGTAAATGAGCTTGATAAGGAAATTGTTCGTTTCGAAAGCACTCTTGAGAACGGCATGAAGGAATTTAAGAAGATTCTTGATGCAAAGAAGGAAGAGAATGCAAAGACAATCGACGGAAAGTCAGCATTCTATCTTTATGATACATTCGGATTCCCGCTTGAGCTTACAGTTGAAATGGCTCAGGAAGAGGGCCTTACAGTAGACGAGGAAGGCTTTGCAGCTTCTATGGAGGAGCAGAAGCAGCTCGCCCGTGCAGGTAAGAGCTTTGCACAGAAGAATACAGCTTCTGTATTTGATGCACTTGACGAGAATCTGGTAAGCAGCTTTGTCGGCTATGATACACTTACAGCCGATTCAAAGATTATCGCAGCTTCAGATGATAATGCTCTCGTTGACACACTCTCTGAGGGTGCAAAGGGAACCATTATTACAGAAATTACGCCTTTCTATGCTACCATGGGTGGTCAGAAGGGTGATGCGGGTATCATCAGCACCGCAGACGGAAGCTTTAAGGTTGAGGAAACAGTGAAGGTTCCCGGCGGCCGTATCGGTCATGTAGGAACTGTTGTTTCAGGTACAATCAAGGTAGGAGAGACAGCATCCCTTAAGGTTGATGCGGTACTCAGAAGCAGCACCTGCAAGAACCATTCAGCAACACATCTTCTTCAGGCAGCCCTTCAGAAGGTACTTGGTTCGGATGTTCATCAGCAGGGTTCATATCAGGATACAGAGCGTACACGTTTCGACTTTTCTTACGGTAAGGCTATGACAGCCGAGGAGATTGCAAAGGTTGAAAGCATTGTAAATGAATATATCGCTATGGCAGAGGATGTCGTTACAAATGTAATGACAATCGATGAGGCAAAGAGCACAGGTGCTATGGCACTTTTCGGTGAGAAGTACGGTGATACCGTTCGTGTTGTATCAATGGGTGACTTCTCAAAGGAATTATGCGGCGGTACTCATGTTAAGAATACAGGAGACATTGCCAACTTCAAGATTCTTTCAGAATCAGGCGTAGCAGCAGGTGTTCGCCGTATTGAGGCTATCACAGGTGCAAATGTTATTGCATACTACAAAAAGCTTGAGGAAATGCTCAATGAGGCAGCAGCTGCGGCAAAGGTTCAGCCTTCGGGTCTTGCGGAAAAGATTGCACATCTTCAGGCAGACAATAAGGCACTTGCTTCTGAAATCGAGTCACTTAAGTCAAAGGCAGCAAAGGATGCTCTCGGCGATGTAATGAGCAGTGTAACCGAAATCAAGGGCGTTAAGCTCCTTGCATCAAAGGTTCCCGGCGTAGATATGAACGGTCTGCGTGACCTTGCGGATTCACTTTGCGAGAAGATGGGCGGCGGTGTAGCAGTACTTGCTTCAGATACAGACGGCAAGGTAAATCTCGTGGCAAAGGCTACAGATGATGCTATTGCAAAGGGCGCACATGCAGGCAATCTTATCAAGGCCATTGCAGGTCTTGTAGGAGGTGGCGGCGGCGGACGTCCCAATATGGCTCAGGCAGGCGGCAAGAACCCTGCAGGTATTGATGAGTGCGTGGCAGCTGTTGCAGGCGTACTTGAGGGTCAGATTAAATAATTTGCCGGCATTTTTATAATTAATAATTTTAAACTTACAATAGGGGACGGAGGTTAGGACATTATAGTGTCTTTAATCCCCGTCTCTTAAAGCATATAGATATAAGAGGTGCAGAATTGGGTAAAGAACGCTTGGATGTAATGCTTGTAAACAGGGGAATGGTGGAGTCACGCGAGAAGGCCAAGGCTATAATAATGGCCGGTGAGGTATTTGTTGACGGTCAGCGTGAGGATAAGGCAGGCTCCATGTTCAAGGAAGAATGTCACATTGAAATAAGAGGCGAGAAGATGCGTTATGTCAGCCGTGCAGGCTATAAGCTTGAAAAGGCTGTTAATGTGTTTGAGGTTAAGCTTGATGGCCTTACCTGTATGGATGTCGGTGCGTCTACCGGTGGCTTTACCGACTGTATGCTTCAAAAAGGTGCGGTAAAGATTTTTGCGGTCGATGTAGGCACCAATCAGCTTGACTGGAAGCTTCGCAGCGATGAGCGTGTCATTTCGATGGAAAAAACCAACATGCGTTATGTTACACCGGAGACAATAGGTGAGCAGGTGGATTTTGTTTCCATTGATGTATCCTTTATTTCGGTTACAAAGCTTTTGCCCGCAATTAAGCCTATTATGAAGAACGGGGCACATATTGTATGTCTTATCAAGCCTCAGTTTGAAGCGGGCAGGGAGCAGGTCGGAAAGGGCGGCATCGTAAGGGATGCAAAGGTCCATAAGCAGGTTATCGGTATGATAGGCAGCTTCTTTGCGGCAGCAGGCTTTAATCTGCTGGGACTGGATTACTCACCGATTAAGGGTACCGAAGGAAATATCGAATACCTTCTTTATGCGGAGAATATGGGTAATGTAGGTGCCGATGAATGTGCGCCCTATGATGAGCAGCAGATAGATTCAGTGGTAAAGGCTGCGCATGAGGGACTGTAATTTTATATAGTATCTAAGATATTATATCTGTTGCATAAGGATAAATCTTGCGATATAATAAAATAACTATCGTATGTGCAAATAAGGGCGGATGTGAGCCGGACTTTTTGCAGATATATTGGTTAACGGATTTAATTAAGGTCAGGGCTGATTGTTGATATGAAGAAATTCTGTATACTGACAAACAAATCGAAGGATCCCGATTTCATAGTGACGAAGAGGATAGAGCAGCTTATAGTTGAAGAGGGTGCTGAGTGCAGGCTGCTTGGTGACCCGCTCGCAGAGAAGGCTTACGTAATTGATGAGCTGACAGGAAGGGCGCATTTTTCAACTGAGGCAGTTCCGGATGATACAGAGTGTATTATTATCCTCGGAGGAGACGGTACGATCATAGAGACGGCACGCGCTGTCGGCTGCAGGGAAATCCCCATGGTCGGCATTAACCTCGGAACACTCGGATTTCTTTCTGTTGTGGAGAAAACAGGCATCGAGCAGGCGATAAGGGCACTGATTGCGGGTGAATATATTGTCGAGGACAGAATGCTGCTTGACGTGACTGTTAATCACGGGGCAAATGTCAGCAAAAGCATGGCATTAAACGATGTTACGGTTACCAGAAGCGGTCTTTCGAGAATTATCAGGACTGATTTATATATTAATGATGAATTTGTGGGTTCGTATTCGGGCGACGGTATACTTGTTGCAACCCCGACAGGCTCTACAGGCTATAATCTGTCGGCTGGCGGTCCGATTGTTACCCCTGAGGCGGAGCTTATGTGCATTACGCCCATATGTCCGCATACCCTGCAGCATCGCAGTATTGTGGTGTCCGCAAAGGAAAAAATCAAAATCGTTGTAGGAGAAAAGAAAAAGTCACAGGAGGTTGAAAGCTACGCCACAATTGACGGTCAGATGGCTATCGGTCTTGAAACAGGTGACAGTATTCTTATAGAAAAGGCTTCAGCGGTCACAAAGCTTATAAGATTCCCGGAGCAGAGCTATTTTAACGTTCTGCATTCCAAGCTTAACTCATAAATACCCGGTTAATTTATCAAACTTATCCGGACGATTACAGCAAAGGAGGTTTGCCATGAAATCAGAAAGACAGAATGCGATTCTTGACATCATTACGAAAAATGATATCGAAACACAGGAGGAGCTTCTTGCAATTCTTAAGGATTTTGGATTTAATGTAACACAGGCTACTGTTTCCAGAGATATCAGAGAGCTGAAGCTTACCAAGATAGCTACCGAGAACGGAACACAGAAGTATATATCCATGAGAGGCAGTGATGCGGGTAATTCCGACAAGTATCTGCGTGTTCTTCATGACGGCCTTATTTCGCTTGAAACCGCACAGAATATACTTGTTCTTAAAACGGTATCAGGTATGGCCATGGCGGTTGCGGCAGCGCTTGATTCACTTCATCTCGAGGGTGTGGTCGGCTGTATCGCAGGTGATGATACCATTTTCTGTGCCGTAAGAACCATTGAAGGAACCTATCAGGTTGCGGAAAAATTAAGAAGGTTGACAGTAATAAAAAAATAGTGCTATAATACCGTGAAGGTTTTAAAAAAGGAGATTATATATGTCAGGTCATTCTAAATTTGCTAATATTAAGCACAAAAAAGAAAAGAACGATTCAGCAAAGGGAAAGATTTTTACAAGAATCGGTCGTGAAATTGCAGTAGCGGTAAAGGAAGGCGGTCCCGATATCAATAACAACTTCAAGCTCAAGATTGTGGTTGCTAAGGCAAAGGCAAACAACATGCCCAATGATACAATCGACCGTAGTATTAAGAAGGCTGCCGGAGATCTTAACGCAGTTAATTTCGAGACAGTAACCTATGAAGGATACGGCCCCAACGGTGTTGCAATTATCGTTGAAGCATTAACAGACAACAAGAACAGAACAGCAGCTAACGTAAGAAACGCATTTACAAAGGGCTACGGCAACGTAGGTACACCCGGCTGTGCATCAATTCTTTTCGACAGAAAGGGACAGATTATCATTGACAAGGAAGAGTGCGAAATGGACGCAGATGACCTTATGATGATCGCTCTTGATGCAGGTGCGGAGGACTTCAGCGAGGAAGAGGACAGTTACGAGATTATTACAGCTCCCGATGATTTCTCAAAGGTTCTTGATGCACTTACAGAGGCTAAGCTTCCCATGGTTTCAGCTGATGTTACAATGATTCCCCAGCTTTGGAAGGAGCTTACAGACGAGACAGATATCAAGAATATCAACAAGACTCTCGACCTTCTTGATGAGGATGATGATGTTCAGAATGTATACCATAACTGGGATGAATAATATAATACTTTAGCAGATTAAAGCCTGTTAGTCAGCAGATGTTGATTAACAGGCTTTTTTTGTATTTAACAGGCTTTTGTATCGGGTTTTTCCTTGAATTAGTTTATCCGGTGTGGTAAACTATATGCTTGAGAGAGTTTATACAGGAGAAAGGTATCAGATGTTAGTAAACGTTCATGTTAAAAATTTCGCTATCATTGATGAAGCGGATATTGATCTGTCAGATAATCTGAATATTTTTACCGGCGAGACAGGTGCCGGCAAGTCTCTTCTTTTGGGCGCTCTCAATATGGCACTTGGCGGAAGAACACCCAAGGACATCGTCAGCGAGGCCGCGGATTTTGCCTTGAGTGAATTAACCTTTGTAAACGTATCCGGACAAGTGTCTGAAAAGCTTGCCGAGCAGGGTATTGATGCTTCGGATGAGCTGGTTATTTCCAAAAAGCTGATGAATAACGGCAGAAGCGTGGTAAGGGTAAACGGTGAAACCGTAACGGCGGCTTTTGTAAAGGAGCTTGCTTCATCACTTATTGATATTTACGGTCAGAATGAGAATCAGCTGCTTTACAGTACCAAGCGTCAGCTTTCGATTATCGATGAATATGCGGGCAGTGACGCTGATTTGCTTAAGGCTGATATTAAGCGTGCTTATTCGGAATATAAGGCTTTGAAGCAGGAAGCGGACAGCTGTATCGATGACGAGAAAACCAGAGCACGGCGTCTGGAGCTGTTAAAATACGAGATTGATGAAATTGAGGCGGCGGCACTTAAGGACGGCGAGGAAGAGGATTTAAAGGAACGTCACAAGCTGCTTGCGAATGTTCAGCTGATTGAGGAAGGCTTAGACTGTGCCTATGACTGCATTAACGGTGAAGGGCGTATAAGCGACAGTCTTTCACAGGCAGTAAAGGCTTTATCGAGAGTTGCGGAGTTCGATGAGAAGCTTGCTTCGATAGTCGAGATTTTGTCTGATGCGGATAATTGCATCAGCGATGCAATGCGTGAAATAAGCGGTTACAGCGATTCACTTCCCGATGACCGCGGAGAAATCCGTGAAATTGAGGAAAGACTTGATCTTCTGTCGGGACTTAAGGCAAAGTACGGTAACAGCATAGAAGAAATTAACAGATATTATGATGAGGCATGTCTTGAGCTTCAGAAGCTTGAGGACTTCGAAGGCTACAGGGCCGGGCTTCAAAAAAAGCTTGAGGATGCTGTGGAGCTTCTGACAAAGAAGTCAGCGAAGCTTACGGTATTAAGAAAGAAGAGCGCGGAGCAGCTTGAAAAGAAAATCTCAGAGGCGCTGCTTGAACTTAACTTTAATCAGGTTGTGTTCAAAATCGAAATGACTGTAAAGGATGGCTGTCATTCGGACGGGGCGGATGAATGCAGCTTTATGATTTCACTGAATCCGGGTGAAAAGGTTAAGCCCTTAAGTGAGATTGCATCGGGCGGTGAGCTTTCGAGAATTATGCTCGGTATTAAATCGGTCATGGCAGGACGTGACGCTATCGGAACGCTGATATTTGATGAGATTGATGCGGGTATTAGCGGAAGAACGGCACAGAAGGTATCCGAAAAGCTCTGCAAGATAGCCAATGACCATCAGGTGGTATGTATTACGCATCTTCCCCAGATTGCGGCAATGGCGGACAGCCATTACGAAATCAGGAAGGATGTGGAGAACGGAAGAACGATTACAGCTATAAGTCGTCTTTCGGAAGATAATATTAAATATGAGCTTGCACGACTTACGGGCGGTGCAGAGATTACGGAAACGGTTCTTACGGGCGCAATGGAAATGAAGCAGCTCGCAGACCGCAGAAAGCAGGAAATACGAGGTAAATAGCCTCATAAAAATACAGAGAAAGGTAAGGTTATCAGGATGAAGAATATATGTTTTATTGCTTCAGAAGGCGTTCCTTTTATTAAGACAGGTGGTTTGGCAGATGTTATCGGTTCATTACCGAAATATCTGAACAAGGATGAGTTTGACGTCAGAGTAATTCTTCCCAAGTATGCATGCATTAAGGAAGAATTCAAGAGCCGTATGAAATATCTTACACATTTTTATATGGATCTTGCATGGCGCAGACAGTATGTAGGTGTTCTTGAGGCCGAATATGACGGCATCAAGTTTTACTTTATTGACAATGAGTATTATTTCGCAGGCTTTGCGCCTTACGGAAATATTTACGAGGACATTGAGAAGTTCGCATTCTTCTGCCGTGCAGCACTTTCTGCACTGCCTGCAATAGGCTTCCGTCCCGATATCATTCATTGTCATGACTGGCAGACAGGTCTTATTCCGGTATTCCTTCATGATAACTTCCAGAATAATCAGTTCTTCCACGGAATCAAGAGTATTATGACAATTCATAACCTTAAATTCCAGGGTGTCTGGGATAAGAAGGTTATTAAGGATATTACAGGTCTTTCTGACTATTACTTTACCTCGGATAAGCTCGAGTATAAGGGCGATGCGAACTATTTGAAGGCAGGTATTGTATACGCAGATTATGTTACAACGGTAAGTAATACATACGCACAGGAAATTAAGATGCCTTTCTACGGTGAGGGTCTTGACGGACTGATGAATGCGCGTTCAAACAGCCTCTGCGGTATTGTAAACGGTCTTGATTATACCGATTACGACCCTGAACATGATCCCTATATTTTTAAGAATTTCACACCCATGAATTTCCGTAAGGAAAAGGTTAAGAATAAGCTTGCGCTTCAGGAGGAGCTTGGTCTTGCAAAGGACGAGAAGAAGTTCATGATCGGTATCTGTTCAAGACTTACAGACCAGAAGGGACTTGACCTTGTGGATTGTGTTATCGAGGAAATCTGTGCAGAGGATACACAGCTTGTTGTACTTGGTACGGGCGATCCCAAGTATGAGAATCTTTTCCGTCATTTCGCATGGAAGTATCCGGACAGAGTTTCGGCCAATATTTTCTATTCAAATGAGCGTTCTCATAAGCTTTATGCTTCTTGTGATGCATTCCTTATGCCTTCACTTTTTGAGCCCTGCGGTCTCAGCCAGCTTATGAGCTTACGTTACGGTACAGTTCCTATTGTACGTGAAACAGGCGGTCTTAAGGATACTGTAGAGCCCTACAATGAGTATGAGAATTCAGGTACAGGCTTCAGCTTCTGCAATTACAATGCTCATGAGATGCTTGCGACAATCCGCTACGCAAAGGATGTATACTATAACAGAAAGCGCGAGTGGAACAAGATTATAGACAGAGGTATGGCGGCTGATTTCTCATGGAAGAATTCGGCAAAGCAGTACGAGGATCTATATAACAGATTATAAGATTAAAACTGAATTCAGGGGACGGGTGTTTTGCTCTTGTGTTTCCGGAGCTGGTCCGTCCCCTTATTATGATAATAGCGTGATAATTTAATTTACACGCAGATTTATGCCTGTAAAAGTTTGAACTACAGCAGGAAAGGCATGGTTATTAGTATGAAAAAACTGAGCGAATTGATAAAAGCGGTGGAGCAGCTGATTGACGGCGGAATCGCAAAATATGAAAATATCGGTGATACCGAGGTCAGCTCTATTATTTATGATACAAGAAGCGAAATAGCGGAGGGCGCGGCTTTTGTAGCCATGGCAGGAGCGACCTTTGACGGTCATTCCTTTGCCGCAGAGGCGGAAAAGAAGGGCGCTTCGGTTATTTTTGCAGAGCATGAGGTGGAGCTTGAAGGAAGTGCAAAGCTTGTAGTGGTATCCGATACCAGAAAGGCGCTTTCACTGCTTTCACAGGCCTGGTTTGATTATCCCGCAGCTAAGCTTGTTACAATAGGACTTACCGGTACAAAGGGTAAATCAACCACCTGCTACATGATTCATAACATTCTCGAGAAGGCTGGAAGACGCTGCGGAATTATCGGTACTATCGGTATTCTGATTAACGGTACAAGCTATCCCACACACAATACCACACCTGAATCATATCTGGTACAGCAGTATCTGCGCCAAATGGTGGACGAGGGCTGTGATACACTGCTTATGGAGGTTTCTTCACAGGGACTCAAGCAGCACAGAGTATTCGGAATGACCTTTGATTACGGTGTATTTACTAACCTTGGCAAGGACCATATCGGCGGTGCTGAGCATGCGGATTTCGAGGAGTATCTTGACTGCAAGGCCATTCTCTTCGGACAGTCCAGGACTGCGATTGTTAATGCAAATGACAGTCATGTTGCAGAGGTGCTTAAATACTGCAAAACTGCCGTGGAAGGCTTTGGACTTGCACAAAACACCAATATCCTTGAAAACAGCGGCATTAAGCCCTCGGGCATGCTGATGGGTGATGAAATAAGGCTTTTTGTGGAAAACGGTACAATGGGTATTTCCTTTGACTATTCGGGCAGTCTGACAGGTACGGCCAGATTATCCATTCCCGGAAAGTTTAACGTTATGAATGCACTTTGCGCTACGGCCGTGGCAGCTCATTTTACAGATGACGTGTCAAAGATTGCCGATGCTTTATTTAATACTCATGTAAGAGGCCGTCTGGAGCCTGTAAAGATTTCTGATAAATATACGCTTCTCATTGACTATGCACACAATGCGGTTGCGTTAGAGAGCGTACTTGAAACATTAAGAGCCTATGAGCCCAAGCGTCTGGTTAATCTTTTCGGATGCGGAGGAAACCGCTCTAAGGACAGACGTTTTGAGATGGGTGAGGTTTCGTCGAGAATGGCGGACCTTACGGTTGTTACATCGGATAATCCCCGTTTTGAAAAGCCTGAGGATATCATTGCGGATATTCTGGTAGGTGTATCAAAAGCGGACGGCAAGTATATAACCATTCCTGACAGACGTGAGGCGATTAAATACTGCATAGAAAATGCTCAGCCGGGTGACTGTATTCTTCTGGCAGGAAAGGGTAATGAGGATTACCAGGAAATAGAAGGGGTAAGATATCCCATGGATGAGAGGGATATCATCAGCGACATAATTGCAGAATTGAGGTAAGATGTACGCAGATATAATAGTTGACATTTCGGTGGAAAGTCTGGACCGAAGCTTTCAGTACAGGATTCCTGAGGAGCTTGAGGCAAAGGCTGAAATAGGCGAACGCGTGTGGATATCCTTTGGCAACAGAAAAAGCTATATAAAGGGATATATTGTCGGAATATCGGACAGGGCTAAAATAGATCCTTCAAAAATCAAGCCCATACGCGGGATTGTCGAGGGTGAAGTAAGCGTAGACGACAGAATGATTAAGCTCGCGGCCTGGATGAAGGAAAATTTCGGTTCTACCTTTAATGAGGCGCTGAAATGTGTTATCCCGATAAAGAAAAAGGTACAGAATCTTGTAAAACGAAGGATTCTTCCGAAGGCTGACCGTGATATTCTTAATGCGGCCTATGCAACGGCGGTCAGGAAGAAGCATAAGGCCAAGGAAAGGCTTCTTTTCGAGCTTCTGGGCGAGTATGAATACGGACTTGATTATTCGCTTGTTGTACAGAAGCTTAATGTTTCCGCTCAGACCATTCAGTCGCTTATTACTGAGGGGCTGATAGAACTGGAAAGTGAAACGGTTTTAAGAAATCCCTTAGAAAGACTTGAAAACGACAGGGGCTTTGCATGCGAGCTCAATCCTTCGCAGAAGGCTGTTGCTGAAAGTATTTGGGCGGATTTAAGGGCCGGAATACGAAATGATTATTTAATACACGGTATAACCGGCAGCGGTAAAACCGAGGTATATATGGCTGTAATTGATGAGGTAATAAGGCAGGGGAAGCAGGTAATAATGCTTATCCCCGAGATTGCTCTTACCTATCAGACCGTGAAGCGTTTTTACAGGCGCTTCGGTGACAGCATTTCGATTATGAATTCCAAGCTTAGCGCAGGCGAGAGATATGACCAGTATCTGAAGGCAAAGCAGGGGCTTACTCAGATAGTGATAGGACCGCGTTCGGCGATTTTTATGCCCTTTGACAGGCTTGGACTGATAATAATGGACGAAGAGCATGAGAGCAGCTATAAAAGCGAGAATTCGCCTAAATACAGCACGAGAGAGCTTGCACTTAAGCGTGCCGAAATGGAGGGCGCTTCGGTAATACTCGGTTCGGCCACACCGTCTCTTGAAAGCTACAGTGCGGCTAAGGCGGGAAGAATAAAGCTTTTCGAGCTTAAAGAGCGTGCAGGAGGCGCTGAGCTTCCGCAGATAGACGTGGTTGATCTTCGTGAGGAAATGAGGAGCGGAAACAGGTCCATGTTTTCGAGAAGGCTCAGGGAGCTTATAGAGGACAGGCTCAGCCGTAATGAGCAGACGATGCTGTTTTTGAACAGGCGCGGCCATTCAAGCTTTGTAAACTGCAGGGAGTGCGGTAAGGTTCTTAAATGCCCTCACTGTGATGTTTCACTGACATATCATAATAACGGAAGGCTGATGTGTCATTACTGCGGTTATTCGGCTGATATGGTGGCAAAATGTCCGTCCTGCGGGTCACCTTATATTAAGGCCTTCGGTATAGGTACGCAGAAGGTAGAGGAGCAGCTTATTAAGGAGTTCCCGGGTATCAGGGTACTTAGAATGGATGCCGATACAACCAGGGCAAAGGATGGCTACGAGGAGATTCTTTCGGCCTTTGCGAATAATGAGGCGGATATTCTCGTGGGAACGCAGATGATTGTAAAGGGACATGACTTCCATAATGTGACTCTTGTGGGAATCCTTCTTGCGGATATGTCTTTGTATTCGTCAGATTTCAGAAGCGCTGAGAGAACCTATGAGCTTTTAGCCCAGGCAGCAGGTCGTGCGGGCCGCGGCAGCCGAAAGGGTGAGGTAGTGATTCAGACCTACAATCCAGAGCATTATGCGATAGAGACGGCCGCAAGAAATGATTATGAAGCCTTTTACAATGAGGAAATGTCCTTCAGAAAGCTTCTGAATTATCCGCCTTCATGGAACATGCTTCGAATTATGACGCTTTCCGAAAAGCAGCAGTGCGCCGAAAGGCTTGCGGCAGTGCTTAAGGAGCTTATAGAAAAGAAGAAGGATGAGTTTGGAAGAGTAAAGGTATTCGGACCGGCGGCAGCCCCTGTATTTAAGGTAAATGACGTATACAGAATGCATATTTACCTTAAAAGCGCCGATTATTCGGCACTTGTAGAGTTAAAGAATTATATGTCGGATTATATTAACGATAATCCGGATAAGGATACGGCAGTTCAGTTTGATTTTAATCCATTGTAGAGCAGAGGAGGAAATAGAAATGGCACTTAGAAATATCAGAGTAGAGGGCGATTCAATCCTGGGAAAGATCTCAAAGCCCATTACAGAGATGAATGAGAAGACACTGACACTTATCGAGGATATGCTTGATACGATGTATGAGGCTAACGGCGTGGGACTTGCTGCACCTCAGGTCGGTATTCTTAAAAGACTGGTTGTTATTGATGTTTCGGAGGAGGGTGATGAGCCTATCATTCTGATTAATCCCGAAATTATCGATAAGGACGGCAGTCAGACAGGTGAGGAGGGCTGTCTTTCGGTTCCCGGAAAGAGCGGCGTTGTAACAAGAGCAAATTATGTTAAGGTAAGAGCCTTTGATGAGAATATGGATGTATTTGAGCTTGAAGGAAACGGACTTCTTGCGCGGGCCATCCAGCATGAGCTTGATCATCTTGACGGTGTGCTTTACACCACTAAGGTGGAGGGAGAGCTTACCGTAAATAAATAATCCAAAGCTTTTTGGCAACCTGCATTTATATGCGGGCAGTTGAATTTATGAATTGAAAGGCAGGGTTATAAATTGAGAATAGTATTTATGGGAACACCTGATATTGCAGCGGGTGTATTGGAGACACTGATTAATTCTGAGCATGAGGTGGCAGCAGTCGTAACACAGCCGGATAAGCCTAATGCGCGCGGTAATGAGATTATTTTTTCGGCGGTTAAGAAAACAGCTCTGGCAGCAGGACTTCCGGTGCTCCAACCGCTGAAGGCTTCTGCAGCAGAATCCGTTGAGGAGATTGCGGCATATAAGCCTGATATAATAGTAGTGGTTGCTTACGGACAGCTGTTAAAGATGAATCTTCTGGAGCTTCCGAAATACGGATGTATCAATGTGCATGCATCACTTCTTCCAAAGTACAGAGGCGCTTCACCGATTCAGTGGGCGGTAATTAACGGTGACAAAGAGAGCGGCGTTACAATTATGCATATGGCCGCAGGACTTGATACGGGTGATATTATTCTGAAGAGAAGCATAGAGCTTGCGCCCGATGAGACCGCAGGAAGTCTCTTTGACAGGCTTACCGAGCTTAGCGGACCTGTTCTTTTGGAGGCTCTTGAGAAAATCGAAAACGGTACAGCGGAAAGAATTCCCCAGAATAATGATGAATCAAGCTATGTTACAGTGCTTTCAAAGGCTATGGGCCATCTTGATTTCAATAAGCCCGCAGCGGAGCTTGAAAGACTGATAAGAGGACTTATTCCCTGGCCCGGAGCCTATGCTTATGTTAATAAGAAGATGCTTAAGCTTTGGAAAACTGCGCTTGCTTCAAATGCGGAGGCTGCATTTATAACTGATGAGTCGGGAAATAAGCAGCAGTTGAAAGCAGGTCAGCTGCATATAGCCGACGGAGCGCTCTATATAGGTACAGCCGAGGGCGTGCTTGAGGTTTTCGAGCTTCAGCTTGAAGGTAAAAAAAGGATGTTTACGGGGGATTTCCTTCGCGGTGCGAATATCGCAGACGGAACAATTCTTGAATAATTTTAAAGAGGCTAAGGGATGAGTACACGCAGTGTTGCGCTTGAAAATATAATATTGATACTTGAAAACGGGCGCCCGCTACATCTGGTGCTTGCCGATTGTCTGAAAACGATAGAGTCGGAGAATGACAGAGCCTTTGTTTCGAGACTTACCCGTGGCGTGGTTGAACGTAAAAGTGAGCTGGATGAAATAATTCGTGCAAAGTCAAGCGTTAAGCCCGAAAAGCAGAAGCCGGTTATAAGAAATATTCTTCGGTCGGGAATATACCAGATACTTTATATGGATTCGGTGACTGATTTTGCGGCCTGCGACGAGTCGGTAAAGCTGGCAGGTAAAAGAGGCTTCAGATCCCTCGGGGGCTTTGTAAACGGCGTGCTCAGAAATATCTGCAGGGACGAAGAGCTAAGGTCAAAGGCGAAGCTTTTGCAGGAGTCATTGCCGGATGAGGATGCTTCAGTGAAGACAGAAGAGGCAGCAGGAGAAAATAAGGCGGACGAAGCAAATGATAATACAATATGCAGTCTGTCTGAAAAGTATTCCATGCCCGAATGGATTACAAAGGACTGGGTAAGCCGCTTCGGAGCGGAAAAAAGCGAGAAAGCCTTTAAATATTTTATGACAGACAAAGGCATTCAAATCCGCTGCAATTTGTCAAAAATTTCTGCAGGTGAGCTTGAAAAACGCTTTATTTCAGCTGGCATTTCCTATAGAAGAAACATCCATTGCGATAAGTGGTTCAGCTTATATAAATTCAGAAAAATAGAAGAAAACAAGGAATATAAGGAAGGCCTTTTCGTAATTCAGGATTTAAGCTCAGGTCTTTCGGGACTGATAGACCGGGAGAGGATTAATATTCCACAAAACGGTGAAGTAAAGGTTCTTGACCTTTGTGCCGCACCCGGAGGTAAGTCACTTCATATGGCAGATTATGGCTATAAGGTGACAGCCTGCGATTTATCTGTTCGAAAGACTGATATGATACGTTCAGCGGCAAAACGCTGCGGCATGGATAATATAGAGGTTATTGAAAATGATGCCGCTATCCTGAATAAGGCTTTTATTGACAAATATGATATAGTACTTTGCGATCTGCCCTGTTCGGGACTCGGTATTATCGGAAAGAAGCCGGATATAAAATATAATATCACACCCGAAAAGCAGAAGGAGCTTGTTCAGTTACAGCGCATAATTTTGGATAATGCGGTAAAGTATCTGAAGATAGGCGGAATAATGATTTACAGTACATGTACCGTAAATTCTGCCGAAAATGAAGAGCAGGCGGCCTATATTGCAGCGAAAAAGGGTATGAAGGCAGAAGCAGTTCTGAAGCTTCCGAAGGGAATGAACGAGACTTATCAGAAGGATAAAATGCTTCAGCTTCTGCCGGGAGAATTCGGAACCGACGGTTTCTTTTTCGCAAGCTTTAGAAGAAATGAGTAGTAAAATGGATAATATTGACTTGAAAAAGGATTTGAGATCGCTCAGCCTTGAGGAGCTTGGCGCACTGATAAATTCGCTTGGTGAAAAGTCCTTCAGAGCAAAGCAGATTTACGAATGGCTTCATGTAAAGCTGGTTTCCGCATATGATGAAATGAAAAATATTCCCTCTGCACTTAAGGAGAGACTTAAAGAGGACTATGAGCTGAATGCCCTTGAAATCGTGAGAGTGCTTAAGGATGAGGAGGACGGAACCTGCAAATTTCTTTTTAAAACAGCCGATAATAATGTAATAGAAAGTGTTCTGATGCGATATGAGCACGGAAACAGCGTATGTATTTCGTCTCAGGTGGGCTGCAGGATGGGCTGCAAATTCTGCGCATCGACCATCGGCGGTAAAATAAGAGATCTCACGGCAGGCGAAATGCTGGACCAGATTTACGAAATACAGAAGTATGACGGACAGCGTGTGGCGAATGTCGTTGTAATGGGAACCGGAGAGCCCTTTGACAATTTTGAGGCCTTTGTTCGTTTCTATGAAATGATAACGGACAAATCGGGACTTAACATCAGCGGAAGAAATATCACGGTTTCCACCTGCGGAATTGTTGAGAAAATAAAGGAGCTTGCCGATTTGCAGTACGCCATGACTCTGGCGATTTCACTGCATGCTCCGAATGATGAATTAAGAAGACAGACAATGCCTATAGCGAACAAGTATAAGATTTCGGAAATACTTGAGGCATGTGATTATTTCTTCGAAAAAACCGGACGAAGAGTAACCTTTGAGTACAGTCTGATAGCCGGTGTAAATGACTCAAAAGCCTGTGCAGACGAGCTTTCGGGACTGCTGAAAAGCAGAAACTGCCATGTTAATTTAATACCTGTTAACCCCGTAAAGGAGCGGGATTACAGGCGTTCGGATAACCGTGAAATTATGGCTTTTAAAAAATTACTTGAAAAAAATGGAATAAATGCTACTATTAGAAGAGGAATGGGTAAAAATATCGACGCCGCATGTGGGCAGTTAAGGAGAAGCTACATCACAGGTGACGTTTAGGAAATGGGGTGATTTGGGTGCAGTCATGTGCAAAAACAGATGTCGGAATAATGAGACAGGTGAACCAGGACTACTGTTATGCCAGCAATGAGCGTGTGGGTCTGCTCTCAAATCTCTTTATTGTGGCAGACGGAATGGGCGGACATAATGCGGGTGATTTCGCATCGCGCTTCTGCGTGGAGAAGTTTGTTGATATTCTCAAAAATGCGGGCGACGGTGTAATAAGCAAGCTCAGCTTTATCGAGGATGCAATCCGGGAGACCAATGAGCAGCTGATAGTAAAGGCTGCGGAAAATGCGGAGCTCGACGGAATGGGAACCACCTTTGTTGCCGCAACCGTTGATGAAGCAAATATTATGAATGTTATTAATATCGGAGACAGCAGACTCTATGTTATCGATTCCGATATTTGGCAGGTTACCGAGGATCATTCCCTTGTTATGGAAATGATCAAAAACGGTGAAATAAAGAAGGAAGAAGCCAGATTTCATCCTAAGAAAAATGTTGTTACAAGAGCTATCAGTGCCATGGGGGTTGTAATACCGGATATGTTTGAGGTTCCCGTTAAAAAGGGAAATATTATTCTTCTCTGCTCGGACGGACTTTCAAACATGGTTGCAGATTCGGAAATACTTGAAGTAGTGAAGTGTTACGATGATAATCTCGAGAAATGTGCGGACGTTCTCGTAGACAGGGCAAATAAGAATGGCGGAAGAGACAATATTTCCGTGGTTCTTGTAAAAATAGATTAATTTTATTATTGAATGGGTGATTAAAATGATTAAACCGGGAATGTACATAAGTGACAGATACGAAATAATCGACAAGGTCGGTTCCGGCGGAATGGCGGATGTCTATAAGGCACTGTGCCATCGTCTTAACCGTTATGTTGCTATTAAGATTCTGAAATCAGAGTTTTCCTCAGATACTAATTTCGTTCAGAAGTTCAGGGCTGAGGCTCAGTCTGTTGCAGGTCTTTCACATCCCAATATTGTAAGTGTTTACGACGTTGGTGATGATGACGGGCTTCATTACATTGTAATGGAGCTTGTAGAAGGTATCACACTTAAAAGATTCATCGAAAAAAGAAGAAGACTTGATGTTAAAGAGGCTGTCGGCATCGCTATTCAGATAGCAATGGGTATGGAGGCAGCGCATACACATCATATTATCCACAGGGATATTAAGCCCCAGAACATTATTATTTCGCGTGAGGGTAAGGTAAAGGTAGCGGATTTCGGTATTGCGAAGGCTGCCACATCAAATACAATTTCACAGAATGCCATTGGTTCAGTGCATTACCTTTCACCTGAGCAGGCCCGCGGCGGCTACAGCGATGAGCGAAGCGATATCTATTCACTGGGTGTAACTCTTTATGAGATGCTCACCGGACAGGTACCCTTTGCAGGAGATAATTCGGTTTCTGTTGCGCTTCTTCATATCCAGAGTGAGGCGGTTCCGGTAAGGGAGCTTAATCCGGATGTGCCTTTAAGCGTAGACAAGATTATCCAGAAGTGTATGCAGAAGAAGCCTGAGCGCCGTTATCAGTCAGCTTCGGAGCTTATCAATGATTTAAAGCGTTCAATTATTAATCCTGACGGTGATTATGTAAGCATAGCAAGTAATGCTTCAGTAAGCGGTTCTCCCACAAGAAATATCACTGAGGAGGAGCTTAATACAATTAAGAGTGCGGCAAAGTCACCTGTGACACATGTAAGCAACAGCAGCCGTAAGGTTAAGAAGAAGGTTAAGAAGGAAACTGAAGAGCTGGATTCAATGGATTCATGGCTTGAGAAGATTCTGACCGTAGTCAGTGTGCTTTTCGCCGTAGCTCTGATTGTCGTTATTATTGTGCTTCTTTATAAATTCTTCCTGTCGGATGATTCTACGGATAATCTGAAGGACAGTATTTCGAACCTGATAACCACGGACCAGCCTGCAGACGGAAGACCTACCTCGGGCGGTTCAAATATCAAGGTTCCCGTCAGCACAACACCTACACCCTCACCTACACCTGCGAGTGATGTTCTTGTAAAGATGCCCAAGGTAATTGATTTATCTATCGAGGATGCGGAGAGTACACTTAAGGCAGTTTCGAAGGATTTCAGAATTGTCTGGACAGAGGAAGAGTATTCAGATGATACAAAGAAGGGTCTGGTTGCCGACCAGTATCCCGCTCCAGATGCTACGGTTACCGCAAATCAGCAGATTACTCTTACTGTAAGTGCGGGTTCTGAGATGGTAGAGCTTACCACAATCAATGACAAGGATGCGATTTCTTCAATTGCACTTCTTGAAGCATTAAAATTCTCTGTTGTACGTCTTGAGGAATACAATGACAATATTGAACTCGGCAAGGTTATCAGAACAGAGCCTGAGGGCGGTTCACTTGTTCCGAAGGAGACAACGGTTATCGTTTATGTCAGCATGGGACCTGAGATTAAGGGCGTTGAGTGTCCTCTTGTAGTCGGAAAGAAGGAATCAAAGGCTATAAAGAGTCTTGAAAATGCTAACCTTGTTGTAGGTGAGATTACACCCGTATATTCAGATGAATATGACAAGGGTCTGGTTTGTGCACAGTCCTATGAGGCAGGAACACTTCTTGACGAGGGCACAGTGGTTTCAATCAGTGTCAGCCTCGGTAAGGAGAAGAAGGCAGAAGAGAATACGGTGCCTGATAACGGGGATGAAGAAGATAATAATACACCCGACACAGGCAATGACAATACCGACACAGGAAATACAGGAGATGATACACCCGTAGTTCCCGACACTCCGGATGAGCCTGACAACGGAGGAGATACAGGAAACACAGGAGATGATACACCTGCAGTACCCGACACCCCTGTAGAGCCTGACAACGGAGGCGACACGGGAAATACAGAGGATACTACACCTGAAACACCCGTAGAGCCTGATAATGGCGGCGATGCAGTTCCTGTAGGCTAAAAAAATAAGAATCATTATATTGCACAAAGGGCAAAATGCCCTTTGTGCAGTTTTTGGTGTTTTACAAAGGGCTGAAAAATGCAGTTTTTTGGAAAATATCAAAAACTTTTGAAGCTCGGGGGTTATTGAATGAAGGGCAGAATAGTTAAGGGAATAGCCGGTTTTTATTATATAAAGACTTCGGAAGGCCTCATATATGAATGCAAGGCAAAGGGAGTTTTTCGTAAGGAAAAGCTTACACCCCTGGTTGGTGACTATGCGGAATTTGAGGTTATTAACGAGGAAAAGAAAACCGGAAATGTAATCGATATCTCGGAGCGTAAGAACGCACTGATAAGACCTGCATCCGCAAATGTGGACCAGGCTCTCGTTGTGTTTGCCGCAGCTGAACCCGAGCCAAACCTTAATCTGCTCGACAGATTTCTGATAATGATGAAGAAGCAGGATATTCCAACCGTAGTCTGCTTTAACAAAATTGATATTGCAAACGACAAGGAGCTTCAGCTTTTAATTAAGAATTATGAAAAATGCGGGGTAAGGGTACTCTGTACCAGCATCCTGATGGATGAGGGTATAGAAAGTATCCGTGAGGTTCTGAAAGGGAAAACCACTATTTTGGCCGGCCCTTCAGGTGTCGGCAAATCCTCGATGATGAACAGACTTGCTCCGAATGCAAATATGGAAATAGGTGAGCTAAGTGAGAAAATTAAGCGTGGAAAGCAGACAACACGTCATACTGAGCTTATAGAGATAGACAGGGATACGTATTTATGCGATTCTCCCGGCTTTGGTTCGATGTATATCATGGATATTGAATATAAGGATCTGAAAGATTATTTCAGTGAGTTTGATGAATATGCCGGGGATTGCAGATTTTTGTCCTGTATGCATATCAATGAGCCGGACTGCGGTGTAAAGAATGCATTGAAGGACGGGAAAATCAGCAGCTCGCGTTATGAGAATTATTGTCTGCTTTATAATGAGCTTAAGGAAGCTTCAAAAAGATATTAATTGTTATGAGAAAGGTCAGGTAGCATTGTGAATAAATTAGCACCTTCGATTTTAGCGGCGGATTTCTTTCGTCTTGGTGAGCAGATCAGTGCAGTAGAAAAGGCAGGCGCACAGCTGCTTCATATTGATGTAATGGACGGAGCTTTTGTACCGAGCATTTCCTTCGGTATGCCACTTATCAAGTCAATCCGTAAAAACAGCGGTCTTGTTTTTGATGTGCATCTTATGATTAACGAGCCGGATCGTTATATAGACGATTTTGCGGCTTCGGGTGCAGATATGATAACGGTACACGCCGAGGCCTGCACACATCTTAACAGAACGCTTTCACATATTCGTGAAAAGGGTCTTAAGGCAGGCGTTGCGCTGAATCCTTCGACACCCCTTAATGTTCTTGATTATATTTATGATGATGTTGATATGATTCTGATCATGTCGGTAAATCCCGGCTTTGGCGGACAGAAGTTTATTCCCGGAACTATGGATAAGCTCAGGGAGCTCAAAAAGATTCTGGCAGCTAAGAATAAGAATATCGATGTTCAGGTGGACGGAGGCATTAATCTTAATAATGTCGCAGAGGTTATGGCTGCGGGTGCGAACGTTATTGTTTCCGGAAGCAGTGTTTTTAACGGGGATATTGACAGCAATGTCAGACACTTCCTTGAAATTATGGGGGAGAATGAATGAGGCTTACCGAACTCAAATTAGAGGCGTATGTAGATATAATGATAAAGCGAAAGGGCTATAATTACCGCATTATCAGTCAGGTTGAATATGTAGATGAAAACTGTATAGGAGTTCTTCCTATTGCCAGCTCACAGCAGCTTTTCAAATTCCGCGAGGATGATAAGATAGATGTCATTTATCGTGAAAAGGACAGGTACTGGCGTTGGGAAAACGTGAAGGCGGGTATAGCTACCCGTCAGGACGGCACACAGCTTCATGTTTTCAGTATTCAGAAGAATGCGGCAGCCGATAACCGCCGTACCCAGTTCAGACTTGATGCCGGCTTTGAGGTCACCATGAAATATGAGGTGGAAAACGGGGAGCAGCTAATCGAACCCGTGAATTATAAAACCCCGGAGCTTGAGCTTGAGGATGCTTTTAAAAAGCTTGATAACAGATACAGAGAATTTGAATGCCGCGCATATCTTAAGGATATGAGTGAGGGCGGTGCATCTATCGAGTCGGATGTTAAGCTTGAAAAGGGTGCATTTATCAGTTTTTCGATAGATTCAAATGTCGGCCCTGTTTTCTTAAGAGGCGTGGTGGTACGTGTTACGGAAGATAAGGAACATGGCTATTTTGATTACAGCTACGGAGTATCTTATATTGAAACAAGTAAAAATTATATAAATTATTTTTACTCACAGCAGCGAAGATTATTATACGAAAGCAGTAATAATACTGACTGACGCAAATATGAATATAATGAAAGGAACCCTTGAAAAATAAGGGTTTAAGGTGAAATATATGAAACTTGGAATCGTAGGACTTCCCAATGTAGGAAAGAGTACGCTTTTTAATTCCTTAACCAAGGCAGGTGCGCTTGCAGCAAATTATCCTTTTGCTACAATTGACCCCAATATCGGTGTTGTTACCGTTCCCGATGAGAGAATTGTTAAGCTTGGAGAGCTTTATAATTCAAAGAAGGTTACTCCTGCGGTTATTGAATTTGTTGATATCGCCGGACTTGTAAAGGGCGCTTCAAAGGGTGAGGGTCTGGGCAACCAGTTCCTTGCAAATATCCGTGAGGTTGATGCAATCGTTCATGTGGTACGCTGCTTTGAGGATACAAATGTTATTCATGTTGACGGTTCGGTAGATCCTGCAAGAGATATTGAAACCATTAACTTCGAGCTTATCTTTTCAGACCTTGAAATTCTTGAAAGACGTATTGCAAAGGTTGCCAAGCAGGCAAAGATGGACAAGACTCTTGCAAAGGAGCTTGAAATGCTTGAAAATATCAAGGCTCACCTTGAAAGCGGAAAAATGGCCCGTACCTTTGAGGTACCTGCTGATGAGGACCTTGTTAAGTGGTTTGACGGATATAACCTTCTTACCGCAAAGAAGACCATTTATGCCGCAAATGTAGCGGAGGATGATCTGGCTGATGACGGTGCATCAAATCAGTACGTGGCAAAGGTAAGAGAGCTTGCGGCTGGTGAGGGTTCAAAGTGCTTTGCGGTATCGGCGAAGCTTGAGGAAGAATTATCCGAGCTTGATGACGAGGAGAAGAACATGTTCCTTGCAGACCTTGGTGTAGAGTCATCGGGTCTTGATAAGCTTATTAAGGAAAGCTACGATTTACTCGGACTTATGTCCTTCCTTACCGCAGGTGAGGATGAGTGCCGTGCATGGACCATTAAAAAGGGTACAAAGGCACCTCAGGCTGCAGGAAAGATTCATACAGACTTTGAGCGCGGCTTCATTAAGGCCGAGGTTGTAAATTACAAGGATCTGCTTGAGTACGGTTCACTTGCGGCAGCAAGAGAGAAGGGTCTTGTCGGAATGGAAGGTAAGGACTATATAGTTAAGGATGGCGATGTTATCCTATTCAGATTTAACGTATAAGTTTTTGGCAGAAAGGAAAATTGCTATGAGTTTTTGGGGAAATGAGACATCGGTCAGATTTCCTAATCTTGGAATAGAGCTTGACGGTCTGCCTCGAGGCTTTGAAGTCGGAAGCTTCAGAATAGCCTTTTACGGACTGATTATTGCTATAGGTATGGTTGCGGGAATAGTTTTGGCATGTAAGCGTGCAAAGAAGCTCGGACATAATCCGGATGTATATCTGGACCTGGCTCTTTGGGCAATTCCTCTTTGTGTAGTTGGTGCAAGACTTTATTCAGTGGCTTTTGAATGGGATTATTACAAAAATAACCTTTCGCAGATTTTTAATCTGAGGAACGGCGGACTTGCTATTTACGGCGGTATTATCGTCGCTTTTATTACCGCGGTTGTTTATTGTAAAATCAGGAAGTATAATTTCGCACTTGTGGCGGATACCGGTGTTCCAAGCCTTATTTTGGGACAGATTATCGGACGCTGGGGTAACTTCTTTAACAGAGAGGCATTCGGTAAGTTCACAAATAATCTGTTTGCAATGCAGATTGATGTAACGGATGGCGGACTCAGCAGTTATTTCAAGCCTTCATATCCTGCGGAGCTAGTGGCTGCGGCGTATGACGGAAAGCCTGATGCGCTTGCGAATATTATGGAAATCCGTAACAATGTTGTGACTCTTGCGGATGGCCGCCAGTTCATTCAGGTGCAGCCTACATTCCTTTATGAGTCTGTATGGAATATTCTTATCCTGGCAATTATGCTTTGGGCCACAAAGCGTAAGAAGTTTAACGGTGAAATTATGCTGATGTATCTTTCGGGATACGCACTCGGCAGATTTTTTATTGAGGGTCTTCGTACAGACCAGCTTTTCCTTTGGAATTCGGGAATTGCGGTTTCCCAGCTTTTATCGGGTATACTTTTTATTTGTTCGACGGCTGTTCTGATTTTCCTTCGTCATCGTGCGGTAAAGACAGGCAAGGATTGGACAGAGGCTATAGCTACAGTCAGTGTATTCCCTGAAAAGAAGAGCGGTTCTTTCTTCTCTAAAAAGGAAGAGACACCTGCAAAGAAGGCAGTTGATGAAGCTGTAAAGACTATCATGGCTGCAGAAGAGGCAGAGAGCAGGGCTGAAGCTAATAATGAAAAGGCTGAGTAAGTGTTTAAGGATTTGAATGTAATTAATTCAGCTGTCAGCGACAGATGTATATTATTTCTATGATTTATATTTAATTCTTGACAATAACAATGTGTTGAGCTAATATTTCGTTGGAACGCAAGTTCACAAATAAATATTGGTGATTCTTCGGGGGCAGGGAGTATTTCCCGACCGGCGGTAAAGTCCGCGAGCGCAAGCTGATCCGGTGTAATTCCGGAACCGACAGTATAGTCTGGATGAGAGAAGAATTTTCATAGCATTGATAGAGGTCTGCTTCTGCAGGCTTAAGTTGTAATGTTAAGAAGATTAATTACTATCCCCGAGTTTTCGGGGATTTTTTTTATCCCCGGCTCGGGGGAACCGTTAAGAATCCCTGAAAAGGAGATGTCTATGGACAAATTAGTAAAGTTTTTTAAAAATCCGGGAGAGATTCTCGGTAAGCTGTTTGATACGGCTTCGAACAACATTGGCTTCCTGCTTATCAGTATTCTGGTAGTAGCAGTGATTCTCGGTCTGGCTTACGGCTCAGAGTTCTATTTTTCAAAGAAAGCGGGAGTAGCCAGAAACAGCGAAAAGCTCAGAGTAAAGAGAATGGCACTTATAGCACTTCTTGCTGCACTTGCTTTTATTCTGAATATGTTTTCGTTCCCTCTTGGCTTCCTTCCTTCTTTCTACAAGATTGATGCAAGTGAGCTTCCTGTACTTATCGGTGCCTTTACACTCGGCCCTGTAGCCGGTGTAGTAATCGAGTTCATTAAGATTATTCTTAATCTGCTTATCGGCGGAACTTCAACAGCCTTTGTAGGTGAGTTTGCAAACTTTGTAATCGGCTGTGCATTTATTGTACCTGCCGCAATCATCTACTATGCGAAAAAGACAAAAAAGAATGCAATCATCGGTGTAATAACAGGTACAATTGTATGTATTATTGCCGGCTGTATGCTCAACGCCTTCCTTCTTCTTCCTGCTTATGCAAAGGCTCTCGATATGAGGCTTGAGCAAATCATCGGTATGGGAACAGAAAAAAACTCAGCTATCACAAGCATGTCAACCTTTGTTCTTCTTGCGGTTGCACCCTTCAATTTAATTAAGTGCGGCGGCGTGAGTGTCATTACAGTGCTCATTTACAAAAAAATCAGTCATCTTTTAAAGGGTAATGACATAAAAAACACAGCTGCTTAATAGTATAGTGAGTGGTAAAAGAGTAAAGCTATTAGGGTATGGCTTGAATATAATTTGCCAGGCCGGATAAAATTCGGACATTTTTGTTGAAAATCAGGGAATATCCCTCCACAATCCACCACCGGTGAGAATAACGGTCGGTGAGATTTAGCGGAGGGGTATTTTTTTGTCTCAAAATGGGGCGGGAGAGCAGAGGGAAGCCTATTAACATATAAATTATCAAATGTCAATAGAACATATGTGCTATTATCAGACAATTTACTAGAACAACTGTGCTATTTTATACGATTTGCTGTAATTAAATTGTATCGAACAAAAATTCGTACACTATATTTGGTATTTGAGAAAAATGCACTAAATAGTATTGAAAAAACTTAACAAAAATCGAAATTTTTGTGAAATTTCACTTGCAATTTATGAAAAACCTGCTTATAATTAAGGTAAAGTGGTGAAAAGTGGTGGATAGTGTCACGAAGTGGAGAGAGGAGGCGATGAAAATGTTCATGGGTGAATACAATCATACTATTGATCCGAAGAACAGATTAATCGTTCCTGCAAAGTTTCGTGAAGGACTTGGTGAGAATTTTGTTATTTCATCAGGTCTTGATGGCTGCCTTTATCTTACTCCCGCAAATGAGTGGGAGAAGTTCACAGAACAGCTTATGGCACTTCCGAACACTATGGAAGCCAGACAGGTTCAGAGACACTTCCTTCGTAACGCAAACGAATGTGAGCTTGATAAGCAGGGAAGAATTCTTGTACCGCAGAATCTTAAGGATTCGGTCGGACTTGAGAAAAACATTTTACTTATCGGTGTAGGTAAAAGAGTTGAGCTTTGGGCTGAAGAGAAATATGAGACACTTGCATGCAGCGAATCAATGGAAGCTCTTGTTGAAAAGATGTCTACAACATACGGCCTTAACTTCTAAAAATTGGCTTCGGAAAGGATTGATATTGAAATGACTGAAAATAAAGCAGCAAACAATTTCAAGCATATATCGGTTCTGCTGAACGAGGTTATTGAAGGGTTAAATATTAAAGAAGACGGCATTTATGTAGACGGAACTCTCGGAGGCGCGGGACATTCCTTTGAAATAGCAAAAAGGCTTAAAAACGGCAGACTGATCGGTATCGATCAGGACTCGGACGCGATAGCGGCAGCCGGTGAAAGACTTAAGCCGCTTGCAGACAGAACTACGATAGTAAAAAGCAATTATGAAAATATAGATGAAATCCTTGACAATCTCGGGATTGAAAAGGTATCGGGAATTCTGCTTGATCTTGGAGTTTCTTCCTATCAGCTGGATACACCGGACAGAGGCTTCTCCTACAACTCAGATGCTCCGCTCGATATGAGAATGGACCGGGAGGGCGGGAAAACCGCAAAAGACATAATCAATGATTATTCGGAGATGGAGCTTTTCCATGTAATCAGAGATTACGGCGAAGATAAATTTGCAAAGAACATTGCAAAGCATATCTGCCAGGCAAGAGCAAAGAAGCCTATTGAAACAACCTATGAATTAAATGAAATCATAAGAGCCGCAATTCCCGCGAAGGTTCGCGAAACGGGAGGACATCCCTCAAAAAGAACCTTCCAGGCAATAAGAATTGAGCTAAACCGTGAGCTTGAGGTTCTGGAAAATTCAATCGGAAGAATGATTGACAGGCTGGAAGCGGGTGGAAGACTTTGTATAATAACCTTCCATTCATTGGAAGACAGAATAGTAAAAACAGCCTTTAACAGAGCTGAAAACCCCTGCACATGCCCTCCTGAATTTCCGGTATGTGTATGCGGTAAAAAATCAAAGGGTAAGCACCTTACAAAAAAGGCAATTATCCCTGGTGAGGAAGAGCTTGAATATAATTCAAGATCAAAAAGCAGTAAACTAAGAATTTTCGAAAAAAAGTAACAGGTAACTATTGGGAGGTTTGATTTATGGCAACAGCAAATCGCAGCAACAAATTTTCATATAACAGAAATTACTACGAGCAGCGCTACACTACAGCGGTTGACGGAAATACCGCCAGACAGCTTGAGGAAGAATATGAGGAAGAGTATTACTCTGATGAAGAATTTGACGAGGAATATGCGGCTGAGGATTTCTATGGTGTTGCCCCTGAATATGCTCCCCAGACCAGACCTGCACAGGAGCCTTCATATGAAGTAAAGATTAAGCGTAAGTACAATTTTAATTTTGCTTATATCGCTATGCTTCTTCTTTCTGTTGGTGCACTTTTATTTGCATCAATTAAATACCTTGAGGTTCATTCACAGATTAACCAGAAGGAGCATCAGCTTGCATCTGCCAAGACCGAGCTTAACGACCTTCTTTCACTTAATGCATCACTTAAGACAAAGCTTGATGTAGAGGTTGACAGAAATTATATCTACTCGGTAGCTGTTTCAAGATTCCATATGCAGTATCCCGACAGCAACCAGACTGTATACTATGAGAAGCCAACCAGCGGACATGTAAGACAGTATCAGAATATTCCCACTCTTAAGGACAGCTTTTTTCAATAATTAATGAATGGGTAACGGATTTATGAAATAGACATGCCGGTGACCGGCGTGGAGGCAACAATGGCGAGCAGACGAAAAAAAGAAAAGAAAATAAAAAGATTTAATGCAATAATGAGAAAAAGCCTGTACTTTGTGTTTTTTATTATTATTGCAATTTGTGTTTTTCTAATGGTTCGCCTTGTATACATCAATGAAGTCAACGGAGAAAAATATACCAAGGCTGTTCTTTCGCAGCAGGCATATTCGAGTAAGATTATCCCGGCAAAACGCGGAGATATAACCGACAGAAACGGAATTGTTCTCGCAAGAAGCGAGAAAATCTACAATGTGGTGCTTGATCCGAAGGTTATTCTCAGCAAGGAATATTATTATGAGCCTACAATGAAGTCGCTTGTTGAATCTCTTGGCTATGACGAGCAGGAGATGAAGGAGCTTATTAAGAATAATTCCAAAAGCTCATATCTGGTGTACGAGAAGAACATAGATTACAGCAGGGTATCTGAATACAATAAATATAAATCCTCACATAAGCACGTGGTTGGCGTATGGTTTGAGGAGGAATTCACAAGAGTTTATCCTTATTCGACCTTTGCTTCGCACGTCATAGGTTTTACAAATAAGGACGGCGGCAGCAACGGACTTGAGCATTATTACAATGAGCTGCTGACCGGTACCGAGGGTATGAAATACGGCTACTTTGATTCGGAGCTTAATCAGAAGGATGTTGAGAAGGACGCTGTAAACGGCCGCACGATTGTATCAACTATCGATTACAATATTCAAAGTGTCGTAGAGAAGAAGATTAAGGAATTCAGAGAGCAGTACGAATGCAATAACATCGGCGTAATTGTAATGAATCCCAATAACGGTGAGGTTTACGCGATGGCTTCAAATGATGAGTTTGACCTGAATAATCCTCATTCACTCGACCTCTGGTATACAAAGGAAGAGCTTGAGGCAATGGATAACGATGCGAAGGTTGATGCGCTTTATAAAAGATGGCGTAACTTCTGCATTTCGGATACCTATGAGCCGGGTTCGACCTTTAAACCGATAACGGTTGCTTCCGCACTTGAGGAAAATCTCGTAAACAGCGGCAATACCTTCTATTGCCCGGGTGTGCTTGATGTAAGCGGATGGCCCATTCACTGTAACGATGAGCATGGCTGGCTTACACTCACAGAGAGTCTGATGAAGTCCTGCAACTGTGCGATGATGGATATCGTAAGCAGGCTCGGAAGAGATGATTTTTATAAATACCAGAGGGCATTCGGCTTCGGCAGACCCACCGGCATAGACATAACAGGTGAGACCTCGGGTATTATTATTGACAAGTCAAAGCTGAACGTAACAGAGCTTGCGACATCAAGCTTCGGTACAACCTTTAACGTATCAATGATTCAGATGGCTTCGGCCTACTGCTCACTGGTAAACGGCGGAACCTATTATACACCTCATCTTGTTAAGGAAATCAAAACCGATGAGGGTACGACAATTGAAAGCTTTGATAACCTTGAGGTCAGACAGACAATCAGTAAAAAGACATCGGATTATATCAGGGGCGCCCTTTTGAAAACAGTACAGAGCGGTACCGGACGACCTGCCCAGATTGAGGGTTACGAGGTCGGCGGTAAAACAGGAACCGCACAGAAGCGTCCCAGAACAGAGAAAAAGTTCGTTGTATCGTTTGCGGGCTTTGCACCTGTGGATAACCCCCAGCTTCTGATGTATGTTGTAATCGATGATATTCATGATTCGACTCTCTATAACAGCAGCCGTCCCGCTTCCAGCATGACAAGCGCGGTATTCAAGGAGATTCTTCCTTACCTTGGTGAGTATCCCGAGGGACAGATTGACTATATTGTTGATGAAGAGCTTTTAAGAGTTCTTGATGAAACAACCTCAAGCTATGATGAGGAAAACCCCGGAGTTCTTCCTGAGGAATTAGAATACGATGAACAGTAAAATGTGATAATAAAGGAGTAAAAACCGTGGACTTTACAAATAAAAAGGTATTAATAATCGGTACAGGAAAGAGTGGAATAGCAGCTGCAGCTCTTTTGAACAGAACTGATGCAGAGGTAGTTCTTTATGATGATAAAAAGATAGACAAGGATGCAGTTCTTGCCAAGCTTCCCAAGGATTACAAGGGAAGGATTGAGTGCGAGGGTATTCCTGCGGATTGCATTGAAAAGCTTGATGTTCTCATTTTAAGTCCAGGTGTTCCTAAGGATCTTCCTTTTGTTCTTGATTTTGAAAAGAAGGGTGTAAAGATTATAGGCGAGGTTGAGCTTGCATATTATTACACAAAGGGAAAAATAGTAGCGGTAACGGGTACTAACGGAAAAACTACAACAACGGCACTTACCGGTGAGATTATGAAGAAGGCCTATAAGAACACACTTGTGGGCGGAAACATCGGTATCCCTTATACAGAGGTTTGCCTGGAAAGCACGGATGATGGCGTGACAGTTGCGGAAATGAGCAGCTTTCAGCTGGATACTGTTGAAACATTCCATCCTGCGGTCAGCATGATTCTGAATATAACACCTGACCATCTGGACAGACATCATACAATGCAGAATTACATTAATGCAAAGCTTAACTGTACGGTTAATCAGACTGAGGATGATCTTTGCATACTTAATTATGAGGATGAACAGCTTCGTAAGGAAGCAGAGCATATTAAGGCTAAAATCTGCTGGTTCTCATCGAAAAGAGTTCTCAAGGATGGCTTCTATTATGAGGATGGCACCATTTACAGGGCTGTAAACGGAGACAGCGAAAAGGTTGTAAATGTTGATGAGATGATTCTTATCGGCAGACACAACTATGAAAACGTTATGGCAGCGGTTGCTGCAGGCTGCTTTATGGGTGTTCCGATGGACAGCATCAGAGCTGCGCTTCGTGAATTTACACCTGTTGAGCACAGAATCGAATATGTTACAACTATTAACGATGTTCGTTATTATAATGATTCAAAGGGAACAAATCCCGATGCATCGATTCAGGCTGTAAAGGCAATGTCCGGACCTACCTTCCTTATCGGAGGCGGTTATGACAAGGGCTCTGAATATGATGAGTGGATTGAAGCCTTTGACGGTAAGATTAAGAAGCTGCTTCTTATGGGTCAGACCCGAGAGAAGATTGCGGAATGTGCAAAGAAACACGGCTTTAACGATTACATGTTTGTTGAAAGCATGGAAGAAGCCGTTGCCTATTGCAAGAAGGAAGCTTTGCCCGGTGATACGGTTCTTCTTTCACCCTGCTGCGCAAGCTGGGGAATGTTTAAGAATTACGAGGAGAGAGGCAGAATTTTCAAGGATCTTGTAAGAGCTGATAACTGATAGAAACCGGGAGTGAACTACTGTGGGAGAAAAGAAGGAAACGTACGTAAAAAAAGTATTGAGTCATTATGATGTAAGCCTGATTCTGCTTATTATATTTTTGTGCGTTTTCGGCCTTATAATGATCTACAGTACCAGCTATTACAACGCAGACCATTATTACAATGATGAAGGTCTTTATATTACAAGGCAGGCGCTGTTCTTTGTGGGCGGACTTGTTGCAATGATATTAATCTCGATGATCGATTATCATGTCTGGTTTAAGGAATATCATCTTTTTAAGATTAGAAAGCTTCCCTTCAGAATGATATGGATTTTATGGCTTTTATGTATCGGACTTCAGTTTTATGTATGGAAATTCGGTTACTCGGCAAACGGTTCTTCGAGATGGATCAGACTCGGCGCACTTGGTAATTTTCAGCCTTCGGAGCTTACGAAAATATGTTTCGTAATGATGACTGCGTATCTATGTGTAAGAAATAAAAAGAAATTTGATACTCCGGTCGGATTTGTTCAGGTTATCGGAGTATTGGCATTTCCGCTTTTTCTTGTAGCAAAGCTTAATCTTTCATCGGCTATTATCATGGCGGGCATTATGATTGTTATCTGCTTTGTAATGAGCCGAAAAAAATGGTATTACTACATTTGCATTGTTCCGGTAGTTTTGGGCGGAATAGCGTATTTCGTATTCAATGAGGGCTACAGAGCAAAGCGAATTGTAGAATGGCTTCATCCTGAGAATGATCCCGGTTCACAGATTATGCAGGGCCTGTATGCTATTGCTTCGGGCGGCTTCTTCGGAAAAGGACTCGGAAACAGTGTTCAGAAGATGGGATACATTCAGGAGGTTCACACCGATATGATATTCACGGTTATCTGTGAAGAATTCGGTATTATCGGTGCGATAGCGGTAATAACGGTATTTCTGATGCTTCTTTTGCGATTATTTAAAATTGCAATTAATTCATCGGACATGCTTGGCGGACTTATTGCGACAGGTGTATTTGTTCAGATTGCCATTCAGCTTGTACTGAATATCGCGGTTGTTACAAATACAATTCCGGCAACGGGTGTGCCTCTACCATTTATCAGCTACGGCGGAAGCTCACTGCTGGTGCTTATGGCTGAGATGGGTATTGTATTAAGTGTTTCAAAGTATACGGTTGAGAATGTTAGCGAAGAATAAGAATATATGAAAAAATATGTACCTATACTTATTATTGTGCTGATATGCGGCGGCGTTCTCGGTCTCTTATGGTTTTGCGATCATAAAATGAAGATTGAAAATGTCGAGGTGATAGGCGGCACAAAATATACGAAGGCAGAAATTGAGGACTTCGTTATTAAAGACGAACTGGATAAAATCAGTTATCTGCTGTATCTTCGAAAACAGGTTTTCGGAAATGTAGGGAAGATTCCGTTTGTTGAGAAGATTGACATAGAGGTTACCGATATGAATTCGGTTGTGCTCTATGTATATGATAAGGCGATTACGGGCTGTGTCAAGCATATGGGAAAATATATGCATTTTGACAGAGACGGAATAGTAGTGGAGAGTTCTGCGGACAGAATGCCTGGTGTTCCCGAGATAACGGGAATTACTTTTTCAAAGGTTGTATTGAACGAAGCACTTTCGGTAGAGGATCAGACAATATTTAAAAAGCTGATGAATCTTACGCTTCAGTTCAAGAAGGAAGAAATATCCTGCAACAGAATCGATTTTGATTTAAGGAATAATATTACAATCTATTTTGACGGAAATCAGGCACTGCTCGGTGCGGGAGAGATTCATGACGAACAGATTGCATGTCTGAAAAAGCTAATAATGGCTTCTGGAGAGCAGAAATATATATACGATTTGCAAAATTATAACCCTGCAAAGGGTGAGGTTACGGGCAAACCGATAATTGAAGACGAAAATGAATATAATCAGGAATAATTTTTATAAAAATCCTTGTAAAATACTTGATTATTTTTTCAATAATATGTAGAATATATACGAATGGGTATTCTTTAATATGAAGGAGGATAAAACCTTGATAGAAATTACTAACAGTGAGACAAATACTTCAGCAAAAATGATAGTTATCGGCGTTGGTGGTGCCGGTAATAATGCTGTTGACAGAATGATTGAAGACGGTGTACAGGGCGTTGAGTACATTTGTGTAAATACAGATATGCAGCAGTTAAAGCGCTGCAAGACTTCAAATATTATCCAGATCGGTGAAAAGCTTACAAAGGGACTTGGCGCAGGCGCTAACCCCGACGTTGGACGTGAGGCTGCAGAGGAGAGCAAGGAGGTACTTGCCGAAGCAATACGGGGAGCAGATATGGTATTTGTTACCTGCGGTATGGGCGGCGGAACAGGTACAGGTGCCGCACCCTTCATTGCACAGATTGCAAAGGATATGGATATCCTTACAGTCGGCGTAGTAACAAAGCCTTTCAAGTTCGAGAAGAAGGTTCGTATGAACAATGCCATGAGAGGTATTCAGAATCTCAGCGAGCATGTTGACACACTTGTTATTATTCCTAACGAGAAGATTCTTCAGATTATTGACCGCAAGACATCGGTTCCCGATGCTTTCAAGAAGGCCGATGAGGTACTTCGTCAGGGTATCCAGGGTATTACAGATCTTATAAATGAAAACGGTATCGTAAATCTCGACTTCGCAGATATCCGTACAGTCATGAAGGATAAGGGCGTTGCTCATATCGGTATCGGTACAGCATGCGGTGACGACAAGTGTCGTGAGGCAATTGTTCGTGCCATCGAGAGCCCGCTTCTTGAAACAAGCATCAACGGCGCAGAAAATATTATCGTTAACTTCTCAGGTGATGTTACAATGTTTGAAGTTAATGAGGCTTCAGAGTATGTTGAAGAGCTCGTTGGCGAGGATGCAAACGTTATCTTCGGTGCTGTATATGATACTTCGGTACCCGATACATGTACTATTACAGTTATTGCTACAGGTCTTGAAGAGACAGCTGATATGGCCGCTATCAATAACAGAGGCACAGAGACTGCACCTGCAGCTGCAGGACCCAGAGGAGGACTTGATTTCCTTAATGTTCGTCCCGGTGTAAACAATCAGACACCTGTCAGAGCAGCACAGCCTCAGATGCAGCAAAGAGCCGCTGCTCCTCAGCCCGGTCAGCCTCAGGCAGTAAGACCTAATTTCAATGCACAGCCTCAGGCGGTACAGCCTATCCAGTATGTACAGAAGCCTGTAGCCCGTCCTGCACAGCCTCAGTATCAGGCAGCTGATAATAAGGATGACGGAGGACAGGTTAACATTCCCGACTTCCTTAAGAGAAGAAAATAAATATTGAAAATGAGCCTGGTTCATAATGAATCAGGCTTTGATTTTGGAGGAATTTATGTTTTTATTGTTGCTTGCTTTATGGATTATTTTCAACGGTAAATTTACGGTTGAAATACTGATTTTCGGAATTGTTATTTCGTTAGTTGTCAGTGTATTTGCCGTGAAGTTTCTTAAATATAGCTTCAAACAGGAGTTTAAGCTTCTTAAAAAGCTCCCTTACCTTATTGCTTACTGTTTTGTGCTTGTTTGGGAGATTATTAAGGCAAATGTCGTTACAACAAAGTTTGTTATTAAGGGTATGAAGAAGAATAAACCTATTGTTTATACCTTTACTTCACCGGTAAAGTCAAGCTTTGCACAGACTCTGCTTGCGAATTCCATTACCCTGACACCCGGTACGATTTCGGTTTCTTTAAAGGATAATGTGTACAGGGTTCACTGCCTTGACGAGTCGTTGAGTGACGGAATAGAGCAGTGCAGCTTTGTTAAGCTTTTAATTAAGATAGAGGAGAATTTATAATGGATATTAATGAAATTCTTGAATTATTTATGAAGATTGTGATTGCATTAAGCTCATTATGCATTTTTATCTGTCTTATCAGAGCTGCAAAGGGGCCTACAATCGCGGACAGACTTGTTGCCGTTAATATGATTGGAACACAGGTTATCATTATTATCTGTGTACTTACCGTTTTCCTTCATGAGGACTGGCTGGCCGATATCGCCTGCGTTTATGCAATGATAAGCTTCCTGGCTGTTGTTGTACTTACAAAGATTTATATCGGTGTATACAGAAAGAAGCTCGCACTCAGTAATGAGAAAAATCAAAAAAGCGGGAATGCTAAAAACTAATCAATTTCTTTATCGGAAGGACACGGAATAATGGAAAATATCAGAATTATTGCAGCTATTGTGCTGCTGACAATAGGTACGGTACTTGGTATAATCTCGGTACTCGGAACCTTCAGATTTAAGTTTGTATTAAACAGAATGCATGCTGCGGCCATTGCGGATACAGGTTCACTTCTTTTATGCATCGTCGGACTCTGTCTGCTTACGGGCTTCAGCTTTGTAACTCTTAAATTTATAGCAATCGTACTGTTTTTCTGGATTGCCAGCCCTGTATCGAGCCACCTTATCAGTAACCTTGTATACCATACAATGGAGAAGGATACCGCAAAAAATGTCAGCATGGTATCAGAGGAAGATAAGACAGAATAAAAGTGACTTGCATTCTGCTGTGTTTGGATATATACTACATAGTAGAGAATTATTATTTGAAAGGACGGCATAGGCCGGTTGGGTCATTTTGGTGAATAAAAAAGCAAAAGTTATAGCTTTATCCGCATTATGCGGCTTTTTTGCGCTTGTAATCGTACTTGTTGTGGTTGAGTCGCTTATGGGCAACCGCTATAAGTTTACAAACAAAACAGATAAAAATATCACAGCACTCACTGTTTTCTTTGAGGATGATGAGGGCGAATATTCGACTCAGATTTTTGACGGAACACTTGATAAAGGAAAGACGGAAAGCGGTAAATTCGAAACAATTGACTGCAGCAGAGTAGACAGAAGCTTCTATGCCTTCGTAGAATTTGAGGGCGAGGAAGAGGTTATGGTTTATGACGGATTTTTCATCGGTCAGTTTAACGGAAGCGTATCTCTTGAATTTTATCAGGAGAATGGCGAGTACCGTCTGAAGACAGATGCAAGCACCGGTCTTTTCGGAAATTCCGATGATTCGGGAATGGATTCTGTCATTTACTTTGACTTTGAAAACGCAGATTGGGACTATATTTCATGAAAATACAATTGATTTCGCTTGGCTGTGACAAGAATCTCAGCGACAGCGAGAAGGTTCTTGCACGCTTTGCAGAGCGTGGCTACGAAATAACGGATGATGAGCATGAAGCGGATGCCATTGTTATCAATACCTGCTGTTTCATCCATGACGCAAAGACGGAAAGTATAGAAACAATTCTTGAAATGGCTGAGCTTAAGAAGGAAAATCTTAAGTTTCTGGTTATTACAGGTTGTCTTGCCACCCGTTATCAGAACGAGATTCAGGAGGAAATTCCTGAAGTTGACGCGATTTTAACAGCATCGGCCATTGATGAGACAGTAGACGTGGTGGATGCTCTTTTCGCCAATAAACTGACTGAAAAGAAGATAAAAAAGGACGTAGATTATGACCCTGAGCTCGGCAATAAGAGAGTATTCAGCGGTATGAAGAATTATGCGTACCTTAAAATTGCAGAGGGCTGTGACAAGCATTGCACCTATTGCGTAATTCCTTCAATTAAAGGAAAGTACAGGTCGAGAGCCTTTGAGGATATCCTTGAGGAGGCACAGTTCATAGCGGACAGCGGTAAAAATGAGATACTTATTATCGCGCAGGAAACCACTGTTTACGGTCAGGATATTTACGGACGTAAAAGACTTGCCGAGCTGCTTGAAAAAATCAGCGAAATTGACGGAATACGCTGGATAAGACTGCTTTATTGCTATCCGGAGGAGATTACGGATGAGCTTATCGATGCAATGAGTCGTATCGATAAGGTCTGCAAATATATTGATATGCCCATTCAGCACAGTGCAGATACAGTGCTTAAGAGGATGGGTAGAAGAACTTCATCAAAGGATATCAGAGACGTGATAGGCAGACTTCGCGCAGCTATGCCGGAGATTGCCATTCGTACTTCACTGATTACCGGCTTTCCGGGGGAAACAGAGGAGGAGCACGCAGAGCTTCTTGCCTTTGTTAAGGAAATGAAGCTGGACAGAGTGGGTGTTTTCACTTATTCGAAGGAAGAAAAGACACCTGCGTCAAGAATGAGGCCTCTGATTACAAAGAAAATCAAAGAAGCCCGCAGAGAGGAGCTTATGCTCGCACAGCAGGAGATTGTTTTTGCAAAAAATGAGAGTCTTGTCGGACACAGGGAAAATGTGATTATAGAGGGCTATTTGCCTGAGGATGGCGTTTATATCGGCCGTACCTTCAGGGATGCGCCCGATATAGACGGCTACTGCTTTGTTAAATCGGGCAGGGAGCTTATTTCGGGGGACATAATAGAGGCGGTTATTGAGGCCGCTAACGGTTACGATTTATTAGCAAAGGATGTTTATTTATTGTAGTATTACAGTAAAGAGAAAGGACCGGTGGTTAATATGAACACACCCAATAAGATTACTTTATTCCGAATCATTCTGATTCCGGTTTTTATTGTTTTCTTCCTTGGCCAGCTGCCCGATCAGAAGACTGCGGACATTATCTCATTATGTCTGTTTGCCACAGCATCGGCCTCGGATTTCCTTGATGGCTGGCTTGCCAGAAAGAATCATCAGGTTACGGATTTCGGAAAGCTTATGGACCCTCTTGCAGACAAGCTTCTTGTCTGTATTACACTTATCTGTTTTGTAAGACTCAGAAGTGATATGGGTGCAATCAACCCTGACTGGGCAGGCTACAGCTTCCCCGCATGGTGCGCCATTGTAATTATGTCTCGTGAGTTTATCATCAGCGGCGTAAGACAGCTTGCGGCTGACAAGGGCGTTATTATTTCAGCAGGTATCTGGGGAAAATGCAAGACCGTAGTTCAGCTTTTTATGTGCCTTGATTTTATTATTCTTCCCGTATGCCTTGAAGCAGGCTGGGAATGGTTTGGCGTAGCGGGTCAGGTATTAATGTATGCTGCTACATTCCTTACACTGATGTCACTCGTTGATTATCTTGTAAAGAACTGGAGCGTGCTTAAAATATCGGTAAAATGATTATTCATCAGGCGCGGATTAACTGAATATGAACACTTTTGAGAGGGGGATCGTATATGGAATACAACAAAAGAGCCAGTATAGTTGTATGTCTTGTAATTATGGTCCTTCTTTGTCTTTTCGGGCTTTTCAGCTGTTTATCGGAAAAAGAGGATGCAGAGATGAAAACTGATTTGCCTGTGGATATCACGAATGAAATCACACCTGTTCCTACGAAGGTTTTTGTAATAGATGACAAGCAGGACGGCAACAGCGGAAATAAAAAAGAGCTGATAACAATCAGATATTATGCTGTTTCATCTTCAAATGCACCTAATCAGGCGGCTGAGGTTGTGGTTGAGGCCAATGAAAAAATCAGTCCCGAGATGGTTATGGAATACTTTACCGATTCACTTGAGGACGAGGAGATTGACCTGAAAATAAACTCTGTCACGGTAAAGGATAAAAGCTGTACCGTGGATTTTGATTCCTCTGTCATAAAAATTGCTGAAAAAAGCGCAATAACAGAGGTTCATATTCTGGATGCGATTTCCATGAGTATTCTTGATAACTGTGAAAACCTGTCGGAGGTGCTTTTCACAATTGACAAAAAGCCTTATTCCACACCGAATATTACTTTTAACGAAGGAGAGGTCTATCTTTCAAATTGAAAATCTTGGTTATAGGCGGAGGCGCTGCCGGAATGATGAGTGCACTTGCTGCGGCAATGAACGGCGCTGAGGTAGTCCTTCTTGAAAAAAATGAAAAATTAGGTAAGAAAATATATATAACGGGCAAGGGACGCTGTAATCTGACCAATTACTGCGACAGGGAAACATTTCTGAAAAACTGTATGGCGAATCCTAAGTTCCTTTACAGTGCGATAAACGGACTTGATTCCTATGAGACGGTGGAAATGTTTAACAATCTTGGTCTTGAAACAAAGGTGGAGCGTGCAAACCGTGTATTCCCGGTGTCCGAGCATGCTTCCGATGTCACTAAGGTTCTGGAAAAAACGCTTCGTGATTATGGCGTTACAATTCAGCTTAACACCTGTGTTAAGGGGATTGTCAGCGAAAACGGACGCTTTAAGGCAGTGAAAACAAACAGGGGAGAGCTTGAAGCCGACAGCTGCATTATCGCAACGGGCGGTATCAGCTATCCTTCCACGGGTTCGACGGGTGACGGATATATTTTCGCCAGAAGTCTGGGTCATACGGTTACGGATACCGTTCCTTCTCTTGTGGGTCTTAAAACAAAGGAGCTCTTTGTTCGTGATGCGGAAGGCTTATCCTTAAAGAATATAGCGGTAAAGGCAACCGTGAACGGTAAGATGATATACAATGAGCAGGGTGAAATGCTCTTTACACACAACGGAATAAGCGGTCCGCTTATTTTGACGCTTTCATCGATTATCTGCGGCGATCTGGCTGCGGGAAAAGAGGTTAAGGTATTTATTGACCTTAAGCCCGCACTCGACAACAGCGAGCTTGATGCCCGTATTCTTAAGGATTTTTCGGAAATGATAAACCGTGAATTTAAAAATTCACTGGGAAAGCTGCTTCCGGCATCTCTTGTACCGGTAATAGTTTCGTTAAGCGGTATCAATGCGGATAAAAAGGTTAATGAGATTACGGCGGAAGAGAGAAAAAAGCTTGTTTCCCTGATAAAGGGAGTAGAGCTGAACATCGCCAGGTCCGGCGGCTTCGAGGAAGCTGTTATCACAAGAGGTGGTGTAAGTACAAAGGAGATTAACCCCAAAACCATGGAGTCGAAGCTGGTAGCGGGTGTTTACTTTGCGGGAGAGCTGATAGATGTAGATGCACTGACGGGAGGCTTTAACCTTCAGATTGCGTGGTCAACAGGCTATGCTGCAGGTACTGCGGCAGGACAAAGCTGGTAACTATAAAAAGGAGAATGGGAATGAATAACATTAATATTGCAATTGACGGACCTGCGGGTGCGGGAAAAAGCACAATCGCCAAGAAGATTGCGGCTGAGCTTGATTATATTTATATCGATACAGGTGCTATGTACCGTGCAATGGCCCTGTATTTTTTAAGAGCCGGTGTTCAGTCATCGGACGAAGAAACTATTTCTGCAAAATGCGGGGAAATAGAAATCGGTATTGAATATCTCTGCGGTGTGCAGCATGTATTTCTTAACAATGAGGACGTGTCGGGCTTTATCAGAACAGATGAGGTAGGAGCATACGCTTCGGCCTGCTCGGTATATTCTGCGGTTCGTACAAAGCTTGTGGAGCTTCAGAGAAAGCTTGCGGCCAATGAAAATGTGGTAATGGACGGACGTGACATTGCTTCTGTTGTACTTCCCAATGCGGATGTAAAGGTTTATCTGACCGCCAGCGTGGAGGAACGTGCGAGAAGACGCTATAATGAGTATGTATTAAGCGGTCAGGAATGCGATTTCGACAGAATTAAGCAGGAAATCGAGGAGCGCGATTACCGTGATATGCACAGGGACAATTCACCTCTTGTATGCGTAGAGGAGGCAACTGTCGTAGACTCATCCGATATGACAATCGATGAGGTATGCGAGCAGATTATGAATCTCGCAAAGGTTGCGGCCGCTTCGAAGAATTCGGGAATATGATAGTAAGGGTTGCGGAAAGTGCGGGCTTCTGCTTTGGCATAGAAAGAGCCGTAAAAACGGTATATGAGCAGCTGGACGGAGGGAAAAAAGTATATACCTTCGGACCGATAACTCACAATGAGACGGTATGCGGTGAGCTGGAAGAAAAGGGTGTACATATACTGAATGACATAAGCGAAGTCGACGGGATTAAGGATTCGGTAATTATTATCAGATCGCACGGCGTATCACGCGATATTTATGACAGATTAAAGGAGACGGAACAGAGCGGCAGTAATACAATAATTGATGCCACCTGTACGTTCGTTAAGAAAATTCATAAAACAGTTGCTGAAAAATCGGCCGAGGGATTTGAGGTAATAATTGTCGGAGATATGACACATCCGGAGGTTCAGGGCATCTGCGGATGGTGTAAAAAAAGCGCAATAGTAGTAAAATCCGCGGACGAGGCTAAAAAGATTAACGCTGACAGCGAAAAAAACTACGTTTTAGTAGCCCAAACAACATTTAATTCAAATAAATTTAAAGAAATTGTTGAAATTTTACAACAAACGTTGTATAATATACTTGTTGTAAATTCGATTTGCAACGCCACCGAGAAAAGACAGCGTGAAACAGTAGAGCTGGCCAGGATTTCGGATGCCATGATTGTCATCGGAGGAAAGCACAGTTCTAACACGAAAAAGCTTTTTGAAATCTCGGAGAAGGAATGTAAAGATACTTACTATATACAAACACGAGATGACTTGAATTTAGAAGAATTTAAATCTTTCCGTTGCGTAGGTATTACAGCAGGGGCTTCCACCCCAAAATCAATTATCAAGGAGGTTCAGGAATTATGTCAGAGGAAATGAATTTTGACGCAATGCTTGACGAGTCAATGAAGACAATTCACAACGGGGAGGTAGTCGAAGGTAAAGTTATTTATGTTAAAGAAGACGAAATCGCTCTTGACATCGGATATAAGGCTGACGGAATTATTACCAGAAGCGAATACACAAACACACCTAACATCGACTTAAGAACCGTTGTAAAGGAAGGTGACGTGATTCAGGCAAAGATTTTGAAGGTTAACGATGGTGAGGGACAGGTTTCACTCACATACAAGAGACTTGCTGCTGAGCGTGGCAGTGAGAAGCTTGCTAAGGCTTTCGAAACAAAGGAAGTACTTAAGGCTAAGGTTACAGAGGTACTTGGCGGCGGTATCTGCGTAGTATACGATGAGACACGTGTATTTATCCCCGCAAGCCTCGTATCAGATACTTTCGAAAAGAATCTGGACAAGTACAAGGATCAGGAAATCGAGTTCGTAGTAACCGAGTTCCAGCCTAAGAAGAGAAGAATTATCGGTGATCGTAAGCAGCTCTTAGTTGTTAAGAAGGCAGAAGCTATGAAGAAGCTTTTCGAGACAATCAAGGTTGGCGATGTTATCGAGGGTACAGTTAAGAACATCACTGATTTCGGTGCATTCATCGAGCTCGGTGGCGCTGACGGTCTGCTTCACATCTCAGAGATGTCATGGGGCAGAATCGAGAATCCCAAGAAGGTATTCAAGGTTGGCGATACAGTTCGTGCATTCATTAAGGATATTCAGGGAACAAAGGTTGCTCTTTCAATGAAGTTCCCCGATCAGAATCCTTGGGCTGATGCAGAAGAGAAGTTCGCAGTAGGCAACACAATCACAGGTAAGGTAGCACGTATGACCGAGTTTGGTGCATTCGTTGAGCTCTTCCCCGGTGTTGACGCACTTCTTCATGTTTCACAGATCTCTAGAGAGCGCATCGAGAAGCCTGCTGATGTATTAAAGGTAGGTCAGGAAGTTACAGCAAAGATTGTTGACTTCAATCTTGATGACAAGAAGATCAGCCTTAGCATCAAGGCACTTCTTCCTAAGGAAGAAAAGGCTGAGGAAGCACCCGCAGAGGATGCACCCGCTGAGACAACTGAAGCTTAATTAAAATTTAGGTATGAAGCCGGACTCAAAGGGAGCCTTTGGGTCCGGTATTTTTTTAGACTTTATCCGATTATAGGATGAGCCATTATTTTATCCGGTGTGAGGTGATGGTTCTGCCATGACAGATGATTATGAATTCTTCAAACAGCAGATATTAATGCTTACGGGAATAGAATTGAACTGTTATAAAGAGGCGCAGATGAAGCGCAGAATAGATTCTTTGATTTTGCGAAACAAGTGTAATTCTTACAGGGATTATATTGCACTGTTAAAAGCAAACAGAGATAAATACGAACAGTTTATCAATTATCTGACTATTAATGTTTCGGAATTTTGGAGAAATCCCGAACAGTGGAAGCTTCTGGAGGATATGGTTATCCCCGAGCTTAAGAAGAAGTCTTCAGTGAGAATATGGAGTGCAGCCTGTTCCACAGGTGATGAACCCTATTCACTCGCTATGCTCTTTTCGAGGCATTTTAAGTTTTCGGCGATTGATATTATTGCCACAGATATAGATAAGCAGGTATTGCAGCAGGCAGTTACCGGCATATATGACGAGAAGAGCCTCAGAGCTTTGCCAAAGAATCTTTTGGAAGAGAATTTGACTAAAATATCCGACCATGCATATCAGATTAACAGCGGTCTGAAGCAATGTATTAGCTTCAAGCAGCATAATCTGCTTAAGGATCCGTATCCGGCAGGCTGCGATCTGATTGTATGCAGGAATGTACTTATATATTTTACAGAGGATGCCAAAAACGATATATATTATAAGTTTAATAAAGCACTGAATTCTGACGGAATTCTGTTTTTAGGCAGTACGGAACAGATTCTTTATGCTGAAAAATGTGGTTTGAAGCCCATATCCTCATTTTTTTACCGAAAAATAAATTAGCAATTTATATTGATTTTTCGAATACAATAGTTTATAGTTTACTTGCAGATAAAGTTTGAAAACATATTTTTCAGACACGAATTTATGCCTGCGTAATTCGAATACATACATTCGAATGAAAGTATGCTGTTCTGCTGGAAAGGCATGGTTATTAATATGGATTCATTGGTTAAGGTTGTAGTAGATGCCATGGGCGGTGATAATGCGCCCTTCGAGCTTGTAAAGGGTGCGGTTGAAGCCGTTAATGAAAGTGAAAAGGTTAAATGCTTTCTGGTGGGCGACACTGACACAATCAATACAGAGCTGGCAAAATATCAGTATGACAGCTCGAGAATAGAGATTGTTCATGCCAGTGAAAATATTACAAACGATGAAGCTCCTGTTATGGCTGTCAGAAGAAAGAAGGACTCATCAATAGTTGTGGGCATGAAGCTGGTAAAAGAAGGACAGGCTGACGGATTTGTTTCTGCGGGCAGTACCGGTGCGGTGCTTGTAGGTGCACAGCTTATTGCAGGCCGAATCAGAGGCGTGGAAAGAACACCGCTTGCTCCTTTGGTTCCCACACTTACGGGATGCTCACTTATCATTGACAGCGGTGCAAATGTGGATGCGCGTGCTTCACATCTTGTTCAGTTTGCGAAGATGGGCTCGATTTACATGGAGAATGTAATCGGTGTAAAGAATCCCAGAGTAGCAATCGTAAACGTAGGTGTTGAGGAAGAGAAGGGTAATGCCCTTGTAAAGGAAACCTATCCGCTTCTGAAGAATTGTCCCGATATTAACTTTGTCGGAAGTATCGAAGCCAGACAGATTCCTTACGGTGATGCAGATGTAATTGTCTGTGAGGCCTTTGTAGGAAATGTAATCCTTAAGCTCTATGAGGGTGTGGCCGGAGCTCTTGTTTCCAAGATTAAGGAAGGTCTTATGTCTACACCTGTTTCAAAGGTTGGTGCCCTTTTAAGCAAGAAGGCACTTAAAAAGACACTGAAGGGCTTCAGCATTGAAGAATACGGTGGAGCACCTATGCTCGGACTTAACGGACTTATCATGAAGACACATGGTAATTCAAAGTCAATCGAGGTTAAAAACTCTATTTTACAATGCATTAAATTTAGTGAAAGTAATATTACTGACAAAATAAAAAGAAATTTACAGGAATAATGGAGGCTGCTATGGAATTTGAAAAATTGCAGAAAATCATTGCCGAGGTATTAGGCGTAAACCCCGACGAAATTACAATGGACACTACATTTGTTGACGATCTTGGAGCTGATTCGCTCGATGTTTTCCAGATTATCATGGGAATCGAAGAAGAATTTGATATTGAGATTGCTAATGAGGATGCAGAAAACATTGTTACTGTCCAGGATGCAGTTGAGCAGATTAAGAATGCAATAAACTAAGATGAGAGAGGCTGCTGCACAATGTGCAACAGTCTTTTTTCGTTTATCAGATAACGGCCGTCACAGACGCCGCGATAATTAAAGAGGTTGAAAATTGGAAAGTCTGAATAAGCTGGAAGAAAAACTGGAATATAAATTTAAGGACAGCTCGCTTTTGAAGCTGGCTGTTTCACACAGCTCCTATGTTAATGAAATAACCGTAAAAAAGGTGCAGTGTAATGAGCGAATCGAGTTTCTTGGGGATGCGGTGCTGGAACTGGTATCAAGTGAGTTCCTTTACACCAGCAGTCCGAGTGACAAGGAGGGTGTGCTTTCGAAGCACAGGGCAGCGCTTGTCTGTGAAAAATCACTGGCTGCGGCAGCACGTAAAATTGAGCTGGGAAGCTTTCTGCTGCTTGGAAAGGGTGAAAAGAGCACAGGAGGAGCAAACCGTGACTCGATTCTGGCGGATGCCTTTGAGGCGGTTATAGGTGCCTTATATCTTGACGGCGGATATGCAATTGCATCCGAATTTATTCATAAATATGTTTTGGATGCGGATGACCCCGTTTTCCAGGATTACAAATCCAGGTTCCAGGAGCTTGTACAGGGCAGACTCGGAGAAAAAATCAGCTATGAGCTTGTATCCGAGGCAGGACCTGAGCATGACAAACAGTTTGTTACAAACCTTTATCTTGACGGCAGGCTGATGGGTACGGGAAGCGGACATAATAAGAAAACGGCTGAACAGCAGGCTGCAAAGCAGGCTATTGAGAAGCTTAAATGAATACACTAAAGGAATGGCGAAGTTTGACATATGTACTTAAAAAGTATTGAAATACATGGATTTAAATCCTTTGCAAATAAAATACTCTTTGAATTTAAGGATGGAATTACAGCTATTGTAGGCCCTAACGGCAGCGGTAAAAGTAATATTGCGGATGCCGTGCGCTGGGTTCTCGGTGAGCAGAGCGCCAAGCAGCTTAGAGGAACCTCTATGCAGGATGTTATTTTCTCAGGCTCTGAGGCCCGTAAACCGCTCGGCTACGCCTATGTAATTATCACCTTTGATAATTCTGACCACAAGCTCCCTGTAGAATACGAGGAAATAAGTGTCGGAAGACGTGTTTACCGCTCAGGTGAGAGTGAATATCTGATTAACGGAAATATCTGCCGTCTTAAGGATGTGCAGGAGCTTTTCATGGATACCGGTGTCGGTAAAGAGGGTTATTCCATTATCGGACAGGGCCAGATTGACAAGATTCTCAGTACCAAGCCCGAAGACAGGCGTGAGCTCTTTGATGAGGCGGTAGGTATTGTAAAGTTTAAAAAGAGAAAGGCCATCGCAGAGCGTAATCTTTTTGAATCGGCAGACAATCTTACCAGAGTAAATGATATTATAGGTGAGCTCGAAAAGCAGATTGGGCCCCTGGAGCGTCAGTCTGCGGTAGCGCGCGATTACCTTCATTTTAAGGAAATTCTCAAGAATCTTGAGGTTAATAATTTCCTCATAGAGTATGAGCGTCTCGGCCTTCAGAAGAAGGAAGTAAACGAGAATTACAATACCGCATTAAATGACCTTAATGATACAAAATCAGCAAATGAGAACGCAGAGGCTGAATATAAGCGTCTTTCCGCTGAAATAGTGGATATTGATTCTGCCCTTGAGGAGGGTAAGAATTCAAAGCATGAGCTCGAGCTTGATATCGAAAAAAAGGACGGCGAAATCAAGCTTCTTGAGCAGCAGCTTGAGAATCTGCAGGCAGATGAGAGACGTGTGGATGAACGTGTCGCTGAAATCAGGCAGAGTATAGATGAAAAGTATGCAGAGCGCGCAGGCTTCGAAAACCAGAAGAAGAGCTTTGACGAGAGGCTTTCTGAATGCGAGGGAAGAAAAGCCGCAGCTGCAGAGGCCCTGGAGAATGTTAAGGCCATGATTTTGAAGCTTACAGAGGAAATCGAGGCTTCAAATGCGGAAATTCTCAAGCTTGCCAATGCGGACGGTCATATCAAGACCAGCATTGAGCATTACGATACTGTACTCGAACAGAATAATATCAGACGTGCGGAGCTCACCAGACGTATTTTAAATCTTAAAAACGAGGAAAGCGATTCGGGCGAAATTCTTCAGACACTTCAAAAGAATTTTGATGATATAACTGCCGAGATAAAGGCAAATGAAAGCGAAGGCAGAGAGCTTGAAAAGAAGCTGGAGGATGCTGACAGAGAGGTAAGAAAGTTAATCGATTCCTACGAGCATGCGAATTCCGAATACTTAGGACGTAAGTCAAGACTTGAAGCATTAAAAACCATTTCGGAAAGATACGACGGCTACAGTGCAAGTGTCAAGAAGGTGATGGAGCAGAGAGCTTCATTCCCCGGAATCTGCGGTGTGGTTTCGGACCTTATTTCAACCGAAAAGAAATATGAGATTGCAGTAGAGACCGCACTCGGTGCATCAATCCAGCATATTGTTACCGAGGATGAGCCTACGGCAAAGGCTATTATCGAATACTTAAAGAAAAATAAGCTCGGACGTGCCACCTTCCTTCCCATAACCGCCATCGGTGACGGAATGAGAGGTAAGGTAGAGGACAGACTTCTTGAAGAAAACGGCGTAATCGGTACAGCCGCATCGCTTGCTAAAAATGATGCGAAATATAACGGAATTGCCAGACATCTGCTTGGTAATTTCGTGGTAGTGGATACCCTTGACAATGCGTTAAGAATAGCAAAGAAGTATGACTATAATGCAAGACTTGTAACTCTCGAGGGCGAGCTTCTTTCACCCGGCGGTTCGATTGCCGGCGGTGCATTTAAGAATTCCGGCAATCTTCTCGGAAGAAAGAGAGAGCTCGAGGAGCTTGAGAAGGAAATCGCGGATAAGAAGAATCTGATTGAAGAAATTCGTTCAAAGCAGCAGAAGTTCAGTGCTGAAAAGAAGCAGATTCGTCAGCAGATAGAAGAAAAGCGCGCCGCAATGAAGGACAAATATGTTGCCCAGAATACCGCCAAGCTCGAGATGAATAAGGAAAAAGAGCATATCGGCGAGATTCGACAGAGAATTGCGGGCTACAGAGATGAATCGGCCAAGATTGAAGAAAAGCTTGCTGAACTTAAGCGCAGCATTGAGCAGGAAAACAGCTCGCTTTCAGATAATGCAAAGCGTAATTCGGAGCTTGTCACAGGCATTGACGATAAGAGCGAAAAGCTTATGCAGCTCAGAGTTGATGAGGGCAGCAAAAATGATGCAGTATCAAAGATTGCCGTTGAGTATGCAAATATCGAACAGGCCGGCGGTTATACCACTGAAAATATCAGTCGTATCGACGGTGAGATTGAAAGACTTAAGGGCGATATTGAGCGTATAATAGAGGGCGGTAAGAATGCTGAAAACAGTCTGAAGGAGAAGAAGAGCCTTATTGACGAGATTCAGCAGAAGGCTGCCGATAATAAGGACAGAATTGCAAAGCTTGATGCAAATATTGAGGCTCTTTCGGAAAAGAAGGATTCGATTAACAGAGAGCATAAGGAGTTTTTCGAGTCCTGGTCAGAGCTTACCAAGCGTATAAATGACCTTGAAAAAGAGGTTATGAGACTGCAGACCCAGAAGGAAAAGGTGGGAGATATTCTCGATGCTTCGGTAACATATATGTGGGATGAGTACGGACTCACGGTTACTACGGCTGAGGACTATCGCGATGAAGGCTTTAAGGCAGCCACCGCCAAAAGAGACATCAGTGAGTGTAAGGCTTCAATTAAGTCTCTGGGTGAGGTCAATGTTAATTCAATTGAGGAATACAAGAATGTTTCTGAGCGTTACACTCTTATGACCGCTCAGAGGGATGATCTTGTAGCTTCAACTGAGAAGATTAAGGGTATTATCGAAGAACTTGATGAGGCAATGAGAAAGCAGTTCGCTGAGCGCTTCAAGCTGATTCAGGAGGAATTCAATATTGTATTCCGCGAGCTTTTCGGCGGCGGAAAAGGTGAGCTTGAACTGATTGAGGATGAGGACATGCTCGAGGCAGGCATCAGGATTATTGCACAGCCGCCCGGAAAGAAGCTTCAGAATATGATGCAGCTTTCAGGTGGAGAAAAGGCGCTGACAGCCATCAGCCTCCTTTTCGCAATTCAGAACCTGAAGCCATCACCCTTCTGTCTGCTGGATGAGATTGAGGCAGCGCTTGATGATTCAAACGTTAAGCGTTTCTCGAGCTATCTTAAGAAGCTTACCAAGAATTCTCAGTTTATCGTTATCACACATCGTCGTGGTACAATGACTGCTGCTGATTCACTTTACGGTATTACAATGCAGGAAAAGGGTGTCTCAACACTTGTTTCGGTTAGCCTGATTGAGGAAAAGCTTGATTCGTAACTGCTTTATAATGCGGCATAGAGTTTTACCTTGCAAATGATATTGCAGAGTGAGATAATTATTGTGTAATTTTTCACCCGTATATTTGTGACTGCATAATTCGAATTCATACGGTGAATGAAGGTTTGCGGTGCAGCCGGAATACATGAAGATTAATACGGATTATTTTGACTAATAAATGCCTGTGAGAAGCAATTACAAGTGTTAATTTGAAGCTTTTGGTACAGGCAGAAAGGTATGGTTATATTAATGGGAGAGGAAAAAGAGAAGAAGGGCTTTTTCAGACGACTTGTTGAAGGCCTTACAAAAACAAGAAAGAGCATTGCCAGCGGAATCAGCAGTATTTTCAGTGCATTCTCAAAGATTGATGATGAGTTCTATGAGGAGCTTGAGGAAACACTTATTATGGCTGACCTTGGTGTAAATGCTACCATGGCCATTGTTGAAAACCTTAAGGAAAAGGTTAAGGAGAATAAAATTAAGGAGCCCGAGCAGTGCAGACAGCTTCTTATGGAGAGCATTGAGGAGCAGATGAATGTTCCTGCGGATGCTTATGAGTTTGAGAACAGAAAATCGGTAGTTATGGTTATCGGTGTAAACGGTGTAGGTAAGACCACTTCCATCGGTAAGCTTGCCGGTCAGTATAAGAATATGGGCAAAAGAGTGCTTGTTGCCGCAGCGGACACCTTCCGTGCCGCAGCGATTGAGCAGCTTACTGAATGGACCAACCGTGCAGGCGTTGAAATAATTGCGCAGTCTGAGGGTTCAGATCCCGCCGCAGTTGTATATGATGCGGTAAATGCGGCAAAGTCACGTAAGACAGACATTCTTCTTTGCGATACCGCGGGACGTCTTCACAATAAGAAGAATCTTATGGACGAGCTTCGTAAGATAAACAAGGTTGTTGACCGCGAGTACCCTGACTGCTACCGTGAGACTCTTGTTGTTCTGGACGGAACCACAGGCCAGAACGCTCTTGCACAGGCAAAGCAGTTTGGTGAGGTTGCGGACATTACCGGTATTATCATTACTAAGCTTGACGGAACGGCAAAGGGCGGTATTGCGGTGGCTATCCAGAAGGAGCTTGGTATTCCCGTTAAGTATATCGGTGTAGGCGAGCACATTGACGACCTTCAGAAGTTCAATCCTCACGAGTATGTTGAGGCACTTTTCAGTACCGATGCGGCAGCCGAAGAAGCTTGATTTTGAGCGATTATATAACGAGTAATATGCAATAATAGGGGAGATTTTGATTTATGGCTGAAAATCATATTGAGAATTCTCAAAATACTGAATTTGAAAACGAAAAAGAATCATCCGGAAAAGAGACAGACGTAAAAGCAGAGGGCACCGGAAGTGGTAAAAAGAAGGAGCTGACAAAGGGAAAGACAGTCCTTTTTTCACTGATTTCCTATTTTGTGCTTTGGATTATTTCCTTCCTGCTTTTAATATTACTGATAAGAAGTCCTCTTTTTTCGGGTATGGAGGTCCTGATGTACCGCGGAATTATTATGATAATTCTGTCGGGACTTATAGCGGCAGGCCTTTCATATGCCTTCAAAAGGCTTAAAAAGGTCAGCTGGCTGGATATTAAGGATTATATAACGGTCTTTATCATCTGCTGCTGTATAAACCTCGCTTTTTTTATTCTGATTCCGGTAACGGTAGAGCGCTCGGTATCGGTATTTATGCTTAGTTATATGGATAATTATGACAGAGGTTATACACAGGAGGAAATCGCTGAGATTTTCTTTGATAAATACGTAAATGAATACGGAGCTTTCGAAAAGCGCTTTAACGAGCAGCTTGAAACGGGCAGTATCGTAGAGAATCCGGACGGCAGCTATTCACTTACGGATACCGGTAAATTCATTGTAAAAATGTTCCGCCTTACCGCAGATGTTTATAAGACGGACCAAAGACTTGTTAATCCATAGCTTAAAAAAATTTTACTGCGTATCGATGCCGGTACGCAGTTTTTTATGAAAATATTAAAAATACTGTTGACAAAGAGTCTGCAAAGTAATATACTAACCAAGGTGTAAAGAAAAAAACTTTACAGGCTATGGAGACAGGCGATGAACACACAGGCAGATACAGATGAGAAATTAAGGGAAATAGTTAAGCTTTCCGGTTTGTATGATCTGTACGGAGAACTGCTGAATGATCATACAAGAGAAATCTTCGAGGCCTATATACTTGATAATTATTCTCTGGCGGAGATAGCCGAAGAGCAGAATATGACTCGTCAGGGTGTAAGAGATATAGTTGTAAGAGGTTCGAAAAAGCTTAATGAATTTGATGAAAAGCTGGGCTTTTCGGGTAAGCTTAAAGCCCTGGAAGGAAAGCTTGAAAAATTATCGGATAAGCTTTCACTTACAAAAGAGAACCTTTCCCTGATAAAGGGAGAAAAAGAAGCGGTTAATAGAGTTACTGAAGATATAGAGGATTCACTTTCAATGCTTAAGGAAGCAGCTGAAATACTTGAAACCTGATATGTTTACTGGAGGATCGGATGGCATTTGATAGTTTAAGCGAGAAGCTGCAAAATGTCTTTAGAAATCTGCGAAATAAGGGCCGACTGACCGAATCGGATGTAAAGACAGCCATGAGAGAAGTTAAGATGGCGCTTCTTGAAGCAGATGTCAGCTTTAAGGTTGTAAAAACCTTTATTAATTCGGTTACAGAACGTGCGGTAGGTCAGGATGTTCTTAATTCACTGACACCCAGCCAGATGGTTATTAAGATTGTTAATGAAGAATTAACAAAGCTTATGGGTGATGAGACCACCGAAATCGTACTTAAGCCCGGTAATGAGATTACCACCATTATGATGTGTGGTCTTCAGGGTGCCGGTAAAACTACCATGGCGGCAAAGCTTGCGGGCAAGTTCAAGTCAAAGGGAAGAAAGCCTCTGCTTGTTGCCTGTGATATTTACAGACCTGCGGCTATTGACCAGTTAAGAATCAATGCCGGCAAGGTTGGCGTAGACTTCTTCGAGATGGGTACCAGCCATGCACCCGTTAATATCGTTAAGGCTGCTCTCGAGCATGCTAAGGCAAATAATGAAAATGTAGTAATCATCGATACAGCCGGTCGTCTGCACATTGATGAGCAGATGATGGAAGAGCTTATCACGGTTAAGGAAGAAATAAACATTGACCATACAGTTCTTACCGTAGATTCCATGACAGGTCAGGATGCGGTCAATGTAGCCGAAACCTTCAATTCAAAGCTCGAGATTACCGGTGTTATTCTTACAAAGCTTGACGGCGATACCCGTGGTGGTGCGGCGCTTTCAATCAAGCAGGTTACAGGAAAGCCTATTCTCTACATTGGTACAGGCGAAAAGCTTACCGATGTTGAGCAGTTTTATCCCGATCGTATGGCTTCACGAATCCTTGGAATGGGTGATATTCTTTCACTTATCGATAAGGCTGAGCAGGAATACGATGAGCAGAAGGCTAAAGAACTGGAAAGAAAGATTAAGAAGTCGGAATTTGATTTCAACGACTATCTGGACCAGATTAATTCCATGAGAAATATGGGTGGTATCACAAAGATTCTTGAGATGCTTCCCGGCATGGGAATGGGAAATATGAAGGATGTTGATATGAGCAGCGGCGAATCTGCACTGAAGCAGGCCGAGACCATTATCAATTCAATGACAAAGAAGGAAAGGGCCAACCCCGATCTTTTGAATCCTTCAAGAAAGAACCGTATTGCCAGAGGTTCGGGCGTAGATATCGCCGATGTGAACCGTTTCATCAAGCAGTTCAATGAGACAAAGCGTGTCATGAAGCAGATGAGCGGTATGATGAAGGGTGGAAAGAAGAGAGGCTTCCGTCTTCCCTTCGGTAAGATGTGATTTCATTATCTGAGGTCGGAGCAAAATTGCTTAGAATTTATCAGAATTGAGATATAGAATTTTTAAGGAGGTGAAATGTAAAATGGCAGTTAAGATCAGATTAAGAAGAATGGGTGCTAAGAGAAATCCTCAGTACAGAATCGTTGTTGCTGATGAGAGAGCACCGAGAGATGGTAGATTCATTGCTGAGATCGGTACATATAACCCTAACCTTGAGCCCAGCGCATTCAAGATTGACGAGGATGCAGCTAAGCAGTGGTTAGCAAATGGTGCACAGCCTACAGACATCGTTGGCAAGCTTTTCAAGAAGGCCGGTATCGTTAAATAATGGAGAGGTGATTGGTAGTGAAAGAATTAGTTAGAATTATTGCTACATCACTGGTTGATCATCCGGAGCAGGTTGAAGTAACAGAGACAGCAACTGACAAGCAGATTGTTGTTGAACTCAAGGTAGCGCCGGAGGATATGGGAAAGGTCATTGGTAAACAGGGCCGAATAGCAAAATCCATACGTACCGTTGTGAAAGCTGCAGCTGCTAAGGATGACAGAAAAGTTGTAGTAGATATTGTTTGATTTCAAATAATAGCAAACCGCCCTGATGGGGCGGTTTTTTGCGTCCTAACTGTATTGCGTTTACGATGATGAAATAGTATAATATAAACGTTAAAAATAACTTTTATGAATTATTGGAAAGGTTTGGATAGATTTATGGAAGACAGACTCAGGGTTGGTGTGCTGACCTCTGCCCACGGTGTTCACGGAGAAGCAAATATCTTCCCCACTACGGATGATGTAAAAAGATTTAAAAAGCTGAAAAAGGTGTACCTTGATACCGGTAAGGAGCTTAGAAAACTTGAGATAGAATCCGTAAAATTTTTCAAAAATATGGTTATTCTCAAATTCGCGGGAATTGATGACCGAAATGAAATCGAGAGATATAAATCAAGGGATCTGCTCATTGACAGAGAGGATGCAGTTCCGCTCGGCAAGGATGAATTTTTTATCTGTGACCTTATCGGCTTTGATGTGATAACGGATGAGGGCGAAAAGCTCGGACCCCTTAAGGATATTCTTACGACAGGTGCAAATGATGTATATGTTGTTGCGCTTCCCGAGGATAAGGAGCTTCTGATTCCGTCCATAAAGGAATGTATTCTGAATGTGGATATTGAAGCAAAGAGGATAGACGTGCACCTGCTTCCGGGACTTCGCTGATGATAAGCATTGGCTAACAGCTACGCTTTTGGCATGAGGTTGATATGAACTATATTTGTTTGACATTGTTTAAGGAAATGGTCGAGAACTGCATGAATACCAGTATCATGGGGCGTGCCCGTGAGGCAGGACTTATCAGTCTCGACGTAATAGACATAAGGGATTTTGCCTGCAATAAGCATAACCGTGTGGATGATTATCCTTACGGCGGCGGTGCGGGTATGGTAATGCAGGCAGAGCCTGTATATAAGGCCTGTGAAGCGGCAAGGGATAAGGTCAGAGCCAGGAATGAGAGCTGCAGGCTGATTTATCTTTCACCTATCGGCAGACCCTTTACCCAGAAGATAGCAGAAGAGCTTGCGAAGGAGGAGAACCTGATTTTCCTTTGCGGTCACTATGAGGGTATAGATGAGCGTGCACTTGAGCTCGAGGCGGATGATTATATTTCACTGGGTGATTTTGTATTAACAGGCGGTGAGCTTCCCGCAATCTGTATAATGGATGCGGTAGCAAGGCTTGTTCCCGGAGTATTAAATAATGACAGCTCGGCATCTGATGAAAGCTTTGAAGGAAATACCCTTGAATATCCTCAGTATACCAGACCTGAAGAATTTATGGGGAAAAAGGTACCCGAGGTGCTTCTTTCGGGACATCATGCAAATATTGAGCGCTGGCGCAGAAATCAGTCTCTTCTGCGTACAATGGAGCGCAGGCCGGACCTTTTTGAAAAGGTGGAGCTTGATAAAAAGGACAGAAAGTTTCTTAATGAGCATAGGCTTGAAAATAATCTTCAGGCGAAGGATTAATTTTGTGTAATAAGTGCTGCGAACAGCCTTTTACAAATATAAGAAAAGAAAGGAATTTATATGAAGAAAAGAGTATTATTAATGATGCTTCTGGTATGTCTGTGTGTACTTCCCTGTATATCGGCAAGTGCGAATGACCTTGACAGCTACCGGGTAACATCAGATGAGGAGATGCAGGAGGTTATTAGAAAAGCAACAGGTGTAAAAAGCGGAAGCTATACCTATTACATTGATCGTACCGACCCTAAATCTCCTCTTATGAGAGCTAAGGACGGAAAAACTGCACAGAAGATTGCCGATAAGGCAATGACTTTCTTTTTGGCAGAAAAGAAGGTTTTCTTCAGCAAAAACTGGAACAACAGCAAGATTTATGTGATGAACAGAGACGGAAGCAGCTGCAGACTTCTTACAGACCATGTAGATGGTATTTTGGGAATCAAAGACGGATATATGTATTATGTATCTGCGGCAGGTAATTGTGTTCGTGTTAATATAGACACAGGCGTAAAGGAGCGTATAGTTAAGGGTAATGGAAGCTATTCATTCCTTATCTATAATGACAGACTCTACTTTGCAGCCAATAAGCAGGCAGATAATAATATCGAAACAGAGTATTCGGTAGTGAAGAGTATCGGTCTGGACGGTAAAAATGTTAAGGTTGAGCTTGCCAAGGCAAAGGGACATTACACTATACTTGCCAATGATGGTGACCTTCTTGTATGCAATAACCGTATGAATGTAGAAGAGTCTTATGACGCCTATAACTGGTATAAGCTCGGAGCTGATGGACAGTGGGGCGAATTTGTTACTGAAATACCTATCGGAATTTATATTTTTGGATATAATGACGGCAGAATTTACTTCTATACCGGCAGCGAAGAGCTTGCAGAGGATGATGAGGCTCTTGGAAAAGCAGCTGACCCTGCAGGCCTTGGCTGCAACGTAATCTATACTGTTGACAGTGACGGAAAGCTTAACATCTGCGTTGACCTGAAGAAGACAAGGGCCGATTATGCCGAGTACTTTAGTGTATACAGTGTTGGTGGTTATTTCTGTGTAAATTCATCATTTGATCAGAGTCTCGACGGTGTTTATATCTATAAAGATAATAAATTGGTAAGAAATATTGATCTCAGCTTTTTAGGCGAGGAAGGAAGTTATTCATACGAAATCGTTGATGATTGTATGTATATGTATGCCGACAACTATATAGGCGCCACACATGAACAGTACTTCTATGTAATCGGATTAAAGTAAATACTGAAGATAATTAAAGGGTCTGCAGAAATGCAGGCCCTTTTTGCAGCTATTATGAAATAATAATTACTGAAGCTGATATTGCAGGTTTGAATACGCTATAGGAAAAATAATTTGCATTTCCTGCGAAAGCTCGGAGAAGCTTTCGGTAAAATCAGAGCGTGATAAAAGAGTATTCAGTCCGTTAAAGCTTTCCGTTATTTGCGCGAATCCCTTTTCCTGGTCTCCGTAAGAGAAAATATCAGCCCAAAGAGGATATGCAAGAACGCTTTGAAGCAGTCTGTCGGTGGGCATATCTGATAATATTTCCTCAGGAATGGAAGATATGCTGAGCATCTTAGCGTGGTTTCCGTACGGCCAGTTACTCATCAGAGGTAAGCATGGATAGCAATAGCCCTTGTAATCTGCAGGATAGTAGTCCGATGCGATTTGTCGGTCGGCATCAACATACGAAGCATAAAAGCTATCAGGATCATAGTATATAATTGTACTGCCCGAAACGGCAGAATCTTTTATCATAAAAAATGATAAGCTTATGAATATAATTCCTATACAGGTTACAATAATCGGGGAAAGCTTCTTCGGTGAAGTAATTGCCGATATTCTTTCGGTGATTTGTTTTCCGGAAAAGAATGAGCGGTATGTCAGCAGAGTCTGTCTGTAGCGGGAAAGAGCCAGCAGGCTGCCTGCGTAGTTCCTTTTTTCTTCAGGGGTCATACTGGCTGTTACAGAGGCGTCACATGCGATTTCGAGGTCTCTGTCATAAAAATAAAATGCAAACCAAACCAGTGGATTAAACCAATATAATATAATCGCGATATTCCAAATAAGCTTCTTCAGATTATCTTTTCTTGAAATATGGCTTTTCTCATGTAAAGTAACCGCTGTCAGATCTGCCCGGTCAACAGATGAGGGAATGCAGATAATCGGCTTAATATAGCCGAACACAAAGGCTTCGCTTATATTATCACAAAATAAAACTGAGTCAATACGAATGGCTTCACGCAGGCGTAATTTTGTCTTTATTATTGATATCAGGTTGTAAATCAGTAACATAATCATTCCCGAAATCCATATTATAAAACTGACAAAGAGAATATTATTTCTGCTTTCTTCAGGGACCGGGGCAGCTGACAGATTGTTATCAGCTTTAGTTAAATCAGCAGCTGTAATGTCTGGTTCGGGCTGAGACAGGCTCTCTGTATATCCATTTGCTTCCGTATTATCCGAATAGCTGACCATAAGCCAGGATGGTTCAACTATTGCTATGGGACTATGGATATATAATGGACAAAGCAGTCTGATGACAACAATTCCCCATAAAATGCACATGATTTTTTGCGTCCTTTTACCGACAATATATCGAAGTAAAAGAACTGCAATAATCATGATTGAAGCAGGGAGGCAGTTATTCACTATCCATATGAAAATATCCATGAAAATCATTCCTTTGATTCTTTTAATAAGCTTCTGATAAGGTCGATATCATTTTTGGAAAGCTTAGCATTCTTTGTGAAGCAGGACACAAAATAGGGGAGTGAACCGTTGAAATTTGTGTCTACGAATTCTTTGCTCATCTGAGCGTAAAAATCTTCTTTGGCTAATACGGTTGAAATGATACCGTTATTGTTAACAAAAAGGCCTTTTTCGCACAGTCTTTTTATAACTGTATGTGTTGTAGTTCTTTTCCAGCCGAAAGCATCCTGAGCTAAATGCACAAGTTCAGAGCTTGATACAGGTGCATGATCCCATATCATATCCGCAAATTGGCTTTCAACTATACCGAGCTGAATTGTTGGCATAATATTTCCTCGTTATGATTCGTTATTAATGAATAATAGTCTAATGTATGTAGTCTGATATGTCAATATGTTTCTTTGAAATTAGTGAGAAATACTACAAAAAATTAATATTTTATAAAATGCTTGACTTCTGAGACTACATAGGTTAGTATAATACAAGACTACATTGTGTAGTACATATTTTTTATTGGCTGATACACAGATAGGATTTAAAGAAAGGAATAACTTATGAAAAAAATTGCCATGTTTATAATGCTATTAAGTCTTTCGCTTTTTGGATTTACGTTTGATGCGAAAGCTGCAGAAAATGTAGTTTAATTGTTATTATGAGTATGGCCGGAGTTCTCCTAATCGGTGCGGTGGTAATTATGATTGCATTTAAAAGAAAATCTAAATAAATCAGCCTCTGACATATACTAAAACATAATAAGTATTGCTTAAAGGGCATTCCCCCATGTTCTGAAATAAAAGTGAGCATGGAGGAATTTTTAATTGAATCAAAAAAATAAGATACTGCTTTAAAAACGGTTGACAAACACTGTCTAATGCATTAGAATGATAATGTCTAATGGAGTAGACGCTGCGCAGCGCGAAAGGAGATTGATTTTAATATGATGACACCTAAAATTTTTGAAAGCGAGTATCGATTTTGTCTTATTCTTTGGAGAGAGGAACCGATTTCATGCTCTGATATGGCAAAGAAATGCAAGGATGAGCTTGGCTGGAGCAGAACCACAAGCTATACCGTTATTAAGAGACTTGCAGAGAGAGGAGTTTTAAAGAATGAGAGCTCTATCATCGAGTCATTGGTAAGCAAGGAAGAGGTTCAGCTGTCGGAAATGAATGAGCTTTTTGAAAAGACCTTTGAAAAATCTCTGCCGGCATTTATTGCTGCTTTTGCTAATCATCAGAAGCTGACTGATAAAGAGGTTGAGGAGATAAAGCGTATTATTGAAAAACAGGAAGAAGGGACTAAATGACATTATTTTTTTTGAAGGTTGTTGATATCAGTCTTTTAGCATCTGTTATTATCGTTATTATTATAGCTTTAAAATTCATCCCGGCAAAGAGTCCTAAATGGGTTCATTGCCTGTTTTGGGGAGTAGTGGGTATCAGACTGCTTTGTCCTATTTCAATTCAGAGCGATTATTCTCCGATGCCTGCAGCAAGTGAATACAGTGGCAATATTGGATTTATAACTAACACATATATTTCCGGGAATTCAGCAGATACTGAAAATTCTGAAATAAAAGATATTGCATATTATGATGCCGGGAAAGTATCTGTCGGTCAGCAGGCTGAAGAGTCGTTTTCTGTGAATGCTTCTACGCCGGGAATTCTTGACGTTTTGACCTGTATATGGATAGCAGGAATAGTTGCCATGTTAGTCTATATGCTTATCAATTCATATCGAATAAGAAAACGTGTAGCTACGGCTGTAAAATATTGTCAAAATATCAAACAAAGCGAATTCATTTCATCACCCTTTGTTATCGGATTTTTCAGACCCACAATATATTTGCCGTACAATCTTAGCGAAGCTGATATGGCTAACGTTATTGCACATGAACAGGCTCATATCGCCAGAAGGGATTATTTGTGGAAGCTTCTTGGTTTTTTGATTCTTTCATTTTATTGGTTTAATCCTGCAATCTGGCTGGCTTATCTTATGTTTTGCAGGGATATTGAGGCTGCATGTGATGAAAGGGTTATCCGAAATATGGACAGGGAAGCTGTAAAAGCTTATTCAACAGCACTTTTAAACTGCAGTATCGGAGGTATGAGCAGGGCATCACTACCTCTTGCATTCGGTGAGGTTGCTTTAAAAAGCCGAATAAAGAATATAATGAACTACAGGAAGCCTGCGATATGGATTACCGCAGTGTCTCTTGTTCTAGCAGTTTGTCTTACATTTTTATTTTTGACTTCAGGACGATTTGAGGAGGAAAAGCTTCCGGTAAATGATGGTGCAGGCGAAATAATAGCGAGGCCCATGACTACTCTTGCAGGAGGTACGGTGGAGGCCATGCCTAAGGGTATAGCTTTCAAACTGATGGTCAATGGAAAAGTATATACTACCAGCGGTGTTGCGGCAGCGGTAAAGGAAATGAATGGACATAGGGTTATGTCTGCGTCCAGTCTGGGTGTTATGCCCGTGGGCTATAGAAAATACGGTAATATTCAGGGAGTAACAGAGTCTGAACCAGTTGCGGAGCTTCAGATGCTTGCTGGAGACAAGGTGAGCGGAGAAGTATATACGAATCCGGAATTCCCTGATGTTATCTATGCGCTGCTGGTAATCCCCTGGTATAATAACAAAACCTTCTGCTATAGATTTATATCTTATGAAATGTATGGCAATGAGTGTTTTTCTTTTGCAGGGGATAAGTATGTTATTACAAATACTTGGTACAAATCATTAGATACCGATGCTGTGTATATAGGTGATTTGAATTTTATTGGGCAGGACGTGGTTCCGAGGGCTGATCTTGAAAGCAATAATTTTAATTGGGCAGCCTACACCCATAATGGTATTACGCACTATAAAGAAGCTTATCTGGACAGTAATGACTCTTCGATTATCTATATAAAATATGATGATGACAAGGATCCATGTATTCTTGATGGCTATGAGAAGTGGGTAAAGTGTAAGAGGGTAGAATAGTGGTTAAAAAAAGGAGGATAAAAATGGTTAAAATTAAAAGTAAAATTTGTATCTATGTGGCTTTATCTTTATTATTGGTTATTTTTAAATGTTCGTTTATAAAAACAGAAGGATCTTCTTCTGATGTTATGTTTTACACAAGTATTGATAGTAATTATGAAAAGTATTTCAAAGAACAGGTTAAGTATGTTTTTGAGTTAATTCAACAAGAGGAAGATGAAAATAGTAATATTTATGCGGGCAATTTATTATCTATTTATGGAACAAACGCATATTTTGTTCCTATATTTTCTGATGATAAATGCGTTTCAATTGTATCCATTGGAGAATATAAAGGAAATTATGTTATAAATTGGGGAAAATCTTTTTCGGATGTGTTAAATTCATTACCTTCGGGAAATTACAGTTTTGTTTATGATGGAAATACATATATTGTTGGTGAAGACACTAAAATATTAGTTGAGTCAGAATGCTGTGGTGGTTATGAAGAAGATGAAACGGGATTGTCTGAAATAATTCCGTCTATAGATGGATATTTATTGCCATTACACGACATTCTTGTAGAAGCAAGTGGAATAAATTCCATCAATAGTACCGAATCAACATCATTAACATTAGGATCGCCATCTTTTGAAAACGGAGGAGCTTATGGATATTGTTGGTTATGTGCCGCATGCGAAATAAGCAATTACTTTGGCGGAACAAATGTTAGTTTGAGCGGAGGCCATAATTACGTACATGGCTCCGTTCACTCAGGGGGTCATAGTTTATATAACTGTCCTGGTGGTTATCCTGCTGATGCTAAATCAGTTGTATATTATTATACAAACAGAAATGGAACATATACTGGGTCGCCATTGTCATTTGCTGTGGTGGCAAATAGTATAAGAAATTATCAGCCAATATATACTAGGTGGATTTCTGGTAGTTCAGGTCATGCCATGGTTATATTTGGCTATTCATACGACAATAATTCTGGTGTGGTTACATATTCAATTAAAGATTCCAATTATCATAATCAAACGCGTTATGCGATGGGATATGATAATTCTACTACAGTGAATTATTATATGAATGGTACATATTATACATGGTATGGTTCAATATATAATTGGTAATTTTATATCAAATATATAATGACAAATGATTAAAAAAATAAAGCTAATACTACTTACATTAGTATTTGTTAGTGTTATATGTGGTGTTAATGTTTCTGCAGAAGTATGGACGTATTATGCTGAATCGGGAGAGTCATCTGCCGGTTCACAGCCGATTAATGCTACGGTTGGTACACCTGAAGTATGTTGGTTATTTGGAGGAGTTGCTGTTTCTGGTCGTGCAGCAACATGGAGCAGCAGATTAAGCGGTCCATGAAATAATATTTATTATTCATTGCAGGAATGATGTTGCTTGTATCGATTCAAACCAAGGTTTATGCTTATGAAAATCTTGAGGATAATGAATCACAAGCTACACTAATTAAAGGCGATACTGAAAATTCAATGCCTAGTCCGCAGTTATTGGGAACGGAATATGTGGTAGTTGTACCATCCGCTGCTATACGTAGTGGCCCCGGATATAATTACCCTGCTTTGGGCACGATGCATTATGGGGATATTATAATGGTATCTAGTATTGTTGATGGATGGGCAAGATTTTACATAGCGAGAACTTGGAGATATCTTCCGATTAGTTCTTTAGAATTGTTGGATTGAGACATTGTGCAATAAGGAGTGAAAAGATTATGACAAGAAAAAAGATGTTAAAGTTGTTATCAATAATTATAGCTTTACTGGTTATGCCATTACAGTCAGTTGCAGCTACACCACCATATTCAAACAGTTTGAGTGTGTCCAGAAGTCAGCAGGAGAAATCTAATTGGTGTTGGGCTGCATGTGCCAAAATGGTTGGTAATTATATGGGATATTCCCGTAGTCAAACTAATATAGTAAATTATGTTAAGGGATCTTCAGCTGATGTTGGTGCTTCTGCATCAGAAGTTTGTTCAGCATTGGCTTACGCGACCAATAATACATATTATTCTAGTACTATTGTGCCACCGTCTATGTCAAGTATTAAGTCACAGATTGATTCTGCTGTTCCTATTGTTGTAAGAATGGATTGGACTAGTGGTGGAAGCCATAATGTTGTTGTAAAAGGATATACAGATGCGACAAAACTCATAATTGTCGACCCAGAAGTTGGATGTTCAGGTATTATGTCTTATGAATACTCGGATTTACAAACCGGAACCTGGATTTCATCAGGTCATGGAAGATGTACTAATTTTTATTGGCTGATACACAGATAGGATTTAAAGAAAGGAATAACTTATGAAAAAAATTGCCATGTTTATAATGCTATTAAGTCTTTCGCTTTTTGGATTTACGTTTGATGCGAAAGCTGCAGAAAATGTAGTTTATAGTGAGGATATTTTATCTCAAAGCAGTGACTTTGAAGAGATAAAAGCACTTGAACCCTTTATTATACAGAGGGCAAAAGAAGCATGCAGCTTGAATAATTTAGGACTTTCTGCAGATGATATTGTTGTTGATTATGATAATTCGATAAGGGTATACACTGATTGCCTTGTTTTTGAGAGTAATGAAGTGTCAGAAGACAGGGTAGATGAAATAATTGAGTATTCTATTGATAAAATGTACTTTGGTTGGCAGATACCGGTTTATTCCGAGAGTAAAGGAAAAAAAGTTGGAGTATTGGTTGCCCGTCAGCTGCCGTTAGATGAGTATGCAAAGTCATATATGTCTGAAGATCTGCAAAAAGCCATTATGGAGACCGAAGGAAAGTATAAGGTTTCAACTGCAGAAGTACTTGATGAAAGAGCGGCAATAATGTCATATATTAATGATATTAAAACCAGCCTTCCCGATGGCGCAAAAGTTAGGGTTTTTGGTTCACAGCCGGGATTTTTCCAGCCGGTTGCTGTTGTGATTACTAAAGGAAAGATTAGTTCTTTGTTTCCTTTGGGATACAGATATAGAGTGGAGGAAGCTATAGATTTCTCAATTGAAAGCGGGAACTGTTATGATTATGACTTATTATATCCTGCGATAGAAGAGAAACGTATGGAAAATGAAAAAAATGCAGCTTTAGGACTTCAGACAGGTGCCGGAGCAGGAATTGAAGTACCGCATAATGACGTAACTCATAAGAATTCGATTACATTAATTGTTATTATGAGTATGGCCGGAGTTCTCCTAATCGGTGCGGTGGTTATTATGATTGCATTTAAGAGAAAATCTAAATAAATCAGCCTCTGACATATACTAAAACATAATAAGTATTGCTTAAAGGGCATTCCCCCATGTTCTGGAATAAATGTGAGCATGGGGGAATTTTTGTATTTGATTTATTGAAATAACTATTGATTTATAAACTATTGACAAATAAACAATAGTGTGTTAGCGTATTATTACCGAATATTTACAGGGAGGAAGAGTATGCAAAACTATTTTATATCATTAAAAAACAGACTGCTTCTATTTAAAAGGCCTGCGGCAGTAAAAGAAATACTGGCGGATGTTAAAGCAGATGCGGGAACGGATTCTGAGGCGCTTATGATTTATGGGGAAAGCGGACGTTTTGCAAAGGAATTAAAAGAAAATGGTGAAGCCGTCAGCTATGTATATATAGCGGAAATTGTTTTTCTGCTGGCCTTACTTGCGTTTTCGCCTGTTTTACTTAATGGACTGCCATTATGGATATATACGTTAGTCAGGGCGGCAGAGTACTCTGTTTTCGGCATTGAAATGTTTAAGGATTATTTGCTTCCCACGCAGTTGGAAGTTAATAAGCAGGTGAAGAAGGAATTTATAATTGGAGAGACTTTTCTGTCTGTAATAGGGCTTGCATTTATGATATATGCATGGATTTTACCGGCATATATGGAGGCGCATACGGATGATTTACTGCAGATTGGCAGTCTTCTCAGAACATTGGTATGGATCATAATAGGTCTTTATTCTTTGGTATTTATCTATTCTGTAATCCGGTATTTTGCATCGCAAAAGATATGCTTCGGGGGAATATTTATTCAGGCGCTGATTATGATCGATACCGCGGCAGTATATTATTTTAGACTGGGAGCCATTGAGAATTTGAGCGATTATGAGAACTGCGGCATCAGTCCGTTGATAGGAATTATTATTGCCTGGGGATATGCTTTTTGGAGAAAGAAAAATAAGTTATAATATTTTTTAGGGATATAGGGAAGTTTTCATTTATCTCAAGGCGGAATGATAGAAGAGTTCGATTTTCTATTCAAGCGGAAAGGCATGGTTAGAGATATGGATGCACAAATAAAAAAAGGAATAATCGAGATGTGTATTTTGAAATTCATTTCGGAAGAGGATGTATACGGATATCCTATTATGCAGAAAATGGAGCAGTATTTTCCGGATAAAGATAATAGCTCGATATACGCGATTCTGAGACGATTATGTTCGGAGGGATATACGGAAACCTATATGGGGACTGAGTCCGGCGGACCTGCGAGAAAGTACTACCGGATTACGGAAGCGGGGATGAATTATCTGAATGAGAAGGTGTCCGAGTGGAGAATGATTAATAAAATTGTTGAGGAATTCGGGCTGAAATAGATTTTTGATAAAAGAATTAATAAAATTTTTATTGTATCCAGCCGATAATATGAATATAAAATATTTGGGAATATTTTGGTTTTACAAGCACATACTAAAGAGGAGGTGTTAGATATGGCAACTTCAAGTATTACCAAAAATTTTGTCGTTTCAGCTACTCAGCAAGTAGAATTGTTTGCAAACGCCATTGAAGAATCATATCAGGAATCTCTTTGTAGAACTCCGGCGCCAGACTTAAAGATTACTCATTTAAGAGGAGCAGATGACATAAAAAAATTCATGGCAAAGAGGAAAAAAACAAATGCTTAAAATCTAAAACATTAGCTAACGATTGGCTCTTAGCATGAGGTTAAGTTTGAAAATAAATTTTCAAACTGAAAGATTGGTGCAAAAATCGCACCAATCTACTCCATGAGCAACTCATTACATTCGTTGCATTAGGAGGAAAAATGAAAAGGTTTTTAAAATATTTTGGTGGACTGCTTATAGTTGGATTATTATTTATCGGAAAAACAAGGGCTTCAGCAGCAGTAATGTATGATGAGGATATTCTTTCGAAAAGCCGTGATTTGGAAGAAGTGAAGGCGATAGAGTATACCATAATTTCTGAGGCTAAAAAAGCCTGTACAATAAATGCAATCGGTACATCGAACGCAGAGGATATCATTATTGATTATGATAATGCTGTCAGAGTATATACGGATTACAGGTTTTTTACGGGTGAAGAAGTCTCAGAGCAGTACGTGGAGCAGATAACAGGTAAGTGTATAGAGTCATGGTCATATGTCTGGCAGGTGCCTGTATCCTCCAGGTCTACGGGAAAGGTTGTCGGAGTAGTTGTAGCCAGACAGCCTAAGTTAAATAGTAGTGTGAATTTCTCCGAAGAGGAAAAAAAGATAATAAGCGAGAAAGCCGGAAAATATACGGCTACAGATGCAGCGGTGATTACGGATGAGCGCAAGCTGCTGATGTCGTATGTAAAGGATATAGAGGCTAGTATTCCGGAAGGTTCAAAGGTCCGATTATTCGGTACACAGCCGGGCTTTTTCCAGCCTGTCGGGGCAGTTATCTCGGATGGAAAAATAAGCGGTATATTTTCTTTGGGATACTACTATAGTATTCAGGAGCATATCAACGAAAAATTTAGTATCGGTAAGATTTATGATTATGCGACCTTGTATCCGACTATTGCAGATATAACAGCCAATAATATTGAAGCCGCAATGAATGGCCTCAGTACTCAACCTGCAGGCATAGAAGTCGTGTATAAAGAGTCATCACCTTTATTATGGATTGTTTTATCGCTGCTGGCGCTGGTAATTATAGTTTTACTTATCATGACTATAATAAAACTAAAATCTAAGAGAAGATAGCGTGAAATCTGTTTATATACAAGCGAAGCGGTCACTAGTCTGACTATTTTAAGGTTGTGAATATTAGAAGTGGAGAAAATCTGTGATTATTGATTTCGACGGACTTACAATTATAATTTTTGCATTGATTTTTATTATTGTATCAGTATTTATAAAAAAGATTAAGAATCCGCCAGTGACCTATTTTATTCTGTTGCTGGTCATGTTTATATACCTTGCCAATGTTGCAAGACTTACAATTTTTCCGATATACATTAATTGTCATTTTGAAGAAAATTTGTATGATAATATTAATATCGTGCCGTTTAGTCGTTTAGTAGTACGGGATGTTTTTATGAATATTCTTATGGCAATACCCATGGGCATAGGTCTGCCTTTTATTTGCAGGAAAATGAACAATTACATAAGAATGGCTGTATTTGGTGTGGCTTTTGGAGTATTAATAGAAGGCTTACAGTTTTTAGGGGCTGTGATATCAAATAATTTTACTGTCAGGTATATTGATATAAATGATGCTTTCTTTAATTTCTGCGGAGTGCTGCTCGGATATTTTTTATTGCGTATTTTTGCAGGAATTTTCGTGAAGGCAGACAGGACAAAAATGATTAATTTTTGGAAGTATGTATATGATATCTGCAGTCTGAACAGTAATACCGGTGTAAAGGAATACGATAAAAAATAAAATATGGTTTGATTTTTTTATTTTTCTGCTTGCATTCCTTGAATGTATATGTTATAAATAGTATTTGTGAATAATTGGTGTTCCTCTGTACAGAGTTGGATATTAACGGGTAGATTTTACAAAGTAGTAAGAACATCAAAATATTAGGAGGTTCAGAATGAACGATATTATTAAGGCAATCGAAGACGCACAGCTTAAGAGCGAAATCACATCTTTCAGAGTAGGTGATACAATCAGAGTACACTCACTCGTAAAGGAAGGTAACCGTGAGAGAACACAGGTTTTCGAGGGTACAGTAACAAAGAGACAGAACGGTGGCTCAAGAGAGAACTTCACAGTTAGAAAGATTTCTAACGGTGTTGGTGTTGAGAAGACCTGGCCTTTACATTCACCCGTTGTTGTAAAGATCGAGGTTGTTAGACAGGGTAAGGTTAGACGTGCTAAGCTTAACTACTTACGTGAGAGAACAGGTAAGGCTGCAAAGGTTAAGGAAGTTATCAGATAATTATTTTACCATGAGCGACATGAAGCATGTGAAGGGGGGACCTTTCACATGCTTTCTTTTTTTGGGGATTTTAGAGACCACTCCCTCAAAAAAGCTCATACTTGTGCTTCAGAGAAATTTGGGGTATAATATACTATGTATGCATAGAGGAAGTGTGGCAGGGACCACAGAAGGATATGGTGATTGTTTGGAATTTGATATAGAGTATGAGCGCATGGAGCGCCGAAACAAGGTCAGAAAGGTCTTCGGATATATAATCCGCTGGGCTATTGCCTTAGTGCTTGCAGTGCTTGCAGGCTGGGCGGTAATTAATTTCTGCGTTGAGAAAACGAATATGGTCGGCGATTCGATGAATATAACGCTTGAAAATGATGATATTATTTTGATTAATAAGCTGTCATATGTCAGGGATAACCCTAAAAGGTTTGATGTTATCGTATTTGAAAAAAGCGGTACCGAACACAGCTATTATGGTATTCAGCGTGTTATAGGTCTTCCCGGTGAGAAGATTCAGATAGTAGATGGTGTGATTTATATTAATGGCAAAGAGCTTGTGGAGCCGATGGAGGTTGAGCCGATGGAAATGGCCGGGCTTGCAGGTCGCGAGATGACACTTGATGAGGATGAGTTTTTTGTACTGGGTGATAATAGAAATCACAGTGAGGACAGCCGTTTTACTACAGTCGGCAATGTGGTGAAAAGCGAGATTATAGGTAAAGCCTGGATAAGAACCAATAAGTTCAGTTTTATCAGCAGTGTAAATATGCCGAATAAAAAGGCTGCAGATGCTGCGGCTAAGGAGATGTCCGGTCAGTCTGCTGAAATTGATGATGGTAGTGAAGACGATAAGCAGGACGAGTAATGTTTAATTTTTGTCGATCTGATAAAGCAGGTTTGACAGAATAATTTAGTATTGTTAAGAAAGGCTGCCATTACGGCAGAGAAGTGATTATGGTATATCAGTGGTATCCCGGTCATATGTCGAAAGCTAAACGACAGATGCAGGAGGATTTAAAATTAATAGATGTTATTATCGAGATTCTGGACGCACGTATTCCTTACAGCAGTAAGAATCCTGATATTGATTCCATGGCAAACGGAAAGGCACATATTATCCTTTTGAATAAGGCTGATCTGGCTGATCCTAAAAAGACTGAGGAGTGGAAAAAATACTATGAGGAGAAGGGAATGTTTGTGCATTCCATTAACTCTAAAACCGGTACGGGCGTGAAGGATACTATTTTGATTATTAATAAGGCGTGCGCTGCAAAGATTGAGCGTGACCGCAAGAAGGGTATTATCGGAAGACCTCTGCGTGCCATGATAGCAGGCATTCCGAATTCCGGAAAGTCAACCTTTATTAATTCGCTGGCAGGCAAGTCCTGCACAAAAACAGGCAATAAACCCGGTGTGACAAAGGGCAAGCAGTGGATCAGACTGAATAAGAGTGTCGAGCTTCTGGATACTCCCGGTATTCTCTGGCCTAAATTTGAGGACCAGCTTGTAGGCATGAAGATAGCCTTTATCGGTTCAATCAATGATGAGATCCTTTATCCGGAGGAGATGGTCTACGAGCTGATTAAGATTCTGAAGAAGGATTATCCCGGTGTGCTTGATAAGAGGTATATGAAGGCTGCCGAAAACAAGTCTGATGACGCAGCTGATGATAAAACAGCAGATGCTGTTTCGGAACAGTCTCTTGAGGCACTTGAGGATCCAAACGAAATAATGCAGCAGATAGCACTTAACAGGGCCTGCCTTAAGAAGGGCGGAGAGCCGGATACTCTCAAGGCATCAAAGCTGATTATTGATGATTTCAGAAGCAATAAGCTCGGAAGGATTACATTGGAGTAGGTGAAAAATGTTTGACATGAGAGATTAATGACGGTAGGAAATAATGGAACATAAATTTCTAGTTGAAAAAGATGGGCATTATAACTGAAATGACAAAATCTTCGTCCAATAATAAATACTTATTATTGTTTGCAAATCAGTTTACTATTTATAAAAACTTATAATTAAGCTTGTTTTACATAATTTATAGGAAAGTCGAGAGAATTCATGAAATTTTTGAAGATATTATTTGTTACAATTTTTATTACACTATTTACAGGTGGATACTTAATTGATGCGAAAAGTGATGATGAGGCTTTAATAATTAAGGCATATTATCCAAAAGATTACAATGGATATATATATAAGGCAATACCTCTTATGAATAATTGGCCATATGGTAATCATCAAGAAATGGTGGATATTTGCCAAATACCAGAAGATATACTTATGTGTATGTCAACTGAAGAACTGTTCGAGACAGTTTTGTATTATCCATTAAATATTGATATTTTGTTTTATGATGATGTTGATTTTGGATACGAAATAGTTAAAAAATATTTTAATGGATTAAATGAATTGATTCGTAGAGATAACTGTAATACCGTTGGTATTAAGTATTTATTACATCATTTAGAATGTGAATTTGATGCTGCTCAAAAGGTTATTATTAATAAACTGATAACATGTCCGCCTATGTTATCAATAATTAATACAAAGTCGGAATTGTCTATGAGGGTAGATAATAGTTATCCTATGATGTTTATGCAAATCTTTACAAATGAAGATCCTAATGGTTTATATTCATATGGAGAAGTAACCGTGGTGGATACAGAAAAAGGCGGACATATGAACGGGGAACATATGGGGGCAAAAGAACTGTGGAAGTATTCGGATAATTCAGTGAGAATTTGGGCAAGAGATGATTATTCTAATGATGCAAAAGCTAAATTGAATGAGAGAGTTCAACAGACATATAATATGAATCATGTTACAGGATATGGTCCATCTTCTAAATATAACTGTCATTCGTATGCTTGGTTTAGCCAGACAAATTGTAATTATTGGATAGCATCATTTAATGCTACAGGATATAATTTGGTGGACCTACAAAATGTTAGTATCGGAGATAAAGCAGTTTTTTATAATACTTATGGAAATAGTGTTACTTCGAGTTCAACATATTCGCATAGTGCTGTTGTAGATACCATAATACATGGTAGTGCAACCAACCCAACAAATGTGACTAACTTATATGTGAGGTCAAAATGGGGACCTTTCGGTGTATATCGACATACATTAAGCAATTGCCCTTACTTTTATACAAATGGTTATCCTTGTGATATTCTTTACTTTCACTGAGGTATTATTTGATGAACAAAATATTGTTTATTTTAGAATCTGTTTTAGTAATTTTTACTATATGTTCATGTGATGTATCGAACATAAAAGATGCTACAGGCAAGAATGTTGTTAAATCTGTTAAAGAGAATCAAATGAATAAAGATGTTATTAATGAAGTTGTTGAGCTCCCGGAGACTTATGTCAATGATGCAGCTTCCGTGAATTCGTCAGCTTCTGAAAATGATACAGAGCCTGGTGATATAAAACAGGACAGTAGTGATTGCCCGGATTCAGATGAGTGGAACGGGGATTCCTCAGAATCTTCATATCCTCAAATTACTGAGAACATAATGGGAATCCTGATTAATCATTATCCTGTTGATTATTCGGGATACCGTTATCCTGAAGCTGATGAAATGGATGATTCATCCGGTCAGAAATTGATGAATCTGTATGAAATTCCGGAGGATATTTTGACTTCGATGTCAACGGAGGAGCTTGTTCAAACCGTAGTTTTTTATCCTTTACTTTATCGGCTGACTATGTCATCTATGCTGATGGCGAATCATGATGATTATTCACAGTTGAAAAATCAGTTTAACGGGCTGAAGGAATTAAGCATCAGAGAGGACAGGGGAGACTGTCTTTGGAATTATTTTATTGCTAATAAAGATATATTTTACGGAACCGAACAGGGCTCTTATGCAATTGAATTATTAAAACAGGATGATTTCAATTTGAAAGAAAGGTTTTTGGAAGTTTATAATAATGATTTCAAAGGAGATCATTTTGAATGGTAGGTGAACAAAATGACTGCAAAGGAAAAGGCTGCGATAGCTAAGGAAGAGAAGGCTCGTGAGAAGCTGGAGAAGGAACGTGCCAGAACAGAGCTGATGAAGGAATTTGAGTATAAATATGCCGAATATCCGCTAATCTGCGGTATAGATGAGGTAGGCAGGGGTCCTTTGGCGGGCCCTGTTATGACAGCGGCGGTAATATTACCGAAGGATAAGGAAATTCTCTATCTGAATGATTCGAAAAAGCTTTCGGAGAAGAAGCGTGAGGAGCTTTATGATGAGATATTCGAAAAGGCCCTTGCTATCGGAATCGGATGTCAGAACTGGGATACAATAGACGATATAAATATATTAAATGCTACATATAAGGCGATGAATGAGGCGCTTGCCAATATGAGATTGCCGAAGCCTGTTCAGCTGAGTGCAGATAATAAGTTATTTAGTCTCGGAGCAGATAATGATCTGACAATAGATATGGAAAAGGGTATTATTTTAAGGGATAATGCCAAAGCTGATACGATTACTCCCGACATCCTTCTGGTAGATGCAGTCCATATTCCTGAGACTCAGATAAAGCAGGTAGGTATAATTAAGGGTGATGCAAAAAGCATCTCTATAGCAGCTGCAAGTATCGTTGCGAAGGTTACGAGGGACAGGCTTATGGATGAGTATGATAAGCTTTATCCGGGTTATGGCTTTGCAAAAAATAAGGGCTACGGTACCGCTGAGCATATCGATGCATTAAAGAGGCTCGGCCCTACACCGATTCACAGAAGAAGCTTTATCACAAAATTTGTATAAGAAATACTGACATCTTTTGCATGCCTGTAAGAGTGAAAGTTTGAAAATAAATTTTCAAACTGAAAGATTGGTGCAAAAATCGCACCAATCTACTCCATGAGCAACTCATTACATTCGTTGCATTAGGAGAAAAAATGATTACGGAGGTGAACGGCATGATTTACAATGGAAGAAAGAAAATAAAGACTGCCGTTGCGCTGGGCTTTGAACCGGGTGATCAGGCACCGAAGATTATTGCCACAGGTCAGGGGCATCTGGCGGAAAAGATTATTGAACAGGCAAAGCAGGAGCACATTCCACTGCACCATGACTCGAAGCTGGCGGAGACTCTTTCGAGGCTTGATTTTGGAGATTATATACCGCCGGAGCTCTATGAGGCGGTAGTAGAGGTTCTGATGTTTGTAGACAAGGTAGATGCTGTCAGGGCTAAGATGGACAAGTAAACGATTTGTAGAAGGGGAAATATTTGAGAAATAAACGTGAAATCGGCAGTGAGCATGAAAAGCTGGCTGTAGAATTTCTGAAGGATAATGGCTACATAATCCATAAACAAAATTTTCGCTCAGGCTCCGGAGAGATAGATATTATCGGGGAGAATGAGGGATATATATGCTTTATTGAGGTAAAATACAGGGCTTCCCTAAAGGATGGCTATCCGGAGGAAGCGGTTGATTTTCGAAAGATTAAGAAAATCAGCAGGACAGCACTGGCTTACCTTAATTACAGTAAGCTGGGCGAAGCCGTGCCCTGCAGATTTGATGTGGTATCCATACTTGCTGATGATATTAAACTTATAAAAAATGCCTTTGAGATGAATATATAATATGATTGAGAGAATAACTGACGGTGCGTATTTGGTGAATACTGATACTACACCGTATATAAAATTTGATAAATTTGACGGGCTTGACTGGATGAATGCAGGCTTTTCCACGCGCTACGGCGGCGTAAGTAAGGGCTGCTTTGAAAGCATGAGCCTGAGCTTTGGCCGCGGTGACCCTGATGAGAACATCATCGAGAACTTTCGTCTGCTCGGCAGGTCGGCCGGCTTTGACACAGAGCAGATTGTGCTTCCTAATCAGCAGCATACCACCGAAGTTCGGGTGGCTTCTTTGGGGGTGGTCTCTTGGGGACGGGGTCAGGGGTTCATTTCTACCCGGCCTGATTATCCGGCAGACGGGCAGGTCACGAATGAGCCCGGAACAGTGCTTATTGTCTATGGGGCAGATTGTGTACCGGTATACCTCTGTGACCCGGTAAATAAGGCTGTGGGGGCCTGTCATGCGGGTTGGAAGGGAACACTTGGAAACATTCCCCAAAAGACAGTGGAGCTTATGCAGAAATCCTTCGGAAGCAGACCCGAGGATATCATAGCGGTAATTGGTCCCTCGATATGTATGGACTGCTATGAGGTCAGTGCCGATGTGGCAGAGCAGTTTATCGAACGTTTTGAGGCAGAAGGAATCAGCTGTGAGGAGTCTGAATTAATCAAAAGGGTTGGCATAAGTGCAAAAAAAGATAACAATTATGCTGAAGCCGGCCGTGATTCGGAGAAATATCTTCTTAATCTATGGGCAATTAACCGTCAGAACCTGATTATGTCAGGCCTTTTGGCAGAAAATATAGATATCAGCGGTGTTTGTACAAAATGTCGTCCCGATATGCTTTTTTCACACAGAGCCCATGGTGATAAAAGAGGCACAAATGCCGGATTTATATTTATCCGGTAAATATCCCTCTACTGCAGGGGTAAGACAAGGCGAAGAACAGCGAATTTACAGTTAGTTAATAGATTATAAACAGGTGAGTAAAGTGGCGAAAAACAAAGAAAAAGGTCATTTGATAACCGGAATACAGCCCGGTTCCATCGCAGAGGAGCTTGAGCTGCAGCCGGGCGACAGAATTCTCAGTATTAATGACACGGAGATAGAGGACATATTCGATTACAGGTATCTCTGTAATGACGAATATCTCGTACTGGGTGTCATAAGCGGTGAGACAGGGGAATTCTGGGAATTTGAAATTGAAAAGGATAACGATGAGGATTTGGGCATCGATTTCGATAATGGGCTTATGTCCGATTACAGGTCCTGCCATAATAAGTGCGTATTCTGTTTCATTGACCAGCTGCCTAAGGGCATGCGTGAAACGCTCTATTTTAAGGATGATGATGCCCGTCTTTCCTTCCTTCAGGGCAATTACATTACGCTGACAAATATGAGCGACCACGATGTAGACAGAATTTGCTATTACAAGCTTTCACCGATTAATATTTCGATTCACACCACAAATCCCGAGCTTCGCTGCAAAATGCTGAATAACCGTTTTGCAGGAAAGGCTCTTGAAAAGATTAACCGCTTCTGTGAGGCGGGAATCGAGATAAACGGTCAGGTAGTGCTCTGTAAGGGCTACAATGACGGTGCGGAGCTTGACCGGACGCTGAATGATATCGAGGCATATCTGCCCAATCTGCTCAGTATCTCAATAGTCCCCGTAGGTCTTACAAAATTTAGGGAAGGCCTTGCACCTCAGGTTCCTTTTGAGCAGGAGGATGCGCGTAAGGTTCTCGCACAGATTCATGCAAAGCAGCAGTATTTCCTCGAAAAATACGGAAGACGCGTGGTTTATGCGGGAGATGAGTGGTATCTTAAGGCAAAAATGGAGATTCCTGCTGAAGAGGAATATGAGGATTTCCCTCAGATAGAAAACGGCGTCGGAATGCTTCGTTCACTGATAAATGAAGTAAATGACGAAATCGATTATCTCAAAGAGCAGCTTGAAATGGGCGAGGAGGCTGATGAGCCCGTGGAATTTGCCGATGCTGAATTTGATGTAATCACCGGTTATGCCGCTTATGATACGATTAAGATGCTTTCAGACCGCATAATGAAGGAATTTAAGGGACCGAGAATACATGTTTATCCTATAAGAAACGATTTCTTCGGACCGGAAATAACCGTTGCGGGCCTTATTACCGCTGGGGACATTATGAAGCAGGTTCCGGTGAGAAATCCTGCGGAAGACGAGGGCAGGGAGCATTATATTATGTTCACGACAAATATGCTCAAGAGCGGAAGTCACCTGCTTTTGGATGATTTAACCGTAGAAGATGTTGAAAATGCTTTACAAAAAAAGGCACGTATAGTAAAATCGAGTGGGTCAGCTTTTGTTCATTCATTTTTTAAGGACTATGATTCGGATGAATTCTCAAATGAGCTGAACAAATACGAGCCCTAAATGGTCAATGAAATGATGAGTTTTTCACAGCAGGCTTTTACAGACAGGAAGCAAAGCTTCCGGATTAGCTAATCAGGCTGCTGTGGTTTTTGAAAGGTAAGGAAATATATGAACAAACCAATAGTTGCAATTGTTGGCCGTCCAAACGTAGGAAAGTCTACACTTTTCAATGCTCTTGCAGGCGAGCAGATTGCGATAGTAAAGGACTATCCCGGTGTAACACGAGACAGAATCTATGCAGATACTACATGGCTTGATTATGCCTTTACACTTATCGATACAGGCGGTATTGAGCCTTCCACAAATGATATCATTCTCAAGTCTATGCGCGAGCAGGCCGAGATAGCGATTGAAACCGCTGATGTAATCATTTTCCTGGTAGATGTACGTCAGGGGCTGGTTGATTCGGATTTCAAGGTTGCGGACATGCTTCGTAAGTCAAAGAAGCCTGTCGTTCTGGCCGTAAACAAGGTAGACGATTTTAAGTCACTGGAAGCAGATGTATATGAGTTTTATAATCTCGGAATCGGTGATCCGATTGCCATCGCTGCTTCGGGTAAGCTCGGTTTCGGTGAGCTTCTTGATGAGGTTACAAAGCATTTCCCCGCAAAGGTAGCTGCCGATGAGGAGGATGAGAGACCCAGAATTGCGATTGTAGGTCGTCCCAATGCCGGAAAATCATCACTCATCAATAAGCTTTCGGGCAGTGAGAGATGCATTGTTTCTGATATCGCAGGCACCACAAGAGATGCCATTGATACAACAATTAAATATAACGGTAAGGACTATATCTTCGTAGATACTGCAGGTCTTCGAAGAAAGAGCAAGATTAAGGAAGACCTTGAGCGTTATTCGATTATCAGAACCGTAGCGGCGGTTGAAAAGTCGGATGTTGTTATTCTTATGATTGATGCAACTGAGGGTGTTACCGAGCAGGATGCAAAGATTATCGGTATCGCACATGAGAGAGGACGAGGAATCATTCTCGCGGTAAATAAGTGGGATGCTATTGAGAAGGATGACAAGACAATGTACAAGTTCCGTGACAAGATTGTACAGATTCTTTCCTTCGTGCCTTATGCGGAAATTCTCTTTATTTCAGCGCTTACAGGACAGAGAATAACCAAGATTTTTGACTCAATCGAGGTTGTTATCCAGAATCAGAACCTTCGTGTTAAAACCGGTGTTCTTAATGAAATTATGTCCGAGGCGGTAGTAATGCAGCAGCCTCCCACAGACAAGGGTAAGAGATTAAAGCTTTACTACATTACTCAGGTTGGTATCAAGCCGCCCACATTTGTTATTTTCTGTAACGATAAGGAGCTTTTCCATTTCTCCTATCAGCGTTATATTGAGAATAAGATTCGTGAGGCCTTTGGCTTCTCGGGTACATCAATTAAGATTATAGTCCGTGAACGCGGTGAAAATGATAAAAACTGATTTATAATTCTTGGAGGCTTTATGGCAGTTAATATTATTATTTGTATTGTAATGGGTTATTTGTTCGGAAGCTTTTCAACTGCATACATTATCGGAAAATTTAATAAGGTAGATATTCGTGAATACGGCAGCGGTAATGCCGGTACCACGAATGCCTTCAGAACCCTCGGTAAAAAGGCCGGAATTCTGACCTTCCTCGGTGATTTTTTAAAGGCATTGCTTGTCGTATTTCTTGTAAAATTTTTGATTTTCAGAGATGTTGAATATCTTAAGCTTCTTGAGCTTGTGTGTGGCTTTGGTTGTGTACTCGGTCATAACTTCCCCGTGTGGCTTCATTTTCACGGCGGAAAGGGTATTGCCGTAACAGGCGGTGTATTCGTGGCTGTTGATCCATGGATTCTTCCTGTTGGTATCCCGGTATTCGCAATTTTGGTGCTTGCCACCAAGTATGTATCACTTGGTTCACTTGCGATTTCGGTTCTTTTCCCTATCTGGATTGCAATCCGTTTTAGGGGAGTTCCCTGTTATACGGCGGTAGTCGGAGTTGCCTGTCTTTATATGATTTCGGCATTCTTCCAGCATCGTCAGAATATTAAGCGACTGCTTAACGGAACAGAGAACAAGATTGGCCAGCATGTTAAGGTAAAAGCAGAAGATAATAATTGAATTATTTAGATTAAAGGAGTAATTGATATGTCTGTTACTGTACTTGGTAGCGGTACCTGGGGCACCGCATTAACAATTTTACTTGCAAATAAGGGAACTGATGTAATTCTCTGGTCAAAAATCGAGAGCGAGATCAGAGCTCTTGAGACTGACAGAAAGAATATTAAGAATTTGCCCGGAGCAGTTCTTCCTGATTCAGTAAAGCTTACAACCGATCTTGAATATGCCGCAAAGAGCAGCAATCCCGAAATTATTGTATTTGCGGTTGCTTCACCCTATGTCAGAGAGACTGCAAAGATTGCCGCTCCTTTTATTAAGGACGGTCAGGTAATCGTAAATGTGGCAAAGGGTATTGAGTCAGGCACACTTGATACATTAAGTGATATTCTCAATGAGGAGATTCCCAATGCGGACATCGCGGTATTAAGCGGTCCCAGCCATGCAGAGGAGGTAAGCCGTCTTATTCCCACAACAGTTGTAGTGGCAGCAAAGACCCGTGAGACAGCTAAGCTTCTTCAGGATGCTTTTATGACACAGACTTTCAGAGTATATACCAGCAGCGATATTATCGGTGTAGAGCTCGGAGGTTCAATCAAGAATGTTATCGCACTTGCGGCAGGTATGTCGGACGGACTTGGCTTCGGCGACAATACAAAGGCTGCTCTTATGACCAGAGGTATCGCTGAAATCAGCAGACTCGGTGTGAAGATGGGTGCCCAGATTGAAACACTTTGCGGACTTTCGGGTATAGGTGACCTTTTTGTTACCGCTACAAGCCATCATTCGCGTAACTGGAATGCGGGCTACCTGATCGGTCAGGGCAAGACAGCCCAGGAGGCCATGGATGAGGTTAAGCAGGTCGTAGAGGGCGTATACTGTGCAAAGGCAGCAAATGCACTTGCAAAGCAGTATAATGTTGAAATGCCTATCGTTGAGCAGGTTTACGCGATTCTTTTTGAAGGCAAAGCTGTAAAGGAAGCCGTTACAGACCTCTTTATGAGAGAAAGAACCGATGAGCACAGTGCTGTTGCATGGACGAAGTAAAAAATAATTAATATATTGTATATGCCTTAGCGGTATATATTGATTGAAATAATATTTGTAATCAATATATGGTATCCGGGACATGATTTATGACATGTCCCGGATGTTTTTTTAATTAGTAAGCCTACAACTGTAGAATATATAACGAAGATATCAAACAAATTACAGGGTGTTAACAGCCTGTTAACAGACTTTTCACAATATAATGTAACATTTACGTAATAAAATGTTGACAAAATTATTTCAGGTGATATAATATCATTGTAATAAATCCGTAACAAATTATTGCGAGGTATTTTATAAATGATAAAAGGAATATTAAAAAAGCTTGCAGCGGCAGCGTTTCTTCTGGCAGCCGTCTGTATGCTGGGACATAAAACGGAGGCTCATGCAGAGGAGGTTGTTTCGGGTGAGAGATCGCTCGGAGGACTTTCACTTTATCTGAATTTATATTATGACGCATCGGGGGATAACAGCTCGGCGGGACTTTTTGCGGAGCCTGTACAGATTCCTGAGAATGTTGCCATTGCAAAGGTTAACGATTATCTGAACATCAGAACAGGCGCCGGTACCGAATTCAGTGTGGTAGGTTTCCTTCCGAAGAACGGTATGTGTACAGTGCTTGAGAGCTCAGACGGCTGGGCCAGAATCAAATCAGGAAAGCTTACGGGATATGTTTCAACGGATTATCTTTATACCGGAGAAGAGGGCTATGACAGAGCCTACAGACTTGCTACCCTGAAGGCTACTGTAAAGGCTAATAATGTTAACTTCCGTTCCGAACCCGATACTACGACTAAGGAAAATATCCTTACACAGGTCAGCAACGGTGAGGAGCTTGTAGTTATAAACGAGTGTGTTGTTGCAAAGGATGATCCCACAACACTTTGGGTTAAGGTTTACTGTGATGATATGGAGGGCTATGTAGCAAAGGATTTCGTATCCGTAGCCTATGACTGGGATAAGGCAGTATCAATGACTGAGGTTCTTGATGGTGATTCAAATGTCGGAATGTCATCCATTCGTGTATCCATCATCAAGGAAGCAAAGAAGCATCTCGGTCTCAGATATGTTTGGGGCGGTAACAGCTTAAAGACCGGTGCCGACTGTTCGGGCTTCTGCCTTGCGGTTTACCGAGAGGTAGGAATCAATACAAAGAATCTTCCCAGAACCAGCTATGATCTGGCTGCATCAAAGGAGGGCAGAACTGTTAAGCTTTCTGAGGCACAGCCCGGTGATATGGTATTCTACGGAACCACCTCGGGTCATGTAAATCACGTAGCGCTTTATATGGGTAACGGACAGATTATCCATGAGGCAGGACGTGCTTACGGCTGCAAGATTTCAAATGTTGATTACAGACATATGATTAAGATTAAGAATTTCCTTGATTAATTTAAAATTACGGCTTTAGATAGCTGAATAAGAACTGATATTGATATTTACCCTCTTTACCGGAAATTCGGTAAGGAGGGTATTTTTGTGAAATGCTTTAATGAAACGGAAAAACTATAACTGCCGGGCTGCAGGCCACGACAGAAAAAACAGTTGAAAAGGAGCAGATAAAAGTATAAAATATATTATGTATGACTATGGGGTTGCTGCAAAGAATGCAGTAATCTAAAATACTGTCTGACGTTATGTTCTTAGCATGGGGATAATTTATGGATAATATAAAAATACCGAAGCATCTGGCAATCATTATGGATGGCAACGGCCGTTGGGCAAAGAAAAGACTTTTGCCAAGAGCCATGGGTCATTCCGCAGGTGCAAAAAATGTTGAAACTATATGTGAAGCAGCCTGGAATATGGGCATAAAATATCTTACGGTATACGCATTTTCCACTGAAAACTGGAAGCGTTCCGAAGATGAGGTTTCAACCCTTATGAAGCTTTTGAAGCAGTATATGGACGGCTGTATAGAAAAGAGCCGAAAGAACAATATGCGCGTTCGAGTAATTGGGGATATTTCGAAGCTTTCACCCGAGATGCAGGCATCCATCAGGCGTCTTGAGGATTATTCAAAGGATTTTGACGGACTTCAGTTTACGGTTGCCTTAAATTACGGCGGACGTGATGAAATCATTCGCTCGGTAAAGAAAATGGCAGAGAAGGTAAAGGCCGGTGAGATAGAGGCTGATGAGATAACGGAAGAAATGCTGTCGGAAGGACTTGATACATGGGAGCTTCCGGACCCCGATCTGCTGGTCAGAACCAGCGGTGAGCTTCGTATTTCGAATTTCATGCTCTGGCAGCTGGCTTATACGGAATTCTATTTTACAGATGTGTATTGGCCTGATTTTGACGAAGAAGAGCTTAGAAAGGCCGTAGACTATTACGGTAACAGGGATCGAAGATACGGTGGAAGAAACAGCTGATAAATGCAAAAAAAGCAGAAAAGACAGTTTTATTATGCATTTAGTGCGGTTTATATTTACCGGAAAACTGATAAAATTATATGAGTAGACAGCCAAAGTTTGCTGTGAAGGGAAAGGCGGGTAATAATGGGAAAAGATATAAATAATGATAATTCCTTCTGGATTCGATTCAGAAGCTCTATGATTCTGATGGCGATAGCCATTGCAGCCATGGTATTTGGCGGCTGGGTGCTTTTCGGTGTGCTTGTGCTTATAAGTATGATCGGACTTATGGAATTATTCAGAGTAGTAGGTGTGAATAAATCACTTGCCGGCGCTGCGGGCTATGCGGGCGGACTTGTATGGTATCTGTATGTTGCACTTAGGCAGCTGGATATGGCAGGTGAAATGAATCTGCAGATTATAGTCGCGGGATTTACGGTAGTGCTTCTGGCGATATATGTTCTGACCTTCCCTAAATTTAATTCAGAACAGATTTCGATGGTATTTTTCGGACTTTTCTATGTGGCGGTAACTCTTTCGTACATTTATATGGTCAGAATGGAAGAGTGCGGTGCATACACGGTTTGGCTTATTTTTATCGGCTCATGGGGCTCAGATACAATGGCATACGTGGTTGGACGTAAGCTTGGAAAGACTAAAATCGCACCCAAGCTCAGTCCCAAGAAGTCACTTGAAGGACTTCTCGGCGGTATTTTCGGTGCGGCTGCAATCGGTGTGATTTATGCCCTGATTTTCAGGGAGCAGCTTTCAACAGAGTTTTCAAATCCCATGCTGGTATTTGCGATAGTAGGTGCTGTGGGCTCAATTGTATCACAGATTGGTGATATGGCTGCTTCGGCAATCAAGCGTAATAAAAATATCAAGGATTACGGAACACTGATTCCCGGTCATGGCGGAATTCTCGACCGTTTTGACAGTGTAATCTTTATAGCGCCTATCGTATATTATCTTTTATATTTTTTAAAGGCATAATTAATAAGCAATATGTATGAAAATGAAGGTAAGGAGGAAAACGCATGTATTCATGTCCTAACTGTTCGGCTAATTTAAAATTTAATATTAGCCGTCAGGCTCTCTTCTGTGAGGCCTGTGAGACAGTACTTGACCCCTATTCGGTGGTTAAGGAATCCGATGCAGAGGAAAGCAGATATTATGAGGTTACAAGCTTTTTATGTCCTCAGTGCGGCGGTGAAATTATTACGGAGGATAATGAGGCCGCAGCATTTTGCAGCTTCTGCGGCGGTTCTACAATTCTTGACAGCAGAATCAGTAAAGCAAAGCGCCCGTTTTATATTATTCCCTTCCAGAAAACAAAGGAGGATTGCGTTGCCAGCTATAAGAAGATGGTACAGAGAGCAATCTTCGCAAAGAAGGGTATCAGAGATTCACAGAACATTGATTCCTTCAGAGGAATTTATATGCCTTATATTTCCTATAAGTTTGAGAAAAGCGGCTCTGTATATCTTTCGGGAACCAGAAGCTATCAGAGAGGAAATTATAAGTACACCGAGCATCACAGCTTAAGTGCGGATGTAAATGAGTATTATGACAAGATTGCTTATGATGCATCAAGTACTTTTGCGGATAATCTCAGTCAGGCTATTGCGCCCTTCGACCAGAGAAGCCAGATGCCCTTTACTCCTTCGTTCCTGAGCGGTTTCTACGCCGATACCAGTGATGTTCCCGAGGATCTTTATATTTCGGAAGGACAGGAAATTGTAGCGGATGATGCCTTAAGGCAGTTCAAGAAGCTTCCTCCCGTTTCACGTTATGTAGTTGATAATAAAAAAGCCAAGGAGCAGCTTAGGCCCCAGTGTACAAACGGTAAGCTTGTAATGTTCCCTGTATGGTTCATGAGCCTTCGTACAAAGGAAAAGGGTGAGGAAAGAGTATCCTATGCGGTTATGAACGGTCAGACCGGAAAGATAGCCGCAGACATTCCGATTTCGCTTTCAAAGTATATTTATATCTCTGCCGGAGCGGGACTGCTGCTTTTTGTACTTTTACAGTTCCTTTTTGATTTAACACTTTCACCGCTGTTTACATCGGTTGCGGCTACAATCGCATGTGTCGTTATGAGTATTATTTATTCTTCACGAGAGAAGAAGATACAGGCAAGAATGGATGGCAGCGATGACAAGGGTCTGATGGGCGTAAGAAAAAGAAATGAGCAGCTTGAGGCAGCTCAGAACCCTCAGAATATGCAGGTTCAGAATACTGCTTCTTCAAAAAGTGTAAGCAGAAAGGTAAAATATAAGGCAAAGCCCACCTTTGTATGGATTCCCATAGTTATTACGGTTCTGCTGATAATCATTAAACCTATATCAGATTTGCCTTACTATTTGTCAGCCATGTTTTCAATGGGCTTTATGATTAAGCTTATTATTCAGATTGTAGGCAGATTTAATGAGCTTACGACAAGAAAGCTTCCTCAGTTTAACAGAACAGGAGGTGATGACAGTGCAAAGAACTAAGAGATTATTATTTGTATTATTTGCATTTGTTATGCTTTTTGGACTTGTTCCCGTATCGGCTGATGCGCTTACCATGTATGCGGTTAATCCGAACACCGGCTATGAGGACAGAATCTACGATGAGGCAGGTCTGTTTTCAAAGGATGAGATTAACAGGCTCTACGAGGAAGCCTATGAGATTACAGAGTATTCCAACATTGTAATTGCGACAATTAACCATAATCCTTACGGCTATTCAGAGTCCAGCACAAAGTATGAATTCCTTTACGCCGAAGGACTTTATGACAGCTTTTACGGATTAAATTCAGACCGTAAATATGAGAACGGTATCGTATTCCTGATTGATATGGATACCAGATGGCTTTATATTTACCGTGACGGTGATATAACAGGCTATCTTACTGAAGGTAAGTGTGACTCAATTACTGATAATGCATACAGTTATGCGAGCTCGGGAGACTACTACAAATGTGCATCAAAGGTTATCGAGCAGCTGAACAGTGTGGTACAGGGCAGGGCAATATTTGAGCCTATGAAGCTCATAAGCAACCTTTTTATCGGTTTGTCACTGAGCTTCCTGATTACCTATCTGATTGCAAGTGCGCAGTCAAAGGCCAAGCTTGCTTCAGGCAGCGATATGCTTGAGTATGCGGAGAAGAGCTTCGACAGTACACCCGTAAATGATGTACTTACTTCTACAACAAAGGTTTACTGTCCTCCGAGCAGCAGCGGCGGTGGCGGCGGAGGCGGACACCGCGGTGGCGGCGGAGGCGGTCATCACGGCGGAGGCGGCGGACACAGATTCTAAGCCGCTTTTACATGCAGTGTATTTACTCTGGGATTGCTGCAAGGAGTGCACCAATCTACTCTAAGAGCGACTCGCTGCATTAGGAGGAACTATGAAAAATTTATGTTTACTGGGTTCCACAGGTTCGATCGGAAGACAGACTATTGATATAATTAACAGACACGGGGGCTTTAAGGTTCGTTCTCTTTCAGCCAATACCAGCATTGACAGGCTCGAGGAGCAGATTGATGCGGTAAAGCCTCTTAAGGTCTGCGTATATGATGAAACACAGGCCGCGATTCTTGCAAAACGCTTTAAAAACAGACCCACGGAGGTTCTGTCCGGTATGGAAGGACTTAAGGAGCTTGCTTCTGATCCCGAAAATGACCTTACCGTTACGGCGCTTGTGGGAATGATAGGAATTCAGCCTACCATTGAGGCAATCAATGCGGGCTGTGATGTGGCGCTTGCAAACAAGGAAACGCTGGTAACCGCCGGACATATTATTATGCCGCTCGTAAAGGAAAAGCACGTAAAGCTTCTTCCGATTGACAGTGAGCATTCGGCTATTTTCCAGAGCCTTCAGGGTAAGTACGGTCCGAACGGTGATTATAATGCCTGGTCGGGTAATCCTGAGCTTGAGAAGATTCTTCTGACCTGCTCGGGCGGTCCCTTCAGGGGAAAAAGCTATGAGGAGCTTTCAAAAATGAAGGCTTCCGATGCGCTTAAGCATCCTAATTGGGCTATGGGCAATAAGATTACCATAGATTCCGCGACTCTGGTAAATAAAGCTCTTGAGGTGATAGAGGCAAAATGGCTCTTTAACGTGGATGTCGATCAAATATCCGTAGTTATCCAGCCTAAGAGCATCATTCATTCGGCGGTTCAGTTTATAGACGGCTCCATCATCGCACAGATGGGTGTACCCGATATGAGACTGCCGATTCAGTATGCACTTTATTATCCGGAAAGAAAGCCTCTCGACTGCGGCAGGGTAGACCTTTTTGAACTGGGGAAAATCGAATTTGACAGACCTGATTATGAGACCTTCAGAGGACTTAAAATGGGTATCGAGTCCGCAAAAAAGGGCGGTAGCAGCTGCACTGTATTTAATGCGGCAAATGAGTTTGCAGTAAGTAAATTCCTCAGGGACGAAATCGGTTTTACCGATATTTACGACCTTATTGCGGAATGTCTTGAGAATCATAAATGGATCGAGGTTCCCACTGTTGAGCAGATTCTTGAAACAGAAAAAGAAACAGTAGATATGTGTATGGCAGCTTTAAAAAGAAACAGAGGCTGACAGACGATTATCGTTTTGTAATAAAAAGAAAGGAAAGCCGATTTAGGCAGACTGGTTAATGGGTACAGCAGTAAGTATTATCATTGGAATATTGATTTTCAGCATTATTATTATATTCCATGAGCTGGGACATCTGATAGTTGCGAAGAAAAACGGCATCAGTGTACCTGAGTTTTCGCTCGGTATGGGACCGCGTCTTTGCAGTTTTAAAATAGGTGAAACAAGGTATTCACTCAGGCTTTTACTGATAGGCGGCGCCTGTCAGATGCTGGGTGAGGATGAAATTCTGGAGGATGAGAGGGCGTTCAATTCAAAGGGACCCTGGGCTCGTTTTGCGGTTATTTTTGCAGGCCCCTTCTTCAATTTCATTATGGCCTTTATTCTCTCTGTAATTATTATTTCGCTGCTTGGCTATGACCCTGCACGCGTACAGGACGTGGAGAAGGGCAGCCCTGCGGCAGAGGCGGTATTCACCGCTACGGACAACAGCGGAAAAACTGTTACCGGCATGCGGTACGGTGACATCATTTCGAAGTATGACGGACAGAGGGTTTCTCTTTGCAGAGAGCTTCTTACCACCTTCCAGTTTGATGAGATGTCAGGAAAGCCCTTCGAGGTAATATTTGAACGTGAGGGCGTAGAATATAAGGGTACAATCACACCGAATGCCATCCGTAAATATGAGGGCGGATTTACCTATACCCCTTCGGAAAAGCCCTGTACAATCGGACAGGTTACAAAGGGCGGTGCTTTTGATAAGGCAGGCGTAAAGGGAGGAGACACAATCACCTCGGTAAACGGAGTCGAGATAAAAACAGGTAATGATTTGAATGAATATCTGTCTGCTCATCCCTTTGACGGCAGTGAGCTTAATTTAACGCTCGACCATAAGGGTAAAAGCTACGAGACAACCGTTATCCCCACATATTCAGAGCGCTATGTGGCGCCCGCTTATGCGTCAAACAGTGTGGGTCTTGGCTTTAACCATAATGACAGAGACGATGCCAATCCGCTTCAGGTATTAAAGTACGGATTCGTTGAGGTAAAGTACTGGATTGTTACAACCTTTAAGAGCCTTGGAAAGCTCTTTACAGGCCAGCTGAGTTCGGATGATATCGGCGGCCCCGTAAGAGTGGTTTCCGAGCTTGAGAACACTATCGAGGAATCAAAGGAAGACGGAATTCTCTATATTGTTGTGAACCTTATGAACTGGGCGATTCTGCTCAGTGCCAACCTGGGTGTAATGAATCTTCTTCCTCTGCCCGCACTTGACGGCGGAAGACTGGTATTCATAATCATCGAACTTGTAAGAGGCAAGCCCATTGACAAGGAAAAGGAAGGCTGGGTTCATGCAATCGGAATTATCCTTTTATTGATATTAATGGTATTTATTTTCTTTAATGATATTAAAAATGTATTTTTCTAAGCATTTGTGTGAAAAATGGATTTTTAAGTGCAAATTTGTGTCCGCGGCCGTATTTGAGGGTGTGGGCAGAAAGGCATGGCGATTAAGATGAAAAGAGACAAAACAAGAGTTGTAAATATCGGCGGTGTAAAAATCGGAGGCGGAAATCCCGTTGCGCTTCAGTCTATGTGTAATACAAAAACCGAGAATGTAAAGGATACGGTTGCTCAGATTAACAGGCTGGCGGCTGCGGGCTGTGACATAATCCGTGTGGCTGTTCCTCATATGGAGGCTGCAAAGGCCATAAAAGAGATTAAAAAGCAGATATCCATTCCTCTTGTTGCGGATATTCATTTTGACTATAAGCTGGCAATTGAATCGATAAAAAACGGTGTCGATAAGGTAAGAATTAATCCCGGAAATATCGGCAATACTGCGAATGTCGAGGCTGTGGTTCGGGAAGCAAAGGCAGCGGGAGTGCCTATCAGAATAGGTGTAAACAGCGGTTCACTTGAAAAATCTATTATTGCTAAATACGGCGGAGTAACAGCCGAGGGAATCGTTGAAAGCGCTTTGGGTGAGGTTGCGGCACTTGAACATTTCGGCTTTGAGGATATTGTAATCAGTATTAAATCCTCTGATGTTCTTATGGCAATAAAGGCGCACGAACTGATTTCCGAAAAAACAGGCTACCCTCTTCATGTTGGTATTACCGAAACGGGACTTGTATCTGAGGGAAGCATAAAGTCAGCAATAGGCATCGGAGTGATTCTCTACGAGGGCATAGGTGATACAATCCGTGTATCGCTTACGGGTGACCCTGTTGAAGAGATTTATACAGGTAAGCAGATTCTTAAGAATCTGGGACTTAGAAGGGGCGGAATTAACCTCGTTTCATGTCCGACCTGCGGAAGGACAAATATTGACCTTATAGGCCTTGCTTCGCGTGTTAAGTCTGTTATTGACGGTTATGATGTGGACAGGGATATAAAGGTTGCCGTTATGGGCTGTGTGGTAAACGGTCCTGGTGAGGCGCGTGAGGCGGATCTGGGCATCGCGGGAGGCATTGGAGAAGGCCTTATTTTCCGTAAAGAGGAGATTATCTGTAAGGTGCCGGAGGACCAGCTTCTGGAACGCTTTAAGCAGGAGCTTGATCTGCTTGTAAAATAAGGGGACTGCCGGAAATGAATTATTTCCGGCTTATTGGGTTTTATTAGAGGAAGGATTGATTTTTTGAAATATTTTGAGGTTTTTGATAGTCTTGTAACGACTGACCGGCTGAAGAAAATATTTGCCTCGGCAGAGGTGGATAAGCTGGAGGAATCCACCTCAGGGCATTGTATACATGTGCATGTATCTTTACCGGGCTTCGTTAAGACAGATGATAAATATTTAATGGAAGAGCAGCTTTTCAAGCAGATTTTTGTTAAGTGTAATCTGAATGTGAAGCTGCATATTCATTCTTTAATGCCCGAAAATACCGAATTTTCGGAGATTTGGGATAAATACGGCGGATATTTACTGGACGAGATAGACCATTCTTCAAAGGTACTCGGCAGTATTTACCGTAATTCTCATGTAAAGCTGCAGGACAATAAAATCAGTATAAATATGACCGACAGCTTTGTTAATCATAATAATGAGAACAGGATTTACCATATTATTCACGATTATCTTGAGGAAACCTTTGCGGTAAAGCCCGAGATAACGTTTTCTTATCGTGAGATTAAAAATGACGATGAGGATGCGATTGACAAGTATCACAGAAGTATGGACAGCTATATGGCGGCACTCGGAAGCAGCAGTGCAGAGGAGCTTGAGGAGGATTACAAAAATGCCGATTCGGGCTTTATGAACATTCCCGAGGGTCTCGATCCCGAACTTGAACCGAATGAGGCAAAGTCTGCAGGGGGAAGTGATGCTGCGCCCGCAAAGAGCGGAAATGCCGAAGCACCTAAGCCCGCAGCGGCAAAAAAGCCTGCTGAAGAGACAAAGGGAGGTTCGTCGGATGCCAAGTCTGCAGGAAAGTCGGACGGCGGCCGCTTTGACAGGTCAAAGTTTACCAGAAGAAAGATTGTACCGGATGACCCTGATGTCTTCTATGGTTCAAATGTTGAGGGTGAGCTTACTCCTATCGGCGAGATAATGGACGATATGGGTGAGGTAGTAGTGGCAGGTATGGTACTTAAGGTGCTTGATCCCGTTACTACAAAAAAGGGCTCAATTATTTTCAAATTCTACATAACGGATTTTACCAATACCATCAGCTGTAAGATTTTCCTCACTGCCGATGAGGATAAGGAGGAAATCCCGAAGAAGATTAAGGAGAACGCTTTTTTAAGAATAAAGGCTCTGGCTCTTCGTGATGAGTATGAAAAGTCAAAGGAAACTACGCTTCAGTCCGTAAGGGGAATTAAGCCCTGGACGGATTTCCGTGTTAAGCGTAAGGATGATGCGGAGGTAAAGCGGCTTGAGCTTCATGCCCATACGCAGATGAGCGATATGGACGGCGTTATTCCCGCAGAGAAGCTGGTAAAACGTGCTTTTGAGTGGGGCTGGCGCGGTGTGGCCATCACTGACCATGGTGTGGTTCAGTCATTCCCTCTGGCAAACCATGCCCTTGACCCGAAGAAGTATTCTGACCCTGCTGAGCAGAAAAGGGCGAAGGACTTTAAAATAATATACGGCTGTGAAGCTTATCTGATAGATGATGAGCCGGACAGCGTTACAAACAGAAAAGGCCATATTTTCAAGAAAGAAGAAGGCGGAAGCTACAATATAGAGGATCTTAAAAAGATGCCTTACTACCATGTAATTCTTCTTTGTAAAAATGATACGGGCCGTCAGAATCTTTACAGACTGGTTTCCGAATCGCATCTGAAATATTTCGGAGGCGCACCCGGACGTCCGAAGATTCCGAAGAGTGTGGTAAATCAGTACCGCGAGGGACTTATTATAGGCTCCGCCTGCGAAGCGGGTGAGCTTTACAGGGCCATTGTACATAATAAGCCCAATGAAGAGATTGCCAGAATTGCCAAATTTTATGATTATTATGAAATTCAGCAAATCGGCAATAATGCATACATGATTGAAAGTGAAGAATTTCCGGAGATTCAGAACGAAAACGACCTGATGCGTATAAACAAGCGTATCGTTGACCTGGCCGATGCAGACGGAAAGCTTTGCATTGCAACCTGTGACGTACATTTTATGGACCCGCAGGATGAGATTTACAGACGAATCATTATGGCCTCCAAGGGCTTTAAGGATGCGGACAAGCAGGCACCCCTTTATATGCATACCACGAAGGAAATGCTGGATGAATGCCGTTATCTGGGTGACGAAAAGGCCTATGAGGTAGTAGTTACAAACCCCAATAAGGTTTTTGATATGTGTGACAGAATTTCGCCTGTGCGCCCCGATAAGGCACCGCCCGTTATCGAGGATTCAGATAAGACACTCAGGGAAATCTGTGAATCAAAGGCTCATCAGATTTACGGACCGGAGCTTCCGGAGCCGGTAAGCAAGCGTCTCGAGCATGAGCTTGAATCAATTATTAAAAACGGTTTCGCGGTAATGTATATCATTGCCCAGAAGCTTGTTTGGAAGTCAAATGAGGACGGATATCTGGTCGGTTCACGTGGCTCGGTAGGTTCGTCTTTTGTGGCGAATATGGCGGGTATTACGGAGATTAATGCGCTGCCGCCTCATTATTACTGTCCGAAATGCCATTATTCGGATTTTGATTCGGATACCTGTAAGGAATATGCCGCAAAATCTGGCTGCGATATGCCCGACAGGGACTGTCCCGTCTGCGGCGAGAGACTGGTTAAGGAGGGACATAATATCCCCTTCGAGACCTTCCTCGGCTTTTACGGCGATAAGGAGCCTGATATTGACCTTAATTTCTCGGGTGAGTATCAGAGTAAGGCTCATGATTATACCGAAGTAATATTCGGTGCCGGACAGACCTTCCGTGCGGGAACCATAGGCTCACTGGCTGACAAAACGGCCTTTGGTCTGGTTTCGAAATATGCGGAGGAGCATGGTACGGTCATGCGTGATGCGGAGAAGGAGAGAATAGCCGCAGGCTGTGTCGGTGTAAGAAGAACCACAGGCCAGCATCCCGGAGGAATCGTAGTACTTCCGCTGGGTGAAAGCATCTATTCGTTTACGCCGATTCAGCATCCCGCAAACGATATGACGACACCTACCGTTACAACACATTTTGAATATCATTCGATTGACCATAATCTGCTGAAGCTTGATATTCTCGGCCATGATGATCCCACCATGATTCGAATGCTGGAGGATCTGACCGGAGTGGATGCAAAGACCATTCCCATGGATGATGAAAAGGTAATATCACTTTTTGCTTCCTGTGATGCGCTGGGAGTAAAGCCTGAGCAGATAGACGGAGTGGAGCTGGGAAGTCTGGGACTTCCGGAGCTTGGTACAAACTTCGTTATGCAGATGCTTAAGGATACAAAGCCCCAGTGTTTTTCGGACATGGTTAAAATAGCCGGTCTTTCACACGGTACCGATGTATGGCTGAATAATGCCCAGTACTTCATCCAGCGCGGTGACTGTACGCTTTCAACCGCAATCTGTACCCGTGACGATATCATGATTTACCTGATTGCAAAGGGACTTGAACCGGGTCTTGCCTTCAAGACAATGGAAAGTGTCCGTAAGGGAAAGGGCTTAAAGCCCGAAATGGAAGAGGCTATGAATGCAAACAATGTTCCGGAATGGTACATTGAATCCTGTAAGCGTATTAAATACATGTTCCCTAAGGCACATGCCTGCGCATACATGATGATGGCCTTCAGAATAGCTTATTTTAAGATATATTATCCGCTGGCTTATTATGCGGCTTACTTCAGTATCCGTGCCGCAGATTTTAATTACGAAAAAATGTGTCAGGGAGAAGAGCATCTTAAAAAATGTATGGCTGATTTAAGAAATAAGCCTGAAAAGCTTTCTGCGAAGGAGCAGGGCGAGTATGATGATATGAGGTCGGTACTGGAATTCTATGCAAGAGGTCTTGAATTTGCACCGATTGATATTTACAAGGCCACCGCACGCCACTTTTTGATAGTGGACGGTAAGCTGATGCCTTGTCTTAACTCGATAGCGGGTCTGGGTGACAAGGCGGCAGAGCAGATATACGATGCGGCTTCGAAGTATAAATTTGTTTCCCGTGAGGATTTCAAATCACGCTGTAAGATAGGAGATACCATCTGTGAGATGATGTATAATCTGGGAATTTTAAGCAACCTTCCCAAGTCTGATCAGATGTCCTTCGAGGATTTCTTCAATTTGGCTTGAAAAACGGCTGAAATTGTAGTGAAAACGGTCAAATATTTGCGAAAATTAAAAAAATAAAAATAATTTAAAAAAATTAAAAAAAGTACTTGCATTTTTTTCAAAAGCGTAGTATTATATCATTGTTGCAAGTGAGCAGCAATGATAATGGCGAATTGGTCAAGCGGTTAAGACGCCGCCCTCTCACGGCGGAAACAAGGG
>JAKSRW010000010.1 GCA_024403355.1 Lachnospiraceae bacterium
TATGCAAGACCTAAATCCCATGCATCGCCTGTTGCATCCTGGTGAACAGCGATAAGACAGGGAACACCCTTGCCTGCCTGGTACTCTGAACGTACTGTATGTCCGGGTCCCTTGGGAGCGATCATGATAACGTTTACATTTGCAGGGGGCTTAATGCAGCCGAAATGGATGTTGAAGCCGTGTGCGAATGCAAGTGTCTTGCCCTCTGTAAGGTTGGGCTCGATGCTCTCCTTGTAGAGCTTAGCCTGCTTCTCATCATTGATAAGAATCATGATAATATCAGCTGCCTTTGCTGCCTCTGCAGCTGTCATAACCTTGAGGCCCTGTGCCTCAGCCTTTGCCCAGCTCTTTGAACCCTCGTAAAGACCAACTACTACATTTACACCGCTGTCCTTTAAATTAAGAGCATGTGCGTGTCCCTGTGAACCGTAACCGATGATTGCAACGGTCTTGCCGTTTAACTTCTGAAGGTCACAGTCCTGCTGATAAAAAATTCTTGCCATTTTAGTATCCTCTCTTTTTTATATAAATTTTAATAAAGACATCTTAATTTCGCAACAGTTATTTGCTGCTTATAAATTTATAATCTGCTTGATTGTTGTGCTGCCCTTTTCAAGTGATACGCTGCCGCTTCGGCAGATTTCAAGGATTGTATAATCTCTCATAAGATTGATGAAATCATCAATTCTTCTGGGGTTATCCGTAAGTCTGAAGGTCATTGAATCCTTGTAATAATCAACGATTTCCGCATTGAAGGCCTGAGCCGCAGCACGGATTTCCTCTCTTGTTGCGGGCTCATTCTTCATCTTGATAAGTAATAAATCAAAGCTGAGTGATGACTGGTCTGAAAAATCCTTGATTGAAACTACATCCGGAAGCTTGTAAAGCTGATTTACAAGCTGCTGCTTTGAAAGTTCCTCGCCATCGAAGGTAACGGTGATACGTGAATATTCAATCGATTCAGTCTCCGAAACAGAAAGAGCGCTGATGTTGAACTGACGACGTCTGAACATACTTGTTACACGGTTAAGAACACCAAACTGGTTGTTTACCAGAACTGCTATTGTATACTGCTTCAACTTAATCACCCACCTTTACAATAATATCATCCATGCTGCCGCCGGGAGGAAGCATGGGAAGTACAAATTCATCTCTGTCGATTCTGCAGTCAATCAGGTAAGGACCTGCTGCCTTAAATGCCTTATCAAGTGCCGCATCAAGCTCCTCAACTGTCGTAACAAGCTGACCGTCCGCACCGAACGCTTTGCTGAGAGCCACAAAATCAGTCTTTCTCGCATCAAGTACCGTATTTGAATAGTGCTTGTCGAAGAAAAGAGTCTGCCACTGACGTACCATACCGAGTACTCCGTTGTTAAGAAGAAGGATTACCATGGGTACATTGTGGCTTACCGCTGTTGCCATTTCATTAAGGCACATACCGAAGCTGCCGTCACCTGTAATGAGAACCGACTTCTCGCCTGTACCGTATGACGCACCGATTGCAGCGCCCATACCGAAGCCCATGGTTCCAAGTCCGCCCGAAGAAATAAATCTTCTGGGATTAACAAGCTTTACTGTCTGTGCGGCCCACATCTGATGCTGTCCTACGTCTGTTGCAACAGGTGTGTTGGGTCCAAGATATTTATTAAGTGTAAGGAGGGCATTTCTGGGTGTCATACCGTCTCTGTTATCCTGGTATTCAACCTCCTCAGCCTTAAACTGACTGATTTTTGCCTGCCACTCATCCTTTTTATCTTCATTAACAAGAGTAAGAAGCTTTTCAAGAGTTTCCTTAATGTTTCCTCTTAAGCCTACGGTGGTATTTACTGTCTTTGAAAGCTCTGAACCGTCGATATCAATATGAATAATGGGTGTGCCTACGGCGAACTTTGCTCTGTTGCCTGTTACACGGTCATTGAAACGAACGCCGAGTGAGATAATGAGGTCTGAATGATGCATGCCCATGCTTGATGCATAATGTCCGTGCATACCCTGCATACCAAGGAATCTGGGATGCTCTGTGGGAATACCCGAAAGACCCATAAGAGAGCAGCCGATAGGTGCATCGATCTTGTCAGCAAGCTCAAGCATTTCCTTCTGTGCAGCCGATACAAGCATACCGCCGCCGAAGTAAATAAAGGGTCTTCTTGATGCATTGATAAGAGCTGCAGCCTCCTGAATACGAATATCCTTTGCTGCCTTTGTAGGCTCGGCATCAACCTTTGTGCTTTCTGTAAATTCACACTTCTTAACCTGAACATCCTTGGGAATATCGATTAATACAGGACCGGGACGGCCTGACTTTGCAAGCCTGAAGGCCTCTCTGATAGTATCTGCGAGCTCCTCAACACTGCCTACGAAGTAGTTATGCTTTGTGATGGGAAGTGTAACACCTGTAATATCAATCTCCTGGAAGCTGTCTGTACCGATCTGTGTGGTGGGTACGTTACCTGTGATAGCCACAAGGGGAATTGAATCAAGATATGCGGTAGCAATACCTGTAACCAGATTTGTTGCACCTGGTCCCGAAGTAGCGATACATACGCCTACCTCACCTGTACTTCTTGCAAAACCGTCGGCTGCATGAACCGCACCCTGCTCATGAGCAGTAAGTACATGGTTAATTTCATCCTGAAACTTATATAAACTGTCGTAAATATTAATAACCTGTCCGCCGGGATAACCGAATACGGTCTTTGCGCCCTGCTCGATTAATACCTTTACGAGTATATCTGAGCCTGAAAGAATCATATTAATGTCCAAACCTTTCCATATTATTTAATATTCTCTAAGATAATGCGTCCGCATTCCTCGCAGCCAACCTGCTTCATGCCCTCGCTCATAATGTCTGCAGTACGATATCCCGCATCAAGATAATCCGACACAGCCTTTTCAATTGCATCAGCTTCCTTAGCCATATCAAAGCTGAAGCGAAGCATCATTGCGGCAGAAAGAATAGTTCCTACCGGGTTAGCCAGATCCTTACCTGCAATATCAGGAGCAGAACCATGGATAGGCTCATAAAGTCCGCAGCTTGTAGCGCCGAGACTTGATGAAGGAATCATACCGATTGAACCGGTAATCATGGATGCCTCGTCTGACAGAATATCACCAAACATGTTTTCAGTCACCACTACATCGAACTGTGCGGGATTTTTTACAATCTGCATCGCACAATTATCTACCAGCATATCTGAAAGCTCTACATCGGGATACTCATCTGCGAGTCTGTGCATAACCTTCTTCCAAAGACGGCTTGAATCAAGTACGTTGCTCTTTTCTACCGAGCAGAGCTTCTTGTTTCTCTTCTGCGCTGTCTCGAAGCCGATTCGTCCGATACGCTCAATTTCCTTCTCGTCATATTTGAGAATGTCTGTAGCTACTGCCAGTCCGTCCTTATCCTCTGTCTTATGCTCACCGAAATAAATGCCGCCGATAAGCTCGCGCACAATAATAAAATCAATACCCTTCTCAACAATTTCCTTTCTGAGAGGTGATGCATCGGCAAGCTGTGCCCAGATTTTGGCGGGGCGGTTGTTTGAGTAAACACCCATGCCTGCACGAAGTCTTAAAAGCCCCTTTTCGGGACGTCTGTCGCCCGGAACATCATTCCACTTGGGACCGCCTACCGCGCCAAGCAATACACTGTCTGCACCCGTACACTTATCAAGCTCTGACTGGGGAAGCGGGTCACCGTATTTGTCAATGGCGCAGCCACCCATATCCACATCCGTATAGCTGAAGCTGTGTCCGTAAAGCTCTGCAACCTTATCGAGAATCTTTATTGCCTGATTTACGATTTCGGGACCGATACCGTCGCCACGGATTACTGCGATATTTTTATTCATAGTTTTATCCATACCTTTCAAAAAATCTGCAAAAACTTCCGGTTAGTTACCGTTTATTTTAATGAAGCAAGTAATCCGCCCTTAGCAATAATATTCTGAATAAAGGGAGGGAAGGGCTGAGCCTTATAGGTCTTGCCTGTTGTTAAATTTGTAATAACGCCTGTATCAAAATTTACATTAACCTTATCGTTTGCACTGATTTCCTCGGCAGCCTCCTCACACTCGAGAATGGGAAGACCGATATTGATGGCGTTGCGGTAAAAGATTCTTGCGAAGCTTTTTGCAATAACAACACCTGTGCCGCAGGTCTTAATAACCAGAGGCGCATGCTCACGTGAGGAGCCGCAGCCGAAATTCCAGCCTGCAACCATAACATCGCCTGCCTCGACATTTTTTACGAACTCAGTGTCAATGTCCTCCATGCAGTGAAGCGCAAGCTCCTTTGCGTTAGGGGTATTAAGATAACGTGCCGGGATGATAACGTCGGTATCAACATTATCAGGATACTTAAAAACTTTACCTTCTGTATTCATAATAACTACCATGCCTTTCTAGCTGTAGCGCAAAATATATTTTACACTATTATTCTGCAATGTACTCTGTGATGTAGCCTGTTAATGCACTTGCTGCCGCTGTATGAGGCGAAGCAAGATATACCTCACTTTCAACATGTCCCATTCTTCCTACGAAGTTACGGTTTGTTGTAGCGATACACTTCTCACCTGCTGCAAGGATTCCCATATAACCGCCAAGGCAGGGACCACAGGTAGGTGTTGAAACTACTGCGCCCGCATCGATAAAGGCTGTGTACCAGCCGCGCTCTACACACTCACGGAGAATCTGCATGGTTCCGGGGATAATGATTACACGGATACCGTCAGCAACCTTCTTGCCCTTAAGAATATTGTAAGCGGCCTCCATATCCTCCATACGGCCGTTTGTACAGCTTCCGATTACAACCTGGTCTACCTTAATATCATGAAGCTCTGCAGCCGGATGAGTGTTCTCGGGAAGATGAGGACATGAAACTGTAGGAACAATCTTTGATAAATCAATATCAATTACCTGCTCATACTCAGCATCCGGATCTGCCTCATAAACAACGGGCTTACGCTCGCATCTGCCCTCCATATATTCCTTTGTGAGCTCATCAACAGGGAAAATACCATTCTTCGCGCCGGCCTCAATCGCCATGTTGCAGATGCAGAGACGGTCATCCATCGAAAGATTCTTAACACCCTCGCCGGTAAATTCCATACTCTTGTAAAGAGCGCCGTCCACACCTATCTGACCGATAATTGAAAGAATCACATCCTTGCCGCTGCAGTTTGAGGGAAGCTTTCCGGTTAAATTAAATTTTATTGCCGAAGGCACCTTGAACCAGGCCATGCCGGTTGCCATACCTGCTGCCATGTCTGTACTTCCTACACCTGTAGAAAAAGCTCCGAGTGCACCGTAGGTACATGTGTGGCTGTCTGCACCGATAATGCAGTCACCTGCGGTAACTACGCCCTGCTCGGGAAGAAGTGCATGCTCGATACCCATCTTTCCTACGTCATAGAAATGACTTACGCAGTGCTCACAGGCGAACTGTCTGCAGGTCTTTGACTGCTCAGCTGCCTTAATATCCTTATTAGGTACAAAGTGGTCAAGTACGATTGCCACCTTATCCTTGTCGAAAACCTTATCAAATCCCGCTTTTCTAAACTCATTTACCGCAACAGGAGTGGTAATATCATTACCAAGCACTATATCAAGCTTTGCATTGATAAGCTGCCCTGCGACTACACTGTCCAGACCTGCATGTGCTGCGAGAATTTTTTGAGTCATAGTCATTCCCATTATTATTTTACCCCCTTAAGCATATTTCGGAAAGCACTTAAAAGTGCATTGGTATTTGCTGTAGAAACGTCCGTGTCCGTACCTGCGCCCCAGTAAACTGTTCCGTCGGCATCCTCGATTCCAATATATGATGCAGCCACACTCTGTGAGCCCTGGCCCTGCATACTGTGCTGGGTATATTCCTGAAGTACGAACTGTCTTCCGGTAAAGCTCTTTAACGCGTTTACAACTGCATTAAGTGTACCGTTGCCGACTGCATTAAGCTTTGTTTCTTTACCCTCCTTGCAGAAGGTGATATCTACTCTTACCGACTTTCCTTCACGAACCGAATCGAATTCAGAAACAGATATTTCATCCACAAGATTAAGATATGTATTTTGAAAAATTTCAAGTACCTCAGATACCTTAAGCTCCTTGTGCTCTCTGTCTGAAACATTTTTGCAGGCGTATCCGAGGCTTTCCCTCATCTTAGGAGGAAGCACATAACCATAGGTCTGCTCGAGAAGGTAGCTGATACCGCCCTTGCCGGACTGAGAGTTAACTCGGATAACATCCGCATCATAGGTTCTTCCGATATCCTGGGGATCAATCGGAATATAAGGAACGGTCCAGTCCTGACTGTCATTTTCAATTCTGTATTTCATACCCTTTGCAATCGCATCCTGATGGCTGCCCGAGAATGCGGCAAATACCAGCGAACCTGCATAGGGTGCTCTCTCATATACTGTCATACGTGTGCACTTCTCGTATTCCTCAACAAGGTGATTCATATTTGAGAAGTCAAGTCCGGGATTAACACCGTGCGAATACATATTCATCGCAAGTGTGATGATATCCACATTACCGGTTCTTTCACCGTTACCGAAAAGTGTTCCCTCGATTCTGTCGGCACCTGCAAGCAGACCAAGCTCCGAATCCGCCACACCTGTACCACGGTCATTGTGGGGATGCAGTGAAACCGTAACAAACTCACGGTATTTAAGGTTTTCACACATATATTCAACCTGTGAAGCATAGACATGAGGAAGACTCATTTCTACCGTTACAGGGAGATTAATTATAACATTATTATCCTCGTTCGGCTCCAATACGTCAAGTACCGCATTACAAACCTCAAGTGCGTATTCAGGCTCTGTTCCGGTAAAGGATTCGGGTGAATACTCAAAACGGAAGTTGCCCTCATATTCCGAAGCAAGCTTCTTGACAAGCTTTGCACCGTCTACCGCAATCTGCTTAATTTCTTCTTTTGATTTTCTGAAAACCTGTTCACGCTGAGCCACACTTACTGAATTATAAAAGTGGATGATAGCGCTCGGAGCACCCTTGCAGGCCTCAAAGGTTTTTCTGATAATGTGCTCACGGCACTGGGTCAATACCTGGACCGATACATCCTGAGGTATCATATTATTATCAATAAGTGTTCTTAAGAACTCGTACTCAGTCTCGCTTGCCGCAGGAAAACCAACCTCGATCTCCTTAAAGCCAACCTCCAGGAGAACCTTATAAAACTCCAGCTTCTCCTCCAGGCTCATCGGAACGATAAGACTCTGATTACCGTCTCTCATATCAACACTGCACCAGATAGGTGCCTTCTCGATATGATCCTTCATAACCCATTTATTATACTGAGCAGGCACCGGATAATATCCGATGTGATATTTATTTGCATTCATCATAATTAATTTCACGCCTTTCTTCCAAATTACAGAATTTCAGCAATGACCTCCACCTCTACAAGAGCTCCCTTGGGAAGGTCCTTTACAGCCACGCAGGAACGGGCGGGCTTATTTGTGAAATATTCTGCGTATACTGCATTAAATGCAGCAAAATTATTAATATCTGACAGAAAACATACCGTTTTCACTACTTTATCGAAAGAGGAACCGGCCTCAGATAGGACTGCATCCAGGTTCCTGCATACTCTGTGAGTCTGCTCTTCGATTGTATTGCCCGATAGCGCGCCTGTTGCGGGGTCCAGCGCAATCTGGCCTGAAGTAAATACCAGATTACCGCTAATAACTGCCTGCGAATAAGGTCCGATTGCTGCGGGTGCATTGTTTGTCTGTACTTTACTGCTCATGCCCAGTCTCCTTTATAATTATTATTTTACTGTATTAAAGCCTTCAAAGACTTTTAATCAAATCAAAAAACCCAAATAAAAAACCCGCCCCAAAGCTTTGCTTTGAGACGGGTGTAAATATCACTCGCGGTACCACTCAAATTATGGATAATAATCCATCACTCTTCGAAATCTAACAATTTCTATGCACTTACGTAGCAGACACGTAATGCCCTACTTAGAATCATCTGTTGAGGCATTCAGCTCAGAAGGGAGAAGATAACTAACAAATGTTGTCGGACTCTCAGCAACTCCGACTCTCTGTGAACCTTGAATAGCATCGCTCTTCGTCATAGCCTTTGTTTATATTGTGTTTTTTTAAAAATACTACCTTTTAACAGAAATGTCAAGCATTATTTTTATATTAATTATATCATTATTTTATATTAATTATATCATTTCTGCATTGAAAGTAAGAATTGCTTTTGCGGACTGTTCTCATTTAACATCATAAGCTCAATCTTGATTCCGTCAGGATCATGTGTCCAGCACTGCCAGTTTCCGTCACCGCCGCACTTTGGTGCATCGTCCATGGGCGCGCCTGTCTCCTGAATCTTCTTCCAGATTGCCTGAATGTCATCTACCTCAACACAGTAATGGAAGAAGCCTACATTCTCGTCCTTATAAGGATTGTCTACCGAAGCACCATAGAAAAGCTCGATATACTGCTCTCCGCCTGCATACATATATACAATCCAGGGCTCTCCTGTCTCGCGGTTGATTTCAAAAGCCTTCTTAAAACCAAGAACGTTCTCATAGAAAGCTACTGTCGTGTCCATATCCTTTACGTTAAATGCAACGTGTGCTACCCCTTTAATCATAGTAATTACCTTTCTTTTCTTAAAACATTGGCTTTATTACTATTTCTTCCCCATTTAATCAAATTATTCAGCTGCCTTGCAGATTTTCTCAAGGAAAGGCTTTGCCTTACCCTCTGCATCGAAGGGAAGAGGCCAGTTCTTTCTGTCGGGACGGCTGATCCATGATGTAGCATCAGTTACACCCCAAAGTGTTACTGAATCGATAACATCACTGTATGAACGGTACATCTCGAAAAGTGTCTCATAAATCTTTGTATGCTTCTCAATCTGCTCCTCAGTAGGAACAATCTCAGGTGAACGGAAGGGATCCTCATAGAAGGAAATATCCATTTCTGTAATGTGAAGTCTGAGGCCGAGAGCTGCATAGGTTTCGATTGAACGCTTTACTTCATCCATCTCAGGGAAATGAATGCTGTAATGTGACTGGAGACCCATACCGTGAATAGGTGCACCTGCATACTGAACAGCCTTGATAAGGTCTACAATACGCTCTCTCTTTAAAGGATTGCACTCGTTATAATCATTGTAGAAAAGCTGTGCACCAGGTGCATACTTTGCCCAGAGGCTGTAAGCCTTTGCCACATACTCAAAACCACAGGCTGTAAGATATTTGCTCTGTCTGTAGGTTTCATTTCCGCCGAACTTAATCTGCATCTCGGGAACCTCATCAAGACATGCCTCATTTACTACATCCCATGCAAATACAGAGTCACCGTAGTGCTCGGCCATAGTCTTGATATGCTGCTCCATACGCTCATAAACGAGCTCTCTTGAAGCATGACGCTCTCCGTCCTTAAAAATCCAGTTAGGGGTCTGTGCATGCCATACGGGTGCATGACCTCTGACCTTCATACCGTTTGCCTTAGCAAATGCTACTATCTCGTCAGCACGAGAAAAATCCCACTTATCCTCCTCGGGATGTGTGCTGATATACTTCATTTCATTCTCACAGGTTACACTGTTGAAATGCTGCTTTAAAATCTCAGAACAGCTCTTTATTGTATAAGGATTTACTGCTGCTCCGATATCAAAATACTTCTCATAAGACTTGCAAAATGATAACTCACTCATAATACTATCCATACCTTTCTCGTAAGATTTTGTTAACCCACTATTATATAATAGTATTAAAAAAAGTTTATCAAATCTATCAAAAAATCATTTAATAATATGCAAATATTGTCATATTTTATTACTGTAAGCACACAATTAATGCAAGTATCCTTTATTTTATTGACAGTATATCCTCAGAAATGATATATTATTTTTGAATAGTAGATAAAGAAAGGATCTGGTAAATACTATGAAACAACTTACTTGCGAGATGTGTGGTAGCAATGAGCTATTAAAAAAAGATGGTTTATATGTCTGTACTGCATGTGGAACAAAATACACAGTAGAAGAAGCTCGTAATCTCTTCGTAGAAGGCAAAGTTGAAGTAAGTGGTACCGTCTCCATCGACGATAGCCAAGATGTAAAGAATTATATTGTATTAGCAAGACGTGCAAAGAAGGTTAATGACTACTCTACTGCCAAAGACTGGTATTCAAAGTATTTATTAAAGTTTCCTAACAATTCAGAGGCTTATTTCTATTCATCATACTATGGTTTGTTGGTTAATGAGAAAAATATACCTATTACTTCCCAATCATTGATTTCTGTCATACAAACCACTTTTAAATTGATGAGAGAAGACCCTGACGCAAGCCCTGAAATGTACAAGGATATCAGTAATAATATTCTCCACTTTCAACCAAGTATTGTTCCCGATTCTTTTCATGCTTTTCAAATAGCTCCACAAACCGATAAAATAGCTATGTTCAATAAATTTCAACATACCAAAGATTTATATATGCAATCTGGAGTTGCCTTAATTAACTGTATTATAGAATATTATAAAGATTATCGATTTGCTAACTCACTACTTATCTCAATGATTTCTTCTTTCAAATATTATAGGGATGATCAAAATCGTTATAATTATGAAACTCAATTGAATTCTATAAGAACCACGTTATTACAAAACCTTGACGAAAATTCAGTTGCACAAGTTAAATTTGGGCTTTCATCTACTGTCAATACAGTAATTATTACACTAAGTGTATTGGGCGCTGTTATTCTACTAATGTTTATTTTGTTTTTTAAAGGAAGATAATATATTACAAACTGAGAGCTTTAAGATTATTTTTGACCTTAAAGCTCTCAGTTCAAAATAATATAATTACAACTCGTTTGTTATATAACTCGTTTGCAATCTTATGTTTGAAGAATTTATTATTATGAATAAATAGTATGCTTCTCAAGATATCCTTCAGTCACATATCTGCTCATTTCGCCCAGCATCGGCAGGCTTCTGTTTCTTAATCCCGCATCCGAAAGAGATATTCTCACCCTCGTATCAGTCAGGTAATACTGGGACAGCTGAAGAATAACCGCAGCCAGTAGTGACAGCCTTATCGGGTCAGTGTCACCTTCCTTTTCAAGATACGCATCATCTATATAGAGGATTCCGTCTGCGTGAGGCCTGCAGCAGCATACTCCGTCCGGCCTGTTTCCGTCCGATGAACAAAATACCGTCAGCTCCTCATCAAAATCTGCGGCAGAAAATGCGATTCCCTTTTCAAGGCATATTTTCTCCAGCTCAATAAGCGCTTCATTTTCATGCTCCTGAAGCAGAAATACATCAGGGAACTTATCAGGCGTGCTTAATACCCCCCTGATAAGTCGTCCCTTCAAAAGACTCTCCAGCGTAAACTCAAGATATTCCTTTTCCCCGGAAAAACCGTATGACAAAAGCTCTGCGGCATCCCGCAGCCTGAGTCCGGACATATCCTCACCATAATCCTCGGGAAGCTCGTATTTTATTCTGAGGCCCTTTGCACCCCTGCTTTTTGCAAAACGCTCGGCAGCCTCTATTATACTGCATTCATTTTCCTCACTTCTGTATTCATCCGCTATATCAAGTCTGTCCAGCTGCATAATATCAGTATCCGGGGCCATCGAAAGATAACAGAAGCCGACATTTTCATTTGTGTGCTCATTAAGCATTCCGATGCAGTAACCACCGTCAAACAAAGAAAGTACATTTACCGCATTTTTGTCATGCCTGTTAAGTATTTCATCATTTTTATCAAAAATATAATAATTCATTAATCCACAGCCTTTCAAAATCACTTCTGATGACAGCATCAGAGTCCCGCATTAGCCCTTGCCGCCGCCAACTGTTCACGATTAAAATCAGACACTAACCTGTTCACCATTTCCCCGCTTCTGTCCACATATACGGTAAAATCGTCCTCGTCAGAGCCCCTGAGATTTGTCTCCATCATACGAATAATAGCCTTGGCATCATCTGAAAGCTCCATTTTTTCCGCAGAATTCTTTGAAGCCATTTTATCTGCGTAGGTCTTGTCAAAATCTTCGGCAAGTGCATCTTTGTTTGCCTCAACCGCATCGACAAAATCAAGTGCCGAAGCAAGCAGTCCCGTATCAATGGCGGTCGTTCTTTCAAGCGCTCCCTTTGCCAGGTCGGACCGTAAAAGAGTCCCGGTCTTTGAAAGAGTCTCATCCTTCTTTTGGAAGGAATAAAGAGCGTAAAGTGCCTGCGTAATGTAAACTGATTTTGAGGAATTTCTCATGTCCTCCGACAGCTTCTGTGCCTGCCCCTTTTGTGTAAATCTTTCGACCGTTTTTCTGCGCAGTATCTCATTTGCATAGCTGTTTTCAAGGGTCGTTGATTCATCAAGCATACTTCTGTTCTGAAGGGCTGTAATAAGCAGAGAGAAATTGCCGCAGTTCTCGAGCCTTTTTACAAGCTCATTATCCTCACCAAGCTCCTGCTTTACAGCCATTGCAAACTGATCCCTGCCGGTTACCGGTTCAGGCAGACCCTTGCTTATTCCGAGTCTTTTTGCCAAAAGAATACTGTCTGCGTTATCAGGCTGCTTCTTCCAGTCCTTTTTATCGTAAATGTCCAGCATATTTCTGCAGGAAACAATGAAGGAATAGCACTGATAGAATATACTCCGTGCACGTTCTGTAAGCTCAGGTGTGTCCCCGGTCCAGAGTCTGATACTTGCATCCCTGTAGGTCTGACCTTCAATACTGCTGTTATTTTTTAACATATCGATTATTCGGTAAATTTCCTTCTGACTTACTGCAACATGGTCATCAAGGCTCTCCCATTCACCGGTCTCAGTTACATTTACACCCGATTTAACGACTGCAAGCGAACCCGCTTTATCATAATCCGTAAAACGTATAGGCAGTGTAACGGCAAGTATCAGGGCCTTCTGCTCGGTCAGTGACAGACTGTCAAACAAATCACTGCAGCTGTCTCCGAGCTCTCTTACGGTAGTCACAACAGTAGACATTCCCACATCTCCGGCTACGGTTGCGCGCTCCTCAAGCACCTCGCTGTTTATCACGCTTCTGGTCATTTCACTGTTAAAGGCCTTAAGATAATATTCTTTTTTATCTTTGCCAATCAGCTCCCTTACAGCCTCTGCAATTGCCTCTTTATTGGCCGCCATTGTCTCATCAGACACAAATGAACTGTCCTTAGGCATTGTAGCCCTGATTTTATCCTGCAGGAATAAAAGCATATTGTTTCCTATGCTCCGGCAGTATAATCCCTTAATAGATTCCCCGAGATATTCATATTCTGCTCCCGCAATTTCATTTACGGTATCCTTCAGATGCTGAGCCATCTCATAATAATGGATTCTCTGATTAATAAAGCTGCAGAATTCCTCAGGAGACATTTTGAACATCTCCAGCTGAACGCATATAAGCTCATCGGAGAGCTTTGCATGTAAGTCCATATCACTGATGCGAAGCTGTTCCTTTTCCAAACGGTTCACTTGTGCCTGAACCATACGATAGCTGTCATGCTCCGCCTCCATACGTTTGGTTACATCACTCTCACTGTAATCGGTATAGGTCCAGGTTACGAGATTCCAGAAGCCTCTGGCAACGGCGCTTACCGTACCGGTAACTGTACCGGTAACTGCACCGACCACCTTGGCAGTCTTTCCCAAAATACTGTTGTTATATTGATTCTGAGGCAGTTCAAGCTTCTTCTGCGCTGTCAGATATACCATAAAACGGTAGAGCTCTTCCTGATAAAGACGCTCCTGCTTGGCCTTTTCTTCTGCGCTTGAAGCCTTAGCAATTCTGGCTTCAAATTTCTTTCTGAGCATATCCGAGGCTGCGGCACAAACCTCATTTATTCGGGATAATACCGCCTGATAATTACCTGCGGTGATCCAGCCTCCTCCGTTTGCAATCTGAAGGCTGCTCAGCTCACCAAAGAGCTTCGCATTAACCGACATACGGCTGACTGACTCAGCATAGGCTCTGGCTTTTTCTTCTTTTTCCTCCGTACTTGTAATCTCGGGTTCTACCGCGTCCTTAGGGGTATACTCCTTTTTAAGCTCGTAGTATTTTACGTTGGTTTTTTCGGAGTCCTGCATCTTTGCCACAAGCTCCTTTTGCAATTCCTCAAAAGCCCTTTTCTGCTCTTCGTTAAGGTCTGCTTCGGTTTTTGACTGAACCTTTCTAAAGGCGATGGCAAGCGGTGACTGCTCTCTGTAAAAGGACATACGTCCTCCCTCAATAATACAGAAATGGTCACTGAACACACGCCTTCCGCTTTTTATTCCCGCCTCAACCTCACGACGGATTTCTTCCTCAATTACAGGGTCCAGACGGCCTTCTTCAGCTTCCCCTGCATTATCCTTCTCCTCTTCATTTTTACGTGCAATAAGGAGTCTGCATTTGTCAATACGCCCCTTTAAGCGAGCCTCAAAATCAGAAGCGTCCTCGGTAAGTATTGCAAGTCCGTAGCGCTGTCTGAAGGCATTATAAAGCCCTGTATCGGATATGTCCGCTTTAGTCAGCAGTTCCAGATTAATTCGCTTTTTCTCTTTAAAGCTGCTAAGTATCTTCTCTGCATTTTTAACGTCATAAAGATCTGTATACTTTACCAGATCCGCTGCAACAAGCATCGATAAAATGGCTATTTTTTCACCGGGTTTATACTCTCTGTCTTCAGAGCCTTCCTTCATCAGCTCATCAAAGGATTTACCGTTCTCATTAACCCTCTGGCCTAATTCGCGGTGGAAGTTCTTCAGCTCATCCTTCCAGTCCTGTGCAGAAAATCCTAACAGATCCATTCCTGCCAGACGCTCTGCATTTACATTAATATACAGAGAAATAATGTCTTCACCGTATAAAAGCTCATCAGAGCCTTCACCCGCCCTTATTGCATCAAATAAAGATTCGAACTCTAAAACTATAAAATCAGCATAATCTTCAAGCAGCGCGTCACCCTCGGACATAGCCTCCACAAAGCTGTCATCCTTCATCAGGAACGGCTGGAATATCTTTACCGATACGGGCATTCTGTCCGCAGTCAGGCCGTCAAGCAGATTAAGATTTTCCTGATAAACAGCAGGGTCCATATTCTTTCGCTTATCGGCAATTACATTTTCCCTGACCATTTCCCTCTGGATGCCCACAAGTACATCAATTATTCCGCCGGCATAGTCAATTCCCGCAAGCGAAGCCTTTATACAGCGGTAGCTCATAGCGTGAGAAAGCCAGGCCTCGTTGATGCCCTCTTCTCTTAATTTTTCAACAAATTCGCCAACTCTTTCTATTACGGTATCCCGAAGCTTTGCATACTCCTCCGCATTCAGATGCTCCGTATCGCCATGCAGGTCCGAAAGATACTCAAAGCCCTCAGCGCCCCGAAGTAAGTCCATTACCTCTGTAAGGCTGAGTCTTCCTCTTAAAAACTCACCGACAGCTTCCGAATCCGCAATCTCGTTTTCAAAGCGGATGCTGTTTGGCATTTGTCCCCCAAATGCAGGACCTGCATCCCTGTTAAAGCCCTGGGCCCACAATGCAAATCTGGCCTGCAAATCTGTCTTTTTCATGGAACGGTATGTCTTTTCATCCTTCTCGTATTCCCTCAGAAATCTTGTGATAAGCTGCTCCTGATAGGGTCTGAAAGCATCATTATCACGCAGTATTTCCGTAAGGTTTACCTTCAAAAACTGACCGATGGCGGGAGCCTGAACATCTCCCTTGAATAGTTTTTTAAATTCCTCTGCCGCATGCATTCTGATTTCTTCCACAGAGCCCGAAAGCATGAGAAGTCCAAGGTTGTGAATAACTTTTCGCTCATTAATACGCATGGTAACATTGGTCATATCCATGACAGAATGAACAGCCTCTATAGCTGCCGCAAGCTGAGTTAACAGCTGCCCGTGGAAATTTTCAAACTCCGCATCTGTAGCCCTTGTCAGCATTTTTGCATATTTTTCATCCTTCATAAGCTCGCTTACGGGAACTCTGTATCCATGCTTTTCAAGGACTGCCAGAACACCTGCCGTATCATCCTGTGAAGCTTCGGTAAGCTTCTTTGAACGGGTGCTGTAATTATTTACGATAAGCTTTGCCTCTGCATCCTCAGTATAATAAGCATCTAATCTGCTCTTAACCGCGGGCAGATATTCCTGCTTTCTTTCATCAGCTTCTCCAAGGGCATTAAGCTCAAGAAGACCCTGCCAGTGTTTTCCGAATACAAATGCCGCACCAAGACTTTCTTTAATTCTTTGGGCAATAAGGTTCTCTGCCTCCGGAATACCTAAGCTTTCGTCCTTTTTATAGTTCTTTATATAATCACGGATAATTGCTTCCTTTGAAGGCATGGATAAAATAAGAGGCTCTATATTTTCAGCATAAAACGAGGCAATCAAAGCATCATTAAGCTCCCCGTTTGCCGCCCCAAGTTCTATCATTTTATCCGTAACAGGCCTCATTGCTTCATCGGTTCGCGCATTTTCACTTTTAAGCATAGCAATATAACCCGCATATTCCGGGCCTGCTTTTTCCTGTATGGTATCAGTAATAGTATTTATCCACTGCTGTTCCTTTTCAGCCTCTGTACGCTCGCCCTGACTAAAGGCCTCCTGAAAATCGCGTCTGCTTACAATCGCATCCGCTGCCAGTCTCGAGAGCCTGTAATTTGCGGCAAGCTTGCCGAACTGCGCCAGATCTACCGTATTTTTTCCGTATCCGTAATGATTGACAGCATCAAACAGACGCTGCGATACGCAGGCCATAAGAAGCACCTGTGCATATCTCGGCATCCCTTTAAGTACTCTGATATTTCTTTCTGTCCTGAAATAGCTCTGATAAAGCGGGGCATTTCCGTCTGACATCTGCTGTGAATAAAGCTCACGATATTCCTTCAGACATTCATCCAGTGTCGCACCTGAATCATCAGACATAGCGGCCCTGGTTTTCTCAAATAAAGCAGCCGTGGATTCAAAGGCCTTAGTTACGGGATTATTTCCTTTATCTGCGCTTCTGACATTCTGCTCAGTGTAGAATAAGGACTCACGGCTAACCTCAAGCGTAGCAACTCCGTCCTTTTTTTCGAGCATAATTTCTCTGTATGCATCAGCCACGTCCAAAGAGCCTGCCGTAAGAAGATCCTTTTTATCCGACAGACGGCTGTGAAGCTTTGTATAGCTTTCAATCTGGTCCTTCTGATATACAAGTCTGCTGCGCTCCACCTTCGCCTGAAGCTTCTTATGCTCTGCCAGCGCCTTACCGCCCTTTGTAGCCCTTCCGAGGATATAGCCCAGTTTACCGCCGAAGCCGCTTGTAAATATCTCTTTTTCCTTCTCTGACAGTTCAATGGCCTTAAAGCCCATAACTCTGGACTCGAGTGTACCGTCCTGTGAATCCGCCGATTCACGAGCCTTTTTTTCAGAGCTTTTATGTCTGAAATAATCTACGATATTAAGCTTGCCCCAGAAGCCCTCCTGTCTGGGAATCACAAAGGAAGGCATCTCCTTAAGGTAGCTGTAATCAGTTACCCTGTCGGTTTCAGAGGCCGTTCCGAGAGGCTTTCTGCCGGAATTCAGCTTAAGATAGCTCTGTCTGTTTAATTTTACAAGGCCCTGTCTCTGCTCTTCACTGATTTCATCAAGGCTTCGGTTATTTACTATGCTTACACCCTTTTGATAAGCATCCAGGTCCCCCAGATATTCATAATCCCTGTCTCCGCCTGCTCTTAATGAGTACTCGAGGACTCTTCTCATTTTTGACTGTCTAAAATCACAGAAGAGTGAAAAGCTTCCTTTTGCAGCTTCGCTCGCCAGCCATTTAGCATTTTCTGCCACTGCATCTTCTACAGCCTGAGCAACCGGACTTACCGCTTCAGCCACGGTATCTACCACATTATTTACCTCTCTTGCGACTGCAGTCACCTTTTCCTTTACTTCTTCAGGTACAACTGCATTTGCGACATACTTTCCCACCGACACCGAGGTATCCAGAACCAAAACCGCCACACCATGTACCGCAGGTCCGATGCTGCAGATGCTCTTTGCATTACGATAGGTACTCAGCGGATTTTTCATGACATGCTTTGCCGCCCATTTACCCATTTTTAAGCCGTATTTTTTTGCATTTCTCTCTACCATTCCGTGTCTTGTATCGAAAAGGCGCTTTTGCTCATCCGCCAGCTTAAGTTCCTCTTCAAACTGCAAAAGCTCGTTCTGAATTAACTGCTCACGAGTCATCTGCTCCATATAATCAGACATAATTTACCCCACAATCCCTCTTATTATCTCCTGCTCAGTCCATTCAACATTATCGCCGAGGAGCTTATTAATAAGAGCATATACTCTATCTTCATACACAACAAAACTAAGTCTTTTAATCAGATCATCCGTCCAAAGCAGGTATTTAAAGGCCTGACCTAAGAAATTAACAAAATGACTTCTGTATTTATCATCAAGATAGATTCCCGTGATAATGTAGTCACCCTTTTCCCTGCCCTCGGTATCATCCTCAGCTACCAGAATATAGCCTGCCATATTACCGTCCACACCGTAAACAACGCTTAACAGCTTATCCGCCGCCAGCAGATCCTCTGTAGAAAATGCAGTCAGGTGCTTATCTTTAACAAAAGCCTGAAGCACCTCACCCGGAAGCTCCTCAAAGGAATACAAATCACCCATTTCCTCATCTGCAAAGGTCAGCTCCGCAAGCTTTGAAGCATAAAGTCCGACTCTGTCAATCATTCCCAGCCGCAGAAGCGAGGATGTAAGCTGTGCCTCTCTTTTTATCAGCATATGATTAAAAATCATGGAATAATCCTGCTCGGCTTCCTCTTTATTTACAGCTGCCGGCTGTTTGTCTGCCGGTGCATTGTCTAACGGATACTCAAGCGTCAGACAGGCGTTTTCCTCCCTTTTTATCTCATCCAGAATAAAATCGAGCAGCGCATTTGCCACGCCCTGTCTTCTGAATTTTTCAGGTACGTACAGCCATTTCAGGGCCATCTGCTTTCCCGACAGCTTCTGAACTACGGCGACACCCATTACAGTATCTTCCTCAACCGCCGCCAAAACAAACACGACTCCGGACAATATACCCTCCGGAAGAACCGGCAAAACCGCCTCCAGTTCATTTTCCTGCAAATATAATATCTTCAACTTCCCTTCCTCCGTTTCCTATCTTCAAATAACTATATCTCCAAGAATAATAATATCAAAAAGCTATACACTTTTCATCCGAATTTTAAGATTTTTAGAATATCTTTAGAAATAGAAAACAGCCGCATCATACACAATGCGACTGTTTGCTGTCATAAATTATTTTGTTTGCCGTAAAGCTGCAAAAATCCGGCTTATTCTCCGAAAAGCGATGTTGAAAAATATCTCTCTGCAGTGTCAGGAAGAACGGTAACTACGGTCTTTCCGGGACCGAGCTTTTTAGCCAGTGCTATTGCTGCGGCAACATTTGTACCGCTGGAAATACCGCACATAAGGCCCTCTTCCTTCGCCAGACGTCTGGAAGTCTCAAGTGCTTCCTTATCCGAAATAATATAAATATCATCGTAAATCTGCTGATTCAGGATATCGGGAATAATTCCGTCACCTATACCCATCTGCATATGTGTTCCGATTGTACCGCCTGCCAGAATCGCAGCATTTTCAGGCTCAACCGCCCAAATCTCAATATTGGGATACTGTGCACGAAGCACCTCGCCGATACCTGTGATTGTACCGCCTGTTCCAATACCTGAACAGAAGCCGTCAATCGGGCCTGCCACCTGCTCCATAATTTCCAGAGCGGTGTGCTTCTTGTGTGCCAGAGTGTTATTCTTATTTGCAAACTGCTGGGGAACAAATACCCTGGGATTCTTCTTCTGCATGTTAAGTGCAGTCTGAAGACACTCATTTATACATGCACCGATATCTCCCGCATCATGAATAAGCTTAACCTCTGCACCGTAATGGCGAACGAGCTTTCTTCTCTCCTCGCTTACCGAATCAGGCATAATGATAATAGTTCTGTAGCCCTTTACCGCTCCTACAAGAGCCAGGCCGATACCCTGATTACCGCTCGTCGGTTCTACAATGATAGAATCCTTATTTATAAGACCCTGACGCTCCGCCTCATTGATCATATTAAGTGCAGTTCTGGTCTTAATTGAACCACCTACGTTCAACGCCTCAAACTTTACGAGAATCTGTGCGCTGTCCTCACCCACCATGCGCTGAAGACGAATCATCGGTGTATGACCGACCGCCTCCAAAATATTATTGTAAACCATCTTAATCTCCATGCCCTTCTGCCCGCAGCGAAAAAACTATTTGAATACTTTCAAAAACGCCCTGTCCATCAGCATAACTCTTTCAGGCGAATTTTGCAATAAGTTTTTCTTATAACGCCTCAATCTCGGCTCTTTCGGGCATAACCTTGAGCGCACCCTTTCTGGTGGTAATAAGGGCTGCTGCCGCATTCGCAAATCTCAGCATCTCATGAAGCATCTCATCAGTCAGATTATCAAGTCCGTTTTCAAGACAGTAATTAATCACACAGGCCATAAAGGTATCCCCCGCACCTGTTGTTTCAATTGTATCCTCTCTTATAAAGGGAGCCGCGGTAACCTGCCTTCCGGCGTAAAGAGCTATGCTTCCGTTCTTTCCGAGCGTTACGCAGGCAAGCTTCACACTGTATTTTTCGGTAAATGCCTTAACCGCAGCCTCTACACTGTCACAGCCTGTAAGGAAGCAGATTTCATCATCCGCAATCTTAAGAATATCACAGTGCTCGATTCCGTAAATCATCATGCGCTTTGCATGCTCCATATCATCCCAGAGAAGAGGTCTGAGGTTCGGGTCAAAGGATATAAGCTTTCCCTTTTTCTTTGCATAATCAAGAGCCGCCACCGTAGCCTTTTCAACCTCTGAATCGGTCATTGATAAAGTTCCGAAATGAAAAAGCTTTGAATCATCGATTACGGAATAATCAATATCCTTTTCCCTGAGCATCATATCAGCGCCGGGATTTCTGTAAAAGGAAAAGCTTCTGTCACCGTCCGGAGCAGTATGAACAAAAGCAAGTGTCGTAGGAACCTTCTCGTCCTTCAGCAGGTTTTTAGTACAGATTCCCTGCTCCTCTACCGTTGCCGTAAGGAAATCGCCGAAGGCGTCCCTGCCAACCTTTCCGATAAACGCAGTCTTTCTTCCAAGCTTCTGAAGCATGGCAAGAACATTGCAGGGTGCTCCGCCGGGATTTGCGGTAAGCACAGGATTTCCTGCCTCATTTAATCCGTTTTCGGTAAAATCTATAAGTAATTCTCCCAAAGCTACTACATCAAACATAATTCCACCTCATACTAAGAGCCAAGCGTTAGCTAATGCAATAGACCGGTGCGCTCTTATCACCGGTCTATTAGTCTGAAAATTTTCAGGCTTCACCGCAAAAATCATGAATCGTCCGCACTGCTTTATCATTAATATCAGTTCTGTGCTTTAACCGCAGCCGCAATCGACACAGCCACCGGTGAATAAGGAATAAGTGTTGCCTGAAATGCATGATATAAATCAGACTTTCCGGGCCATACTGTACCAAGCAGCTTATTATTTCTGTCAAGCTGATGGAACCATGAACCATTTACACTGTCATGAACCTTCTCATCGAGATACCCCATAAACATATAATAGTCCTTTGCATATTTTTCATTGTTTGTAAGCCTAAAAAGCACCGCCGAGCTGTTAATAGCCTCAGCAAGCGTCCAGTGCATTCTGTCATGAACAACCGGCCTGCCCGTCCAGTCTGTGGTATAAACAATTCCCGGGGCACCGTCTGCATTCCAGGCATCTGTAATCGCTCTGTTATAAAGCTTTTCTGCGGCATCAAAGTATTCAGATGCATCAAAATCAGCATCCGCTGTCATGGAAGCGGCCCACTGTGAAATCAGTCTTGCCCACTCGATTCCGTGGCCCGGAGTCGCTCCGTAGGGCTTAAAGGGATCGTCGGGCTTTTCCTTATTGCATTCAAGGTCAGCCCTCCAGTCATCAGTAAAATGCTCGGGAATACGATATTCATTATCCTTTGCCCAGCCGATTACATGCTTAATGATTCTTCCGGCACGCTCGCGGTATTTTTCATCCCCTATAGCATCCGCTGCGGCAAGAAATGCCTCTACGGTATGCATATTTGCGTTAATTCCCCTATAGGAATCAAGCACTGTGAAATCGGTATTCCAGGTATCGCAGGAAAGTCCTTCCTCCTCATTCCAGAAGTATTTATCGTACACGGTAAGTGCATCCGAAAGAAGCTCTTTTGCGCCCTCCACACCTGCCAGAAGCGCAGAGCTTGCTGCCAGGATGACAAATGCGTGTGCGTAGCACTGCTTGTTCGGAAGAATCTCCCCGTCTGCAGTAAGTCCGGCATACCAGCCGCCGTTTTTCTCATCATGAAGCTCTGTACACAGGCCCTTAAGTGCCGCTGCTGCAAGCTCCTTGCCCTCCTCAAAGCCCAAAAGCGAGCCGATACTGTATACATGAGTCATTCTGCCTGTAATCCAGGTTTCACGGCTTCTGTCCTTCCAGGGACTGCCGTCATCCCCCAGATAATATGAACCGCCGCCCGGTGACGGGAAACGTCTGCCGAATATCAGAAGCTCATTCCTGAGCTTTTCCAGATATTCCCTGTTCTCTATTGAGTCTAATTCATATTTTTTATTCATCCTGATTTATAAACCCCTCTCTGCTGTTTTTGTAAACCATCCAAACTTTATTTCAATATTATCGAATATCGTAAACGCTTCTTACCTTGAGTCCCACAGGCTCACCCTTGAGAATCTTTACGCGCTTTGTGCCCGCATTCATATCAAAGTAATTGTCCTCGAGAAGCATTGTATCCTCCTCGTTAATTATCTCAACCGATCTGGCATATGCGCTCGCAGTTACCAGAATTTCATCTCCCTCTACCCTTACCGAAAGCCCGGGATTTTTGAACCTGAACTGCTTGGGTGCAGTGAAAAGAACCGTGCCCGAGGAAATGACCTCACCATTACGGCAGCATTCATAGCTTACGTAATTATCATAAAGAGCGGCATCCATCATATCCTCTCGCCCGAGCCATACAGATGAAAGTGCAGGAACATTAACTTCTTCCTCACCGCATCTGATTACCCTTGCAGAAGCGTCTCGAAGCGCCCATTTTACGGTCAGCCTTTCATCCTTTACAGACTCGTTTGCAATATTAAGCTGTATAGACTTCTTCACCTCATAGGGCTGTGCGTTAGGATTTGTATCCTGTGTTAAAATCCCCTCCTCCGCACATGAAATCATTATCGGCGCAAAGAATCTCTTTTCATAATAATGCAGGGCCTTCCAGCGTCCGTAATAGTCAATCGATGACCAGCTTGCCACTGGCCAGCAGTCGTTAAGCTGCCATACCACGGCACCCATACAGCGTCCGCGGTTTCTTCTGAAATGCTCTACTCCGTAGCGGATTGCTTCAGCCTGCAAAAGCTGGGAAGCATAAAGAACAGTATCAAAATTCGTGGGATAAAGGAAGGTCTGCTCCATATAGTTCATAATCTTTCCGTTTGCCACGGAATTCCTCTGATGCTTCTCCATAACGTATGAGAATATGTTTCTGTCCTCAGGCTCTGTGAAGCTCTCGCAGGTCTTGAGTGACGGGAACGACTGGAAGCCGAACTCCGATACGTATCTGAAATAGAACTTACGATATTCGGTAATAGGCTTGCTGCCGTGCCATACATCCCAGTAGTGAACATCACCGCGGTTTTCCGCATTCGGATCATCAAAGCATCCGCCCGACGAAGGACTTGCAGGCCAATAGAAGGTGTCGGGGTCGTACTCCTTAAGTACCTGAGGAATAATGTATTCATACATTTTTACATAATCAAACTTCTGCGAAGGCTTATTTACCCAGACGCCCTGCATTACGAACATTTCCATTTCGTTGTTTCCGCACCAGAGTCCTAGTGAAGCATGATTACGGATTCTCTTAATATTATCAATAAATTCGGCTCTGATATTTGCCTCAAATTCATCGGTTAAATTGTAAACCGCACAGGCAAACATAAAATCCTGCCATACCATAAGTCCCAGCTCGTCACAGGCATCATAGAACCAGTCCTCTGGATAATGTCCGCCGCCCCATACACGCACGCAGTTATGGTTGGCATTTTTTGCCTGAAGCAGAAGCTCGTAGGTACGCTCCCTGTTTGTTCTGGGAAGAATATTGTCCTCAGGGATATAATCCGCACCCATGGCAAATATACTTACACCGTTTACCTCATGGTAGAAGGACTCGCCGTATTGGTCCTTTTCACGGTGTATGGTCATGGTACGAAGTCCTATTCGCTTTGACAGACAATCAAGCACGATACAGTCATTTTCGGAATCAGATTTACCGTTTTCATTTGAATTTGCAGCAGACAAAAGGCTGATTTCCACTGTATAAAGAGGCTGTTCTCCAAAGCCGTTAGGCCACCAGAGCTTGGGATTTTCCAGCTCTATACCCTTTAAAAGCTCCTCATGTGTAAGCTCTCTTTCACAGCCGCAGGGCATGGTAAGCTTTCCCGAAAGACATAAGCCCTCGAGTCTCTTATCATCTCTTCCGAAGCGTCTGATATGCTCCTCACCGATTCTTTCAATATCAAGGTCAAAGCTCAGCATTACCCTGCCGTCCGAATGCTTCTGTCTGATATTTACACTGTCAATTCTGGCCTCATTATAGGCAATAAGCTTTACAGGCTTCCAGATTCCCGCATCAGGCAGTCTGGGGCCCCAGTCCCAGCCGAACATACAGTGAGCCTTACGAAGATATGCCATACCCCTCATGGCATCCTCCTGACCCAGAATGGGGTCCTTCTCATTCTCCGCCTCGATGAATTTTGTAGGTGAATGAAGCACAAGCTCCAATTTATTATCAGCCTTCAGAAAAGACTTGATATCAAACTGCCAGGTACGGTGCATATTGTTTACCGCAGCCAGAAATGAATCATTAATATATATATCCGCAAGCGTGTCAACGCCCTCAAATACAAGCAACACCTTATCATAATTTTCCATTCCGTCTGCCGTAAATGAGGTTCTGTAGGTAAAATCATTCTCTATCAGCTTAAGTGCCTTAAGCTCATTATCCCTGTAATATGGGTCCTCAAGCTGACCGTTATTAATCAGGTCATTATATACACTGGCAGGAACACTTGTCTTATATTCGACGTCGCTTCCGACCTGCTTCATGAACCAGTTATCCTTTAACATTTTTGTTACCATAAAGCCACCATACCTTTCCTTTTTCTGTGTAAACCGCCTCGCCTCGCCCCGCCATAAAAAAACTGCGGAAGCTCTACCACTATGGTAAACCTTTCCGCAGAAATTAACAATGTTTTATTTAGCCACTGTTTGAGGCATTCTTGGCAAATTATTTTACTTCGACAAGTTCGATTCTGAAGTTAAGCTCCTTGCCTGCCATTTCATGATTTGCATCAAAGGTAACGGTCTTTTCATCTCTTGCAACAACCTTAACGTGGAAGGGCTGTCCGTACATATTCTGAAGATAAACCTGCTGACCTGCCTGAAGCTCCTCCGCACCGGGCATCTGGTCGATTTCTACCGTGAAAATAGCATCGGGATCTGCCTCGCCATATGCTTCCGATGGCATAAGGTGAACATCCACAATCTCACCGGGCTCCATATTTGCCACTGCCTCATCGAAGCCTCTGATCATCATACCTGCGCCGCAAACGAACTCAAGGGGCTCGCCTCTGTCATAGGATGAATCAAACTGGCTGCCGTCATTAAAGGTTCCTCTGTAATGTGCTCTTACGGTCTTTCCTACATTCTTTCCTTCAAATGCAGGTGTGTGGCATCCGCCGCAGCCGCCACCGCAGTTTCCGCAGCCACCGCCGCAGCCGCCTTCCTCATCAGCGCAGTTATGACCCTCACCGTGATGGTCACAGTTTGCACCCGAATCAACCAGTTCTCCCCTGAGATATGCCTCAACCGCCTCGTCTGCATTACCTGCCTGGCCTGCGCAAAGTACAATGCCCTTTTCCGCAATGGCATTCTGTGCACCGCCGCCGATTCCTCCGCAGATTACCACATCGATATCCAGCTCGTCAAGAAGCGCTGCAAGGGCACCGTGGCCCTGTCCTTCTGTGTCTATAACCTCAGATGATACTACCTTGTCATCCTCTACGCTGTACACCTTAAACTGCTCACTGTGTCCAAAGTGCTGGAAAATCTCACCATTCTCATAAGTTACCGCAATTTTTAACATTTTTTTACCTCTTTCTTTTATCTTTCCCGGATTAAGACTGTTTGGCTTTTTTACGCCTTCTTTTGTTTTCATACATACAGTCGTCCGCAATTTTCTCTATTTCTTTAATATTTTCCATTTCGGATATTTTCGCCATGGCATAGCCTACGCTAACCGCAACGGAATATTCCTTCTCTGCCAGGAAAGGCATATTTTTCAGATAATTGTTAAAGTCCGAAGAAATCTTTTCCGCTGAAAAGCTTTCTTTGTTTTCGTTGAAAACAGCTACCGAAAATTCATCGCCGCCAAATCTTGCACTGATACAGGGCTTCTCAAAGTAATCCTCTATGGCCATTGCCACTGCCTTAATTGCATTGTCCCCTTCGAGATGACCGTAATTATCGTTTATTATCTTCATTCCGTCCATATCAATGGAAATCAGATGCAGATAGCCGCTTTGCAGCTCAGCCTTCTTAATGTACTCCTCGAGGTCCCTGTAATAACCGTGTCGGTTATAAAGCCCCGTAAGCATATCCCTTATGTAAATTTCGGACATACGCTCATACATCTCGCTGAGCTTATCGTTGGCCTGCTTAAGTCTCATATTTCGAAGAATGCTTTCCAGAATATGTGTAAAGCTTTCAACAAACTGGCCCATCAGCTTCACTTCATTCGAGGAATACGACTTTGCCCTCAAAATCGCATAACCGTAGTCCTTTTCTCCGCAGTAAATCATTCTGAGCATAAAGATATCTTCATCCGCCGCATTCTCAAATACCCTCTCGTAGGCGGGTATGACATCCTTTACAGAAAAGCTTCCGCATTCATCAAATGTTAGAAAATCCTTATTAAAATGAACCCTCATTTTGTCAAAGGCTTCCGAAAAATCCGTCAGCTCCTCAATATTTTCCCTAAGGCAGTAAAGATGTGAGTAATCCTTAAAATAGCTCAGGGTTCCGTCCATATAACCGAGACTGTCCCAAAGTGAACAGCTGTCAATCATATCGAACTGCATAGCCGCCACCATATGATGCAGCCATGTGTTCTGGCGATTATTATCCAGAAGCCTTGCAATTTCCACTCTGTCCTGAATCGTATTCTGATTGCTGCAGCCACAGCTTTCCTTAGGATAGAAACGAAGAGGTATGAGATACTCCGTCTCCTCTGTGCTGCCATTAATAACGTTAAATATAAAATCCGATACCGCATCCATATCCGGCTCACAGGTAGATATAACGGGCATATTGTATTTTCCGTCATCTATACCGTCAAAGCCCGTAACAAGTATATCCTCGGGAACTCTTATTCCCCTCTGCGACAGAACCCTTGTTGCGGAGATTGCCATTGAATCGTTTGCACAGCAGATTGCATCCACGGGAAGTCCCGAATCCAGAAATTTATTCACAGCCGCAACAGCCGGAAGCTCCCAGAATTCTCCGTAGCCAATCTGCTCCTCGCTGTATTCGATTCCGTGTGCAGACATTTCCTGCCTGTACATTTCTATTCTGTCATCTGAATATTTGTTGTTCTTTATTCCCGCAAGCATAAATATATGCCTGCAGCCGTGATGCTCGATAAGATGCCTTACACTTTCCGCAAAGCCCTGCCTGTAATCGGGCTTTATTGTGACAACACCCCGACTGCCCTCTATGCCGAATACATCACAGTCGTAAACCAGAACAGGAATATTCCTGCTTTTTCCAAGCCCAATCAGATAATTAATTATCTCTATATCGCCAAGTGACTGAGCATGAATAATAATTGCCGCCAGGTCCATGTTCTCGGCAAGTCTGAAGAGACCGACCGTAATTTTGGAGGTTGTTGTATTCTTAATCGTATCATGGGTAGCTGAAAATAGTACAAGATTGTACCCCAGCTTCGCTGCCCTCTCATGCAGTGACTTATAAAGGCTGCCCTGTACGCGTGATGATATTTCCGTAGCAAAAACACCGATAAGCTTTCTTTTACCCATGGTACAAGACCTCCTTTTTGAATTATTCCGTACAGTATTTTTTCAATGTACTCCTGATTGCTCCGACGCCGGCATTCAGTTCATTGAAATATCCTGTAATCTTCTTTCCGAGACCTGCAGCAATGAGATCTGTTCCGAATATTACATCATTTGAAAGAAGTCCGGAAAGCTTATCCTCAGTTACGCTGTCTCCGAGCTGAATGCCCTCCAGCATGCCCTGTGCAGTCTCAAGCAAAGGATCTGAAGAAGGTTCAAAAACCTGCCCGTTATCATCTTTCGCAAGCAGATATCTTAACCAGCCTGCAATAACAAGAGGCATATATTTCAGTTCAAGGACATCGCCCTTTTCAATATGAGCCTTGAAATTCTCACCGTATCTGATAGGCAGCTTCTGTGAAGTATCGGTTGCGATACGCTGTGGTGCATCAGGCATGAAGGGATTGGGGAAACGCTCCTTCAGGCACTCCTCGAGAAATTTACGGGGATCGATAATACCGGGGTCTGTAACAACAGGCATTCCCTCTTCAGAGCTCATTTTGCTAATGAGATTTACCAGCTCGGTATCCTTCATTTCCTCCGAAATATATTTATAATCCAGCAGACATCCGAAAATCGCAAGTGCAGTATGTAAAGGATTGAGACAGGTACAAACCTTCATTCTCTCGACCTTATTTACTGTATCACGGTCAGTGAAAATGATTCCGCGCGCATTTTCAAGTGCGGGTCTTCCGTTAGGAAAATCATCCTCGATTACAAGGTACTGGGGGCGCTCTGCATTAACAAAGGCCGCAATGTAGGTACCGTTCGGTGTAACAAAGGGCTTAATATCCTCTATTCCGTCCTCAATAAGCGAAGCCTCAACCTTTGCATCGGGACGGGGTGTAATCTTGTCAATCATTGACCAGGGATAACTGATTTTGCCGGTAAGATATTCCATATCCTCCGCTGTAATCATTCCCTTTGCAAGCCATTCGCCTGCAATTTCCTTTACCGCATTTTCTATCTTTTCACCGTTGTGTGAACAGTTATCCATCGAAACCAGGGCAAGCGGTGCACCGCAGGCCTGCTTTCTCCTGAGCAGAAGGGTAATAATGACCGACATCAGATGGTGATTCGGCACTGAACTTACCTCAGGTGAATTAACGCCAAGGTCCTTGCCAAGCTCTGCCCTCATAGCCATGTCCGAGTAAATAATATTCGGACCGCAGTTCATGTCCTCCGCAATAACAGGGAAAAGATTACCCTTTGCATCACGTAGTGCATAGCCCTTTTCCGTAATTGTAAAGGAAACCATCTGAAGTGACGGATTGCAGAATACAGACTCAATTCGCTTGAAATCAAGTGCACAGCTTACGGCCTCACCTACAGAAGCAACCACTTCCTTCGTGGTAGTTCCGTCAGAATTCAGCGTAACCGAAAGACAAAGATTGTCATGCGGCGCAAACAGTCTGCTTACACTGTCGATTCCACGGCTCTCACAGGCAGTAATACCTGCATCCATGATCCCTCTTTCAAGAAGGTCCTGTGCCGAACTGCACAGAAAAGCCTTGAAAATATTACCTGTACCAAAGTGAGCCCATACCGGTGCTTCCTTTGTCTTTGCAACCATGGCAGGGATATCAAATTCCGGAAGCTTATACCCCTTCCATTCTTCCTTTTTGTTAATTCCATCTAATGTAAGTTTCATCGTCAACCTTTATCCTATCAATTATTTATCATATCTTTCAAGAGTATCCCAGATTCCAAGCAGATACATGATTCCGAGCGCTCTGTCATATAAGCCGTAGCCTGGTCTGCACTTCTCACCCCAGATATGACGTCCGTGGTCAGGTCTGATATAGCCCTTAAAGCCATTATCATGATATGCCTTCATAATCTCGAGCACACCTGTGTCACCGTCGCAGTCACGGTGTGATGCCTCGGTAAAATCGCCGTTAGGGAAATGCTTTACATTTCTTACGTGAGCGAAGGCAATTCTGTCACAATGCTTTCTTACAATATCTGCCACACAGTTTGCGGGATTAGAGCTCATTGAACCTGAACAGAGAGTAAGTGCATTGTAAGGGTCATCCACCATCTTCAGGAATCTGTCAATAGAAGCCTCATCTACCAGAAGGCGGGGAAGTCCGAAGATATCCCAGGGCGGATCGTCCTGATGAATAGCAAGCTTGATGTCGCATTCGCGGCAGGTAGGCATAAGCTGCTCAAGGAAATATTTAAGGTTATCCCAAAGCTTCTCCTTGGTTACAGGCTTGTAGGCCTCAAAAAGCTCCTTAAGATGATCCATTCTCTCAGGCTCCCAGCCGGGCATTGTGTAGCCCTCGCACTTTTCAAGGATATAGTCAGCCATCTTTACGGGATCATCTATAATCTTGTCCTTCTCATAGAAAAGGGCTGTTGAACCGTCGGGAAGCGGATGGAAGAGATCTGTTCTCGTCCAGTCGAATACCGGCATAAAGTTGTAGCATACAACCTTAACTCCGAATTCCTTAAGATTTCTTAAGGTCTGTTTGTAATTTTCAATATATTTGTCTCTTGTGGGAAGGCCGATTTTGATGTCGTCGTGAACATTTACAGACTCTACTACGTCCATATTGAAGCCGTAGGCATGAAGCTGGTCTGCCACAATCTGAATTTCTTCCTTCTCCCAAACCTCTCCGGGCAGCTTGTTATGAAGCGCCCATACGATACCTTCTACACCCGGTATCTGGCGAATCTGTGACAGTGAAATGCTGTCATTTCCTTCACCGTACCATCTGAATGTCATCTGCATAATATTGTTTGTCCTTTCAAAACATACTAATATAATAATACTTTTGTTCGTGTCTTGTGGCGATTGCGCGCCCCATTCACACCTCCACAAGCCCACTCTCAAAAGCGGTCGCAAATTCTCCGACCGGCTGTGCATATTATGCACAGCGGACTTTTGTTCGTGTCTTGTGCCTAATATTCGCCCCATTCACACCTCCACAAGCTCACTCTCAAAAGCGGTCGCAAGTTCTCCGACCGGCTGTGCATATATGCACAGCGGACTTTTGTTCGTGTCTTGTGGCGATTAGTCATTTCATGCCTAATCGATCCCCGAAAGTATCTGCCTTCTAAAGCAAGCTTTGAAGGCAGATACTTTTCGGGGATAGGCGTGTGAATGGTAATCATGTTTTTCTCATGTTTGATTCGAAGAGTTTCTGGTAGCCGAGCCAGTCTGCTTTGTCGTCTGCTGTTTCAAGCAGCTCACGCATTGTTTCAAGCTTTGCATCCACGTTATCCGCGAAGTTTAATGCAATGGCTTCCGCTATTGCAGGCTTTTTGGGCGAACCGTACTCAAGCTCGCCGTGATGTGCGAGGATACAGTGGCGAAGCTCAGATGCAAGTACCTTCGGGAAATCCTCGATTTTTGCAATTCTCTCACCTAACATTTCGTAGCCCATCACAATGTGTCCGAGAAGATTACCGTCATCGGTATAATCATTCTGCGGAAGCTCAGAGAGCTCACGGATTTTTCCGATATCATGACACATTGCTGCGGCAATCAAAAGGTCCTTATTCAGGAAACGGTACTGCTCCGCGAACTTTACGCACAATGAGGTTACCGAAAGAGTATGCTCTAAAAGTCCCCCGACAAAGCCATGATGTACGGATTTTGCTGCGGAATGTGTCTTAAATTCCTTTATAAAAGCCTCATCCTCAAGGAAAAAGCTGTCTATAAGCTTCTTAATATGAGGCTCTGTAATCATCGCCGCATAGCTCATCAGCTTTTTATACATTTCCTCGATATTGAAACGGGTATAGGGCAGATAATCCGACGGGTCATACTCTCCCTCACGGCACTTTCTGATACGTCTGCACTTAAGCTGAAGAGTTCCCTGAAATACAGTTACCTCACCTTCAACATAGATATAATCAAGTGCCTGAAATTCCTCGATTCCGCCACTGGTTATATCCCATACCTTTGCATCCAAAACACCGGTTTTATCCTGAAGAAGGATAGACATATAAGTCTTGCCGGTCTTGGCTACGAGATTCTGCACCTGCTTACACAGGTACACGTCGCGGGTAATGTCACCCTCGCGAAGCTCACCAATATACTTCATAAGCTTATGCCTTTCTAATAGTTTCACTCTTATTTATAGTCCGAACCCACCGCAATTCCGGTGGTTCAGCCATTTTATCAATCTTTTTTTACTCCGGAATTACACTGATTACAAGCTCAGGATTAGCCATCTGGCTGCTTCTGAAAATCTTAACATCAATCGCCTCACTGGCTTCAGTATCCATAAGAATTGAAGAAAATTCCTTCACACTGCCAATGCTTATGTTATTAACCTCAACAATGATATCTCCCTTATGGATGTCCGCAGCTGCTGCAGGCGATGAAACACTTACCTCATCAACGTAGATACCATGCTCAAGCTTGAGGTCCTTTAAGGCGCTCTCGGGCACATCCTCTGCCATTATTCCGAAATAAGGCATATGCTGTTCATTGCAAAGTCTCTGTGCCACAAGCAGCAGACTCTCAACACTGATTTCCGTACTTGTACCCGACGCAGCATTTCTCGAAATGATACCTATCAGCTCGCCGTCAAGATTCAGAACCACACCCTCGCTTGAAGGACTGTTTGTAATATCCGTGGTAAAAAGACTGCATACACCGTCTGTAACATATCTTACCTTACCGCAGCCCGTAATATAACCATACTCAACAGAACCGATGCTTCCGTTGGGACTTCCTATTGCAATAATGGGCATACCTGCGTAAATATTAGCCGTATTACCGAAAACTACAGGCTTAACCGCCTCAAGCTCCTCTTCGGCAATTGCCTTAAGGGGTACCGCGATAACCGCCATATTATAGCCGGCATCGGTTGCCAGCATCGTGCCCTCATATTTTGAACCGGTAGCTAAAGTAACCTCAATACGGTCCGAATTTTTAACCTTGTCATAGTAAGTGACAATAAGTAATTCAACACCGTTATCCGCTACGATTCCGCCCACGGTTTCACTGGTATTTTCAACATTTTCACCCATCCAGTTTACGATGCTGGTGGCAGACTTAATTGTTACAATACCTTTTCCTGCCTCGTCAGCAACCTTATGAAGTTCGTCCATAAGCTTCCTGTAGCTTTCAAGCGAAAATTCGGGCATAACTGCAGAGCTTTCCGTTTTTTCTTCACTGCCGTTTTCATCATTCCCTGAAACGGGATTGTTTTCATCGTCGGGATTAGTTTTTCCGTCTTCTGCTGAATCGGAAGAATCTGTACCTTCAGTATTTATTGTATCAGCTTCGCCGTCGTTCTTTTCATCGGCATCAGAGTCCCCGTTAGCGGTATCTCCCGTTGTTTCCAAGCTTCCGTCCGGCTTTGTTTCATCCCTGCCGTCATTACCGATGTCAATTGGATTCCCCGAAGCATCAGAGCCGTTACCGTCTGTCTTTTCCTCATTCCCTGAAAGGCTTACCGAGGTTGTGGGAACAGGCTCTTTGTCGTTAGGTGCAGAGGTAATCACCACAACAGGATGCTTGTCACCCGTCTGCTCGCTATCATCAGTCTTCTCCTGACCGTCCGCCTTGTCCGCTGCAATTTCATGCTGATTTTTGTCAGCTGCTTCTGTAGGCTTTGGCGATGCCGAAGCAACATCTCCCGGCTTATCTGAAGCTTCCGTCTGACCGGGACCCGGCTTAGAAGGATTAGTGTCAGGCTTATCGGTCTTATTGCCGTCAAAGGAAACAGGCTGCTTCTCATTATCTGCGACCTTTGTGGGTGCAGGAGCCGCAGTAACACTGCCTGCAGGCTGAAGCGTTACCTCGCTGCGCTTTGCAGGTGTTCCTTCACCTTCGGTCTCTGTGCTGTTCTGATTGATAATCCTGTTCACCTGCGAAGGAGTTATTCCAAAAAACAAGCGAACCGTCAGTCCGAACACCACGCCCGCAACAATAGCCAGCACCACTACCTCCAGCAGCTTCTTCAGCTTCTTTTTGTACTTCGGCTTGATGCTTTCCTGTACCACAGGCTCAGCTTCACTATCATTCAATTTCTCGTTTTCCTGTCCGTCAATACCCATAATCTACCTCACGAAACCGGAAGCGTGAAGGAAAACTCCGTTCCTACGCCCTCGGTACTGATAACATTGATATTTTCGTCATGCGCGGTAATAATTTCTCTTACAATTGAAAGACCAAGACCTGTACCCTTCTTGTCCTTTCCGCGGGATGAATCACTTTTGTAAAAGCGGTCCCAGATTTTTTTAATGCTGTCCTTCGGAATTCCGCAGCCGGTATCCTTCACACGGATGAGAGTCTTACTTCCCTTAATCTCCGCACCGATAAGTATTTCCGAACCGCTTTCCGAAAATTTAATTGCATTGTCCGTCAGGTTGTAAATAACCTGCTCTATTTTACCCTGGTCAGCGTCCACAAACATATCGGCTTCTTCGAACTGCAGCCTGATAGTAAGCTTCTTCTGCCTGCAGATTCCCTCAAAGGAATCCGCGATTCTTTTTATAACTCTGTTAATATTAAAGCTCTTGATATTAAGCTTCACAGCCCCGCTGTCCATACTGTTCAGATCAAGTATATTGCTGGTCAGCTTATGAAGTCTTTCTGCCTCAAAAAGGATAATATCAAGGTACTTGTCCTTTGACTCAAAGGGAATGGTGCCGTCCTTTATCGCCTCTGCATAGCCCTTGATTGAAGTCAGCGGAGACCTGAAATCATGTGAAATATTGGCAATAAATTTTCTCTGCTTTTCCTCTGTATTCTGAAGCTCGCCGACCATGTAGTTAATGGTATCACCCAGCTCACAGAATTCATCATGCCCTTTAATCTTTATCTTATGCTCATAATTTCCCTTGCCGTACTCGATAGCCGCTTTTCTGATTTTCTTCACGGGAAATACGGTAAAAAGGAAAATAACGATATACATCAGCAGGAATACACCGCATATCATAATAATGGATACATTCAGAATATCCATATTTTTATTCAGTGCTGATATCAGCTGTGACATAGGCACAATCACACATACATAGCCGGCTGTTTTATAGTTGCTCATAACCGGCGCCGATGCGACTGCAACCGCTTCGCCCTCTTCCCTTATCCTGATATCCTCAGAGAATTCCCTTCCGAGAACCAACGGGTCCATTATTTCCTCTTCGATACTCTTCATATCAAGTTCATTATCAGTATCGATAATAACGGTTCCCGCTGAATTCACAAGCAACAGGCGCGCCTTCACTATCCTGGCGATTCGCTGAAGCTCGCCGCGGACATGGGAAACATCGGCATTGTAATAATATGCCGAAACAGTATTATCGGCAATGCCCTCAGCCACATTGCTGTAGCGTTCTCTGAATTCCGAACGAATCCTGTCCTCGTATCTTCCGGTTCCCCAGAAATTTACTGCCAGAATGATAAGTATAACCGCAATCAGATAACATACTATCAGCTTAACGGAAATTTTCACGTCTGCCCCCATTCCGTGCCCGTAAGGCACTGTAAATGATAATGCTTTCTGACCGTTTTATCGGTTTACAAGGTCAAATTTATAGCCTACGCCCCATACGGTGGCGATACTCCACTGGTCCGTATCCTTTATTTTTTCACGAAGACGCTTGATATGAACATCAACGGTTCTGGTATCGCCTGCATACTCATAACCCCAGATTCTGTCCAAAAGCTGCTCTCTTGAAAAAACCCTGTTCGGATTTGACATAAGGAAATAAAGAAGCTCAAGCTCCTTGGGCGGCATATCAACACTCTCACCCATATATTTTACGGTGTAATTATCCTTGTTTACCGTAATATCCTTATAGCTTACCTGTTCACCCTTCGCCTCGGGCTCCGAAGCGGGCTCTGCATTATTGCGTCTTCTTAACACGGCACGCACTCTGGCCACAAGCTCCTTTGAATCAAAGGGCTTTACCATATAATCGTCCGCACCGAGCTCAAGACCAAGCACCTTATCAAAGGTTTCGCCCTTTGCCGAAAGCATGATTACGGGTACCTGAGAGGTTTTCCTTATCTGCCTGCAGACCTGATAGCCGTCGATACCGGGAAGCATGAGGTCTAACAGCACAAGGTCCGGAGAAAAACGCTCAAATTCCAGAAGCGCCTCCTCCCCATCGTAGGCAATACTTGTTTCGAAGCACTCCTTCATAAGATAGAGCGAAACAAGCTCTGCGATGTTGCTGTCATCATCTACTATAAGTATTTTCTGTCTGTCTGCCATTTTATTAACCAAAATCCTTCCAAACTCAATTATCCTTAAATGTTACTATCGTGACACCGTGATCCCCCTCACCAAAGCTTCCGAGTCTGTATTCCCTGACATAATTCAGCCTTCTGAGGTGCTCATGCACGGCAGTCTTCAGCGCACCGGTTCCGCGTCCGTGTATGATGGAAACCTGTGTAAGATGCGCCAGATAAGCATCATCAAGATATTTATCAACGATAGGAAGTGCTTCATCAACACGCATTCCGATAATGTTGCACTCCGTACTTATATTCATATGCTTTGAGAACTTAATAAGATCTGAGCCTGTCTTTTTCTTCTCCTTAACCTCGGGAACGCTGTCAAGAATTTCGATATCGCTTACCTTAACCTGTGTCCTCATGGCACCCATCTGAACATAAAGCTCACCCTTTGCATTGGGAAGCGCCATAACCTTTGCATTTACATCAAAGCTGAGAACGTGTACATCGTCACCGATTTTCAGATCGCCGATTTTCTTTGCCGACTTCTTTTTAGGCTTTGCTTCAAGCTTCAGACTGTCATTTTTCTCTGAAAGCATGCCGCGAAGTCCGCTTCTCTCCTGCTCCATTTCCTTGACAGATGCACTTGCACCCAGCTTATTGAGCTTTCGGATGCTTTCATCGGCATATTCCTTTGTATCCTCGAGAATCTTCTTTGCCTTCTCGTTTGCCTCACGGATTACACGCTCCTTTGCGGCATCAAGCTTACGCTGCTTTTCCTCCCAGCGGGCCTTAAGCTCAGTCGCCTGTTTACGTGCCGCCTCAGCCTCTGCAAGGGCCTCGTCAGTTACGCGCTGCTTCTGTTCGAGTTCACTTATTACGTCCTCGAAGCTCTTATCCTTTGTTCCGATAAAGCTTTCAGCCATGGCAATTACATCATTTTTAAGGCCAAGCTTTCTCGAAATTGCAAACGCATTACTCTTTCCGGGAATACCGATAAGTAGCCTGTAGGTAGGGCTCAGCGTCTCTACATTAAACTCACAGCAGGCATTCGAAACGCCCGGTGTCGATAATGCAAAAACCTTAAGCTCCGCATAATGTGTGGTCGCCATAACATGCACATTTTTATTATGCAGGTAGGTAAGAATACTCATTGCAAGGGCTGCACCCTCAGTCGGGTCGGTTCCCGCACCAAGCTCGTCAAAGAGCACAAGTGAGTGCTTATCGGCTGATTCAAGTATCGAAACCGTATTCTTCATATGTGATGAGAAGGTTGACAGACTCTGTTCAATGCTCTGCTCATCACCTATATCGGCATAGACCTCCTTAAAAATCGAAAGCTCTGAACCGTCAAAGGCAGGAATATGAAGACCCGCCTGTCCCATTATCGTAAAAAGACCAACGGTCTTCAGTGAAACCGTCTTTCCTCCCGTATTGGGACCTGTGATGACAAGCAGTGAAAACTCATCACCCAGCCAGATATCAATAGGCACCACCTTCTTATGGTCAATAAGCGGATGTCTGCCCTTTTTTATATTTATATAACCGTTTTTATTGAAAACGGGCTCTGAACCCTTCATTTCCTTTGAAAGAAGACCTCTTGCAAAAATAAAGTCGAATTCAGCGATTGTATCAATATTGTATTTAAGATTTGCAGTTTCGGGATAGAGGCTCTCCGAAAGTACGGCAAGCACCTTCTCGATTTCCTCTTTTTCCTTTATTGCAAGCTCTTTAAGCTCGTTATTAAGTCTTACCACGGCCATAGGTTCGATAAACACCGTTGAACCGCTTGATGACTGGTCATGCACCATTCCGGGGAAATGATTTTTGTGCTCTGCCTTAACAGGAATACAGTAGCGGCCGTCACGCATTGTGATAAGATTATCCTGAAGAATCAGCTTATTGTCCTGCGAATTGATTATGGAATTAAGCTGATCCCTGATTTTGTCATTTGCAACCTTCATGCTCCGCCTTACAGCTCTGAGGCCCGCACTGGCATCATCTGCCATTTCCTCCTCCGAAATAATGCAGCGAAGTATCTCGTTGTTAATAGTTTTTAGGGGTTCAAGCAGGCCAAAGCGCTCGGTAAGGCAGTCTGCAGGGCTGTCCTCGTCCTGCTTTCCGTAGCTCTTTATATGCGCTGTTGCGGTAAGTACCGAGCTGATATGAAGAAGCTCACCCATTCCCAGTACCGACCTGATTTCAAGTCTCTTGATTGAGCCTCTTATATCGTGAATTCCCGAGAAGGAAAGGCTTCCCTTCTGATAAATTCTGGCCAGCGCCGCTGAGGTCTCTGCCTGTCTTTCCCTGATTTCCTCGAGGTTTGTAACCGGTAAAAGATTTCTGCACTTCTCCTTACCGATTGACGAACCCGCAAGGTGCTCAAGTCTGTCTATTATTTTAAAATATTCAAGTGTTTTTAATGCTTTTTCGTTCATAATACTTATTTCTTTCTGTTTACCTGCAGGCTGAACGGACCCCGGCAATCTACTGCTTCCACTTCAGTCGGTGAAGATTTCCCACCGGATTAAGCTCAGAAAAACCATTCTGGCGCAGTGCCTCATATGTCACGATAGCCACAGAATTACCAAGGTTCAGTGAACGTATGTCGCCGACCATGGGAATTCTGATACAGGTATCCTCGTGATCGACAAGGATTTCCTCGGGTATTCCCGCGCTTTCCTTGCCGAACATTATATAATCATCAGGTCCGAAGCTGACCTCCGTATAGGTCTGATGGGCCTTTGTCGTTGCATAAAAGATCCTTACTCCGGGATGCTTTTCGCAAAAGTCCTCATAATTTTCATAGATGTAATATTCAAGCTTTGACCAGTAATCAAGGCCCGCACGCTTGAGATGCTTATCATCAATTACAAAACCGAGAGGCTTTATCAGATGGAGCACTGAACCCGTTGCCACACAGGTTCTTCCGATATTTCCGGTATTCTCAGGAATTTCCGGCTCGTGAAGCACAATATTCATTGTTCAAACTCTGCGGAGGATACTCCGCAGCCTTTCCTGCCGTAATTATTTCTGATATTTCTTTACGAAGCGTGCAATACGCTCGAGTGCAATCTTAATTTTGTCAATTGAGTAAGCATAGGAAATACGAAGGTAGCCCTCTCCGCTGTCACCGAAAGCTGTACCGGGGACAACCGCAACCTTCTCTTCCTCGAGAAGCTTTGTTGCGAACTCCTCTGAGGTCATGCCTGTACCCTTTATGCAGGGGAATACATAGAATGCGCCTCTGGCCTCAAATGTGGGAAGTCCCATTTCACGAAGCTCATGGATAAGGAAACGTCTTCTCTGGTCATAAGCCTCAGTCATCATTTCAACATCGCTGTCACCGTTCTTTACTGCCTCTACTGCCGCATACTGGCTGGTTGTGGGTGCACACATGATGGCAAACTGATGAAGCTTTGTCATCTGTGCAATGATATTTGCGGGTCCTACTGCATATCCGAGTCTCCAGCCTGTCATTGCGTATGACTTAGAGAAACCATTGATAACGATGGTTCTTTCCTTCATTCCGGGGAATTCCGCAATGGAGGTATGCTTCTCACCATAGGTGAGCTCAGAATAAATTTCATCTGAAATGACAAATAAATCCTTCTCGATAATTACATCAACAATATCTGCAAGCTCTGCTCTTGACATTACAGAACCTGTAGGATTGTTGGGGAAGGGAAGAATAATCACCTTTGTCTTCTCGGTGCAGGCATCGAGAATCTGCTGTCTGGTAAGCTTAAACTCGACCTCGCCCTTGAGCTCGATAATAACGGGCTTACCGCCTGCCATAATGATACAGGGCTCATAGGAAACATAGCTGGGCTGAGGTAAAAGTACCTCATCGCCGGGATCAAGCATTACACGAAGGCCCATATCAATAGCTTCGCTGCCGCCGATGGTAATAAGACTCTCGCTCTTCCAGTCATATGAAAGGTTGAAACGTCTCTTAAGGTAATTACAGATTTCAACACGAAGCTCCTTTAAGCCTGCGTTTGAGGTATAATAGGTTCTTCCCTTTTCAAGTGAATAGATACCCTCCTCGCGGATATGCCAGGGTGTATCAAAGTCAGGCTCGCCGACACCGAGTGAAATAGCGTCCTTCATCTCACTTACAATATCAAAAAACTTTCTGATGCCCGAAGGCTTAATATCTACAATTGTTTTATTTAACGGATCTCTCATATTATTTATTCGCCGAAAAAACGGCTTTCCTCCTGTATTATGCTTCAGGACATTTCACGCGCAATTTGGCAAAATGTCCGCTATTTTATTTTTTCTGCATCAGGGTGAAACAGGAATACGTGAATCCTCTTCATCGACCTGCATTACAATTCCCTGATCCTTATATTTCTTTAATACAAAATGTGTTGCCGTGCTGAGAATTGCTTCCATGGGTGCCAGCTTTTCTGAAACGAAGCTTGCAACCTCACGCATGCTCTTACCTCTGATGATAACGGTAAGGTCAAAGCCGCCTGACATAAGATATACAGACTCAACCGCATCAAATTTATAAATTCTCTCGGCAATTTTATCAAAGCCCTGTCCACGCTGGGGAGTAACCTTAACCTCGATCAGCGCTGTTACTTTTTCGTTTGAAAGCTTGTCCCAGTCAATAAGTGTGGGATATCCGCAAATAATTTTATCTGCTTCCATTTCGGCTATAGCAACGCTGACTTCCTGCTCGGTACTACCCAGCATAATGGCCAGCTCCGCCGCGGCTGCTCGTCCGTCTTTAGCTAATGTTCTTAAGATTTTCTCTTTTAATTCGTTCATATCTGCTCTCCTTTTCCCCCCGTATCACGGTACAGGGAATAATTATCCTTTTGATTTATTCAGAAATCTTCTGATTTCACCGTTAACCACAACTCTGTCGTTGCTGTTATTTGTGTATCCAATTATTGCGGCATTAACACCTGCATTTTTGAGTTCTTCAATCGTTTCACCCGCATTTGCCGCCGCAAGCACCGCAGCGCCTGCGGATTTTGCCTCATAGGGACTAATATCCGCAAAATCGCACATTTCTATGGCAATCTGTCTGATGGGAATTGCCGAAAGCTCGATGGTCATTCCGCACCCGAGCTGTTCCCCCAACCGCCAAAGTGAACCAAAAACCCCGTCCCCAAGGGACCATTCCAGGTAGTCCGCACTGCAGATTTGCTCTCCTGCGAGGTCACCTTCGAGCTGAGCCTTTCCACGGTTAAGGTAGTTGGCCGGATAACGACCAATAAGCGTCTCCCACTGCCGCTCCATTATTTCGAGCGCAGCCTCAGAAGCCGCATAACCGGTCATTATTATAGCCATTTCATTATACTCCTGATTCATGCTGCCATCCTTTTGCCATCCGGCCGCTTTCATCGATACTCTTCTTTACTGCTTACAGTCTGTTGAAATACACCTGTTCTTGTGTTACTATTATCACATAAGTGATCCGAAAACGGAAAGAACAAGGGCTAATACAACGATTGCCGCAATAACAATTGTAATGGTTCTCTGTGTTTTTTTGTTGTAAAAATTCATTTGTTAACCTTACCTTTCTTTCCCCCATTCAGGATTAATACCTTTATAAATGAGGATTTATATGAATATTCCATATTTTGGTCTTGTAATAATATTTGTAGTCTGGCTTAGCTATGAGCTTCATAAATCACGACGTAAAAACGAGAAAGCCTCCGAGGATTTCTGGGAACGTGAAATCGAAGCCGGCTCTGTACGACGCCAGAGTACCGATGATATAAAATTCATCTGCTTTGACACTTCCGTTCTGCCCTTGGACCGCGGCGAGCCCGACAGTGAGCTCGAAAGTCTCTGTGACAGAATCGAAAAGCTGTCTGTTAAAAAAATAGCCGATTTATCCGCCTACACCAATACCGATTTGAAAATGAAATACGGTGTGGCTAATTTTCAGGAGCTAAGCGAAGCTGATACACGCTTTACCTCACTCACTCCGCTTGTAGGTAATCTCTGTAATTATTTATACGAAAATAACCGTTCCGATGAAGCGATGAAGGTCTGTGAATATGCAATAAATATCGGCATCCACACCTCTGTTGTAATGCTCACCCTTGCAAAAATTCACAAGGACAGGGGCGAGAGTCAAAAAATCGCTTCACTTCTGGCCATAGCCAAAGAGGACAAAAAATGTCCTGCTTCCTTAATCGAAAAGCTTAACGGTTTTCTTTAATAAAGCGGCTTTCCATAGCTGGCAATAATATTATCAATTCTGCGGGACGCTTCGCTTTTTGTGAGCGTCTCGTAATTTATATCTGCCTGAAGGCCATGATAACGTAAAAGAGCGCCGAGATACTTAATCTGTTTATCTGTCGCAGGTTCAGTTTTCTTCGGCTTATAGCACATCTCAACAGGCTTAAAGGCCTCGGGTGAGCTTTCACCGAATTCCTTTAACAGTCCGAAATATACCTCAGCGGTAGCCTTTGCATCGCAGTAAGCCCTGTGTGCGGCTTCATTTACCACACCGTAACGCTCACACATGGCTGAAAGCTTACGTTCGGGCATATCAGCGCAGCACTGCTTGGCGATTTTTAAGGTATCAATTCCTTTTTTTCTGAAATCCCTGTTTATTCTGAGGGCCGCCATTGTCAAAAAGCTATGGTCAAAGCCAAGATTATGGCCCATTATAACCTCATCCTCCGCAACAAACGCCAAAAACTTCTCCATCTGTTCACTTTCGAAGGGGGCGGAATCAATATCTGCCTGAGCGATACCGGTCAGTTCTGCAATTCTCTGAGGTATCGGAATTTCCTGCCTTACAAATTCGGAAAACTCTTCAACCGGAACTCCGTTTCTGTACTTTACGGCACCTATTTCAATTATTCTTTCTTTTTCGGCGCTGAGTCCCGTGGTCTCCACATCGACACAAACAAAATCCTTTATGAATGACATACGTTTTCCGTTCTGCTTTCTAAAATTATCTTTTGTCTTATTACAGCTTTTTGCCGGGACAAAGTCCGTTCAGCCTGCATTCGGCGCACTTCGGTCTTCCCGAAATGCAGATGCTTCTTCCGTGGTCAATAAGCTGCAGATTAATTCTGATCCAGTGCTCCTTAGGAAGCAGCTCCATCAGCTGAAATTCTGCCTTTACCGGGTCATCCGTATCGGTCAGTCCCAGAAGCCTGGAAATTCTCTTAACATGAGTATCCACGACTATGCTCGGCTCATTAAAAATGTGGCATCTTATTACATTTGCCGTTTTCCTGCCCACACCCGGAAGTGCAGTGAGCTCCTCTACTGAGGAGGGCATTTCACCTTTATATTTTTCAATCAGCAGCCTTGCGCAGTCCCTGATATGAAGAGCCTTGTTCCGGTAAAAGCCCGCAGGCTTCACATCCTCCTCAAGCTCCTTCAGATCCGCCTCTGCAAAGGCTTCGATTGTCGGATATTTCTTAAATAAATCCTTTGTTAAAATATTAACTCTGGCATCCGTACACTGGGCACTCAGAATCGTGGCACACAGCAGCTGCCAGGGACTTTCATGATCCAGGAAACATTTTTCACGCGGATAAAGCTCATCCAGCAGCCTAAGCAATTCGCCCACGCGTGCCTTTTCACTCATATTTTGTGTTTTCACTTCGATGATATCCTTTCAGGTCTCCTGCTTTCTCCATCCGTATTACTGAAGATATGAAGGAAGATTTTTCATGCAAAGTCCGTATCTGGGACGAAGTCTTAAGCTTATTACACCATGCTCGGGTCTGTATACCGAAGCGCTGTAATTCACACCGTCATCGGATGTTTCAACCAGACGAACAAGTGCCTCATTTTCTCCGCAGCCTATCTCCCAAACCGGGATATCTACATTTTCCCAGCTGTCATTATTATTTATAACGATAATAAATCTGTCATTATCATCAAAACGGCCGTAGCTTATTACACCATGACTGCCTGCCAGAAACTTCAGTGAACCGTTCTTAAGCGCAGGATAGTTTTTGTGGATTGTGATAAGCTCTCTGTGAAAATCTATAAGATCCTTGTCCTCTATTCCCCAGGGATAGGTTCTTCTGTTATCGGGATCGGTCCAGCCGCAAAGTCCGGCCTCATCACCGTAGTAAACTGTCGGAGCACCCGGCCAGGTCATCTGGATAAGTACACCCTCTCGCATTACCGAAGGTCTGATTCCCTCTGATGCAGCCTCTGCACCCGCAGTCGCAAGCCTGCCCACACGTCCGTTGGTTCTGGTCATAAAACGTGAATGATCATGGTTTGACAGCTCATTCATCGCTGTCTGAAGCGACTGACAGTTCATTCTCGACATATGATAAAGCATTGCGCCGAAGAAGGCATCCTGATTATTCAAAAGATCCCCGCGGTAATGGTCGCTGTGCTTCTCAAGACCTGTCAGGAACCATGTTACCGGCTCCATAAAGGCCTCATAGTTCATAATGGAATCCCACTCATCACCCTGCAGCCAGTTTTCCGAAGCACTGTAATTTTCAGCAAGGATAAGCGCATCCGGATTGGCATCCTTAACCTCACGTCTGAAACGCTTCCAGAACTTGTGATTGTATTCGGGTGAGAAACCGAGATCTGCCGCCACATCAAGACGCCAGCCGTCTACCGAATAAGGCGGTGAAACCCATTTTCTGCCAACATTGATTATATAATCCTCAAGCCCCTTTGAGCCCTCATAATTAAGCTTGGGAAGGGTATCATGTCCCCACCAGCCGTCATAATCACCGTTATTGGGCCATTTGTCCGAATTAAATTTAAAAAATGAATTGTAAGGACTTTCCTTAGAGCAGTAAGCTCCGGGCGGATAACCGTGCTCCTCACTGTATATTCCCTGTCTGTCCAGCCATTTATTAAAGGAACCGCAGTGATTGAACACACCGTCAAGGATAACCTTCATGCCTCTGCGGTGAACCTCCGAAACAAGAGTCGCAAAGAAATTATTGCTGGCCTCAAGATTTCTCATATCCGTTACACGCTTTATGTAACGCTCGGAATGTCTGTTGTCCTGATCTCCATCCTCAAGAACATTACCGTCATCATAAGGAATAACCGTTAAATGGGGATCAACATAGTCATAATCCTGTATATCATATTTGTGGTTTGAAGGCGATACAAATATGGGGTTAAAGTAAATAACCTCCACTCCCAGCTGCTGAAGATAATCCAGCTTATTCATAACACCTGTCAGATCTCCGCCGTAAAAACGTCTGATATCGTCCGCCTCAGGATTCGCAAACCAGTTTTTAACCTTGCTGACATGCTTGCCGATATAGCTGTACTCATTATCCATTACTTCGTTTCGGCCGCTGCCGTTGGCGAAGCGGTCAACGAAAATCTGGTACATTACAGCGCCCTTCGCCCATTCCGGAGTCTTAAAACCGGGCATAATCTTAAAATTATAATCTGCATTAAGCTCCTCGGTAATACCTACCTGGTTATAATAATAAGGGCTGTCTCCCGACCATATCAGGAAATAGTATTCAATTATTTTATCTTCAACCTTAAATGATGTCGCGTAATAATCAAACATTGCATCCGATTTTTCAAGTGACATCTGCAGTCGAAAATCTTTTGTTACCAAAACACATGCGAAACAGTTTCCGCGTGCGGTTCTGAGTCTGATTGTTACCTTATCTCCGCATTCAGGCTCTGCCGGGATTCTGTATCTTGCGGTTCCATCAGAAAAAACAGCTCGTCTGATGAATTCTCTTGTCATATATGCGGTACTCGAACCTGCCATCGATTCAAGCGGTGCATATTCACTGTCTCGCTGCGCACTTGCATTTATCTGTCTGTATTCCAAGATTACTGCCTCTTTCCAATATGTTTTTTATCCATTTGCGGTTTTTGGCTTTCATTAAGGTCTTATGACCCTATTATCCTTCAAATTATATCACAAATCCTTATCTGTTACAACTAAAAAATCCCCGGCACACATTTACCTCCTTGGGACCCGTAAAAAGTAAAAAAGGACAGCTTTAGGCTATCCTTTTTCGGAGAAGGTATTTTTGCTAAGAGTATAAAACTCTTTATTATGGGGTGTAGCAAAAACTATAAATGTATTGGGGTTTACAAGACATATTATAGCATGATTTCTCAATAAGTGTGCACAAAGTTAAATTCTTTTTTATATTCTTTTTAATCATTTTGTACAAAAGAACCGGACGCCATTTCTGACGTCCGGGGAAAAAGTGAACAAATTATACATTTTCGTGGTGAAAATCAGGCATTTTCAATGTTTTCAGTGAATAATCCTTCGAATTCCTCTCTTGTGATTCTTTCCTTCTCTATAAGAAGTTCAGCACATTTATGAAGAACATTTATATTATCGCTGATAATTTTCTTTGCATCGGCATAGCACTTGTCAATGATTGCATGTACCTCTTCGTCAATCTTGCCTGCCACATTTTCGCTGTAGCTTCTTGTATGTGCAAGGTCACGTCCGATAAATACCTCATCATCGTCGTTGTCATAATTGACCATTCCGATGCTCTGTGAGAAGCCGTATTTTGTAACCATGTTTCTGGCAAGCTTTGTAGCCACCTTAATATCCTGTGAGGCACCTGTGGTAATATCATCAAAAATGATTTCTTCTGCGATACGTCCGCCAAGGTCTACCATGATGTCCTGAAGCATTTTGCCACGGGTATTAAACATTTCATCCTTCTCGGGAAGGGGCATTGTATAGCCGGCAGCGCCGGGACCTGTAGGAATAATCGAAACTGTATAAACAGGACCCACATCGGGAAGCAGATGGAAAAGAATTGCATGTCCTGCCTCATGATAAGCGGTAATCTTCTTTTCCTTATCGCTGACTACGCGGCTCTTACGCTCTGTTCCGATACCAACCTTGATGAAGGACTTTTTGATATCCTCATCATTAATAAACTTTCTGTTAGCCTTTGCGGCAGAAATTGCAGCCTCATTCATGAGGTTCTCAAGGTCTGCACCTGTAAAGCCGGCGGTTGTCTGGGCAATCTGACCCAGATCGATATCGTCTCCCAAAGGCTTATTTTTAACGTGAACCTTAAGAATATCCTCTCTGCCCTGAACATCGGGTCTTCCGACTACGATTTTACGGTCAAAACGACCGGGACGCATAATGGCAGGGTCAAGAATGTCTACACGGTTAGTGGCCGCAAGCACGATAATTCCCTCGTTTACGCCAAAGCCGTCCATCTCAACAAGCATCTGGTTAAGGGTCTGCTCACGCTCGTCATGGCCGCCGCCCATACCCGTACCACGTCTTCTTGCGACAGCATCAATCTCATCGATAAAAATGATACAGGGTGAATTCTTCTTCGCATCGGCAAAAAGGTCACGCACACGTGAAGCACCGACACCTACGAACATCTCTACGAAATCCGAACCTGAAATAGAGAAGAAGGGAACACCTGCCTCACCTGCCACAGCCTTCGCAAGCAGTGTTTTACCGGTTCCCGGAGGTCCCTCCAAAAGAATACCCTTCGGAATTCTGGCACCGAGTGTGATATACTTCCTCGGATCCTTAAGAAAGTCAACGATTTCCTCCAGGTCTTCCTTTTCTTCCTTAAGTCCGGCAACATCCTTAAATCCGGTCTGATTTTCCGAGCCCTTGGTCATTCTGGCTCTTGATTTACCGAAGTTCATGACCTTCGAATTCGAGTTGTTGCTTACCGGTCCCATCAGCATAAAAATCATAAAAAGCATCAGCACAATTATGATAATGTTGGGAAGTATTGTGGTAAGGAACCAGCTCGGCTTATCGATAGTTTCCATCGAATACGGTATATTCACATCTCTCAGCATCTTCTCTATCTCCGCTACATCCGAGCAGTAGAAATATGCCGACTGTCCGCCCTTAAGGTTGATATCCACCGTACCTGTAGGGATTTCTTCATTAGGAGTAATGATTACCGTATTGATATTATTTTCCGCAACGGCCTTGGCAAACTGCTGGTAGCTGTAGACAATACTGCCCTGATGACGGGATGTATTTACTATGAAATACAGAAGCAGTACCATGACAATCAGGAAAAAATATACGCCTAATCCTCGTGATTTTTTCATCCTTTATCTAACCTTTCTTAGATATTTCTGCAATAAGAACAGTTTTTGTTTCCTCCGTTACATAACAGCTGTCATCTCTTCTGTAGCCTGGTATCCACAAAATATGACTGCCGTCTGCAAGCAGCAAAAGGCTGTCCCTTAGCTCTGCCGGAATCTTTGCATCTATCATGTAACGGTTCAGCGCCTTTCGCAATGCCCCTTTACCGATCAGGATGTAATCTCCGGCCTGTCTGCATCTGACCTGCAGACCATTCTGTATTTTATCATAATCGAACCACTGTATGCAATCATTTTTCGGAAATTCAGCCGAAAGCCCACTTTTAGGTCTGACTGTATAAGTGATTTCAATATTATTTTCAATGCATTTGCTTAAATTTTCCGTCTTTTTTCGCAAAATTACCGCATCATAGCTCTTCTCCGCCTCAATTCCGTAGGGTAAATCAAGCTTACGGCCTACCTGATTTCGAGTCAGGGCCACAATCTGCCCGATATGAACATTTTCAACATCCTTCAGACTTTTGCTCAGCCGCCCGAAGCATTCCCTGATAAGAGCCTTTTGAACTACGGGATGCAGGGAATTGATATGAGAATCCTCTATACGGCATGACACCGCTTCAAATTCCTTTTCTGTCGCCCCTGTATCTCCTGCTGCCGCTTTATCACCTGCCGCACCGGTGTCATCCGCGTAAGAAAACTGACATTTTTTTACTTCTTCCTCTACCATACAGTGAAGAAATTCCTCCAGCTCTGCTGCCTGCGCGCTGAGCCCCGCAATGTGCTCAACGGCCGCTGAATTTAATTCCTCCCTAACTGTAGGCATGATGCAGTTTCTGATAACATTTCTGCTGTAATCATTTTCCAGATTTGTCTCATCCGTACACCAACTGATATTTCTCTTATTAAGAAATTCCTCTATTTCAGCCCTTGACAGACACAAAATCGGTCTGATTATCCAGCTGCTGCCCATACTGCGCGAAGGCCTTATGCCTCTTATTCCGGACAGCCCGCTTCCGCGGAATATATTAAAAAGAACCGTTTCGGCATTATCATCACTGTTGTGCGCAATCGCTATTTTATTAAAATTTCCTTCCTCTGCCAGTCTGCCGAAGGTCTCGTAGCGGAAATTTCGCCCCGCCTCCTCACAGCCTGTGTGAGTCTGTGCGGCAATACGGGGAATATCCCCGGTCACGCACTCATAGTCAACCCCAAGCTCCCTGCAAAGCTCAGCCGTGAACCTCTCATCCCTTAATGCGGTCTCCCTGCGTATTCCGTGGTTAATATGCACAACCTTCAGCGAAAGCCCATATTCATTTCTCAGCTCACAAAGCACTGCCAGCAGACATACCGAATCCGCGCCGCCCGATACTCCTGCCAGAATGCGGTCGCCGACGCTGATTAAATTATTAGTTTTTATATAATCCGAAAGCTTTTTTATCGTTTTATCCATAATAGTCAGTAGTTTATCCTAATCATAGCTTACAGGCAGACAGCAAGGCTTCTGCCTGCATTTATCAAAAAGAAAAGAGACACCGCAAACGGCATCTCCATTGCTTATAGATTGCAGGAGACTGCAGCCTCCCGGTATTTTACTTTTTTTCGTCCGCAGCTTCATCGCTTCCGGGAATAAAAATCGTATCCTCGGGGTCTCTCAGACCAAATATTTCCTTTGCCTGGTCCTTTACGTAATCATCGGTTTCACGATAGGCTATTTCATTCTCTAGATTTGTATGCTCCTGTCTGGCGGCGGCCTTCTGCTCCTCCAGAATAACCAGGGCCTCGTCAAGAGACTTCTCCGTGTTTCTTAAATCCATCGTTATTTTAAAAAGCCAGCCGCATATAAGCAGAGCAATCACAACTGTAATTACGACACTGGCTCTGCCCTCTTTGGTTTTCTTAGCCTTGCTCACACTTAATCACCATGCCTTTCAAAATTTAAACATTTAATACAAACAAATCAATAAATACCATTGAATCCTCATCCTCAGACGCAGGCCTCTGAATATCTAATGCAAACTGGAATTTTTCAGCCTTTTTAACACCAAAGTATTCAAAGTTCGAGAGGTCTGTATATATTCTTTCAATTGCTCTGTAACCGGGTCTCACTGTACGTGACCAGTCCATATCAAAAAGGATTCCGTTCAAAGCTGTATTTGACCAGGAAAAGGTCAGGCTGTCATCCGAAAAATTCTCCATAAAAAGGTCCATATAGAAGCCCTTTTCATCCGTTCCCTTTTCAAGAACAATAAAGGAACAGTCATCATTTCCCATGCAGACATTTTCCCCGTTTCTGAAAACAAGCTCTCTTGCCGAAAGTTCTTCTTCCGAAAGACCTGTAGGATAAATACAAAGCTCCTTACAGTCCGTCAGCTCCGATTCATCAGCCGTTTCCGAAGTGTCTGTCTCTGTCAAAGCAGGCATAAGCTTAACCTGCATTTCCAGCTTTTCCGCCGCATCTGTGCCCATTCCGGTAAAATCCACATTTTCAAGAAGAAAGCTTCCAAAATCAAAGGAAGCTGCTGCCCTGTCGATTTTTATATTCTGATAAAACTCATAGTTGTTTACTGCTATTTCGTCTATCTGAACCATAATCCAGGAATCAGTCCTGTTCGATAAAAAATATCCGATTTCAATTTCATTTTTGCCGGGGCGTGCCTCTATATTATTAATAATAAAAGATATTTCATCATTGTCAATAACGACTGTACCGTCAACCTCCGGCTCCTGAGAACTTTCAAAGCTGTCTCCATCGTTTTCGGAAGCATCCATTCCGCTTCCTGTGCTCTCAGTTCCTGCGGCTTCCGTTCCTGCACTCTCCGTTCCGTTTTCTGCGGCTTCCGCACCGCTTCCTGCACTCTCCGTTCCGCTTCCTGTGGCTTCCGCATCCGTTCCGACAGTCGCACTACCCTGATTTTCTGCTCCGGTTTCCGCATTTTCGCTTCCCACTGCAGAACCTGCACTTCCCGCAGCATCGTTTCCTACCGTCATATCCACCGCAGTCGAAGAAAAGTCATACTTACCGTTTATAAGCTTCTCTATGTCACTTCTGTCATCTGCCGTATTATCAGGCTCCGGGCTAACAGCCGGCTCCTCATGCTTTTCCTCCGAATGAGGTGTCGCGGTCTGCAAGAGCGACGAATGCTTTTGTTCATCCTCCTTTTTACCGCACGAAGCAAGCCCCAGACACAAGAGCATAATCAAAACTGCCAGTGACCATCTGTTTCTCATATATATTTAAAAAGCTCCTTTGCTTCTTCTTTCCTGCTTGTATCCGCAATGGCCAGAACCTCGACCTTCACGCTTTTTGTTCCGAATCCGATTTCAATAATGTCGCCAACCTTCACGTCAGCCGAAGGCTTTGCAGCCTTTCCGTTGAGCATTACTCTTCCCGCATCTGCAGCCTCATTCGCCACAGTTCTTCTTTTAATAAGTCTTGAAACCTTAAGATACTTATCAAGTCTCATAAAACATTGCCTTTCTTTATTACGGTGCCCTGCACGGGCATTTACTGTTTAGGTTTAAAAAACCCCGTAGCTATTCACTACGGGGCCGCAAATTTTAATTACTTTTAGAATTAAGCATTAACAGCATCCTTAAGTGCCTTGCCAGCCTTGAACTTAGGTGCCTTTGAAGCTGCGATCTCGATAGCAGCACCGGTGCTGGGGTTCTTACCTGTTCTTGCTTCTCTCTTAGCAACCTCGAATGTACCGAAGCCAACTAACTGAACCTTCTCACCTGCGATAAGCTCTTCTGTAATAACATCAATAACAGCCTTTAATGCGCTCTCTGAATCCTTCTTTGATAATCCTGCCTTCTCTGCAATTGCAGCAACTAACTCTGTCTTATTCATTAATAAAACCCTCCTAAAATTTTTACATAACTGTACACTAGATATACTGCACAATGTTCACAATACATTTATAAAGGTATACCGCTGTTTTGTCAAGTATTTTTACTGTTTTTAAGCAAAAACAGGCAAAAAACCGCTTCACATTTTTTTCACAAAATGTTATTATAGTCAAACAGTGACTTTTTTGCTGATTAAAAAAGATCGTAAAAAGATATTAGAAAGGTACAGGTATACCCATGAGTACAGATAACGAAACAGTAACTGCACAGGACTCTGAAGAGATTCTCGAAAATGCAGCTGCCAAAGTAAATGAAGCTGCCGGAGATTTCACAGAGGCCGCAGAAACGGTCGCCGATACCGTAGAAAGCTTCAACGATGAAGCAACAGAAGCTTCCGTGGCAGCGCAGGAGACGGCAGCCATGGCTGCAGATTCTGCTGAGGAGGTCAAGGCTTCATTTAAGAAGGAAAGCAAAGCAGGCAGAGTGATTCTCTGCATCAGTATAGCAATCGTAATACTTGCGATTGTTCTTGTAATTGCAGCACTCATTATTGCTTCTTCCATGAAGGGCAAAGGACGCGTCAGCCAGGATGCTTCTATATTCGAAGCAGTATCCACATTCTTTAGCGGCGAAGACAAATCAGCTTCCAATAATAATTCAGACAATACAGACAGTTCATCTACTGCCCAGCCTACAAAGGCAGCCGATTCATCAGCTACCGTAGACATCACAGCTACTCCCGATGATTCAACAGGCAGCACGACAGTTGAACCGATTCCCACCTTCGAGGTTACTACCAAGCTCGGACAGTATAAGGGCATCGAAGTTGACTACATGGATACTACTGTTACAGATGCAGATGTTGAAGCCAGAATTCAGTCTGTACTTGCTTCAAAGGCAGAGCAGGTTGCTGTTACAGACAGACCCTGTAAAGCTTCCGATACGGTAAACATTGATTATCTCGGAAAAATCGATGGCGTTGCATTTGACAGAGGTGCAGCAAACGGTGTTGACCTTCTGCTTGGTTCCGGCAATATGATACCCGGCTTTGAAGAAGGCATCATAGGACACAACGCAGGTGAAAGCTTCGTAATTGATGTTACATTCCCTGACCCCTACCAGAATAATCCCGATATGTCAGGAAAAGCTGCTACCTTTGATATTACCATCCACTCTATCACAGCAAATGTGCTTCCCGAGTTCACAGATGAATTCGTTACCGCAAATTCAGAATTTACAAACATTGCAGACTATACAGAGAACCTTAAGGCAAGTATCCAGGCCGAGAAAATTTCCGCAGCCAATGATGACGCTGATACAAATATTCTCTTAAAGGTAATTGACAATTGCAGCTTCGAAGGTCAGATTGAAGAAGAAATCAGCTATGGTGTTGAGGCACAGCGCAGCTACTACGATAATATGGCTTCACAGTACTACGGTGTAGACGGTGCCACACTCTTCCAGTACTTCTACGGTATTACAGCTGCACAGTATGATACTATGCTTCATGAGCAGTCAGTTTTCTCAACAAAGATTACTCATGTTCTCGAAGAAATCATCAAGGCGGAAAATATCAGCTATACAGACGATGAGTATCAGACAAAGTTCAAGGAAGTATTCTTCGATACCTACGGCTTCGAAAACGAAGAGACCGTTTACCAGAACATTTCAAAGGAAGAGGCTGAGAAGCTTGTTTCAGACCAGCTTCTCAAGGACAAGGCACAGAAAATCATCCTTGATAATGCAATCATTAACGGCAAGTAATTTAATAAATCAGCTTAATAAACACCTCGCATAAATTATAAAACCCCGGGAGCTTCGACAACTTCCGGGGTTTTGATTTTCTTATCTGTAATTATTTTAAAGTAATCAGTTCAACCTTTTTGCCGGCTGTCAGTACAAATAATTCCTCACCAACAGAGCTAACATCGGCATCTGCGCTAACCTTCACTTTCTCACTTGCAGTTTTCATCTTTGCATTTACCAGATACATATATCCGTTTTTAACAACAGGAGCATACTTTCCGTAAAAATCGGCCGCACTGTCAAAGAATCCCAGTTCTTTACCCTTTAAATCCATATATCCTTCTTTATCCGCTGCGTTCTTTACAAAATATGATTTTCCGTTTTTACATAAAGATATCTCTTTGTACTGCTTACCAACAAAGCTGTCATTCCTAATGTCCACAACTCTGACCATATATTCCTCACCCTTTGAGTACTTTGCAACTACCTGTCCTCCGTGAATCGCAGCAGTTATACCCTCAAATGTATAGCCGTCAAAGCCTACAGCTTTTTTAACTGTATATATTTTATCATCTTCAGCAGAAAAAACCACTATCTGTTCAAGCTCATTGTTCTGATCGTATTTTTTACAATAGATGGAATTATACTGACTCGATAAACGATATTCCCAATCAGGCATTTTTTCTTCTATTACCGTAAGTCTTCCCTTGCTGTCATAACGAACAAGCTTTGTTTCCTCTTGGGCATAATCTTCATCTACGGCATAATATACATAATCAGTGTCTCTTCCGGGGAATAACTTAACATATTTACCGGGTCTGTTATTGTAATAAAGCTCATCACCCTCAGAATCAACAATTAAAATAGCAGAGCCCGCTCCGTCTTCAGAACCTACAAGAACTCCTCCGTCTCGGAACATACCGACATATTCGAAAAAGTATGGCATGTCATTAAAAGCAGTCACAGTTTTTACTGTTTTCTTCTTACTGTTATATTTTAATGCCATACAATAGTATTTCGGAATCTCCTCCTCATAGTATCCCTCATAATCCTTGGGGTCCACAGGAACTTTTACAAAAAATGTATTGCCTTTTGTAAGTAATTCGTCATCGTAATATGTCCATCCCTGAACATCAAGCATCCCCTTCGTATCAACCTTTGCAGCCGCTAATTTACCGGTTTTCTTCCAGTTTTTTAATACCGAACTGTCAATGGAAAACAGTTTTGCAGGCTCTTCGCCATCAAAATCTATACGATATAAATCTTTTCCAAAATCTTTAATGTCTGTCGCCCCTTTAAAAGCGTCTGTCAGGTTCGCAGTGATTATAGTCTTTTTCTCTGCCGCAAAGCTTTCGTTTGGCAGAATCAATAAAGTACACAATACCATCGATAATACAAACAGGCATCTCTTTATAATAGATTTCATATTAGTTTGTCTCCTCTCACATTGACTCATAGCCAAAAATTATACTGTTATTTACCGAACAGAAGCCATCGAAATCCACCGGCGCGTATTCGCTGTCATCTCCAAAAACATTGGTATTTCTGACCGACTTGTGATTGAAGCAGTCAAATCTGTCATCCTCCATTTCATCTCGATCAATACCGTTAAATCTGATAACATCCACAAGTTTTTCATTCTTGTAGAGCAAAATATAATTAGTAACTATTATTTTATGACCGTACGACTTGTAAATACCGGCATTATTAATCAGGCTTCCCTTAATCTTATAGGCCTGACCGTCTTCATCTGTATCTGCTGCATATACCTTCTCAATTTCATAACAGTAATTATTTTTGTCAACATCAAGCAAATCATAAAAGGCACTGTAAGAGTTATGGGTTTTGTTTTTATGGTCTGCCTTAACAAATACTGTATCAAATGTAGGCATATATCTAGAATACGAGCAGCTGTAATCATCGATTTCAAAGGACTTATCCAAATAAATATAGTGATAATCCGTCGTAGATGCCCCTATATAAAAGCTTTCAGATCTATACGAGCTTTTGCCGTTATCAAGCTTTGACTTAAGATTTATCCGAACATTTATAGGATGCTTATATTTGTTTGTAACCTTCAATTCCACAAAATTATTATCTAATTTATTTGTTTTAATAATTATGTTTTTCTTTATAGATTTTGCATCATAAGCCATCCTAACAGTTACATTGCAGGTAAACGTAGCCTTTTTTGTTTTGGCTGTAATCTTACATTCTCCTACTGACACTGCAGTTACTCTTCCGTTTTCATCCACTGTGGCAACTTTTTTATCACTTGTGCTGTATTTGGGTGTTGAAGAGTAATTTTTTACTTCAAGCTTTCCAAATCCGTAGTAGTATTCCGAAGGGTCTGCATATTTTCCGGGCGACTTGATAAAAATCACCATATTCTCACGGTTAATCTGTTCCTTCTTTTCCGCAGCTTCTGCAGAAGCCGGTAACAGACAAAGCATAATTGTCGTTGCCATCAGCAATAATCCAAAGATTTTTCTGAACGTCTTCATTTTAATCCTCCTTGTAATATATATTTTTTGACCTTCGGTTTTATTTTACAACAAATAGAAGCACAGAATACTCCGCATGCAAAATTGACCCATAAATTGGCAAAATTGGGCGGCAGAAAAATAAAGCAGAAAAAAAGAAGAGGAATTGGGCGGCAAAACACCACGTAACCTCTTCATATGCAATCCTCATAAAAAACCGGAGGCTTAACCGCCTCCGGTCCTTTTTATTTAAAAGTTCTGTAATTTTCAGGCCAGCTTCCCCATTTATCCGTTCCGTCAGCATTAGGATTCCCGCTCTTCATAAATGAGGCCCAGCAGTCAATCATCTCTTTTGATAAACTGTAGTCCTCATCCGTCATCGGACGCCAGCTCCTGTCAAGCGTTCCGAAGGTATACCAAAGCTCCGCTGAATGAAATGCTCCTTCACCATTTCCGGGAAGATTATGTGCAAAATAATAAAGGTACACAGGGCAGCCCTGCTTTTCCAGCTCAGTTCCGAGACGGCAGGTTCCCTCCCAGAGCTCACCGTTTGGCTCCTCTGCAGTAGATATATCCATCCACAAATCATCCTTGTTTGCGCCCATCATATAAGGCAGCTTAAGCATTTTGCCCTGTGAGATGGAGTCATCGGTAGACAAAGGCACTATATCATTGTCAATGATTGGCGCCAGAATACCTATTTCCTGCATCCTGGGAAGCCCGTCAAAGATATTATAGAGCTCCATTGCCGGAATCTTTTTCAGCTCCTGCAAGCTTTCACAGCCTGCTGCCTGCAAAAGCTGCGAATAAACCTGCTCCGCACTTTCTTTATCCAACAGCTCACCTACGCCCGAGCGGTAGCCTGCTCCGCTTTGGAAAATAGCTTTACAAAACAGGCCCTCGCTGTAAGGACTATTAGCTAAAAATAATGCGCTCATTGCTCCCGCCGACTGGCCGAATAAGGTGATATTATCCGGATTTCCGCCGAATGAAGCAATATTTTCTTTTACCCATTTTAATGCCTGAAGCTGGTCTCTGAGACCTAGATTTGTTCTTTTCCCTTCTCCGGGTGTCGGAAGAAATCCGAAAAGATTACATCTGTACGCGATTGTTACCAAAATTATTCCGCGCTCGGCATATACCCTTCCGTCAAATTCCATTTCCGAAGCATATCCGTTTTTAAAAGCACCGCCGTGTATCCAGACAGCTACAGGACAGTTTTTACTATCTTCTGACTTTGGTGTCCAGATATTAAGGTACAGACAATCCTCCGATGCCTGAACATTATATTCCGGATTTTGATAAAATTCCTTGCCCCAGAGCTCCAGATTGCCAAGCTCCTGCTGGATAGCCTTCTCACGGAAATGGTCCGCCGTAAGTATTCCATCATATGCTTCGGCTTCCTGCGGAGCTTCAAAACGCAGCTCCCCGACCGGTGCCTTTGCATAGGGTATTCCAAAATATGTCAAATAGCTGTCATGGTCTACCCCTGCAATTTTACCGTATTTTGTCTCAATTATATTTTTCATTCTGTTATTATAAGCGTATGAATACAGGCATATAGTCAATGGGTGCATCAACCGTTACCGTGCATCCGCCCTCGAATACCGTATTATCTGATGTAAGCTGCCATTTTCCCGCAGGAAGGTAAACCTCACGTTTAAACTGGTTAAGCTTAAGAATAGGTGCTACAAGATACTTATCGCCGAACATATACTGGTCCTGAAGCTCCCAGCAGTTTGAATCCTCAGGGAACTCATAGAACATTGCTCTGATAAGGGGCGAACCGTTTGCACTTGCCTCCTCATAAAGCTTCTTGATGTAATCATGCAGAGAAATACGGACATTGTAATATTTCTTCATGATTTCATAATTGTCCTCACCGTAGCTCCAAAGCTCATTGGGCTGACCTGTATGAAGATATCCGCCGCCCCAGTCTCTGTCATCAAGAGGCGGAATATCGTAAGGACCGCGGTCGCCGTGCATACGAAGCACTGCCGAATATACCGCAAACTGATACCATCTGATGAGAAGCTGACGGAAATCAGGGTCATTTACATCATCCGTCATGAATCCGCCGATATCGGTTGTCCACCAGGGAATACCTGCAAGTCCCATATTAAGGCCGCACTGAAGCTGGTCTGCAAAGGACTCGAAGTTACTGGGCACATCACCAGACCATACCACATTTCCGTACTTCTGAGAACCGGCCCAAGCACAGCGGAGAAGATTTACCACAGGCTTATTCTCCTTGCTCATCTCATCATAGAAGATTCTGCTGTACATCTGAGGATACATATTGCTGATTTCAAGTGCAGGACCGTCGCAGTAACGGTAATTTTCAAAATCATACACACCGTAATCGGGCTCTGAATTATCCAGCCAGAATGCATCGATTCCAAAGTCGTAGTAATTCTTTTTACAAACCTCCCAGACATATTTTCTGGTCTCGGGATTGAAGGGATCGATTTCGACACAGTCACCCTGATAATCATAGGTCTGTGCTGCACCGCGCTCTGTTTTAATGAGAAGTCCCTGCTCAGTCATGGGATAGAAATTCTCACTCTTTCTGTCAACAGAGGGCCATACCGAAACGATGACCTTAATACCCATCGAATGAAGCTCGTCCACCATAGCCTTCGGATCCGGCCAATAGGTCTTATCGAATTTCCAGTCACCCTGAACTGTCCAATGGAAGAAGTCGATGACAATCTGGTCAATTTTGATGCCCTCTTCCTTATATTTTCTGGCAATGCTGAGAACCTCCTCCTGAGTACGGTAGCGAAGCTTACACTGCCATAAGCCCATAAGATTCTCGGGGAACTCGCCTGCACGGCCTGTCACAGCCGTATAATTCTCCACAAGCTGCTTGGGTGCATCCGCAACTGTAATCCAGTAGTCCATATCCTTTGTCGCACGGGCAATCCACTCTGTATAATTATTTCCGAAGGTTACACGGCCGACAGCGGGATTGTTCCACAAAAAGCCGTAACCCATAGAAGATACCGCAAAAGGAACTGAAATCTGGGAATTTCTCTGCGCCAGCTCGAGCACACAGCCCTTAAGGTTCATATCGTTCTGCTGATACTGGCCCATACCGAAAATCTTCTCTCCGGGATTACTCTCAAACTTAACATTGAGTGTATACTCACTTCCGCCGATATTACCCTTCCATTCTCTGTTTGTAATCTTTAAACAGCGGCTCTCCTTAGAAAGTGTTCCGCCGTAAAATCTGAAATATTCACGTAAAAACTTTTCACCGTCGCGATAAAAGGTAATTACACCCGCAAAATTCACCTCTGCACTGACACGTCCGTTTCTGATGACTGCGTATTCCTGGCCGGGATTAGAGTCCGAGCCCATCCACTTGTCATTTTTCTTAATCTCAACTACAGGACTGCACTGTTCCTTCTCCTCCGTAAGAGCCCAGTCCTTACCCGAGAATTTACCCTGCATAGTCGCACGCACACGAAGAGAGTCCTTACCCCAGGCCTCAATTCGAACGGTTTCGCCTGCCTTTTTAAACACAAGCGCCCCATTATCATTGATAAAAATCATACCTTCCTCCTTATTGCTGTTCTGCCGTAATCCATTCAACGTCAGACTCCTTGCCGCATCGATTGTCATTCTTTATAGAATCGCTGCCTGCTATCCTTCTGATTTATATCTTCTTCCCTGATACGGCAGAAAAATACTGCATGAAGCCATCACTCCATGCAGTAATTATAACAAAAATATTGCTTTTTGTTCAATGTATCTAATTAGCCCTTGAATGGATTATATTTCCTTTAAGAAGGCCTCATAGCCCTTCTCTGTCTCATAAATATCTGCCTTGCTTGCAACCTCCCAGGGAGCATGCATATTATGAAGGGCTACACCGCTGTCGATAACCTCCATATTATACTTTGCCATGATATATGCAATGGTTCCTCCGCCGCCCTGGTCTACCTTTCCGAGCTCTGCCATCTGGTAGGATACCTCATGCTTGTCAAGCGCTGCACGAAGCTTGGCGATAAATTCAGGGTTCGCATCATTTGAACCTGACTTTCCGCGGGAGCCGGTGAACTTGCTGAAGGCCATGCCGCGTCCAAAATATGCGCAGTTCTTTCTCTCCATTACAGAAGGGAAATTAGGGTCAAACGCCGCATTAACATCCGATGAAAGCATATGTGAATTCTGTAATGCGCGGCGCACTGCAAGCTCGCTGTAAGCACCCATTTTATCGAGCAGCTCAGCAATAATATTTTCAAAAAACGCAGAGGTCATACCGGTGGCACCGACGCTTCCGATTTCCTCTTTATCAACAAGAATACATGCTGCTGTTCTGTCAATTGAACTGCAGTTAAAAATAGCCTTTGCAGATGTAAATGCACAGATTCTGTCATCCTGGCCATAGCCCATAATCATACTCCTGTCAATACCGTAATCCCTTGCTCTTCCCGCAGGTACTACCTCAAGCTCAGCTGACATAAAATCAGCCTCTTCGATATCATATTTATCGGCTATAAGCTTCATTACATTCGCTTTAACCGCATCCTTTTCCTCATCCTTCAAAGGCATGCTTCCGACAAGGACATTCAAATCCTCACCCTCTATTACCTTTGCCGCCTTCTTATCCATCTGGTCCTGTGCAAGATGAATGAGAAGGTCCGAAATTCCTACTACGGGATCCTTATCGTCCTCACCGATAACAACCTTCACAACACTGCCGTCCTTCTTACATACCACGCCGTGAATCGCCATAGGGATTGTAACCCACTGGTACTTCTTGATTCCGCCGTAATAGTGTGTATCAAGAAAAGCAAGCTCTGTATCCTCATAAAGAGGGTTCTGCTTAATATCAAGTCTGGGAGAATCGATATGTGCGCCGAGAATCTTCATACCCTTCTCAAGAGGCTCTGTACCTACTACAAACAGTACCACAGCCTTTCCCTTGTTTACTGCGTAAAGCTTATCTCCCGCCTTAACCTTTTTAACCTCATAAAGGTTTTTGTAGCCCTGTTTTTCCGCCATGGCTACGATTTCATCCACACATTCACGTTCTGTTTTGCAAACGGAAATGAAATCCCTGTATTCGTCACATAATGAATTTAATGCCTTCAAGTCCTTTGCCGCGTACTTGAGCCAGGCATTTTTCACCTTTTTACTATCCTTTTTTGTATCCTTCTTTACAGTTTTCTTATCTGCCATTTTGCTTTCCTGCCTTTCTTTTTTATCACATCAGGCTATTATCTGCCTTATATTCATGAGAGTGGTCTTTAATTCGGGAATATCCAGGTTAAGCAGCTCTTCCTCTCCCTTACTTAAGAGCTCCATAAGCTCATCACTGTCCGAATTAAGCTGGGACAGACTGAAGTAAAGCTCCTCTACACGTTCCATATTGTATTCCGAAAGATTTCTGTTTATCTCATCAATGACCGCGATGAGATTTCCGTTATCAATTATTGCATGACCTATATCTGCCGCAGCCTCTTCACTGCCGTTTCGGAGTGCATTGCAGAACCTCTGGATATAATTCGAAAACTCCTGCATATTTATCATTGTCTGATTATAATTGCCGTATTTTGCTTCATCCGCGAGCTCACATACTCTGGCGGTTACGGTTTTTGCACCAATCTTTTCGGCCTGCGTTGAAAGACTTCTGAAGGTTCTTATGCAGTTTCTGTAATCTCTGATACTGAGATAATGAATTGCCAGGTCGGCCTTGGCCGGTGCCTCATTCAGGAAAATCTTAAGCTCTGCCACATCGTATGTTTGCAATATAGTCTGTGCATCAAGCTCCGCATTTTCATTTCCGGCAACATACTCAAAATCATGAGCCTTATCTTCCAATCGCTCATCGCTACACTTGCGCTGTGCAATAATCATAGAAATCTTATTTTTATTGCTTCCGCCGAATTCCGCAGTCAGCTTTCCGCCCATTTGCGATGCCAGCCTCTGCGCTATCAGAAGCACACTTTTAAATTCGGTGGTTAGCGAAGAATCCCCGGAATATGACACATCAAATTTTAAGTAGACCAGATCATCCTTTTCGGCTATGTTCTGTGCAAAAAACTGAAGTCTGCCTGCACCTGCGGCCTCTACCGCACATTTAAGCAGGCGTCCCAGTATACCGGTTATTCTGTCAACATCACCGTATAAACGGGCAGGCAGTTTTTTATCAATGCTTACAGTCAGGCGTGTTCCCTTACGTGCAGTACGCTCTTCCGCCTTCGAACGAAGAAATAGCGCTGCCTCCTCAAAATCATACTCATCCTCATTAAGCTCGATATCATCCAGCAAAATGCCGATAAGGTCCTTAACATCATCCCGAATACGGGTCAGCTCACGCACTGCCACATTAATATCATACGCACTGTTATTAATTTTTGAATTAGTATTTTCACGAAGAATCAGTTCAGCATTAGCTGCAACACTGTCTAAGGGTGACCTTATTGCCTCAATTACATCCTTAATCTGCTCACTGATATCCGGAAGTCTGTTATTTGCCCTCATTACAAACACAACCTTTCCAATAAGTTAAAGATGCCCACAATACGCTTCGCCTGCCTTTATCAGCCCACAGTACTCCTGCCGCCCGATATAAGCCATAATAAAACAGAAAAGACCTGTCCGATGGACAGGCCTGTAGAATTTACAAATTATCCGATAACCTTCTTAATTGCTTCAAGAACACGGTCAGCCTGGAAGGGCTTTACAATGAAATCTCTTGCGCCTGACTGGATTGATTCAATAACCATTGCCTGCTGACCCATAGCTGAACACATAATAGCCATGGCAGAAGGATCCTGCTCCTTAATCTTCTTAAGAGCCTGAATACCATCCATCTCAGGCATTGTGATATCAAGCATTACAAGATCGGGCTTTGTCTCAGCATACTTTGTAACTGCTACTGCACCGTTCTCTGCCTCACCTGCTATCTCGTAACCATTTTTTGTAAGTATATCTTTAATCATCATACGCATAAATGCTGCGTCGTCACAAACAAGAATTCTCTTTGCCATCTCGTGTCTCCTGTTCCAATATGCAAAATCTTAATCAATACCAAAGCGATAGGATTCATGGTATTGTGTCGTAGTATTTATGCCACATAGTTCTACGAATGGTCTCTAAAATACTTTACTTGATAATAATATCCCACTATCGGCAGATTGTCAAGATTTTTGTGGATAAATGCCTGTAGATTAGGGGAATCCGTTTTAGTCTGCCGGCTTATGAAAGCGTAGCCTTCTGACCCTTTGCGCCCCTGTTGCGAAGCTTAACCTTACGTGCCTGCAGAGTCTTTCCCTTATACTCAAAGCTTTCGGTATCAGGTCCGGCCACACATACAAAATCAACCACGTCATTTCTTTCCAGCGTGATGGCCTTTACTCCTCGGCCGGTCTTCTTCATCTCGCTGACCTCAGTAAGAGGATAGCCGAGTGAAAGACCGCTCTTGGTTATGGTAATAACCTTCCTGTTGCCCTTAAGAACATCCGCCGCACCGATACTTATAATACTGATTACCCTGTCATCATCCTCCAGCTTGGTAGCCAGCATCATATTTCTGTTGGTATCAAATTCGATACCCGAAACAAGCTTCACATAGCCGTTCTTAGTGGTAAATAACAGCATCGAATCAAAAAGCTGCTCAAAGGCCGCATAGAATATTACATCCTGCTGGTCAACCTTGCAGAGATTGTGAATAAGCACACCTTTTTCCTTAAGTCTGCACTTCGGAATCTTCTCTGCCTTAACCTGCATCATATTACCTTCTGCCGTAAATACACAGAGTCTGTCATTATTTTTAATCTTAACGACATGTATGAATTCCTTCAGATTCTCCTCATTTGCCTTGGCAAAAACAGAAGCGTCCACCGACTTTGTGTAGCCGAATTTATCAACTACCACATAGACCTCTTCAATCTTAACCTCTTCAACATAATTGCTGATTTCAAGACTGGTAAGCTCTGTTCTTCTTTCACGTGAGAACTGCTTTTTAAAGCCCTTCAGACGCTCCTTGATGCATGCCGCAAGCTTTGCCTCATCCGCAAGAATAGCCCTGTAATCAGCTATATTTTTAGTCAGCTCATCATTTTCTTCATTCAGCTTCAGAATTTCCAGACCGATAAGCTTTGATAAAGGCATAGCCAGAATTGCATCAGCCTGTCTCTCTGTAAAATCAAGCTTAATAGCCTGCATTTTAGACTTTTCGGACTTGAATTTGATGTCGGTAATATCACCGTTTATCAGACAGCCCTTAGCCTGCTTTACAGAGCTGCTGCCTCTTAATATTTCAATGATAAGGTCAATTACATCCGTTGCACGAAGTAATCCTGCCACGATTTCCTGACGTGCAAGAGCCTTATCAAGCAGATAATTATATTCCTTTGTATAAAGCTCCTTCTGGAAATCAATAAATTCGCCCAGCATCGAACGAAGTGTAAATACGATGGGCTGCTGCTCCTTAACCGCAAGCAGATTTACCGAATATGTATCCTCCAGACAGGTCTTTTTGAGAATACCGTTTAACAGATTTTCCGGGTCTCTGTCCTTTTTTACCTCAATTACGATTCTGATTCCTTCCTTTGAGGATTCATCACGGACATCGTAAATCTCGTCAAAGGTCTTCTCCCTCATAAGATTAACAAGGCTTTCCACAAGCTTCAGCTTATTGCCTGCCACGGTGTAGGGAATCTCGGTAACTACGATATTCTGCCGGCCGTTCTCTCCCTTCTCAATCACCGTTTTTGCGCGCACTCTGAGCTTGCCTTCGCCTGTAGCGTAAATCTGGGGAATAACCTCAGCGTTTGTTATAATACCGCCGGTCGGGAAATCCGGGCCGGGGATAATCTTCATCAGCTTCTCGTCTGTTACCTTTGGATTATCAAGCAGGGCTATCGCACCGTCAATCACTTCACCCGCATTATGGGGAGGAATGTTGGTGGCCATACCTACCGCAATACCCGTGGTACCGTTAATCAAAAGATTCGGAAGCATCGCGGGAAGCACAGTGGGTTCCTTCTCACTGTCATCAAAATTCGGAACAAACTCAACCAGACCCTTTTCAAGATTCTCGAGCATGGTCATGGCACCGGCCGAAAGTCTGGCCTCCGTATATCGCATGGCCGCTGCTCCGTCTCCGTCAATGGAGCCAAAATTTCCGTGACCGTCTACAAGCGGAACCGAGAGCGAATAATCCTCGGACATATGAACCAGAGCCTCATAAATGGAGCTGTCTCCGTGAGGATGATACTTACCCATGGTATCACCTACTATACGGGCACTCTTTCTGTGTGGCTTCTTAGGGTCAAGCCCAAGCTCATTCATAGCATAGAGAATACGCCTCTGAACCGGCTTTAATCCGTCTCGAACATCGGGAATTGCACGCGAAATGATAACGCTCAGTGCGTAATCTCTGAACGAGGTTCTCATTTCCTCCGCAAAATCAAGCTGTATAAGCTGCTCTTTATTTGTACTCATAGTAATCAGTTATCCTTCTGTATTTATTCAATGACAATCACTTTTATCAGGTAATATCCAGCACCGCATTATTAGCCTCGGACATAATGAACTCACGTCTGGGGGCTACATTTGTACCCATAAGAAGTGAGGTAACCTCGTCCGCCTCCACGGCATCGGAAATTGTAACCTGCGCCAGCACACGACGTTTGGGATCAAGAGTTGTCTCCCAGAGCTGCTCGGCATCCATCTCTCCGAGTCCCTTGTATCGCTGCAGTCCCAGAATTTTCTGTCCTGTTTTTCTGAACTGCTCAAGTGCATGGTCATCAAAAATATATTCGGTCTTCTTGGTCTTTTTACCTCTTTCAGTGGCCTCGTACTCTACTCTGTAAAGAGGCGGCAGGCCTCTGAATACCTTGCCCTCCATAATAAGCTCCGGCATAAATCTGTAGAAGAAGGTAAGGAGAAGGGTGCTGATATGCGCACCGTCCACGTCGGCATCCGTCAGGATTATAATTTTATGGTATCTGAGCTTCGATATATCAAATTCCTCGCCGATACCGCATCCAAAGGACGCAATCATCGACTTAATTTCATTATTAACAAGAATTTTTTCAAGTGTGGCCTTCTCAACATTAAGAATCTTACCTCTGAGAGGAAGCACAGCCTGAGTCTGTCTGTTACGCGCTGTTTTTACGGTACCGCCCGCAGAATCACCCTCGACGATATAAACCTCGCATTCCTCGGACTTTTTTGACGAGCATGCGGCAAGCTTCGACTTTGTATCCACGTCACTGAGCTGCTTGAGCACGGCTGTACGCGCCTTATCCGAGGCCTTTCTCGCCTGATAGGAACGCATTGAATTATCCAGAATGGTCTTTAGAAGCTCAACATTTTTATCAAAGAATAATGTTGCTTCCTGGGTAAATACATCCTCTACGGCGACCTTCGCATCGTTATTGCCGAGCTTTGTCTTTGTCTGACCCTCGAACTGGGGATCGGGATGCTTGATTGAAATGATTGCAACAAGTCCGTTACGGATATCCTTGCCGTCAAAGTTCTCATCCTTGTCCTTCAGGATTCCGAGCTCACGCGCATACTGGTTCATAACTCGGGTAAGACCCGACTTGAAGCCTGTGACCAGAGTACCTCCGTCAACAACGTTAATACAGTTACAGAAGGAATTAATCTGCTCGGAGAAGCCGTCATTGTACTGAAATGCTATTTCAACCTCGATATCTCCGCTCTTGCCTTCCAGATAAACAGGGGGCTTATGTAGCACATTCATTTCGCGGGTAATATATGAAACAAAGCTTCTGATACCGTCCGTTTCGCAGAAGGTCTGCTTAAAGCCCGTGTTCATATCGCTGAAATTTATCTTAAGACCCTTATTGAGATAGGTGGTTTCCTTGAGCTTTTTAACAATGATTTCAGGCTTGAATTCTGTGGTCTCAAAAATACTTTTATCGGGATAAAAAAGAACCTTTGTACCCGTATCGGCCTTCGCAACCTTTCCGACAACGGGAAGAAGTCCGTTCTCATCTAACCGGGTAACGGGATTTCCGCCGTTCACATACTCATCCCTGTAGACTCTTCCGTCACGCTTGATTTCAACTATCATATGCTCAGACAGAGCATTAACAACAGACGCACCTACACCGTGAAGTCCGCCCGAAACCTTATATACCGAATTACCGAACTTACCGCCCGCATGAAGAATCGTATAGACTACTCGTGCGGTAGGCATATGCTCTGTGGGATGCATATCCACCGGAACGCCTCGGCCGTGGTCGGCAATCGACACACCACCGTCCTTTTGCAGAGTTATATCTATTTCATTACAGAAACCGGCCAGATGCTCATCTATGCCGTTATCAAGAATTTCCCATATAAGATGATGAAGTCCGCGGCTGCCGATACTGCCGATATACATACCGGGACGCTTTCTGACTGCCTCAAGACCCTTAAGAACTACAATTTCGCTTCCGTCATATTTTGCTGCCATACCTGTGTTAATGACCCCCAATTACTCTTTTCTTTTGCAAAATGCGCTATTTCGATAATTTACACACCAGATAGTGGTAACCCATAATAATTTTACCATATTTAGTTAATAAAGCAAGTGTTGCAAATACTGTTTTTTAGTTGTAAAATTATTCTGGTAAAAAATCCGATTGACTTCTATCGAACATTATGTTAAATATTTTAGCATACGCATTCAATTTTGTCAAACATTTGTTCGCGCGTCTCACTAATGAAAGGTATGGTGATATATATGAGAAGTAAAAAATATTTAGCACTCGTCTGCCTGCTTCTGTCTATGCTGCTCACAGCCTGCAGTCTTAAGGAGCTGGACGAGCTTAACAACAAATATGAAAATAAAGCCACAGCCATTACTCCCGCACCTTCAAAGGACAGCGGTTCGGCCGATGACAGCTCTTCAGGCACTTCCAAATCCGGCAACAGTTCAATGCCCGGCAGTTCAAAGGATTCTGCCTCCGATAAAAATACTGCAGCTGACGGCAGTTCAGATAGTACGGCCCCCGACACTGCCGCTGAGAGCTCTACGCAGAATTCACAAACTCTCCCGGAAGCTTTGAATACTCCCGCTGCAGACTCAGACAAGCCCGCTGCAGAAGCCGCTCAAAGCAATCAGAATACAGCGACCGACACCGTAAGTCCCGATTCGCAGTCAACAGCTTCAACAGATAACAGTAGTGAAGAAAAGCAGGAAAACAGTGCTTCGGATAACAGCAGTTCACAGACAGACGAGATCTCCTCTCAGGCAGCAGGTTCACAAAATTCGCCAGAGAAGAACAGTGAAAGCCTGTCACAGTCTGAGGGCTCTTCGACCGGTTCCCAGACAGCCTCAAACGATTCCGTAAATGAGCCCGGCTCAGAAAAGCGCGATTTTGCAGACAGGGACAGCTACCGAAATATGACCTTTCTCGTATGGGCTCCGGCCTTCGAATACGGTATTTTTTCAGGAAAGGATTCGGGAAGCACCTACGATTACGCCAGCTTCACCGATGTCAGCGAGAATGAATTCAGTCTCTATAAAACTAAGCTTTTAAATGCAGGCTATACGGACATTCTTAAGGACAGCGGCTCATCCTTCAAGGCAAAGGGTTCAGACAAATGGTGTGTTACTCTTGAATACAGTAACGGTACGCTTCTGCTCGGTGCAGGCTTTGACGAAGAAAGCAGCAAGAATGATAAATCAGATGCTCTTTACGCTACCACAATGCTCCAGTATATTCCCAAATTTACCGCGGGCAGCTATACTGCAAGTGAAAGCGAGGATGACGAAAGCGCATTTACTTACATTTATTACAGTAACGTTTCCGAATCAGATGTAAGAAGCTACATTGACAGTCTGAAAAAGGCAGGCTACATATATGCCTGCGATGAAGGCGATTCCGACGGCATCATCTGGTATATTGCACTTAATGAGGATGTATTCAGCTGCTATCTCGCATATGACAGCGGTATTCTCAAGCTCGGCTGCGGATACGGGGACTGATTTACCCGGTCCGGTTCCAATGATCAAAAAAGCAGCTATTAATATTTAGAATACCTGTATTTGAATAAAAGTATACGGCACAGTCGGAAAGGTATGGTTATTGATATGTCAGTTCATAAAAAACAAATCTGGAAGCCCGGCAATATGCTCTACCCGCTTCCTGCGGTTATGGTAAGCTGCGGCCGTCCTAATGAGAAGCCCAATATTATCACAATCGCATGGGCAGGCACCATATGCTCAGACCCTGTAATGGTATCGATTTCAGTCAGGAAGGAACGCTATTCCTACGATATAATCAAAGAAACCGGTGAATTTGTCATTAATCTTACGACAGATAAGCTTGTTAACGCAACCGACTTCTGCGGCGTTCGTTCAGGAAGGGACCATGATAAATTTAAAGAAATGAAGCTTACGGCCCAGCCCTCGTCCAAGCTCTCCTGTCCTATCATAGGGGAAAGCCCCGTTAATCTCGAGTGCAAGGTGAAGCAGATAATCGAGCTCGGCAGCCACGATATGTTTATCGCAGAGGTGGTCGCTGTAGATGTCAGCGAGGAATATATGGATGCAAGCGGCAAATTTGACCTTAACAATACGGGCCTTATGACCTATTCTCACGGTGAATATTTCACTTTGGGAAAAAAGCTCGGCAAATTTGGCTTTTCAGTCAAAAAACCTTCGGGAAAGTCAAAGAAATAGCATATATGTTATTTCTTATTTTTAATATTTTCTCACAATTCAATATTTTGCTTGTATATTTTAAGAAAATATGATATTATATTTACAGATACAAATCCACGATTGGGGTGAAAATCAGCAGCACACATTTACTGATGTGTTCGCTGCATTTTAGTGGGTATACGTGCCGGACGTCACGAATTATTGTATCAAGAAATATGTCCATGTTAGGAGAAGTTATTATGCGTTACGTTATCACAGGAAAAAATATTGATGTTACCAATGGTTTAAAAGAAGCCATCTACGAGAAGATTGGCAAGCTTGAGAAGTATTTCAACGAGTCTACCGAGGTTCATGTTACACTCAGTGTAGTTAAGGATACTCACAAGATTGAAGTTACTATCCCGATTAAGGGTACAGTCATCAGAGCCGAAGAGACAAGTACAGATATGTATGTTTCAATCGACCTTGTAGAAGAAATCATTGAGCGTCAGATTAAAAAATATAAGAACAAAATCATTGATTCAAAGCAGGCAGCCGCATCACTCAGTGATCAGTTTGCTGCAGAAGAAATCGAGGACGATGAAATCATCATCACCCGTACAAAGCGCTTTGCAATGAAGCCTATGGATCCTGAAGAGGCTTGTGTTGAGATGGAGCTTTCAGGTCACAATTTCTTCGTTTTCAGAAATTCCGAGACAGATGAGGTTAATGTAGTATATAAGCGTAAGGGCAATACCTACGGACTTATCGAGCCTGAGTTCTAGTAACCGACAGCACTGCAAAAGCAGCACAAGCTAAGCTGTCAGTTAATCGCTGCGCTCTTAATAAAATATTGAGAATAAACAATGGGCTGTGTTTTCACAGCCCATTATCTTTTACGTTATATTCGATTATTAATTAATCCCGGAAATATTTTAATGCATACTCATAGAGCTCATAGTCTACAGCGCCAAGCTCATAGATTCTGCCGATTTCCTCTGAAATCTGGTTCTTTTCATAAACTGTCAGATCTTCAAAGTCTCTATCCAGATACATACATAAATCTTCAATAATATATGCTATCTCTTCACGTTTTGCAGGATCCTTCACGCAGTCTGCAAATGAATATGATAAACACTTTTCAACTTCTTCATCCGTCATTTCATAAATCATTGAATTGACAGTATCAATAATCGGCTCCATATTGTCTGCATTTTCCGCAATAACAGAACATGCATTTTCCACATTCTCGACATTAAATTCAGCTTCCTCGAACTCACCTACAAGAGCCTCAAAATCCTCTTTAATTTCAACAATAGCTCTTAAGAGGTCAAATACTGATTTGATTCGGCTCTTAAGGTCCGCATTTGACTCGACTCTGTTCACAAGAGTAAGCTTCTCATCGATTAAAATATCTTCCTCAGCCAGTAAATCAATGAAACCTTTATTTATCTCATCAATCGCATAGTTTGCAATGGCGAGCTTATCCTTTCGTGAAAAAAGAGCTCCGTCACGGTCGATATTCAGCAATGAATTAACCAGATTTTCAAAGGAATCAACCAGATCTACGGTAATTCCGTCACCCTTTTGCGCCTGAGTAATAACCTTGTCCGCGTTCGGAACTACTCTTAACAGACCGTTTACAGAATTTGCAAAATTATAGGTTAAAACAGATGATTTTTTCGCCTCTATGTCTTCCGCGGTTACTGTTGACATTTCAGCATACATATAATCCGTCAGTGCCTCTGCTCCGAGGAATTTGCACACCTTGAAGGCTGCGCAGCCCTTGATTGAGGCATATGCACTCAATAAATCCTCTGCGTCTTTGTCAATTGATGAAATCTCCGAATCAGTCCTTAACTTACGACCTTCATCAGCTGATTTAACATTATCCACAAGCTCATCAATGCTATAATCATCCATAACCTGAAGGATGTGGGTTCCTGCTTCAAATACATCTCCGTCTATAGCAAAAACCAGACATCTTACGGGCATAAGAATTATTGCAAAGGTAAATACTGCTGTTCCAAATCCAATCAGGCCGCCGATAAGTCTTGACCACCAGGGCTTTCTTGTAAAAAACTCAGCCCAGGATTTTTTAACCTTTTTCCCGACTGCCGATTCTCCTGCCGGATTATCTGTATTCATACTATTAAAAGCAGCATTCTGCTCATATCCCGGCATTGCCTGCTGCGTCTGATTATTATAGTGTACGGCTGCCTGCTGCATCTGATTATTGTATGGTTCCGCTGTGGGCTGCACTATATTATCATACTTTATCACGGCCTGCGTCACAGTGTTATCGTACTGTATGGCTGCCTGTTGCACATAATTATTGTACGGTTCCGCTGTGGGCTGCACTGTATTATCATACTTTATCACGGCCTGCGTCACAGTATTATCGTACTGTACGGCTGCCTGCTGCATCTGATTATTGTACGGTTCCGCTGTGGGCTGTGGCTGATTTTCATACTCTGCCGGCAGTTCATTTACATATGTCTGCGCTAATGCAAATTCCGTATCAGCTGCTGCCAAAGCATTATTAGCGTCCTTAACATCACCATCTGTTACAGGAATTACAGGCTGCTGAACAAATGCATCTGTCCGGCTTTCATCATGCGCAGGCGCTGCCTCATAAGCATTTGAATAGTAAACGTACTGATTAATGCCATACATACCCTCTTCGGCAACCGACTGCTCTGCTGCCTGAACAGCCGCAATTTCTGAGGCCTGCTGCTCTGCTTCACGCCTCTTTACAGCCTTCTTGGCAATATGCTTTATAATCATCTTCAGAATAAAATACAAAAGCCATGAAATAAATTTGAATACTATAAACAGGCCTACAAAAACCAAAGGAACCGCAAACGAAAGAGAAAGACCTGAAATCGGTGCGGACAGTGTCTGAACAAATTCATCCTCAACAGAAAGCGACAGCGCCTTTGCCACCGTAGAATTAAGTGAAATGCCTGCGTGACCCGAGTTTCCGGCAACAGCCATTATAATATCTATAGCCACGCTCTTCGCTAAAATTGCGGCAATAAACGAGCCCAGAGCATGAAACACGAGTCTCAGCAAACTAAATGACGCGCCTCTGAATACGCCAAGTAAAACATCAATCAAAACAACTGCCAACATTGTCAGCAACAAAATTATGGATATTGACATATTAATAACCATGCCTTTCTACCTATACCGCATACCTTCACCCAAATACGCGTAGCTATTTATTTTTCCTGAACGGTTTCTTAATCCATACCACCAGTTTCGTTATAACAGGTCTCACAGGCCGCATAAAAAGCCAGGTTCCCGTCAGAAAACGATAGAAAGGATTTCGCACGGAAATCCTTTTATCCTTTCTGTATAATTCTGTCATAATACCGTAAAACTGTTCATGCTTCAGCGGGCCCTCCACCTTAAATTCACTGTCACCAATCATGTATATACCATCTTTTTTATGACGGTGAACCCTGTGGATGACCAGCTTCGAGCCACCGGGGCCGCATTCGCCCCCATATCTCCTGTAGACAGCCACATCTCCGCGCTTAAGTGTTTCAGCCTTTACCGGTGCCACAACAACGTAATCACGCCCCGGAACTATCACCGGATACATACTGTAGCCCTGCGGCCTGAAGGCCACCGTCTGACCGCTTTTCAAGAGCTCATCTATTTTTATTTTCTCTTTTTCCATAATGTTCTAACCGTTTTTATTTAAAATTAACGGGAGGATGGAGATTCCAGTCAGGGAAACAGTTTGCAAAGCCCTCAAGGTTCTGCGTCAGCTCCACGCTGTTATCGATGGTTCCGCTGTCAAAGCCAAATTCCGCCGCCAGCTCAGCCATCCCGTCATCTGCCGAAATCCCGAAACTTTTATTTACATTACCATTATAATTATTTGCCTGTGCATTCGCAAGCTCATATCCGTTATTTATCTCAAATTCATTTTCCATGACAATAACCAAACCTTTCTGTCTGTACCTCAAACTTTTAATCAAAGTCCGATCTATCAGGTATCCCTGATTACACCTGTACAGAGCTTAGAAAATTCACCGGCCTCATATCTGTTCGTAAAGCCGTTGATATCCTGTCTGACCTTTTCCCATTCCCCGGCAGCCGTTGCAATTTTCTGACGACCCGAAGCAATTATTTCGTTGTAGGTATTTATTTTTTCCTTCTTAATCACGCTGTTTTGGCTGTACTTGACAGCAAACATAATAAAAAGTACAATCGCTCCCGCCACAAACACGGGTGCCAAAGGCGTTGCTATAAAAAGACAGAGAATCGTGAGCAAAATACAGGCCGTTCCGCCGATAACATATGCCGCCTGACTTGCAATCGAAAGTCTGGCAATTTCACTGTCACGTTTACTTAATTCGTGTGACTCATATTTCTGCATCAGTCTTTCAGCATCCTCGGCAGTTCTTATCTCGCCGTACCAGTCATCTATTTTAACCTTTGCGGATTCCGGGAAAGCCTCCCTGTTATCGTTAATATATTTTCCGAAGCCCTCATTAATATAATCACCGAGAAATCCAACCGCCATCTTCTGATTCGGAAGAGAAGCCTGTTCATCCGTCAGCGCATTGGTCATCTGCTGAATCATATCAACCACCTTCGCCATACGTTCCTCTTCTTCCTTTTCTATCTGACGGTCGGCAGCCTCTTCATCACCCTTAAAATGCTTAATAAGCGTAAGTCTCTTTTCCTCACGTCTTAACGGACCTTCGTCCTTTGCGTAGCTTTTTACCAGGTTCAGCAGATTCTCATCTATTGAACGTTTAAGCTCGGTCTGATCTATCTCCGTTTCCTCAATCTGTCTGAACTTCGACACAATCCTGTCTACCGAATATACTCTTCCCGCATATTCCTTTATCTGCGCATAATTTGAGCATATCGAGGAAAGTGTTTCGCAGCTGTCATTGACATCGCATTTATAATTATTCTCAAAATAATTGTACCATTCCTCCTGCTGCTCCGTATCAAAATTAATGCGTCTGTTCTTAATATCCGTCAGCCATTTATTTATGTAATCCTTGCATTTACCCTTCTCATCGGGTCCGAATACGCCGTTCAGGTATGCAACCACATAGTTAAAGGTCACATCCGTAAATTTAAAGGCCGTCTGCAGTGAAAAATATACCGAAAGCCACTCATAGCAGGTCTCTGTTCTTCCGTTACGGCGACAAATCAGCGCCATAGTAATGGCAGTCTGCTCGGCATCCATATCCATCGCAACCTTTATTGCTCGTTCCGCCAGGTCCTTATCGTTTCCTATCCACGCTGACACCGCAATCAGACAGGGGGCCAGCCAGTAGTTCGGCGTGGTAACCATCAGCTTTTCGGTAAGCTCCTTGATAGTCTGCTGGCGTACAATTTTAGCATCCGTTGCCTGAAGAACACCTACCATGGTCTTTCTTACATTGTAATTATCCCCGTATTTCTGCTCCAGCTCCTGACGCACTGCCACCAGCTCGGTTGTCGCAAATTGAAGCTTTGCATTGCGGCGCTGGTCCTCAAGAAGAATACTGTACTGCTTTACCAGGTCCTGCATTTCACGCTCGAGACCGTCCATACGTGCAGAGGTCTTCCTGTTTGACTCAACCAGCTTTGAGGTCACCTCGACAAGCCGGTCCAGCTTTTTATCTATTCCGTTTACATTAATCTCATTCTCTTCACTCATACACTATCACTCCCGCTATCCGTTACATAGCTTCCCTATACCGTTCGGCATGACCGGCTCCGGCCGCCTTACTGAATCCTTACTACATCCTTTATCCCGGTATCCTTACGGTAATTCCTGATAATCCGCTCATATTGCTCCATGAATCTTCGCTTAAGCTCAGGGTCAGCCATGCCGGTGATAATATCACCTACAGGCTTACAAAAATTATCATAAAAATACTGATTTTTAATCCTCAGCTCAAATTCATTTCTGTAGTAGGGCGAATCAGGATTTTTATTTATTGCATCAAGCAGGGCAAAGCAGGTCTTTGGTATCGAACAACGCGCCGCAAGCTCTGCATATATCTCTTTCAGCCGGCTGTCAAGAAAGTCCTGGGACGGACGCTTCATAATCCAGAAGGGACACACACTATCAATAAATTCACAAAGCTCCTTCCTCTCGTCCTCCTCCTGAAGATTCATGGCAATCAGTTTTATCGCCTCAACTTCAAACTCTATGAGCTTATAAGGAAAGGCCGTAAAAAGCTGCTCCAGCCATACAACCTCGTCATATTCGAGAGGAACATTTTCAAGTGAGCTGAAAAACTGCTTCAGCACACCGGCTCTTTTAATAATATACTCCTCGTAGAAAGCAATGATGTACTTTGCGGGCACATAATCCATCGCCAAATCAAGAGTCTCTCTGGCAAATTTGTAAGCCAGCTCAAACTTTCCTGCCTTGAAGTAAGCAGACGCATTATCCCAACGGTACTTCACGATTCCGCTTGCCGCCGAGCCTGCCGTAGCCCGGGAATACGAAATCTCATTACCGCACTGATGACATATAAGCTTTCTTTTCTGATGGTCAAGATATACCCTCGGGCTTCCGCAGCCTGGGCACTGCATAATCATAGTATCCACGGGCATTTCTCCGTTTCTGTAAATAATCTTTCAGCACAAATTAACTCATATCCTATCCGCTCCCTGCAATTTCTGCCGGGCCTTCAATGGTCAAACTCGTGACCGCTTCGCTTCCGTAAATCAGTTTTTCACGACCTGTGGTATATTTTCTTATTCAGTCTTCAATCTTTGCACCACATTCATGACAAAATTTTGCACCGTCCGGCAGCTCTGTTCCACAGCTGCAAACACGTTTTTTCTCAACCTTTGCGCCGCAAATATTACAGAACTTTGCACCCGGCAGAAGCTTTGCGCCGCATTTTGCACATTTTTCAACGACAAGTCTCTCACCGCATATATAACAGAAGCCGGATCCTGCCGGATTCGAGCTTTTGCAGTTCTCGCAAATAATTGCTTTTGCAGAACCTGACTCACCGGAGCCATTCCCTGAGTTCCCGCTGTTTTGGGAATTCATCGCCGCATCCATCTCATTTTTCATAACATTGCCAAGAACCGAAGCCATTCCGAGCTCCACGCCCAGTCCGGACAGACCGCCTGTACTGCCGTGATTTTCCGCAGCGGCCGTCATTACATCAAAGGTCTTCTCCTGCCTGTAATCATAGCCCTCACGCTCTCTCTGGCGCACCTTGGCCTCTGATTCAATGTCAAGCTTCATGGCATTGCCTTCAGCTTCCAGCTGGCTGCGCTTTCTCTGGATTTTCATATCATTTATGGCCTTTAAATCATCATCCGGCACATTAATACTGTTAATTGCAAAATAATCAAGTGTAAGTCCCACCGCTGCAAACTGCTCACGAAGACTTTCTCCAAGAGAAGCTGAAAGCTCAGACATCTTCGTCGAAATCTGAAGAATACTTACACGCTCCTCGATAATCTTCTTTGAAAGCTGTGTTGCCACAACCTCAAGAATTTTTCCGCGCATAAATGCCACAAGATCGTTACGTGAAAATGAGGCTCTGGTTCCTACTACTCTGCGAAGGAAGCAGTCAGCGGCAGCTATGGCATTTTCATCGCTCTGCTCAATGTGTGCCGCAAAAACACCGTATGCGCGCACATGGATATTTACCTCTTCAACCGGGTCTACCATAAGAATCGGTGCTGTTGTACCCCATGACATATCTGTCATATAGGTGGTATCAATGAAATAAACCTGACTGTGGAAGGCAGAACTTCCTCCTGTCAGCGAATTTAATACAAATCTAAAGGGTGCGAATCTGGGGTCTCCGGTATTTAATGTTGCCCTGCAGGGACCCACAAAGGTAAGCATTTCAGCCTCACCCGTACCAATACCGCCGGCCACATCAGCGGTTGTGAGATTATTGATAAATACCGCCATCTGGGAAGGCGCAACTATAAGCTGTGACCCATTCGGGAAATCTTCATACCGGAACTTATGAACTACCTCATTAGCCTCCTCACCTGTAGGTTCCCATTTAATAACATCTACCTGAAGCGACTTCAGGAAGCCCTCGTGCTCCTTTGCATTTGAATCTGCATTTTCGGGTTTTGAAAATAATGACATGGCAAGCCCTCCTTTATTAATTATCTATAAACAGTATACCCCCTATCAGCATCCTTCGCAATGGCATTATCCGCAATTTAGAGCTTTTATTACACTTATATCCCGCAAAATAAGAAAACTATTGACTATTTTGCAATTAATCTTTACTCTTGAACTATAGAATACAGTCGGCCCTGTTTATGTTTTCATTTACAGGCTGTGAAAGGACTACGGTATGCTTCGAAACAATTCTTTTACCTTGAGATATATATCAGATATCCCCTACCTGCTCACTATAGGACAGGCCATTGCAGAGCATAAACACAGTATGCAGCTGAATTCCACAGGTGTTTATATTTGGGATATGCTAAAAACTGAGCTTTCCCTTGAAGAGCTTATCGAAAAAGCCGCCGCTCACTTTGACATTTCAAAGGATAATCAGGATGATTATTGCGAGTTCAGCAAAGATATCGCAGTCTTCGTTTCGGAGCTTCAGGCCCGCGGGGCTATAACTGAAAAGGCAAATCCGACCGCTGATGCCGATATAACCGCTAATACTGCAGCCCTTCAAAAAGCCGCAGAGCCTTCCTCAGTCCTTCATTCCACAGTCCGGATTGCAGGGATTACCATGGCTTTATATGGTGAATCAGACTATTATTCCGAGCTTTTTGATTCATTTAGGACTGATGATTCAAATGCTTTGTCTGCCGATATAGCTGTTGAAATAATAAGGGACATTCCCTGCGTAATGCATGAAATTCCGCATATTTCCGCACCCATCAACGGTATCTGTACATGTCCTGAATGTAACCCGGGACTAAAGAAAATTCCCGTCATGAAAAAACGGGCGGATGCCTCAGCAAAAAATCAGCCAGAATCAGTCCGCTTTATCAGAGCCGCCGCTCCCATTCTTCATCATCCTGACCTGACCGTTTTTACCGAGCAGGACGGCTATGCACTTTATTTTAATTCCGCACCGCAGCTTATAAAGACCGAAATGAATTCCGATGCATCGAGAGTTTGCATTTATCTGGATACCGAGCCTGATGATGAACTTCGCGAAAGACTTTTTCATGCCATCAGAATGCCCTTTCTTTTCCATGCCCTTACTAAAGGCTATTTAATGCTGCATTCTGCTTCGCTTATTTACAGGGATAAAATATGGCTTTTTTCAGCTTCTTCAGGCACAGGTAAAAGCACCCATACCAATCTCTGGAAGGAGGTTTTGGACATTCATCTCGTAAACGGCGACCTGAACCTGATTCTTCCCGGCCGGGAAAACGAGCGTCCTCTTGTCGCAGGCACTCCCTGGTGCGGAACCTCAGGCATATTTGACACAAAAAGCTATGAGCTTGGCGGAATTATTTTATTAAAGCGCGGCGAGAGCAATTACTGCCGGGCTCTCAATGCCGTTCAGAAAAGATTAAGTGTCCTTAACCGTCTCATTTCGCCCCTTTGGGATGAGACTATGCTCGACAGGGCCCTTACCGGCGTAAATAAAATAGCTGACATAATTCTCATATGCCAGCTCTACTGTACGATTGATCATAAGGCGGTCTATGCCGTTAAAGAGGAAATCGATGCGTATCTGTCCGAATAGTATTCACTGATTCAGGATATTTTATGCGCCGCACTCAATATTCCTCACCTTTAATCATACTTTCTATTTCTTTTTCATTCATTACTGCACAGCTCTTATTACGTATGCAGTAAATTCGCTTGCAGGAATCAAGCACTGAGGGTCTGTGCGTCGTCACGATACAGGTTCTCGGATACTTGTCCTTCATGATATTATTCAGAAGCTTTCGCTCGGTAACCGGGTCTAATGCAGAGGTTGCCTCATCAAGCAGCAGAAGCGGTGACCTGCGAAGCAGTGCACGTGCAATGGACAGACGCTGTGCCTGGCCCTCCGAAAGTCCGCCACCGCGTTCCTTTAACACAGTATTTATACCATCAGGCAGCTGAGATACAAAATCCCATGCGCATGCCATTTCCAGCACCTCACGTATCTCATCCTCACTTGCATCTGACTTAACAAAACGCATATTGTCCGCAATAGAACCTCGAAGCATTGAATTGCCCTGCGGAACATAGGAAAAGAGCTGACGGCTGGCTGCATTTATAGGCAGCCTGTTGGTCTTTTCTCCGTTTATATTTGTTATAGCATTATCTGCGTAAAGATAGCCCTCTCCTCCCGACTGACGCACCAGTGCAAGGATAATCCTGAGCATAGTGGTTTTTCCCTCACCCGAAGGACCTACCAGAGCAATGGTTTCATAAGGTGATGCCTCGATTCCACCCGATTTAAATACTTCCCTGCCGTTTTTGTAGGTATACTCCACATCCTTCAGACAAATAGAAATACCTGTATTCCTGTTCTTTTCCGCAAAGCTTTTAACATCCGCATCATTGCTGTAATCTTCTTTGTTTCTGTCAACAAGCTCCATTATTCTTCGTGCAGAGGTAAGCATCGAAATAATAACCGGCAGCAGCGAAAGCACCGCACTTATTGTCGAGGTAAGCGAAGTCGAAAGCGACAGGAACATGGTCATGGTTCCGTAAGAAATACTGTCGCTCCACACTCTGTAGATACCCCAGCCATACGCTGCATATGATACGATTGATGATAAAAGAACCGTCAAAAGTGAAATTCCGATATAATTCTTCTGGAATTTTACTCTCGTTCTGATAAAATCCGCCTGGATACCGTGAAGTCTTTTCACATATTCCGGAATCATTCCGAAGGATTTAATTGTCTGCATATTAGAAAAACTTTCCTGGTTAAATGCAGTCATTTCGGAAGTAATTTTCATGCTTTCGATGTTAGTTTCACGCATTTTTTTGAGCATATAGCGTGATAGCATCAGGCTGAAGGGCATACTTACAAGTGCAATTACTACGAAGGTCCAGTCATTCTCAAGCATAACCACAAGCGCACTTACGAATCTGAACAGATATATGCTGAGATTGGGTGCGAGATTCAGAATACCGCCCGAAATACTTGATGAATCGGAATTCCAGCGTACTAAGAGATCACCTGTCGAAAATTCGCTCAGCTCCTCCCATTCCGTCATCATTATTCGCTCGAAGACATCAGCCTTGATATCATTATCTACCTTTAAGGTAATCTTTGTAGATATAAGTGTGGAAATCTGGGATATCAGGGTATTTCCGAGCGTGGTACCCAGCATGAAGCAGAAGGTCTGTACAATTTTACCGGTTTCATGACCGGTAATCATGTCTACCAGATCCTTTGAAACAAAGCTCGACAGCAGTCCGACAACAACCCCCACCAGTCCAAGCATAGTATATAACAAAACCTGTTTCCAGTGACGTTTTGCATAAAACCATATCCACTTGGCCTCAGCGCGCATTTCCTTCAGTCGTCCCTCTTTTATTCTTTTTACGTAGAAAGATAACTTTGCCATTACTGCCCCTTATAACAATCGAGTAGGAGGGAAAATTAAATAAATTTTCCCGACCTCTCACACCACCGTG
>JAKSRW010000011.1 GCA_024403355.1 Lachnospiraceae bacterium
CGAGGTACGGGGCTTGAACCCCGCACCTCGCGAAAGCTTCACCCACCGCCTAAAAAAGGCAGTGGGTTATCTTTCTATTTTATATATAAATTCCTTCATTTACACTTTTATCACTGTAGCTGCAAATATCGCCTGAAGCTGAATTTATTCAAAAATATTGCTCAAATCGAGTTCGGAATATTCAAGTGAGCAGAAGCCCTGAAGCACTGCACCGTTATTGACCTGAACCGACTTTGCCTTTACATTACCCATAATAATTGCCGTGGAATCAAGGATTACAGGTCCCTTTACATCCACATCACCCTTAATAGCTCCCGCAATTACCGCTGATTTAGCTACGATATTACCTACCACTACGGTGCCAAGACTTATTTTAACCGTTCCTTCGCTGTCAATATTTCCCTCAAGGCGCTTTGCATTTACAAATACATCGCGCGCTACGGAATTACCTGTAACATTACCCGTAATCGTAAGCTTACCGATACACTCGATATCACCGTTTACCGTACCTATTACGTTGAGCGAGCTGTCTGAAATGATACTGCCGTTAATGATTGTACCCTTCGTGATTACCGCACAGCTGTCAGAGCTCTCCCTGTAGCCGCTTCTATCCTGATGTGAAGCAGAATCATTGTTGATTTCAAAATCACTGTCCTTCGCTTCATCCTCAGCATCAACAAGGTTATCGGAATAGATTTCCGGGCCGTTTTCCTCTACAGCATCATATGAAGCTGCCTGATTTGCCTCAGCTGCAGCAGATGAAAAAACATTATACTGCTTATCAGCCTCATTTGTTTCTGAAATCTCCTCCTGAGCATCATAGCCCTGAAGCTCTGAAGCATTCGCCACGGGTTCATCCTCAAACTCAAACAGCCCATCGTCTGCCAAAGGCTCATTATCGATAGCTGCTGCGGATTCTTCCGCTAAATTTTCTGCAAATAAAGCCTCATCCTTTGAGGGCTCTGCGGGCTTAGCTTCCTCTTTTGCGGGTTCTGAATTCATACTCGCAAAAAGGGCTGCTATCGCATCCTGTGACATCACTCCCCCGTCATCCGCGGCTGCCGCTGCAGGCGCAGGCTCCTCTTTTGCCGGTTCTGAATTCATACTCGCAAAAAGGGCTGCTATCGCATCCTGTGACATCACTCCCCCGTCATCTGCGGCTGCCGCTGCAGGCGCCGGCTCCGCGGGCTTGGCTTCCTCTTTTGCGGTTTCTGAATTCATGCTTGCAAAAAGGGCTGCTATCGCATCCTGTGACATTACTCCTCCGTCATCCGCGGTTGCCGCTGCAGGCGCAGGCTCTGCAGGCTTTGGTTCCTCTTTTACAGGCTCTGAATTCATGCTTGCAAACAGTGCCTCAATCGCATCCTGCGATAAAAGTCCTCCGTCATCAGCTGATTCATTTTTATCTAAATCTTTAAAGAAACTCATTCTTCTGTTCGTCCTTCCTTAAAGCATTTTCTCAACTAATAATTATAATATACTTATATTCCAATGTCTATTAAATTTTAGAAATTTCAGGAATTCCGCATTCTGTCAGAAGACCTTCCTTTGCAAGCTTATCAGCCATTTCATTGTATTTATCATTGGTATGGGCTGCAACCTTAAAGAATTCTATTTCAAGATTATTTTTGCGGGCTCTCATCCAGTCGCGATACTTTTGGGTAAGCTCATTTTTAGCCTTCCAGGCACCTGTCACCCAGCATTCAATTCCCGAATAATCATAATAAATCTCGACCTTCTCATATTCATTTATTATCGCCCATTTAACGGCAAGCATGGAAGCAATCATCTCTCCCGCGACATTTCTCTGGGATAACGCATCAGGATTGTTACCCGAGCCCTTATACTCCTCTATAACACCGTTTTCATGAATCATAACGCAGCCGAAGGCATATTTGCCGATTGAGGGATTAAAGCTGCCATCCACATAGCATTTTGCAGTTTTCAATATATCTTTCCTTCCCTAAAAAAAGACCGGCTACAGAAGCTCCGTAAACCGGTCATATAATTCTATTTAGCTCTGGCTGTCCTGCTGAGGCTTCGGTTTTGCACGTCTCTCAACTTTTCTGTACATGTAAATGTCGCGGGAGTCATTAAGCTTAAAGCTGCCCTGCTTGATAAAGTTCTGTGCAGCATCAGCAATTCTAACACTCTTAAGCTCACTTCTCATTGAAAGAGTTCCGATAAAGCCTGCAAGAAGACCGATTACAACGGCTATTCCGATTACGGCACCCATTCCTGAATCAAGAAGGAAAAATGAACCGAGTCCTCCGATTGCAGCTCCGATAAGTCCGATAATGGCAAAATATTTCCAGAACTTACCCTTGTCCATAGGAAGATTTCCTACAAACTTTCCGGTCTGACCATTCATACCGAATACATACTTTTCATTGTTCCAGGTAGTATTGAGAATCCACATAGGAAGCTGGGCATATCTGGTTGTACCGTTTTCAAGATTAATGTTTTTATTCTGAGTTTCTACACTGTCATAGCCTGTAACAGTCTTTCTGAACTCAATTTCCGTACTTCTTCTGATACGGTTATTCGCACGCTCGGTACTGTCCTCGGCAGTAACATCATACTTATCTGCAAGATATCCCGCAAGATATGCAGTCTGGAAATCAACGGCCTGACTGTAATCATAAGGCTCCAGTGAATCCATAAGTGCATCATCCATCTTCTGTGAAGCATCACAGGGGACATTTGCAAATTCAAGACCACCGCGTCGAATTACGGAATAATATGACTTCTCAATGTAATCATAATCATCATCGCTCCAGCGCTTCTCCTTGATACCCTTGTATCTGAAATCTGCGGAAGCCTTTGAATTAAAGAGCCAGAATGGAACATATACACCTGAAATTTCATCAATATGATTCTGATCCTTAAAGGACGAAGGAAGCAGCTTCTTACCCTCGAAATGCTTCTTAAGAGCCTCCTTTGCCTGCTCCTTATTGAACTTAAAGGGAATAAGTAAATCAGGCTTAAGAGCTCCTGCAAGATTATTCATCATAATAATCTGATTTCCGCAGAAGGGACAGCTTGAAGCAGCCGTAGTTTTATCGGTGAGAATCTGCGCACCGCATGACTGACAGCTGTAGGCAGACATGCCGTTTGCCTCAGCATCGTTAAAATCCTCTCCGGCTGAGGTATTCCAGTCCATATTATCAACTATTTCATTTGCAAGTACATCATCAAGCTCCTTGAGCGAGTCCATCTCAAATTCCGAATCGCAGTAAGGACACTTCATTTTGCCGACAGTGCTGTTAAATTCAATAGCGCCGGCACAGCAGGGACATTTATATTCCTGTATAGCCATCTCATTCCTCCAACATATATACTTTTAAAAAGCCCCAGAAACCACAGGCTGCCGGGGCTTTTATAAACCAATATTTATTTACTTATGCACGGGGTGAACCGCAGTTCATACAGAACTTACCCTTGTTTACTGTACCGCATGAGCATGTCCACTCGTCTGAAACAGGCTTGGGTGAACCGCATTCCATACAGAACTTACCTGTATTTACTGCACCGCATGAGCATGTCCAGCTTGCTGCGGGTGCGGGCTTGGGTGTGCCGCATTCCATACAGAACTTGCCTGTATTTACTGCACCGCATGAGCATGTCCAGCTGTCTGCTGCAGGAGCAGGAGCTGCTGCGGGTGCTGCTGCGGGCTGTCTCTGAGCCATATTAAAGAGATCTGTTGCGTTCATGCCGCCTGCATTCTGAGCCATATTAAGACCGATGAAGCCGTTCATTGCGCCGCCGGCATTCTTAGCTGCATCCTGCATAGCGTTTGACTGAGCATCAACAAGTGTAGCTGCAGCCATTGAAGGATCACGAAGAGCTGCACGTCTCTGAAGATCCTGAATCATCTTAACGTCCTCAGGATTTGCGTTAACTGAGTTAACGTTGAAGGTCATAAGCTCGATACCGAGTCTCTCAGCCCATGTAGCCTTTAAGCACTCCTTAAGAGCATCTCTGAGCTCTGTTGTATGTGCGGGAAGTGCGCTGTATCTGATACCCATCTCAGAAATTCTTGCAAATGCAGGCTGAAGTGCGCTGAGAAGCTCACTCTTAATCTGAGAATCAATCTGATCCTTGCCATAGTTACCGCTTACGTTACCGCAAACATTTGTATAGAAAAGAAGGGGATCTGCAATACGGTATGAGTAGATACCGTTGCAACGGATATTGATATCAATATCAAGACCTACATTCTTATCAACTACACGGAAGGGAACGGGTGCGGGTGTTCCAATCTTGTTGTCAAGAATTTCCTTTGTATTGAAGTAGTAAACTCTCTGATCATGTCCGGCAATTCCGCCATATGCGATTCTGGAACCGATATTTGAGAATGTGTCCTTAATGCTCTGCCAGAGGTTACCTGTGAAAACGCTGGGAGCAAGTGATGTATCATATGTGAAATTACCGGGCTGAGCACAAACCTCAACAACCTTACCATCCTCAACGATGATCATACACTGTCCGTCAGCTACTGCGATACCGCTACCGTTTGTGATAACGTTATCATCACCCTTTGTGTTTGAAGAACGGCCGTTAACCTTCTTCTGTCCTCTTACAACAAGTGTATCCTTGCTGATTGCGTCACAGTAAAAGAATTCCTTCCACTGATCTGCAAGATTACCGCCAACTGCATTGAGAGCTGCTGCAATAAGTCCCATTTCTGTATTCTCCTTTCAAAATCGAAAACAATTTAATGAATAATTCATTATTGAATCACCACGATAAAGATTATAACATAATCAAATTATGCATACAAGTAAGAATTTTGCAAAAAAACAATATCTAATTTTCTAATTTTGAGAATTTATACTTACTTTATCCTTCGGAAGCCACTTAATAAGCATCTGTTCAAGAAGTTTTGAATCAATGGGCTTGGGAAGGTAATCTGAGAAACCGTAATCAAGATACATATCGCGTGCTCCGGAAACCGCATTTGCCGTTAATGCGATAACAGGAACATTTTTCACCAGTCCGTCATATTTCATACGTGCAAGAGTCTCCACACCGTCCATGACAGGCATCATATGATCAATAAAAATTACATCATATGCATCCTTCTTTACATAGTCGATTGCCTCCGCACCGCTTACCGCAGTGTCAATATGCATCTTTGTTTCGGAAAGCAAAAGTTTCGAAATCTTAAGATTTACCGCGTTATCATCCACAAAAAGCACTCTTGCATTCGGTGCGGTAAAGCTCTCATGATATTTCGAGCGCGAAGCCTTTTTCTTTTTAAGACGCTCCCTGTAATCTCCTATTTTCTCATCAAGAAGTGATACTGCGGGCAGCATTACGGTAAAAATAGAACCGTTGCCGTATTTGCTTTCCACATGAATGCTGCCGTTCATCATTTCCGTGATACGTTTTGTAATGGCAAGTCCGATGCCGTTGCCCTCGGCTTTATTGTCCTTTGTATCCCTGATTTTATCATAGGCATCGAACATCTTCGGAATAAATTCGGTATTAATACCGCGGCCCGTATCCGATACGGTAATCTTCAGCTTGATATTGCGTCCGCTGGAAGGCTCATAATCAAAATTTAGATTTACCGTTCCGGTATCCGTATATTTTATTGCATTTGTTACAAGATTTGTAATAATCTGCTTAATTCTGACGTCATCCGCATAGATATACTCAGGTATATCCGGATTACAGGTAACCGAGAAATTCAGTCCCTTATCGTCGGCGTTCTGCGAATTTTCACTTATTATTTTATCAATGATACTGCTGAATTCGAATTTCTGGGGAATGATTTTAAACTTACCGTTCTCAATTTTCGAAAAATCCAGAATATCATTAATCAGTGAAAGAAGCTCGTTTGACTCAGTTGAAATATGCTTTGCATACTCAATAATCTTTTCATCATCGGTATTACGCAGAATCATCTCATTCATACCCATAATACTGTTAATGGGGATTCTGACCTCATGCGAAATATTTGACATAAAGGTAACCTTACTGTCAATGGCAGCCCTCGCCTCGTCGCATTTTGCCTCAATTACACGAATCAGATCGTCCATACTTCGCGTACTGTCGGCATTTTTTCTCTGCTGGTCGACAAAGAAATTAATCAGGTTAAAGCCAATCCATCCGGAACCTAAAAGGGTAAGAACTACCATCCAGATATTACGTATTTCAGTACCTGCAATTTCGTAGGGAAGGATATAATACATAGCATAAATCAGCATCTCCAGCAGGATAGTCAGCAGCATAACCATCCTGTTCAGGAAGAATATGCTTGCCAGCAGATAAAAGGCAAAGAACAAGAGATTTATATATGCATCTCCGAAAATATAGCCGATAATCAGGTTTCCCATAATAGCAAACCCGTTCAGCAGATAGGGGAATGAATATGTACGTATCTTCCTCCTTCTGCTCAGCTCCTTAAAAAGCAAAAGAGTTATCAGCCAGAAGGCAAGATATAAAAGCACCATCATTCTGGGCAGATTATCATTAAGCAATCCGCCTATAACCGCAATAAGACCCTCTACGAAGTAAATGGTCAGTGAGATAATTCGTCCGTAGTAAAAATTATCTGTCAATGACATTCACCCCCTTCGGAATAACAAATTTCAGTCCCTTATTTATTATTCTTGCAGTCCATTCCTTCTGTGCAGGCTGCATTTCTCCGTCCAGATTAATCTGGAAGGGCTGTCCGTCAATTCTTTTAATGGTAAGCTGCTCGCATTTTCCGTTGGTAGTTACCGCACGAAGCTTGTCTATTCTTCTTTTAATCATATGGTTGACAAGAGGAAGCAGTCTTGCACCGCCCTTGGGCGGACCTATCAGATAAGAGGCCTTGCCGTCCCAGATATTGGCATCATCGGTCATATTCATGATACCGCCGATATAATTTCCGTTTCCGAAGCAAAGCTGCGACATTGAGCCCTCAAACTTCTGCTCGTCAACATAAATCTCATAGTTGTCGGGTTTGGTAAAGAAGGTAGCATTCAAAAAGGCCATCAGATAAGGAAGACCCTTTCCGAACACACTCATAAATCTGTAATCAATCAGATTTTCCGTCAGATTAGAATCAAGACCCACTGAAAAGGTATTCAGTGCCACTCCGTGATTGGTTTTGATATAGTCGATAAGAATCACTTCACCGTTTATAAGATTCTCAATGTTGCGGAACTTATCATAATCATCCTCAAAAACCTTAAGAAAATCATTTGTAAGACCACACGGATAAAAAGCCAGCTCTACACTTGAAAAATCATCAATTCCATTCATGATATTACACATGGTTCCGGAACCGCCGCAGCAGTATATGCGAATAGACTCATCAGAGAAAATCTTAAGTATTTTTCTGACAAGCTCGGTCTCATGACCGGAATTTCTCGTATTGAAAATATAATAATTTAATTTTTCAAAGCTTTCGAGCTTTTTACGCAGTTCCTCAGAAAAATTCTGACGGCCTGCGCATGGATTTAAAATAAAAATATGAATCATACTCTATCCCCATCCCTGATTATTCAATCAATTTTATGATAGCATATTCTCCCACTTACTTCAATAAAAAACATATAAAGCAGTTGCTTTTTTCACCAAAAACTATATAATAAAAGCTGAAAGGAGCAGCACGCAAAAGTGCTGATTATTAATATGCTTGAATCATTAAAAAATGAAGTATGTGAAGCAAATCTGCTTCTTCCCAAGAATAATCTTATTACTCTTACATGGGGTAATGTATCCGGTATCGACAGAGAAAAAGGACTTGTTGTAATTAAGCCCTCAGGTGTTTCATATTCCGAAATGAAGCCCGAGGACATGGTGGTTCTGGATCTTGACGGAAATATCGTTGAGGGTAATCTTCGTCCTTCTTCAGATACCCCTACTCATCTTGCTCTTTACCGTGAGTTCCCCGAGCTTGGCGGTGTAACACATACACACTCACGCTGGGCAACCACAATGGCTCAGTCAGGACTTGACATTCCCGCTCTCGGAACCACGCATGCGGATTACTTCTACGGACCCGTTCCCTGTGCAAGATGTCTCTCACCCGAGGAAATCGATGAGGATTATGAAGGCAACACAGGTAAGCTTATCATTGAAACCTTTAAAACCAGAGGCATCAAGCCCATGGATGTACCTGCGGTTCTTCTTAAGTCACACGGTCCCTTCACCTGGGGTAAGAATCCCTACAAGTCTGTAGAGAATGCTATCGTACTTGAAGAGGTTGCTTTCATGGCATGGCATAATCTCTCACTTTCAAACTGTACCATCAATCCCGTACCTCAGAGCCTTCTTGACAAGCACTATTTCAGAAAGCACGGTGCAAACGCTTACTACGGTCAGAGTAAATAAATAATATTATCCAACAAAAAAAGTCGCATCTGATGCGACTTTTTTATTTTGGCATAAAGCCTCTTATAAGCTTTTTCTCCAGCTCTTCGGAACGATTATTAAAAGCATCGGGAATAATTCCAGACGTCCCGCAAGCATATCAAAGGTCAGAATCAATTTACTGAAATCCGACATAAATCCAAAGTTTGCCGTAGGTCCGACCTTATTCAGACCGGGTCCCATATTATTCAGCGTAGCCAGAACCGACGTAAAGCTCGTCGTAAAATCCACATTTTCCAGTGAAATCAAAAGTGTGGAAACTGCATATACTATGATGAAAAGGACAATATAGGCATTTGTTGATCTTACAACATCATGGTCCACAACCACACCGTCAATTCTGATTTTAGAAACGGCTCTGGGGTGAATAAGCATCTGGAACTGCTTCTTAACACTCTTAAACATTATCAGTACACGGCTCATCTTGATACCGCCGCCCGTACTGCCGGCACAGGCACCCATTACCATGCACAATATAAGCACACATTTCGAGAATTCCGGCCACCGGTCAAAGTCCGTAGTGGAGAAACCTGTAGAGGTAATAAGTGATGATACCTGGAAGAATGAATGTCTGATTGTTTCTTCGGTGCCGCTGTACATATGACTGATATTGAATCCGATAATAACAACCGAAACAATAATAAACGCCAGATACAGACGAACCTCTTCAAGCGAAAATGCCTGCTTGAACTTTCTTCTCAGCATCAGGAAATACATTGAATAGTTTACACCGCTCAGTACCATAAATATACCGATAACCCACTGAACAGCAGGATCAAGTGAGAATAAACCGTCATTTTTAATACCGAAACCACCTGTACCGATGGTACCGAAGGTATAACATAAGCTGTCGAATACCGGAAGTCCGAGGCAAAGAAGGATGATACATTCTATAAGTCCCATTGCCAGGTAAATGGCATAAAGAATCTTCGCAGTATCCTTAAGCTTCGGTACAAGCTTATCTACCGAAGGGCCTGTACTCTCCGCCTTCATCAGGTTGACCGAATTACCGCCCAGCATGGGAAGCAGCGCCGAAAGGAACACAAATACACCCATACCGCCTAAAAGGTGAGTAAAGCTTCGCCAGAAAAGGCTGGCATGCGAAAGTGCCTCAATATCCGAAAGAATCGAAGCTCCGGTAGTCGAAAGTCCGGATGCCGTCTCAAAAAGAGCATCCATAAAATGCGGAATATCATTTGAAAAAACAAAGGGTAAGGCTCCGAAAACAGACATAAAGGTCCAGCCGAGACCTACTACGAAGAAGCCCTCCTTTAAGAAAAGGCCACCCTTTTTAGGCTTTCTTAACGATAATAATACACCTGCAACAAGACATATACCGGCCGTAAGCAGATAGCTCCATGCCGCGCCTTCCCCGTAAATCAGACCTACAATAAAGGGAAAGAGCAAAAATATTGATTCTGCCTTAAGAATCCAGCCCAGTATATAAAATACAACACCATAATTCATTGTAATATATCCTCAAACGTCTTTACTTCAGAATTTGCATGAACAATAACTACACGGTCTCCGATTTCAATTGTGTCGGAACCACCGGGAATTATGTTTTTGCCCTTACGGGAAATACTGCATATAAGAACATTTTTCTTAAGCTTCATGTTCATAAGCGGGATGCCTGTAATCTTTGATTTCTGCTTAATGATAATACTGAAGGCCTCTGCCTTATCCGAACCAAGCTTTTTAAGCGTTTCAATATCACTTCCCATGGTAAACTGCAGAGAACGAACATACTGAAGTACTCTGTCGGATACGATTCTGTTAGGGAAAACTACCGTATCAAGATTAAGCTGACTGAATATTTCTGTAAAGCTGTCTCTGCTGACCTTTGTTATGGTCTTAACACTGGTTCTGGACTTAGCAAAGATGGAAAGCATAATATTTTCCTCATCGATACTTGTAAAAGCAGCCAGACCTGCAGCAGTCTCAAGGCCCTCCTCAATAAGGATTTCCTTCGTAGTACCGTCGCCATGAATAATATCAGCCTCTTTAATATTCTCTGCGAGGAATTCACATCGTGCACGGTTACTGTCAATAATCTTTACTCTGATTCCCGATGCAATAAGGTTCTTTGTAAGGTAATAGCCTGTTGTTCCTCCGCCGACAATAATTACATTTGCGGCCTTCTTAATAGAAACACCGAACTGCTGGAAGAAACCATACACCTCTCTGGGGGCTCCAACCACACCGATGACATCACCTCTTCTGATGATAAAATCACCACCGGGGATATATACCTCTTCATCGCGCTCAACCATGCTGATAAGCACATTACACTTGGTGGACTTTCTTATATCAACTACACGTTTGTCACAGAGTCCGGATTTCTCATCAACCTTAAAATGAACAAGCTCCACGCGCTCACTTAAGAATACATCAATCTTATTGGCCGAAGGGAACTTGAAAATACGTGCACACTCATCCGCTGTATCAAGCTCAGGGTTAATGACCATATCGATATCAAGCTCTCGCTTAAGAAATTCCACGTCATTCATGTAAATCGGGCTTCTTACACGACAGATAGTTTTACATTTACTCTTCTTCTTTGCCAGTACGCAGCTCAGAAGATTGGTCTCGTCAGAGCCCATAGCCGCAATAAAAAGGTCTGCGGTCTCTATTCCGGCATCAGAAAGAGCTGAAAAGCTGCAGCCGTCACCGCAATAGGTCATAACATCAAGTCCGCCGAGCCTTGTGCTGAGACGGTCCTTGTTATTATCAATAACCGTAATTGTGTGACCTTCCTTAACAAGCTGAGAAACAATTGCATAACCAACCTTTCCGCAGCCGACAATAATAATTCTCATATACACCTCATTAAAAATGATTATTATTTTTTATCTTTTCCGTTTTCTTCATCAGAGTCATAATACCAGCCGTCCTCATTTTCACCGGGCTCCTTTATGTATTTTTTAAATACCGGCTCAATAAAAATGGTAGACGCATAACACCAGCCCGCAGGAATAATCAGCGTGAAGCTGACAGGAAACCTTACACAAAGATAAATGCAGGCTAAAAGGCCCAGAAGCAAAATGACTGTTATAAGTATATGCTTAAATGAAATAACAAAGGTAAATTTTATAAGCTCCTTATAGCTTCCGGTAAATCTGGAAACAACAGGGAAAATCCATACAATAAAAAATGCAGCAATTATTACTATTACATCAAGTACGGCAACCGCAACAAAGGCAAACTGTCTGCCGCTGTAAGCAAAATATTCACGGTCAAACCACAAAAGAACTATTGCGATCAGCATAAGCAGGGTAAAAACCGTAGCCTTTGCAAAGCTTCTTTTAAATTCCGCAAAAAACTCCCTGGCGGCATAGCTTCTGTCTCTTCTTACTACCTTTACCATACCGTAATAATAGCCGCACAATGACGCACCCAGTGTAAAAACAGGCAGTGAACACAGAATAAACAATATATTCAGATATAACGCATTACCCATTTTTGTAAGTACATTTATGAATCTATTGTCATTAAAATCATTCTTCATTAATCAATCCTTATGTACTGCATTCACAGAGCTTTATTTGCAGGTGTCCGAATAAAGGTGTCCCGCAATAAGTCCTGCACATTCCCTTATATCATTGTTTTCAACGATATAATCCGCAGCTGACTCGTAAAAAGCCTTCCTCTCATTATAGAGATTCTCAACGCCCTTTGCAACAGAAATAGGCCTGCCGTTTGTCTCAAGCTTGTCAAGCTCACGCTTAACATAAATAACCTTTCCGCTTTCCTTCATACGGTCAATATTGATTTCCCTGCACACAATACCGCCTCCGCAGGAAATAACCACGCGTTTATTGCAGTAATTAGCCCTAAGAGCGGCGATTCGTTCAATAATAAGCTTAAGCACCAGAGACTCATTCTTTCTGAACATATCCTCACCCATCTGATTAATAAACATCTCGGGTGTGGCAATGTACATTTTTGAAAATTCATCATCAAGATCAATTACATCCGCATAGATATGTCCTGCAAGCTCACGTGCCACCGAGGTCTTTCCGCAGCCCGGCATACCGATTAAAAAGATTGTATCGGGTCCGAAAAGCACGCGGCTCTGCGAAAGCTTTGACTCCTCCATAAGTGACTTAAATATAGCCGCAATATAGCCCGCATATTCCTCCCTGCATCTTCCGAAAAGGTTATCAAGCTTCTGCTTTTCGCGTACACGGTCCACAATGTTCTTATTTTCCTTATGCTTTGCAAGTCCGATGCTGTCGGTAATGGCAAAACGCTTCTCAAGAAGACTGATAATCTCGCTGTCAATCACATCGATCTGTGCCCTGATATCATTTATACTGTCCATAAAATAGCTATACCTTTCTGTCCTGTTATCTAAAATTATTTATTTTCCGGCTTTTCCAATCCGAAATGCTTATAACCCTCACGGGTTACGACACGGCCGCGGGGAGTTCTGGCTATAAGTCCCGACTGTACCAGATAGGGCTCGTAAACATCCTCTACCGTACCCGAATCCTCACCTATCGTAGTGGCCACCGCTTCAATTCCTACCGGTCCGCCGCCGAATTTATCAATCATTGTATGAAGGATTGCACGGTCAATATTATCAAGACCAAGTCTGTCTACCTCCATAAGGTCAAGTGCATAATTGGCAACCTCGAGGGTAATTCTGCCGTCATATTTAACCTGGGCAAAATCACGCATTCTCTTAAGAAATCTGTTCGCAAGTCTGGGGGTTCCTCTTGAACGTCTGGCAAGCTCAAGCGCTCCGTCATCGTCAATCTCAACCTTTAATACCTCTGCAGACCTGTGAATAATCTGCTTTAACTCATCTATCGTATAGAACTCCAGACGGCTTACTACACCGAAACGGTCACGAAGAGGCGCTGTAAGCATACCCGCTCTTGTGGTAGCACCGACAAGAGTGAATCTCGGCAGATCAAATTTAATAGACTTTGCCGCTGCGCCGCGTCCTATCACTATATCAATGAAAAAATCCTCCATTGCAGAATAGAGCATTTCCTCTACCTGACGGTTAAGTCTGTGAATCTCGTCAATAAAGAGTACATCACCCTCCTGCAGATCATTTAAAATGGATGCCATATCCCCGCCCTTTTCGATGGCAGGTCCAGAGGTGGTCTTCATGTTTACACCCATCTCATTGGCAATAATTCCCGCCAGAGTGGTTTTTCCAAGTCCGGGAGGTCCAAAAAGCAGAACGTGGTCCAGAGATTCCTTTCGCTGCTTGGCAGCATCAATATATACTTTAAGGTTGTCCTTAGCCTTGCTCTGGCCTATATAATCAGCCAAAAGCTGGGGTCTGAGACTACCCTCAATCGAACTGTCCTCAACGGTAAATTCCGTTGTAATCATCCTTCTAGGCATTTTATCCCCCTGTATCAGATATTTTTAAGTGCTAATCTGAGCATTTTGTCTACGGTCATTCCTTCTTCCGCATCAATCGTTCGAACTGCCTTCATAGCCTCGGAATTAGAATAACCGAGCGAAACAAGTGCAAGTATCGCATCCTGCTTTACTGCCTCGAGCTCATCCGAAGAAGGTCCCGCAACCGCTGCAAGTACAGCGGAATTATCAGACTTTGATGCAAAGGCATCGGCCATCGTGAACTTATCCTTAAGCTCCAGTACAATCTTCTGCGCTGTTTTCTTACCGATTCCGTTGGCCTTGGAAATAGACTTATCATCATCACTTAAAACCGCAGTAATAAACTGCTCCTTGGTCATTGATGACAGAATATTCAGTCCGCCCTTAGGGCCTACGCCGCTTACACCGATAATCCTCTTAAAAACCTGCATTTCCTCCTTGCTTGCAAAGCCAAAGAGACTCATTCCGTCTTCCTTTACCGAAAGATATGTATACAGCTCAACCTCGCTGCTGTTGCAGATTGTACCGAGGGTTCTGGTCGGAACACCGACCTCAAAGCCCACACCGTTTACATCTACGGTAACGGTACCGTCCTCAGTCCAGTCAAGGAGTCTGCCTCTTAAATACGAAATCATAATATAAACCTTTCTTTTCAGTCGGGAAGCCTTGAAAAAGAACCGCCTGACATTCTGATTCTGTCCTCATCAATATACTTAACCACAAGCATCGGCTTAATTCCCAGTGCGTCGCCTATCTGCATGGCATTACTGTTGGGATAATTCTTCAGATATGCAACTATCTGGGCAAAAATCATATCATCCACAGGCCTGCAGGCTTCACAGGTGGCCGTATAAAAATTATTCTTTTTAATGTACTGCTTCTGACAATGCTTACAAATACAAATCATAATTAAAAGTTCCCTGCCTTTCCCGCAGATTTCAATTCTGATTATGCAAGGCTTGAAAAAAGATTACAGAAGGGCTCAATAATTCTGTCAAAGAGCGGCCTCTTTTTCCATTCCCCGTATGTGACCTCGTGTGACTCTTCGATAGTCGCAAGAAGGTCATTTTTAACTGTATTAACAAGGTTCTTATCCCAGATATATGCCCCGCATTCATAATGCAGATACAGGCTTCTGAAATCAAGATTCATAGACCCGATAAGACCACAGCCATCCGAAATAAAGGTCTTCGCATGAATAAAACCGGGAGTATATTCATAGACTTTAATACCGCTCTGAAGCAGATTGCGGTAATTATATCTGGTCATATGGTAAATCATTTTCTTATCAGGAATTCCGGGGGTAATAATTCTTACATCAACACCACTTTCAGCGGCAATTATCAGCGCATCCTCAATGTTGTTGTCCAAAAGCAGGTAAGGCGTCGTGATATAGAGGTATTTCTTTGCAGCGAAAATCAGTCTTAACAGGCTGTCAGCAATAGGATTATCGGGATTATTGGCCGGTCCGTCCGAAATAATCTGGCAAAAGCCGCCTTCCTCGCTTTTCGTATCAAAATTGTGTCTGTATACTCTGTAATCCTCGACATCCTTTTCTGTGGTCATACCCCACATCTGAAGGAATGTAGTTGTCAGACCGTACACACCCGGGCCCTCGATTCGCACTCCGTTATCCTTCCAGACACCGAATCTTTCTACCTCATTTGTATATTCATCCGCAAGGTTAAAGCCGCCGGTATAAGCAATCTTACCGTCTATCACCACAATTTTCTGGTGGGTTCTGTAGTTAAGATAGAGCTTATCGAGATACTTTCCTATAGGATTAAACTCAGCGGTTTCTATACCCGCATCATTCAGTTCCTTCCATAAAAGCTTACTGGTACGAAACATTGAACCGTAATCATCGTATAAGAACTTTATCTCCACACCCTGCTTTGCCTTTTCGAGCAGAATATCCTTTATCCGCTGCCACAAAACGCCGTCAGCTACTATAAAAAACTCAATAAATATAAACCTTTCCGCTCTTTTAAGATCATTTTCAATTGCATGAAAGGCATCCTGACCAAATGCGAAATAATTAAAGCTGTTATTTTCGTAGAGGTTAAAATGCTTATTTTCCAGATAATCCACAAGGTTTTCACGACTTTCACCCGATGCAATAAAATGATTTCTGGCTTCCTCATCCTTATCGATAAAGCGGTATCCGTAGGCAATATGCTCATAATTACGCCGCTTGATTCGGTTACTTCTGTTTGCGCCCCACATCAGATACATAATCAGTCCCGAAAGAGGGATAATCGCAATCAGAATGAGCCAGCCTATCTTAAAAGAGGAATTCGTTCGTTTATTCACAAGTCCAACGAGAACAAAAATGCTGACTGCCAGAATCGCATAGTAAATAAACACACCGGCAGAAATATACAACGCAAGCATAAATACCAGGGCAAACTGAACTATAAGCAGCAATGCAATAACCGCCGCCCTGATTGCTCCGCTCAGATATGTTTTTATAAAGCCAACTTTTTTCCTCTTTCTTATTTTTTCTGATTTCTTCATTACAATATTTTCTTTCCTGTTATCCCGGCCGGTGTCCTGCTGATCCCGGCTTATACTATTACACACAGATATCATTATTTTACATCATCCTGTGGAATAAATCAAGAAAATATGCTATACTGACTCTGATGAGAACTTTCAGACCTGCGCAGGCGTCCCCGTTTTCTTAAATCCGGGACCATTCTACGCTCTACCATACCCTATCAGAGAGGATAACCATGTTAGTTTGTGAAACACTTATAAATGAATACAAAGCAGATTTTATAAGTCTTGTCAGCGGACTTAACAAAGATTCTTACTCAGACGAATTTATGCTTTTTGATATAGAAAGCTCAGGTCTTGATTCTAATTCCGAGTTTATCTGGCTTATAGGCTGTGTTTTTCTTAGAAATGATGAGCTTTTTATGCTCCGTTATTTCTCAGAGGATATATCAGATGAAAAAAGACTTCTCGAAGAGTTTTATCTGCTTATGCAGGCTCATCCCCGCCTTGTACATTATAACGGCGACTCCTTTGATATACGCTTTATAAAAAACAGGTCTTCACTTTATTCGGATAGCTATGACGCCGCATTTTCAGGAAGGGACTTTTTTGAGAATACATATTCCTATGATCTTTATAAGCACTTAAAAAAGTTTAAGAATCTTTTGAATTTCCCGGGTATGAAGCAAAAGGAAATGGAGGTATACTGCGGTTATCACAGAGCTGATAAGCTGTCGGGTGCTGACCTTATAAATATTTATATTAATTATATTGCCGCCGTAAGAATCGAAAGAGCCAGACTAAAAAGCAGCATGTCAAAGGAAAATTCCGAGTATATCATTGCGCCCTACCGCCCCATTCCGGGCTCGGGTCTGCCGCTCTTAGGCTCTGTAGACATAGAATCTGCCTACAATGCCATGCTCCTTCATAACCATGACGACCTTATCGGTATGCTTAAACTGAACCGGCTTCTGGAATTTGCAAACTTTTTACAAAGTCCCGATGATATTTCGGTTTCTACCGACGGACAAAGATATACCTTTACAATAGGATTCCCGGAAACTGTTATGGAATTTCTTGAGAAACGTAATATAATCGGTAAAATACGCTCCTCCCTGCCTGATAACGCAAGCTTTGACAATAATACTCTTTCTATAAGCTTTTCCTCCTTTGAAGGCAGGCTGAAGCATTTTTACAGTAATTATAAGGATTATTACTATATTCCTTCGGAGGATATGGCTATACATAAATCGGTGTCGGACTTTATCGACGGTTCACTTAAAAATAAAGCCACTCCCGATAACTGCTATATCCTGCACAACGGCAGCTTTATTATTTTTCCGCCAATCGATATAGCTACTGCCGAAAAGCTTGGAATTATGATTTTTAAAGAGGAATATTCTGCAAGAAGAACCTTCCTCGAAACATCACAATTAAAAAACGACAACAGCCATTTACAGGCCATTGTCGCTGAATATTTAAAACTATTTTTTAAGGGCAGGTAACTGCTCTTATTTTTTATTTTGGGCTTTGCTTTCGCTTTTTGTATCGGCAATTATATTTTTATAATTATTAATGCAATACTCCTGATACATCCAGTTTACACGCTTCTGAATATCCTTAATCTGGTTAAGGCCCGATTCATAGTAGATATTAGGTGCTTTTCTGATATCCGCACTGTATTTTTTCAGCATTTTCTCTTCCTGCTTATAGATACCTTCAAAAACACCGTTATTTACCAGCTCTGAAAGTCTGTCTGAAACACGCTTTCTGAACCAGTCCTGAGTCATAAGAATGATAAACCAGGGATTATATCTGATTCCTGATACCTTGGTGATTCTTTCATCCCAGATGGTGCCGGCAAAGCAGCCCACCTTCTCAGGATTTTCAAAGTATGCCCAGTTAAAATCCCAGGGAGATGTGAATCTTAGCTTCTTAATTGTGCTTTCTTCTGAGAAATCTACGCACATATAAAAGCTTCCTTCACCAACATCATAGCTGCGCACAATATCATGAATAATGTACATATCTACCGCCGCATCCAGATCAAGAACCTTGTCCGTAACTGCCTCAGCCAGCGACACCTTATCCAGGTCATATTCCTTTGCCAGCTTGTCCGGATTAGCCTCTTTCAAATTGAAGTTTTTATTAAGAACATAGTATTCATCGTGATAATATGCTTTTACCATTACGCTGTAGACAGCCTTTATATATTTTTCAATATACTTTTTCTGTTCGGCAGAATATACATCACTTTTGATACTGTAGGCTGCCCGGTTGAATATTGTGCTTTTACCGCGAAGGTCTGTTACCTGTTCTTTATCGTAATCCATGATAAAATAAGGTGTTTCCCAGTAATTATCAAGTTCGACAAGGTATCCTATATCAGTCCCCATATAGTTTTCGGGACATTCGTATACATTAACACGATGAGAATTAACCTGAGTCTGTTCACAGAGACAGTAACAGCCCTTGCTGACTCCGTTTACAAATACCTGCACCAGACGTCCGTCCGATACATAATTATCATTTCTGAATATACTGCGACCGATTCTGAACGCAATCTCGTCACCTATTACGTTATAATCGCATTTAAGAAGAACCCAGTTTTTACATTTTGCTCCGTTATTAAGCCCCAGCATAGACTGCTTTTTGTCAAATTTAATCCTGTAAGGGACCTGCTCGGTACGGGCTTTTTCTTCATCACCGTAATAATCAGTCGCATTGCCGCGCGTTCTGACCCTTCCGGATGCATTATAGAGCATCAATTCATCATCTACATTTCCCGTGAATACCTCACAGTTTATATACTGCGAACGAGAAACAATGTCCTGATTACCCTCTGTATAAATGTTGATTATAGGAAGAAGATAGCCTGTCTTCTGACTTTCAATCACCGAAAGATACTTATCATCACCTTCACCCTTAAATACATTTGCAGGCTTTTTACCCGGATTTTTAACGCTGTCAGTGTCCTTCTTTCCTGAATCTGCACCGGTATTTTTGTCTGTTTTAGAATCTGATATGGTATCTCCACCTGTTGAAGATCCGATGCCAGTTGCTATACTGGTGCCTGTTGCGGCTCCTGTGTCTGTTGCAGATTCTGAACCTTCACCTTCCACAGCATCGGGAACTTTATCATCAGCTGTTGCAGAATCTGCTCCTGTTGTTCCGGTGCCTGTTCCTATACCGGTGCCTGTTGCAGATTCTGAGCCAGCACCTTCCACAACATCGGGAACCTTATCATCAGCTGTTGCAGAATCGGCTCCTGCTGTTCCGGTGCCTGTTCCTATACCGGTGCCTGTTGCAGATCCTGTGTCTGTTCCAACCGTATTATCGGTTAAAGTATCAGCACCAGTATCAGTATCTGTTACAGTTTCAGCATCTATAGCACCCTCATCTGTAGCTATAGCAGAATCTCCGGCGGCTATATTTTCTGTATCCGCTAAATTATCTCCGATTTCCTGATTCGTCGAATCATTTTCAGCTTCTGCGTTATTATCATTCTCTATTGAATTATTCCCTGATTCTGAAGCAGCATCCTTTTTTTCTGTATCCGAAGCAGTTCCTGCTTTATTAACCTCCGGATCAGAGCCTGAAGCATCAGAAATATTTAAAGCCGAATCTTTTCCGGCTGAATTTTCAATTTTATCCGTATTATCAGCTGTTGAATTCTTACTGCAGGCAGAAAAAATGCAGCAAATCACAGTAACCATCCACAGCACTCTTATCAATTTATATTTCATTTTCATTTAACTTCTATTAATCACATCTGTTACAAATATCAATTACATGATACAAGGGTCAAAAGGTCAAAAATGCTCGTCAAGCTTGCTTGTAAGAGCATTGAAGGCCTTTATGACACGCAAAAACATGAAAAAGTAGCCATTTTTCATTGAAAAATGAGCGGATTTTGAATGTTTTTAGCATTTCGGGAGCACAAAGTGCGAAGAAATGCGTGTATTAAGTCGGGGGCAATGCTTTTGACCCCGACATCATTACATACATCGATTAGTAAATATCTGTCAGATTATCTAATATTTGCAAAAAACAGCCCGCACCCTCAAAAGGATGCAGGCTAAATATTTAATCATAAACAGCAAATCAATAATATTTAAAAAAATTAGTTTGCCATACCGATTTCTAATGCTTTTCTGTTAGTGTCAAGCATTGCAGCCTTCTTTGCAGGAATACACTTCTGAAGACCTGCATCAAGCATCTCTGCTGATACGAAGTTTGTCTCCTTGAAAAGCTTTCCTACAAGAATAATGTTTGCAAGGCCCTTGATACCGTTCTCATCAGCAAGCTTTGTTGCAGGTACATAGAATACCTTAACATCATCTCTCTCAACCTTTACATCAACTGTTGAGCTGTCAACAAGAATGATTCCGCCGGGAACTACCGCATTAACGAACTTGTCAAGTGAAGGTCTGTTCATTGCAACAAGTACATCGGGTGCTGTAACCTGGGGTGAGCCTATTGCCTTATCTGAAATAACGATTGAGCAGTTACATGTACCACCACGCATTTCAGGACCGTAAGAAGGAAGCCAGCTGAGCTCCTTGCCTTCCTTAAGTGCAGAGTAAGCCATAACCTTACCTGCGAAAAGGATACCCTGTCCGCCGAAGCCGGCTAATAATGTTCTCATTGTACTCATGCCTCTGCACCTCCTTCTGCTGTAGGTGCGCAGCTCTTTGCTGTATCCTTATATACGCCGAGAGGATAATAAGGAAGCATATTATCCTGCATCCACTTAATAGCGTCAGCAGGTGAAAGACCCCAGTTTGTAGGACAGGTAGAAACAACCTCTACGATTGAATAGCCCTTACCGTCAAGCTGGTTCTGGAATGCCTTCTTAATAGCCTTCTTTGTCTCATTTACATGCTTAACATTGTCTACAGTACAACGTTGTGCAAGAGCTACACCGTCAAGTGTTGAAAGCATTTCGCACATTCTGATAGGATAACCTGCCTGAGCAACATCACGACCGTAAGGAGTTGTCTGTGTAATCTGTCCGGGAAGTGATGTAGGTGCCATCTGGCCGCCTGTCATACCGTAAATTGCATTATTGATGAAAATAACTGTAATGTTCTCACCACGGGTAGCTGCATGAACAGTCTCACATGTACCGATAGCTGCAAGATCGCCATCGCCCTGGTATGTAAATACTACATCCTGAGGCTTAGCACGCTTGATACCGGTAGCAACTGCCTGAGCACGTCCGTGAGGTGCCTGAACCATATCACAATTGAAATAATTATAACTGAAAACTGAACAACCAACAGAAGCAACACCTACTGCATTGCCCTCTACACCAAGCTCGTCAAGTACCTCGGCAACGAGACGATGAACGATACCATGTGTACAACCGGGACAGTAATGGAAAGGTGCATCTGTTAATGCATGAGGTTTTTCAAATACTACTGCCATTATATTACGCCTCCTTACCTGCTAACTTTTTAATCTGCTCGAGAACCTCTTCGGGTGTGGGGATGATACCACCTGTACGTCCGTAGAAGGATACGGGCTTACGTCTGCCTATTACAAGCTGGACATCCTCAACCATCTGACCCATACTCATCTCAACAACAAGATACTGCTTAGCAGTAGCAACTGTTGCCTCTAATGCATTTACGGGGAAAGGCCAGAGTGTGATGGGACGAACAAGACCTGCCTTAATACCCATCTCTCTTGCGGCATCAACTGCTGAACGAGCAACACGTGATGATGCGCCGTAAGCAACGAGTACAATATCAGCATCCTCTGTGAGGTAGCTCTCTGCACGCTGCTCATTAGCCTTGATTGTCTCATAACGCTTATAACGCTCAACAACAATCTTCTCAAGCTCTTGAGCCTCGATGAAAAGTGAGTTTACAATATTGTGAGGTCTCTTGTTCTCATGACCACATGCAGCCCAAGGCTTTTCAACCATTTTAACTTCTGCATTATCAGGGAAACAAACAGGCTCCATCATCTGACCCATCATACCGTCTGAAAGGATCATTGCGGGTACTCTGTACTTTTCAGCTGTATCGAATGCGATAGAAACATAATCAGCCATTTCCTGTACTGTTGAAGGAGCAAATACAAGAAGCTGGAAATCACCGTGACCTGTAGCCTTTGTAGCCTGCCAGTAATCTGCCTGTGAAGGCTGAATTGAACCAAGACCGGGGCCGCCACGCTGAACATTGATGATTACACAGGGAACATCAGAACCTGCAAGGTAGCTGATACCCTCTGACTTAAGTGAAATTCCGGGTGAACTTGATGAGGTCATTGCACGAACGCCTGTAGCGCCTGCACCAAGTACCATGTTAATAGCTGCAACCTCTGACTCAGCCTGTAAGAATGTTCCGCCAACCTTGGGCATATTCTTTGACAGGTATGCTGAAAGCTCGGTCTGAGGTGTAATAGGATAACCGAAGAAATGACGGCAGCCTGCTCTTAAAGCTGCTTCGCCTAATGCTTCATTTCCTTTCATTAATACTTTCTCTGCCATTTGGTTTATCTCCTTAAAAAATATAAACTATGTTGAACAATTAGCGTTCTACTGTAATGCATACATCAGGGCACATTGTTGCACATGATTTACAGCCTGTACATTTAGACATATCAGTCATTGCTGCGGGATGATAGCCCTTAGCATTAATTCTTGTCTTGTCAAGCTCAAGCAAATGCAGCGGACAGTTATTTACACACATTTCACAGCCCTTGCACAGATTCTCGTTTACAGTAATCTTTGCCATTTTATATTCCTCCTTGTAAAGTCGTTTAAGTGTATTAGAATTGTCCATACCTTGCGTACCTGATCAGAGTACAATACGGATAATTACATACAAAAATTGATTAACAGTTACCACTGAGGCTTAACGTAAATATCTACCGGATATACGGGCTTGAGCGTATCTGCTATAGTGCCCTTATCAAGCAGCTCTCTTTTCACGGTATTGCAGAAAACCTCGATGCCGAGAATTCCCGCCACCTTTTGTGCATATGCCTTTCCGCTCAAAAGTACCTCTTCGTCCGTGTCATACATCAGGTGAGAATTATTTACAATCTTATTGGCCTTAAGCCCGCTTACAGCTTCTATTTCACGCAAAATCTGTACAGCCTCCTCAGGCTCAGAGGTCATATTTCTGAAATGATTTACCAGATAGAGCATATCATATTCAAAATTTGCGAACTGCGGCCTGAAACGTCCAAGCACTGTCGCACCAACATCATCTCCGCCAACGTCACATATTACCAGGTCCTTGCTGTCAAAAATGGAATACATGGCAGCAGGCAATGAAGGAAGATCAAGATTTGTATGACCGAAAACCGGTGCAATAACCTCAATTCCTTTGCTTTCAAGAAGCTCACGATAATCTGAAGTTCTGAAATAAGGGTTCACCAAATCCATATCAACCATTGTTACTTTTCTTCCCTTTTTCAGAAAATCCATTGCTAAATTTATCGAAAAATTTGTTTTTCCACAGCCGTAATGGCCGGTTACAAGTATAAAATTCTTTAACGAATCCGTCATTTGTCACCTCAAATCACAAATGATTTTGAATTTTCAGGCATTTTTCGGCCAAATTCACAGTATCTTTTATTATAACATCTATACTCCTGTTACGCAAGAATAAATTATGATTAAATAGGCATTTAATTATAACTATCGTCATTATATGCGAAATCCTCTATTCTTTTACACAGAAAAACAGCAAGTACAGTACCTATTATTGCTCCGCCAAGGTGGCCCTGAATGCTGACATTTGAATCGGTAAAGCTGTAGGACAAATTAATAAGTACACATAAGAATGCACCCTTAATATTCTCTCTGTAACGGATATTATAAACAACGGCGGCAAACATCAATGCCCAGATAGCTCCGCTTGCCCCGGCATGAAAACCGTATCCGCCCCAGAAATTAATCGCAACGGCCGCTCCCGCGATACCACCGGCATATATAAGCAGGAATCTCCACCAGCCGATATTACGCTCCAGCATATATCCGAATCCGACCAGACAGAACATATTCGCACTGAAATGAGCCCAGTTCATGTGAATAAATGCATAAAAAACGGCACGTAACCATTCGCCCTTTCCGAAAGCGCCCTCATACATTCCGCCGTAACGGTAAAGCATGTCATCAAGACCCTTGCTGAGGGTAATTATTCCGACAACAATATTTAATAATAAAATAATAATTGTAACTAATGGAAATTTTTTTACCTTTTCCCTTACTATACTCCAATTCATAAAAATAACCGTGCACCCTTTCATAAAATACAGAGTTTTATCCTTTTTGCAGGAACATGGCTTTTAATATGCCAGTTTGGCAAAAAGACTTATATTTTCAAAGAAACCTCGCCGGAATTTATTATTTTTCTGCAACTCTTCCCGTCGGCATCCTTCATTTCGACAATAAGCGAGCCCTCATTATCGATATCCACCGCATAGGCCGAATTCTCAACATTATTCTCAACAAATACTATTTCACGGCCGATTACATTCGAATGTGACCGGTAATAATTGAGAAATTCCTGATTTGATTTATCAGAGATTAATTCAATGACAGACTTTGCGGTAGTTACAGCAAGTGACAGATGACTTATTCTCTTCTCTGAAGCTTTTGCTATGCTTCCTGCCTTATCCCTAAGCTCCTTTGGCCAGTCACTGGTGGAAATATTGATTCCAACACCGATTATTGCATATTTTAACAGCATTTTACTGTAATCATTGACTGCCTCACAGAGAATTCCGCAGCATTTATTACCGGCAAGATATATATCATTTACCCACTTTATCTCAGGATGAATATTATATTCCTTTTCTAAAGCCTTTGCTACGGCTACAGCGGTTCTGGTAGTCATGGTAACCTGAGAACTAATATCATCGTTTACGGGAAGAATGACGGTCATATAAAGACCGGTATTGGCGGGTGAATAAAAGCTTTTCCCCTGTCTTCCGCGGCCTGCGGTCTGTTCATCCGCAAAAATAAGAACAGGCTTATCAAAGCATTCAGACTCAACAAGTCTTTTGGCTTCATTATTTGTCGAGTCAATTATTTCGTAATGTTTTATGTATCTTACGTCCGACAATAATACATTCGTTATCTCTGCCGCTGTATTTACAATATAATCAGCACCATTGCTGCTTAATTCTTCATAATCACCAAAGCCGAAAAGTACACCCATCGAATCAATATGATTATCGGCCGCACCACAGATATCATTTTCCCTGTCACCTATCATAATAAGACGTTTAAGAAAGCTTTCTTCATCTTTTACGGCTTCAGGACCTTCCTTTTTTTCGATAATATCCTTAATCTGACCTATAGCATATTTGATTACATCAGTCTTTCTTGACCTTGATTCGTCCATTGTAGCACCGACTATAAGGTCAAAATACTTCGTCAGGCCAAAGTGGTCAAGTATCCGCTCCGAAAACTGCTGGGGCTTAGAGGTAGCAAGAACTATCATCTTTCCGGCAGCCTTCAGCTTAGCAACAGCCTCCTCGATTCCCTCATAAAGAGTACTTTCAAATATGCCCTTATCCTTATAATATTCACGATATAAACGCACAGCTTCCGTGGCCTTATCATGATCAAAGCCGTAAAATCCGGTGAATGAATCATAAAGAGGCGGACCGATAAAACGCAGCAGCTCACTCATATCCCTGACTTCAATTTTATGAAAATCAAGTACATATTTTACCGCATTTGTTATACCCGGTGCCGAATCCGTAATGGTTCCGTCCAAATCAAATAATATAATGTCATATTTATTTAACAGCATTTATGTCATCCTTTTGTGAAAAATAATGTCAAACTCGTGACCGCTTCGCTTGTCACTCGTTATAAAATCGCTGCTACCGCAGCTTACGAGGTACGGGGCTTGAACCCCGCACCTCGCGAAAGCTTCACCCACCGCCTAAAGGCAGTGGGTTATCTTTCTATTTTATATATTACATATTTAGATTAGTATAACATATTAGTCATTTTTGTAAAGAAAAACCCACCGCCAAAAGCAGTGGGCTTATCTGAATTACTTTTATTTAATTATTACATCAAACTTTACACAAGCCTTGCCGGTCAGCTCTTCACTTCTGGCATCGGGCTGTGAATCGCCGATTGATACCTTATAGGTTCCGGGATTTACCTTAAATTCACCCTTTGTGTCATATAAGCCGAAGGCTGATTTATCAAGTGTGATAACAGTTGAAGCCTCTGTTCCGGCTGAAAGATGAAGCTTTTTAAGTCCCTTAAGCTGACGAACGGGTGCTCCCTCAATGCCTGAAGCAATGTAGCACTGTACTGTAGCGCCGCCATCCATTTTGCCGGTATTTGTAAGCTTTACACTGATGCTCATCTTGTCGCCGCTAAATTCAACAGGTGCAATTGCTGCGTCTGAAGAAGAATATACAGTTTCTGACTTATCTCCTGTCTGAATACTGATTTCCTGAACTGTCTCGCTGATATCGGTATAGCTGAGACCAAATCCGAAGGGATATAAGGGGGTCTCTGTCATATATCTGTAGGTTCTGCCCTTCATTGCGTAATCGGTAAATTCAGGAAGTGTATTATTCTCGCTGTAGAAGGTAAGGGGAAGCTTTCCTTCCGGAGACTTCTTGCCAAAGATGATATTTGCAATTGCCTGTCCGCCCTGAGCACCGGGATACCAGCCCTGAAGAATTGCGGGAACCTCTTTTGCAGCCTTATCAAGTGCAAGGCAGCTTCCTGAAAGAACCACTAAAATTGCAGGCTTTCCTGAAGCAGCTACTGTATCGATTACCTCCTGCTGAATTCCGGGTAACTTGAGGTTGGGCTTATCGCCGCTGCCGAACTCATTACCTTCGTCACCCTCTTCACCCTCGAGTCCTGCATCAAGACCCATACAGAGAACCACAACATCACTGTATTCACATACAGCCTTTACCTCTGCAATACGGTCATTGTACTCACCGAGAGCCTGAGCTCTGTCCTTATAAAGATGACAGCCTTCACCGACATATACACGAATTCCTGCCTCTTCAGCCTCTTTTCTGATGCCCTCTGCAATAGTAATATACTGTGAAGCGGTACCCTCATAGTTTCCTATAAGTGCCTTTCTGCTGTCCGCATTAGGTCCGATGATACCGATTGACTTGATATTATTCTTATTAAGAGGAAGAACGCCGTCATTCTTAAGTAAAACGATTGTTTCCTCTGCCATCTTAAGATTGAGTGCTCTGGCCTCAGCTGTATCTACATTTGAATAATCAATCTTGCTGTACGGATTCTTTTCATCACTGTCAAAGAAACCGAATTTGAATCTTGTGGTAAGAACGTTTACAAGAGCCTCGTCAATTCTTTCCTCTGTAGTAAGTCCTTCCTCTACAGCCTGAAGAAGGTACTCATAAAGGTCACCACAGTTGATATCACAGCCGTTATTAATAGCAAGGGCTACAGATTCAGCGGGTGTCTTTGTAACCGCATGACCCTCGTTCATATCCTTGATAGCCCAGCAGTCAGAGGTCACATGACCCTTGAAGCCCCATTCCTTACGAAGGATATCTTTTAATAAGGTCTTGCTGCCGCAGCATGGCTCTCCGTTAGTTCTGTTATAAGCACCCATAACAGCCTCAACGTTTGCCTCCTGCACAAGTGCCCGGAATGCGGGTAAATATGTTTCACGAAGATCCTGAGGACTGCACTCGGCATTGAAATGATGACGTACATCTTCGGGGCCTGAATGAACCGCAAAATGCTTTGCGCAGGCAGCAGCCTTTAAATAGTTCTCATCATCACCCTGGATACCCTTAACAAAGCTTACGCCAAGTCTGCTTGTAAGGTAGGGATCCTCACCATAGGTCTCATGACCGCGTCCCCAACGGGGATCTCTGAAAATATTGATATTGGGCGCCCAGAATGTAAGTCCCTTGTAAATTCCGTGGTCACCATACTTAAACTGTGCATTGTATTTGCCACGACCTTCGGTAGCGATTGTATCAGCCACCTCACCCAAAAGCTCATCATCAAAGGATGCTGCCATACCGATTGCCTGAGGGAAAACTGTCGCTACACCGGCACGTGCTACGCCGTGAAGTGCCTCATTCCAGTAATTGTATGCAGGCAAACCTACGCTCTCAACCGCGGGTGCGGTATGACGAAGCTGATAAACCTTCTCCTTAAGTGTCATTTTTGAAACAAGCTCTTTGGCTCTGCTTCTGTATTCATTTACTTTCTCCTGATTAATCATAACCCCTGTACTTCTCCTTTATTTTATTAAATAATTCCGAATCCAAGAATTGTGAATGCCTTGTCCTCATCACCCTCATGCATTCTGAATTCTACCTTATGATTCGCAGTTTCATTATTCCTTGAAATAATCTGTGCATTGCAGTGAGTCCAGCCGACCTCATGAGGATTTATTGTCTTTACAAACTTTCCGTCCACATAGACATCTGCCTCGCCTACCGAAGGACTTGCATTATCAAGTGTAACGACCATAAGAAGCTTGAATTTTGCTTCGATTACAAGTGCCTTGCTGCCGCTGATATGCTTCCAGTTATTCGGGAACTGCGGTGTTCCGAATGCATCGGCATTCTTCTCTGCATACTGAAGCTGCTCATCCTTTCCGGTGAAATCTCCTTCGTCAATACTGTAAATAGCATAGTCGCCGTCAGCATTTATGAGTCTTGTATAATCCGCTCTGTCAAAAGAATGAATACAGTCAAATTCATCTGTAAAATAAGGCTTATTCAATACAAATTCAGATGCATCCGAAGCCGAAGCAGCATTTGCCACACAGTTCATAAGACAGTCACTCATAATTGTATGACCAAGATTTGTAGGATGATATGTATCATAAAAATACTGGCTCTTCGAAACAATACGGCCCTCATCATAGGTCTGGTAGAACTGCTTTGTTACAGCGTTCTTAAGGCTAACCATGGGAAGATTATAGTGTTCTCCGATAGGAATGAGTCTGTCCTGAAGATTATAATCATCTGCAAAAACACTGAAAAGCAATATTACCGCAGGCTTGCTTGAAAGCTGAAGACATCTTCTTACAAGGCCCTCGTAGCATTCTCCGTTAGTCTCATCTCCGGCATCATTTACCGCAAATTCAATAACTACCAAATCAGGCTCAGCGTCCGCTGCCGGATTATTAAGGACATCATTCTCAAAGCGTACGATTCCGAACTCTGAAGGAGTTCCGCCTACACCTGCTTTAATGAACTTTGCATTATGATTCTTTGCATATTTTTCATTGAAATCAGAAAACATTTTGTATGCGTAGCACTCTTTATTTAAGGGTGTAGCTCCGGCGCCCTGAGTAATAGAGCCTCCGATATATGCAAGTGTAACCTCTTCACCGCTCTGCGCCTTAGCAATAAGGGCCTTAAGTCTCTGACTGTTGCCTGCAGCTACAAGTGACTGACCAATCATGGCTTTATACTCATCTGATTCTAAGTCTACGGGCTTAGCAGGTTCAAATGCAGGTGCCTTATATCCGTCATTCAGATAGAATTTTACATATACTGTCGATGAAATGCCGGGCTTATCAAATTCAAAACGAATCTGACCGGGCTCTTTATCATCATCAGACCAGTTTACTTCAGTAAGAGGAATAAGATATTCCACACCATCAGGTGTAATGGTCTGCTCTATAGATGTGCCGCTGACGTAAGGGTCTGTCTTACCGTACATCTGAAATACAAAGTTCGCATTCTCATGCTCATTACTAATCATGGAAACCGCAATACCGTATACCAGCTTTCTAAAGCCCTCGGTAGTTCTCATAAGTCCAAGAAGCTCTTCATCCTGAACATTTCCGATAATCTTTGCGGAGTTGATCATACGTCCGTCACTCTGATAAAGATAACAGATACCACGTCCGTCTTTATTGGGAGTTTCTGCAGCAAATACCTGCTTATCATACATAATATAGAAAAAATCGCGCTTTTTAACCGGATCTTTCGGTGCTATAGGTCCCATAATAAATACCTCTTCTCTTTTATTTGTAAAAAAGGGCTTATAATAAGCCCTTTTTAATCAATCCTTTGCAGGAAATATATTCAATAATCAGTCATAAGGATGAATTGTCTCAATGTTACCATTCTCATCGATATTAAGCTTTGTATACTTTACACATCTCTCATGTGTAATGCCGCCTGAAAGCTCACAATCATGGTAGAATAAGTACCACTCACCCTCGATTTCTACTACTGAGTGATGTGTTGTCCAGCCAAGTACGGGCTCCATAATACGTCCCTTGTATGTGAAAGGACCATCAGGCTTCTCACCCTCTGCATAGCAAAGATAATGAGTTGTACCTGTAGAATATGAAAGATAATACTTACCATTGAACTTATGCATCCAAGGACCCTCGAAATATCTTCTGTCCTCATCGCCGGCCTTGATAGGCTCACCGTTCTCATCAAGAATCTGAAGATGCTTGGGCTCTGTGATAAAAGCTGAAAGATCATCGTTAAACTCAGCGAACATCGGTCCGAGTGCAGGCTCATCACCCTCAGGTCTGTGTGCATTCTCATCAAATGAACCTGACTGCCACATCTCTAACTGGCCGCCCCAAAGACCGCCGTAGTAGCAATATGTTCTGCCGTCATCGTCAATAAGTACAGCGGGATCAATACTGTAGCTGCCCTGAATGTAATTCTCCTGAGGCTTGAAGGGACCTACAGGTGAATCTGAAACTGCAACACCGATTCTGAACTTGCCCTCATGATCCTTTGCAGGGAAAACAAGGTAGTACTTACCATTCTTACAAACACAGTCGGGAGCCCACATCTGGTTCTTAACCCAGGGAACATCATGCATAGATAAAGCAAGTCCGTTCTCTACACACTCTGAATCAAGATTATCCATTGATAATACATGGTAATCTTCCATGATGTACTGATCACCGTTATCATCATCGGGACAGTCATGTTCTACGTCATGTGAAGGATAAATATAAATCTTTCCGTTGAATACATGAGCTGAAGGATCAGCAGTATAAATGTTTGTAACTAAAGGTTTTCTTTCGTTAGGTCTTCTCATTTTTCCCTCCAAAACTTTATAATTTTGCTAATAGAAAGCAATAAAAATATTGAATTAAAATTCTTGATTATAATATAACAGAAATACTCAAAAATGAATATATTATTATTGCATATTTAAGCGTCAATAATTGCTTATTTAATGGAAATTCTAAAAAATGACATAAAAAAACCCCCGGTAAAACCGAGGGTTTAATGTTTGCTTAGAGCAGATAATTAGTTCTCCTTGCTCTTCTTAGCAACTACAGCACCACCTGAAACAAGTGCGCCACCAAGTGCTACGAAAAGGAATGAAGAAACAAGACCTGTCTGAGGAAGCTCGCCATCCTTATCAGCGGGAGCATCAACTACTGCATCATCAGCGGGAGCTGCATCATCAACATCCTCAGCGGGAGCTGCATCTGAAGCGCCACCAGCTAATACAGAAGCATCAGGGCACTCACCGATAGTTGCAAGGTATGAACCATCCTGAGCAAGAAGTGCAAGACCTGTAACTGTTACGTCAGCACCTGACCAGTTGCAAGGGCAGTACTGTGAGTAGCTCTCACCACTTACGAAAGGTGTAGCATCTGCACAGTAGTTTGAGTAGTAAACACCACCGTCATAAGCAACGGGCTCTACAGGATCATCTGTAGGGAAACCGTTTGTCCAGCCGTTGTTCTCAGCGTTAACAACAAGGTGAAGAGCACCAGTGCTGTCTGCTGTTGCGAAAAGAACAAGACCATAAACGTTACCAACATTAGCCTGACCTACAAGGCCTTCATCGCCATCCTCGCCCTGTACACAAACTACAATGTTGTCATAAGAGTTAACGTAAACGTAATCACCCTTAACTGCATCGAAGTTGATGCCATCGTAGTTAGCTGCTGATGCGGGAACTACTGCCATTGCTAATACAAGAACAAGTGACAGTACAAGAGCTAAAACTTTCTTCTTCATTTAGAAAATCCTCCTAAAATGTTTTTTCGGGTTCTAGGGACTCCCCCTTTGAAACCTCATATTTGAATTATAGCAAATCACATTTTAGAATGCAAGCATTCTTTTAGTAATTTTTTAATTTTTTTTAAAATTTATACAATTAATTTTTGGTAAATATATACAGTATTATTTTTCAATTAACTTTAGCTTCTATAATCAACAGATTATAATGTAAATGTTTACATTTTAATATATATTGACTAATTAGATAAATAAACAAATCAGCATTTCGTCAAACTCGTGACCGCTTCGCTTGTCACTCGTTATAAAATCGCTGCTACCGCAGCTTACGAGGTACGGGGCTTGAACCCCGCACCTCGCGAAAGCTTCACCCACCGCCTAAAGGCAGTGGGTTATCTTTCTATTTTATATACTATGTCAGTATTAAAAAAGGACCGGCCAATATAGCCGGTCCTAAATTTACAGATCAATTAATTATTTACCTGCAAGTACATTAACCGCATCAATATATGACTGATACTCTTCCTTCTTTGCTTCGTAACGCTCGATAGCTGTTACAGCATCAAGATCCCATGAGTACTCATTATCTGTATTAAGCTTGGGAATACAAGGCCAAATTGTTGAAACCTGATGTGTTCTCATAAGTGCAAGTGTCTCTTCAACTGCTCTTTCATCCTTAAACAGAGGGTAGTAAGGTGTCATCCAGTCCTCATCATCCTCATAACCGGGTGTCTTCTCTGTGAAAAGGTTGTAAGCGAAAGCAATCTTCCATGCTCTTTCTGCATCGTAACATGAAGGAATTACATATAAGTTATCTGTTGAGTAACCTGTAAGCTCCTCACACTTAGGTCCACGAGGGAACATAACGAAACCGAAGTCATCAGCCATACCCTCTTCACCTGATAAGTCGCCTGCTCTGTACTCCTCAGCTACCTGCATAGCTGCCTCAGCATTGATGAAGCAGGGATACATGTAAGCCCAGTCACCTGTCTCCTCCTCGAGTGAAGGCATCTCATAGTTCTGACGCATGTATCTACCCCAGTCATAAGCCTCAACATAATTATCTGAGTTAGAAGCAAGGTAGTACTTACCATTCTCATCGATATCAACGAGCTGTGCGTTATTTGAAGCGATAACTGCGTTGATGAAATCACCCTTGAATGATGTCATAGCCCAGCAATCATTTACACCATCGTTATCTGTATCACGTGTAAGCTGCTTGCAAAGGTCCTCGAATGTCTCCCATGTCCACTCGTTCTTAGCCTGAAGGTCATAAGGAAGATCGGGATCTACACCGGCCTCTTCGAATAATCTCTTATTCCAGTATACACCACCACGGGGCTCGGGAGCATCAGCTCTCATACCGTATGTTGACTTACCCTGTGTAGTAAGGTAACTGGTAGAAGCATCCCACTTCTCCTCTGAGAAATCAAGAACATCAAGAGTGTTAAGGTCATATAAAAGACCGCTTAACATAGGTGTAGCAACCATCTGCTTACCTAAACAGAATACATAGTTCTCATCTCCGCCTGATGTAGCGAAGTTTGTGAAATTCTCAAGGTATGTACCATAACCTGAAACCTTCTGGAACTTAATCTTGAAGTTATACTTCTCCATGATTTCATTACGATATTCTTCTGTAGCCTCTTCAAAAGCTGTTGTAGGCTCAACACCTTCCTTTGAGAACCAGTCACCCATAAGGATTTCCATACCGCCAAGGTCTACTGTAGAACCATCGGGATTACAGTAAGTACCCTCTTCATTAATATAGATACCGTTAGCAAATGTCTTTGTCTCAACTACCTCATCATCGGGCTCAACAGTATCATCTGTTGAATCATTAGAATCTGTAGGCTCTGTTGATGATGTGTCATCCTTTACATCATCCTTCTTGTCTGTCTCTGCAGGCTTCTCGTCCTTCTTGTCGTCTTTCTTGTCATCGGTTGATGCTGCAGGTGTTGTAGTTGTAGCGGGATCCTTCTTATCATCTGAACTGCTACATCCAACTACACTGAGAACCATGGCCAAAACAAGTAATAAGACAACTGCCTTACTAAGTTTTTTCATATTCCTCTCTCTTTCCCACCGGTACTCGGTGAATGAAATTTTGTGCAGCTTTGCTGCGTATTACATAACAGTACACATAGTTGTACTGCAAGGTAATCATAGTATAACATATAATTGCTAATTAGTAAACTAATTTTATTAAATTTTTCCGTAAAAAAATATATCAGATATTGCTTCTTTAGTAAATATTACCAAAAAGCAATATCTGATATATATAAAAATTACATCTTAATACCTGTCTGGCTGAGTGACTCAACGAAACCACGCTGAGCTATCAGATAAAGCAGAATAAGAGGTGTTACTACAAGTAGTGTACCGATTGAGTTAATCTGCTGTACATAACCGACTGAAACCTGCTGGGTACCCTTACCATCTGCAAGGTAGTTACCAAGAGTATCAGCCAAACTCTCAAGCTCTGTTGAAAGAAGCTTTGTCTTACCGAGGAACATACCTGAGTAGAAGTTATCTGTCCACTGCCATACAAATGAGAAAAGGAAGCATGATGTAAGAATAGGCTTAGCATCGGGAAGCATGATACGGAAGAATGTTGATAAGGTACCACAACCGTCTACGTATGCAGCCTCTTCAAGTTCCTTGGGAATTCCTCTGAAGAACTGTCTGATAAGGTAAATATAGAGACCGTTCTTAAGACCCATACAGCCAACGCTCATAAGGTAATAAGGAATTGCAGAACCACGAAGGTTTGCTGTGTCTCCGTTAATCAGACTTACAATTCCGAAGATATCAAAGTATCTGAAGTGGAGATACAGTGAAGTTGAAATTGTCTGAGGAGGAATAACAATTACGAGGATAACGCAGGCAAAGAGGAATTTCTTAAAAGGGAAATTGAATCTTGCGAAACCGTATCCTACAAGTGTACAGGAAATTAACTGTACAAGTGAAATCGAAAGTGAAATCAGTAATGAGTTTGTAAGTGCTGAAGGATAATCCATCAGGTAAACCGCAAGTCTGATATTCTCTGTCGAGAAGTTACGGGGTACTACATTAATTGTTGAATCGAAAATATCTTTGGTTGCCATTATGCTGACTGAGATTTTGTTCAGAATCGGCTGAAGAATCAGGAAGCAGAGACCAAACATAAGCAGGAATCTCAAAATCTTGAGTGCATAATTAAGAATAGTCTTTTTAAGGAGATAACCATCTGAGAGTCTGTTACGCTGCCAGAAGTCATTTCTTTTTGCCATTTTAACCTTACTCATAATAGTATACCACCCTCGAAATTAATAAGGAGCTTATGCCTATAAATACCATAACAACTCCAAAGTAGATCCATGCCATTGCGGATGAGAATCCGTAATCCATGCTGACAACCATCTCCTGCTTGATTTTTGTCAACATCTGGTTATCTGACTTCATGAAGAAGTCGATAATTGTGTAGATCCAGTTAACAAGGAACATAGAACTGATCATGGGCATTGTAATCTTCCAAAGCATCTCCCACTTTGTACAGCCTTCGATTTCGGCAGCTTCGTACATACTCTTGGGAATTGTCTGTAATGCTGAAAGGAAAATGATAATCTGAATACCTGATGCAATTGCTATATCATAAACCTTATTAACAATGTCGAAAATTGTTTCAAGGAAACCACCAGCCATTTTTGTTGTTGAAAGAATATTTTCAATAACGCTGGTAACACTTGCAGAGCTGCTTGACTCAATCGCATTTGCCATACCCTGTACCAGTGAGTTATTGCTGTCTAGACCAACGATAACACCTGATGAAAGGATAACGGGAAGGAAGAATACCGCTCTTACAAATGCTCTGCCCTTAAACTTCTGATTAAGAAGAAGGGCAACGAACATACTGAATACGATTGTTGCAAGTGAGTTAATAACCATCTTCCAGCTTTCATCAGCAAGAATCTGATTGAACTGGGGATCGATTGTAAATGCCTTTGAATAATTTGCAAATCCGTTAAGCGAGGTTGAGAAACCTTCGTTACTTACTGTAACCTCACTGATTGACATTATAAATGACTGAAAAAGAGGTTTAACCATGAAGAAGAGGAAACCAAGAATGAAGGGAAGGATAAATAAATATCCCTGAATGGCCTTCTTTCCGGCCAGTGTCTTCTTCTTATCTTTTTTCGGTCCGGCGATGATATTCGTCCTTACCTTCTTTTCCTTAGGTCTTTTTTCTGCTTTAAATACTTTTGCCACGAATATCACCTCCTTACTTTACTAAATATGATCTTGCTGCTAATGTGATACCGTCTACTGTCTCATCATCGTAGCTGTAGTTTACATAAACCTTAGCACCGTTCTCGTATTCGGTAACTCTTACCTTATCGCTTGCAAGATAATGATTTGTAATCTTCTTGTCGAAAAGTCCATCAAATGCTTTTGAATATTCACTATAGATTGTTGCTATTCTATCCTTCCAGAGATCAAAATCAGCACCGTAGAAGTTAGTATAGTAAGTATCCTGAAGTCTTGATGATGAGCAGCCCATTACCTGGAAGCTGAGGCCTGCACCATACTCTGCTGACTTAAGAATTTCGAAGTCAAAGTTCTCAGCCATATTGATAGGATCACCGGTGTAGTTAACCTTACCGTGAAGAGCTATCTGATAGAAAGGAATATCATAATCAATAATAGCTGTGTTGGTATCTGAAATATCCATGTTTGTGATGATATCAGCATACTCAACAGCATAATCATTACCGTTATTGATAATAACCTTTGTACCGCCGTTTACTGTCTTCTCAAGATCCTCTCTCTGCTGTGCAATAATCATTTCTCTTGTGTAGAGCTCCTTAGGATTGAAATCTGAGTTAAGAAGATGTCCGGTATTTCTGAGTGAAATATTTGCGTTATAATCCTTAGCGAACTTAATCAGATTATCAAAGCCTTCTCTGATAAATGTAGGTCTGAGAAGATAATAGCTTGATCTGGTCTTATCCTGACCATACCAGATGATTGAATAATCATAAAGCTCTGCATTCTCACGAGTTGTGAATCTTGCTGCATCTCTGAATGCTACGAAACCATCTGTAAGACCACTGTTATAAGCGAATTCAGTCTGTGCATCAAGGAATACATTTACACCCTTGCTTGAAAGTGATGAAAGCATATTCTTAAAATCACTCTTTCCGCCAAGATCCGAAATCAGGTCAATATCTTTGAGTACTGAATGAGTATAGCCTTCATTCATCCATCCTGAAATCTTCATGTCAAAATTCTTGATTCCGACATTCTGAAGTTCATCAGCAATCTTAACTGTTTCATCGTATGTTGTAAGTGCGTAGGGTGACTGTGAAGGAACACCGAACTTCTGCTGAACCTTATCAACACACTGAAGTACATCTACTACTACAGGAGTGTCTGCACTGCTTACTGTCTTGTTAAGCTTGGGATATCTCTCGTTGAGATACTCACCGTAAGCCTCAGCCATCTTTACATAAGAATCTGTGTTAACAAACCTATATCTCTGGCTGACATTAATCTTGGGAACCTCATTCTCAAATACGTAGAATGAAGCTGTTGATCTGTCGGCAACATCAAATGCTTCATAATGAAGAACACTGTATGCTGCATCAGCATGGTTGTAGCTGTTCTTACGACCGCTTACGTCCGCATTAATATTTGCAAAGCTTGCGCCATCCTCAATACAGCAGATAAAGGCTGAACCGTTATTGCTGATACCGTACATAGGGAATGAACTTCTTGTTTCTGAAACTACCGCAGTTCTTGTTGTACAGTAATCCCAACCATATACATTTGAGTAATATGCATTCTGGTTGAAACGCTCATTGTTGAAGTTAATGATACATCCGCCGCTCTCGGGAACTACGATAAATCCTTCATCCTCTGTGCTTCCTGCTCCGAAGAAAGGAAGTACTTCAATGTTTGTTAAAGGATAATCGGGCTTGAAATCAATCTCCTCATAGGGGATTGAAACAATAAGGTCTTCACCGTCTAGCTTGTATACCATTGTGATATTGAAGAGAGGAATATCCTGGCTTGATGACTGCTCGTATAAAGCAAGATCAGCCTCATACTCTTCTTCATTATAACCAACCTCTGCAAAGAGTGTTTCAATCTTTGCCTTAAGGTAAGTCTTTACGTTATCACGAAGAACATAAATGCAATGCTCTTCAAGGTCAGGATACTTCTTAAGAAGCTCATCCTTGTCATCTGTTGACTTAAGCTTCTTTATATCCAGCTTACGATAATACTCAAGAACCTGCTTCTTGGGTTTCTTATCCATCTTATCAATCCACTCGTTAAATCTGTCCTCGGGAACAGCAAGAGGGATAAGATATTTAGCTTCTGTATTACCGATTGTATAAAGGACTCTGATTTCATCATCGCTAGCTTCGATTTGATAAATACCCTTTTCAACGCTTAATGCGAAGTTGTTATACTGAGTCCATACACCATTGATATTACCATAGGTGAGAAGGAGTGTTGACTGTAAGATGTTCTTATCAGCTGCAAGAGCCTTATCATCCTTAGCCGCATCCTTGGGGTTCGATGTCCAAACAACACCGGTATCCTTAACCTGCAGCTCAAACTGAGTTGTTGCAGAGTCAAGTGTAAATTTAAGTTTGTCATTTTCGAGGACGTATTTATCTTCTTCCGAATCAAATGATCTAACCTCGATTTCTTTTACTATTTCCTCTTCAGGTTTAATACTGATGATCGCAACCACAATTGCAGCAATTATAATAATGGGGATCAGTACTTTAAGTATCGAACCTATAAGGGATTTTTTCTCGTTATCTTCCACTTATTTTTCCTCCATTAGTATAGTCTAAATGCAATTTCCTTATAAAGTGAATAGAAATATGAAATTCCATCACCGATAAGGCTGAAGAACAAGAGTAAAATGAAAATGATGATTGCCATACCAAATATTGAGAAAATGGTACTGAGCAATGTCTTTCCCATTGTATAGTCATGAATCTGCATCATTGCACATATAATCAAGATTACACACCATACGAGTGATAAGTAATCAAAGAAATAATAGAATGTTCCTTCATCCTCGGTAATGAAGTTACTGAGGAAAATGAGCGGAATCTGAAGTAACGGATAAGGTGTTATCGCGTAACATGATCCCATGTAAACATTCTTAAGATTTCCTTTTCCATCAAACAGAGTAGTAAGAGCCCAGTTTGCAACAACCCAAATTAAGAAAGGAACTAAAATACCCAGGATTTCCGTGAAGATATTTACTCTTTCAAAATTTACCTTGTGAAACTGGAAGTTGGTGTTCTGGATACTTAATACTCTGGTAATAAGAGTAAGAACAAGAATAAAGGTTGCAGCTCCCATTGAGCCTCTCTTCTCTCTTGTCAGATCCCAGAAACCGTCGAAAGGATGAAAAATACAATATGTTGAGAACTTTAATGTTTTTCCAAAGTTTTTCCAAGCCTTCTTATCGCTTACGCTTGAAAACAGTTTCCATTTCGTACTCATACTTCTCAACCTCCTTTCTGACTCTCTTAAGTCTGCCGATACCCAGAGGAATCAGCAGTACAAGGAAGAATACCACAAAGATGATACCGATGTGATCTTCTACCCATTCCTTACGGTAAAGCTGGAAGGCCTTAGCGTAATTGTCATCATCATACTTTGTCTCGAAGTAATGCATTGCTTCCTTATACTGACCCTGACGAAGCTTTGCACGACCGATACCAATATAAGCAAGGTCGTAGTTACCGTTGAACATAAGAACTTTCTGCCAGATATCGGCTGAAAGATCATAATCACCTGAATCATATGCATCAAGTGCATTGAAAATCATAGAACCGAACTCGGTAGGTGTGAATACTGTAATCTGTCCGTCGATTGAGTCAAGAACAAGAAGATCCTTACCCATATGCTCGATAGATGTAGGATTACGGAAGTATCCGTCCTTGTTACCGTTACCGCCGAATGCGTAAAGCAAATGTCCCTGATCATCATAACCAAAGATTCTGCCTCGTGTCTTATCAACGGCAAAGTATGTATCGTTATCCATTACTGTGATATCGATAAGCTTTGACGAACCGGTATAACCACCTGCGTTATCCCAGTCAATATCACCTACGGGAGGGAAATTACCATTCTTAATAAGAATGTCATTTCCGAGTGAGTTAAGCTTTCTGATGGGAAGTGCTGAATCTGTCATAAGCTCAGCCTCATCAAAGTTTGTAGTAACTACATACATGAAGCCCTTCTCATCAAGTGAGATGTTATCATACTCAGTAGGTACGAAGTTCTCTGTCTGAGCTCTCTGAGCCTTTGTCATGAGGTACTCTTTCCAAATGTACTCATACCAGCTGTACTTAACGGGTGTAGCACCGATGAAGCCTACGAACTCTCCGTCGGGCTCATACTTTACGATACCTTTGTTAACGTGAGATACAATTGCATAAACACGTCCTGCATCGTCTACTACAATCTTCTGAGGAAGGAATGTAACACCTGCCTCAAAGTTGTCATCAACAGGCTTTACGAACTCAAGCACTGTATTAAGCTCATTATCAAGCTTTAAAATTCTTGAATTGTTCTGGTCTGCAATAAAGATGTGACCATCCTTTGCAACGAAAATATCTGTGGGATTGTTAAATGTTGTAACCTCAGAACCTGAGATTTCTTCAATAATTCTCTCAACAGTATATACATCGTTTTCAAACTTAAGCTGAATGATTCTGTTGTTACCTGAATCACAAACATAAATCATATTGTCTCTTACAAAAAGGCTTGATGCGTTTGACATTTTCTTTTCAATACCAAGCTCGATATTTGTAAGTGTTGCCTTTACCGAATAAGCATCAGGCGATTGCTGAACTTCTTCCCAGAAGTCGTAATTGTAGGTATAACCTGCGTCTGCAAGCGCCGCAGTACTGGGAATAAGCATAACAAGCAATATTAATGATGTAATAATTCTTGTAATCTTCTTTTTCAATTGCGACACCTCAATCCTTTAATCCTGAGCTAGCCATTGTCTCGAGGATCTGACTTTCAGATAATACGAATGTTAAGATAGGAACTATCATAACTACTACAGTTACCGCAGCTGTCTGACCGGTACGTGCAATACCGCCGGCAGATACCTGTGAAAGCGCATATACAAGAGTCTTCTTCTCTTCTGAGTAGATGAATGTATTTGCGGGGTTGTTCCAAAGGCCCTGTACCGAATAGATAATAATTGTTAACCATGCAGGCTTAACGTTGGGCATTACTATCTTCCAGAAAATGTACCACTCTCTGGCACCGTCCACCTTTGCAGCCTCAATAAGTGAGTTGGGGATACCTTCCATGAACTGCTTCATAAGGAAGAGACCGATAGGTGCTGCAAATGCAGGAATAATAAGTGACCATAATGTATCAATCCAGCCTAACTTGTTCATAACGAGGTAGTTAGGAATCTGAGTGATATAACCATTGAACATAAGGGCTACAACGGCGATGTTGAAGAATGTTTTTCCACCGGGGAAATCATACTTTGCAAGTACGAAAGCTGCCATTGAAGCGATGATAACGTGACCGAATGTACCAACCGCAGTAATAAGTACTGTGTTGAAAATGTATCTTGAGAAAGATACGGTTGACTTTGTCATACTGGCAAAGAGGTCTGAGAAGTTATCAAATGTAGGGTTCTGTGCAAAAAGCTTAGGCGGGTAAAGGAATAACTCGTCAAGAGGCTTTAATGACTGGCTAATGGCGAAAACAAGAGGAACAACCATGATTAACGCCATAATTGTCAGGAAAAGGTAAATTGCAAGGTCTCCGCCTCGTGAACGGTTTGCAACTCGTCTTCGAAGTAACTTCGGCTTTCTTTTCTCAACTGAAAATGATTTCTTCTTACTCATGTTCCTACCCTCCTTAACAATGACTGAATTGCCTTGTTGCAAAGAATCATTACAACAAAGAGGAAGGTTGCAATTGCAGATGCATAACCCATTTCAAAACGTGAGAAACCGTAGTCGAAAAGGTGAGTTACTACTGTTCTTGCAGCGTAGTCTGTACTGGGATAACCACAAAGGGCCATTGTCTGGTTACATACACCGAATGATGATGTAATAGCCATAACCGCACCGAACAGAAGCATGGGCTTCATGTTGGGAAGTGTGATATACCAGAGCTCCTGCCAACGGTTCTTAACACCGTCAATCATACCGGCCTCATACTGAGAACGATCGATACCCTGAAGACCGGCAACGAAAGCAAGGAAGCCTTGTCCGAGGGACATCCACAGGATAACCAGAATGATAATCGGCATCATGTATTCCGGGTTCGTCAGGAACATAATCGGATCTTGTATAATACCCAGCTTAATAAGGAAACCGTTTACAATACCGTATGTGTCACCACGGAAGAAAATTGAGAAGATATAGTAAATATTTCCTGCGATTGAAGGTGCATAGAAGAATACAACGGCAATCGCTCTAAGCCAGCTGGGAAGCTCGTTAATGAACCATGCTATAACGAATGAAAGGATATAGCCGACAGGTCCTGTAATAGCTGCAATAAGGAAGGTATTCTTGATACCGATCAGGAATACATCGTCCTGAAGGAAAAGGTTGATGTAGTTCTGAACTCCATTGAACTTAGCAGGTTCAAGAATGTTGTAATAAGTAAAGCTGTAATAAATTGATGTAATTAGCGGTACAATGTTGAACGCTGTGAAAATAATTGCATAAGGCAAAAGGAATAAATAACATCTCTTCATAACCTTAGCCTTTTTCCAGGCTACGATTGCGTTATGCTTTTTCATTGAAAAATATGATTTAACAATTGACTTTCTTTCCAATGAAGGTGCATTCATTATGATTCACTCCTTTCGTCTAATACTTTAAGACCATACTCTTTACGTTTCTTCGTGATCTCTTCGTTGATTGTTCTTACATAATCAAGAAGTACCTCACGAGGATCCTCTTTCTGGTTCATAACCTTACGTGATGCGTTAGTAATATGACGGCTTGTGTAGTAACCACCGGCAACCTCACGGAAACCTCTGGTCCAATCTCTCTGCACATCAAGAACCGCACGCTGCTTAGCTGTCCAGGGAAGCTCCTTGAATGACTCAAGGTTTGCTGTAGCATAACGGGCTGATGAACCCATTACAGCCTCGAGCTCACGACCGAATCTGGTCTGTGTCTCGCTTGATGCCCACCACTTCATGAACGTCCATGCATTCTGCTTTATCTTCTCGTTATCCTGCTTAAGCATGATTGAAGAAGTACCCCAACAGTGAACAGTTCTGTCGATAATCTCATTACCGGTCTCATCAATTCTTCTTGTTCCGGGAATCAGAGTGAAATCCCAGAGACCACGAATTTCAGGAGCCGATACAACGAGTGTATTGTAGGTGTTATAGTCTGTAATACCGATAGGCATCTCACCTGAACGGAAACGGCTGGGGAAGTCGTACTGTAAAGGAAGACCGTAATCATTGAAGAAGCTTGTAAACATCTCAAATGCTTCAACGCCCTGGTTATTATCAATCATAATCTTTGTGGCATCATCATTATAGAATGTACCACCGTTCTGATGAACAAGAGTGAAGTACAGTGAAAGATCGGGGTTATTTGCATTACCGATAATTCTTTCTACTGTAGGAAGAGCTACCTCCATGTTGCTGCCCTGGATTGTAGGAAGAACATTAATCAGATCCTCCCAGGTCTGTAAATCTTCAATCTTAATTCCGAGCTCCTCAAGAATGTCCTTTCTGTAGAACATTACATTATAGTTAAGTGTCTCGGGAAGTCCGTAGAGACCGCCTTCAAACCAGTATGATGTATATGAGCTTTCGGGATACTCACTGAGTACTTCCTTATAATCAGGGAACTGAGTAAGATCCTCTACCGCATTACGAAGCGCATAATCAACAGGCTTCTGAGCATCAGCCGTAAGAACTACATCAGGACCGTTACCTGACATTGTCGCATTAAGAAGGGCATCTGCCGAAATAACCTGTACATTTACCTTAATTCCTGAATTAGGTGTGAAGGTATCATCAACCATCATCTTCATTACCTGGTTCTGATCACGACCTGAAAGGAGCCATACCTCGATAACCTCATCATCGTTATCCTCGTAAACATTACCTACTGCATTGTAATCTACAAAGAATGAAGCGAAGAATGACTTAATTCCGTGCCATGCAGATGAGAAGATATTTGAGCTGTCCTTTACTTCATCGGTATCGGTACCCTGAAGAAGGATGTAGTCAATATCAAGCATTGTCTGGCTCATCTCAAGCATTGATGTACCGAGTGATGCGATATTGTTCTTAAATGTAGTAAGTGACTTTGTGATATCATCGGTATCATCCATGAAGTCTTCCATCTGAATTGCAAGAGTAAGAGCTGTTGCAATCTTGTCTGATTTCTGACCGGTTGTCTTTGTATAGTCATCTACTACCTTATAAAGACGCTTGTACTCAAGGTCCATACCCTGGATAACCTCGGGATAAACCTTGTCAAGATGATAATCACGGAAAGTATCGGGGCTTGTACCGGTAAGAATGATTATCTCTCTGTACATCTGGTTAAGTCTGTAAACGTTATCATTAAGTGTATCAAGAATGCTTCCGACATCACCGAGAGTAGCCTCAAGTCTGATTGAATGCTTTCCTTCTGTTAAGTAGAACTGATAAGGATTCTCATCAGCATCGCAAAGAGTAAGCATTTCCCAATCATTTGAATAAGCGAACTCGATAGCTTCTACCTCTTCGAAGGGAACCTTGCCGTCAATGTAAAGTGAACGGCATGAAAGAGCACCACGCTGATAGCTCTGTCTTCCCTTAAGGGTGATACGGTAATATCCTTCGGCAGGAACATTGAATTCCCATTCAATCCACTGTCCGGGAATCTTCCACTGCTCACCACCGATATAGTTTAATTTGATTTCTGTAATACTGTAGGGGTCAGTATTGGGAACAGACTTATCATATCTTGCGTAGAGAGAGGCATCACTTCTGAAGTCTGCATCCTCACCGTTGATTTTGATAATTGTGTTCTTAGCTTCGTTTGAATTGTTACGATTAGCATTCTCAGCAGCATACTTTGCATATGACTGATCTGCTTCGATAGGAGAAAGTGTGATATTCTTAAGAATTACAGGCTCATTCTCTGCCTTAAGTGAGATTGTATTCTCACCCTTCTCAAGATAGAACCTATAAGGCTGAACAACATATCCGAGATAATCCTTACAGAACTGGGTCTGCCATCTGTAAGCCTCAACCTGTGAAGGTCTGATTTCATTACCTCTGTTGTCGGCAGTCTTAGGACCTCCGTCAGTCCAGCAGCGTGAGAATGTCATGCTCTCTGCACCGAGGAAGGGAAGCTCACCGTTGATATAAAGTGTTCTTTCAACATCAACGCCAAGGCTCTTTACTGTGTAGTAAGTGAGGCTGATATTATAAAGACCTGACTCGGGAACGCTGACCTTCCATGTAGCAAGTGAATCTGCATTACATAAAAGAACATTCTCTACTCCGTCACATTCAGCCTTAACTTCTGTGCCTGTACCTTCTACGAGGTCATTAACACAGTCAATGACAGCTCCCTGCGAAGCAAGCGGCTTACTGCCATACTTTTCCATATACTTAGTATATGTGTTACCACGTCCGAGACCCTCAACATCCGCCGAAAGGTCCGTGCCGGCATATTTTTCTTCGTATGTCTGAGAATACCTGAGTCTCCGGACAACGATCAGTGTGGCGATAACAACCACAACAGCGACCAGCACAATTAGCTTCTTCTTAGATAATTTCACGGTGTACCTCCTATTTAATGCATCTATGCAAATCCCCATAAATAACAATATCTGCATAATGCTTTCGTACGAAAATAAGCACAAAAAACATGCCTTTTAATAATACTTTTTTTGGACAAAATATACCTATTAGAAATTGCTTATATAAATTTCAATTATTGCCTTTTTTGCATAATGCCGAAAATAGCTGTATTATAAGAAAAAATATCAAATATTCATCTCAACTATTTACATTTTTCGCAATAAGTGATAATATACATATAGCAAATAAACAAAAATCAGTCCAAAAGTCTATTTATATTTTGTGCAATATTAACATTATTATTATAAACTCTCTTTGGATTAAAATCAATATATTTTTTATTCTTTGATGATTTTGCTTTTGTTAATTTTGCTAATTTAATATACTTTTTGATACAGATTTGTCGAATATCAATATTTTATTTATATAATATAGCAATTGTAGCTAATTTCCAGCAGGAGGTATTAATAAATGGCTGAACAATTCGTCAACACACACTATTCCTTCCATCGTGATCTTGACGGTGACCATGAGCGCGTGGATTATGCCAGCGGTTCCAGCATCCGTATCTGGCGTAACCGTGAGGCACAGTCCTACCCCACCCACTGGCATTCCGCAGTCGAGATTGTCACACCTATCGAGAATAATTATACCGTAGTTATCCATAATCACAGCTACGTACTCAATCCCGGCGATATTATAGTCATTCCCTCCGGCGAGCTTCACGAGCTCGTGGCTCCGGAATGGGGCTCTCGTTTTATCTATCTTTTTGATATCAGCGTAATTTCCAAAATCAAGGGCTTTTCAAGCGTACTGCCCTTCTTTACCTCAGCCCTTCTCATCACACATGAGAACGCTCCCAATATTATCGCTGATGCAAATAAGCTTCTGCTTCATATGGATGAGCTCTACAATCAGTCAGAGCCTCTCTGGGAGCTGTCGATTTATGCCGATATCATTAACTTCTTTGTTCTCATCGGCCAGAACCATATCGACAGCATCATGACCGTACCCAGCGGCACCACCACAAAGCAGAAGGAATACATGGAAAAGTTCAATGCGGTATTCACCTACATTGATAATCATTACATGGATGATCTCACACTTGAGGCGGTGGCTGATATAGCAGGCTATTCGAAGTACCATTTCACCAGACTCTTCAAGCAGTATGCCGATACCACCTTCTATGATTACCTCTGCTTTAAGAGAATCAGAGTAGCCGAGGAGCTTCTGATAAATCCTTCGCTCAGCATCACGGAAATCGCACTCAGAAGCGGCTTCCCCAGCATATCAACCTTCAACCGTATGTTTAAGAAAATTAAGAAATGTACCCCTACAGAATACAGGGATATGAGAAGATAATTTCAGTTTTCATTTTTAACAAAAAAAGAGGCCGCAAAGCCTCTTTTTTATTTATCAGTCACAATTAGCCATTAATGCATTAATAATATCCTCAAACTTCCAGCTCAGATTCTTTCTGTCCAGAATACCGAAGTCCTCTCCGTTCGACTTAAAAGCATTGTTATCCCACCATAAGCAGCTCATGCCATAGCTTCTGGCAAGTGCAACATAGTAGCCTGCCCACTGGGTTCTGTCCCCGGTATTGCCCTTCTTGTCACGGGCACCCATTTCTCCGATAATAACCGGAATATTGTTCGAAATAAATTTCTTATAAAGCTCAGACATAAACCAGTCAATATCATTGGTGCTGCTTTTTGAAGATGCATCGAAATTACTGATGCTACGGTTATCCTCAGGACCGGCAAGTGCAAAAATATAAGGTGTATAGGCATGAACGGAAATAATCAGCCTGTCATTCGCAGGATCCTCGGGAAGTCTGAAAAGTGAAGTAAGTGCACCCTCGGGTGATGCATCATAACCCGGAACCATAAGGAATCTGCCCGCATTGTTTCCGCCGGACTCTCGAACCGTATCTACAAATTCCTGATTCATACGGTTAATAACTTCTATGGCATCAACCACAATCTGCTGCTTGGTATTCATATTCCACTCAAACTGATTGTCCTTAAGTCTGGGCTCATTTAATGATTCGAAAATCAGGTGATTATCGTAATCCTTAAATCTTTCCGAAAGTTGGGTCCAGATGCAGCGCATATAATGAACAGATGAATCCATGTGCTCCATATCAGGATAATAATATTCGTTATAAACATCATGATGGGTATTAAGAATTACATACATTCCCTCATCAATAGCCCAGTCCACAACCTCATTCACGCGGTCCAGCCAGACCTTACTTATTTCGTGATTTTCACCCGATACATGATTATGCCACGAAACAGGAATTCTGATTGAATTAAAGCCCTTATCCTTAAGCATCTTAATCATCTCACGGGAGGTTTTTACGCCTACCCAGCTTGACTCATACTTAAGCTCATCATCCGCATACTGATTCCTGTCGGTAAAGGCCTCGAAGGTATTACCGAGGTTCCAGCCGATTCTGAGATTTTTTACAAAATTAAGTCCCTCGGTCTCCTCACCGCTGACCTTAGCCTCAAAGTTATAGCTGACAACAGGGATAGGCGTTGCATCAGGATTATCCTCATAATAATTCTGTGCAACGGATTCGTTCTCATTCTTTCCGTTATTGTAGGGAATTTTGATATTTATGGATGAAGTCGGTGTGGGTGTCTCCGTAGGTGCGGGTGTAGGCGTAGCCGTAACCGTCGCCAAAGGTGTAGGTGTGGCGGTAACTACCGCCGAGGAACCACCGCCGTTACTGCATCCGCCAAGGAGCAGGCATCCTGCAAGAACAGCTGCCAAATACTTATAATTCTTCATAATCATCAACCTCCCAATTCACCTGAAATAGTTTTTTATTTTTTTCAAACTCGTGACTGCTTCGCTTATATATTTTAACACAGATACAATATTTAGCAAGAATTATTAAAAATACAAAAGCTGAAAATAAGGACTTTATTTTTTCACAAAAATTTATTATAATGAATTGTAAAGAAAGAATTTGAAAGGAAATTATCATGAGCCAGGAAAAGGTTAACGAAAATAAAGCAAAGAAACAGCAAAATAAAGAATTTCATTCAACGAAGAAAAAGAAAAACATTATCACCGCGCTCTGCTGCATAATCGCAGCCGCCGCAATAGGATTTATCATCTTCCTCTGCACACGTCCGAGCTATAATGTAAACCTTGCTTCAAGCCCCTTCGATGATGCGGCAATTTCAATGCTTGCCGGCAGAGATTACGATTTTTCACAGCTTAAATAATTTAAAAAAAACCTGTCGCAATCGCGGCAGGTTTTTTATTCTGAATATTTTCAGCTTATCAGCCAATCTCGTAAATCCATCCCTCGGGAGCTTCGATTCTGCCCATCTGAATACCTGTAAGAGTATCATACAGCTTCTTTGTGATAGGTCCCATCTCGTTCATACCGCTGGGTAAGCAGATCTCCTTGCCATGGTCAACAATCTTTCCGACAGGTGAAATAACAGCTGCTGTACCGCAAAGACCACACTCAGCCATATCCTTAACTTCCTCAAAAGGAACAACTCTTTCCTCAGCCTCAAGACCAAGGTAATGCTGTGCAACATAGATAAGTGAACGACGTGTGATTGAAGGAAGAATTGTATCTGACTTGGGAGTTACAACCTTACCGTCCTTTGTGATGAAAAGGAAGTTAGCACCGCCTGTCTCCTCAACATTTGTTCTTGTCTTTGAATCAAGGTACATATTCTCTGCATAGCCCTCATCATGAGCTGTAACAATTGCATGAAGTGACATAGCATAGTTAAGACCGGCCTTGATGTTACCTGTACCGCAGGGTGCTGCTCTGTCGTAATCACTAACCTTGATTGTAAGGGGCTTTGCACCGCCCTTGAAGTAAGGTCCTACAGGTGTACAGAAAATTCTGAACTGATACTCTGTAGCGGGCTTAACACCGATAACAGGGTTTGAACCGAACATATAAGGACGAAGGTAAAGTGTAGCACCCGATCCGAAAGGAGGTACATAATCAGCATTAGCCTTAACAACCTGCTTAACCGCATCAATAAATCTTTCCTGAGGGAATGCAGGAATCTCAAGTCTCTTAGCAGACTGCTCAAGTCTCTCCGCATTTAAGTCAGGTCTGAATGTAACGATACGGCCATCCTCTGTGGTGTATGCCTTTAAGCCCTCAAATACTGTCTGTGCATACTGAAGAACACCTGCACACTCATTAAGAACAACGCTGGCGTCTGTAGTAAGTGCACCGTCATCCCAAGCTCCGTCTTTCCAATTAGAAACGTATCTGTAATCTGTCTGAATATAGCCAAATCCCAGCTCGCCCCAGTTAATATCTTTCTTTGCCATAACAAAAGTCCTCCGCTTTCATCATAATCATATTAATGCAGGTAAATTCTTCCTGCAACGCTTAACCTTAAATATATCACACTTAAAAATCATAGTCAATAGTGCCTGCCTCTCTTCTTTTTATAGTGTTCATTAAGAATCCGTTCAACCTCTTCCTCTTTATAGGCAATCAGTTTTTCCTTTTCCTCAGCCGTCCTTTTATCTTTCAGGTAAAGCCTGCAGGCAAAAACAAAAGCTGTCAGTCCCAATAAAAGACCTATTATACAGCTGACAAAATATTTATATACCGATTCCCTGCTCCTGCGGCTTACCGCATAGGATACATCAATATTTTCCCCGATAATAATATTAGACTTAATCACAGACTGATTAATGTACTCAAAGGCCTTGGCAAATTCAGGCTTCATAAATGCCCCCAATCGTTCTGTAACTCCATCGCAGCGTCCCGGTGTCACAGTAGTTAATCCGACATTATCGCTAATATATAATAGCTTATCAAGCTCATCGGTATAACCCATTTTCTCCCCGTAAACAAAGGCCTCGGTAATTGACGAATCCCCGTATTGAACCAGAACGTATTCATCCTTTCCCGAAAGCTTCGCCACCGCAAAGGTATGATTACCGTAAACCAGATTAGTCTGCGCAATATAATCATAATTAAAATATACATAGCCGTCATCATGCAGCTCCGTACAGTTCCAGCTCTTCGCCTCCTCGGCATTCATATAGCGAATAGTCTTGTAGGAATACACAATACAGCTATAAACCATATATATTAAAAATGCCGCCGTCGCATAAAAGAAAATGCGAACCCACAGCCTTACATCACTATTTATCTGCATATTAATTACCATCTCCTTCCGCAAACACCGCTCAGATAAATCAAATCCGTTAACAGCTTATATTCCTTGTAATTGATTATACAAAATGATATACTGAAATTTAGATATTTGTTTTATTATAACACAAATTCATAAATATTGATAAAATAATTACAGCCAAGAGCTGCGCAGTTTACAGTATCAGGAGGAAAAATGAAGGCAAAAAAAGAAATGTTTGAAACACAGGACACACAGGAAGCAGGTGTCAGAATTAATAAATTTCTCGCAGACGGCGGCGTATGCTCCAGGCGTGCTGCCGATAAGGCTATAGAGGAAGGCAAGGTAATGATTGACGGCGAGCCTGCCCAAATGGGCAGCAAGGTATTCCCCGGCCAGGAAGTAACCTATTGCGGCAAGCCTGTAAATAAGGTTCACGACCTTGTGCTTATCGCCCTCAACAAGCCCGCGGGTGTCGTATGCACTACCGACCACAGAGACCCCGATAATATTATTGATTTTCTAAAATTCGACAAAAGAATCTTCCCTATCGGCCGTCTCGACAAGGAATCCGAAGGCCTTATTCTTCTGACAAACGACGGTAATATAGTCAATAAAATCCTCCGTGCGGGAAACTTTCACGAAAAGGAATATATCGTAACGGTTAATAAGGATATCACCCCCGAATTTTTAAAGGCAATGGCAAGCGGAGTTCCTATCCTCGACACCGTAACACGCCCCTGCAAGATTGAACAGCTCGAACGAAAGGTATTCAGAATCATTCTTACCCAGGGACTTAACAGACAGATCCGCCGCATGTGCGAGGCCTTAAATTACCGCGTAATGGCTCTTACCAGAATCCGTATCATGAATATCTGTCTTAACCGTCTCAAGAGCGGTAACTGGCGAAATGTAACTCCCGCCGAGCTTGAACGCCTGCAGGAGCTCATCGCAGATTCCAGCAACACTCCGGTTCAGGGCGATTTCAATGAGCTTGAGGGCGAGGTGGACGCAGCTGATATGAACGAATCCGTCAAGGAGCTTAAGGAACGCGCCCATGCACGAAGAGTTGAGCGCTTCAAAGCAAAGAATCCCGATACTCCCGAGGACAATATTCAAAAACGAAACAGCAAGCCCACACGAAAGATTAATCAAAGTTCTGCACACTACGACAAAAAGCACGGAGATAACTTCGGACAAAGCAGACGCAACGATACACGCAAAAGATTCAACTGACAGATATTCTTTTATCAGCTGACACAGATACCGGAAAGGTTTGATTAACTATGAACCAAGAAGAAAAAATAGCCAGAATCAAAGAGCTCACACCTCTCTTAAGCGTGGCTGCACGTGTCTACGAACAGGAAGACCGTGAAATCATGAGCAATTTTGAATATGATAAATTATACGATGAATTAAAGGCCTTAGAGGAAGAAACAGGCATAGTTTTAAGTGAATCTCCCACCCATAAGGTAGGCTACGAGGTTCTTTCAGAGCTGCCAAAAGAAAAGCATGAATCACCCATGCTCTCTCTCAACAAAACCAAATCCCGCGAGGAGCTTGCAGACTGGCTCGGAAGCCAGAAGGGCGTATTATCCTGGAAAATGGATGGACTCACCGTAGTAGTTACCTACAGAAACGGCGAGCTGTTCAAGGCCGTAACAAGAGGCAACGGCGAGGTAGGCGAGGTTATTACAAATAATGTCAGAGTATTTAAAAACATACCTCAAAGCATTCCCTTCAAGGGTGAACTCGTTATCCGCGGAGAGGCAATTATCCGCTATTCTGACTTCGAAAAAATCAACGAAGCAATTGCAGACGCAGATGCAAAATATAAGAATCCCCGAAATCTCTGCAGCGGCTCGGTACGTCAGCTCGATAACAGCATAACCGCACAGCGAAGCGTATATTTATATGCATTTGCACTGATTTCCCAGACCGGGGACGATGCCCCTGCTTTTGACTATCGTTCAGAGCAGCTTGATTACCTTGAGTCCCTCGGCTTTAACGTCGTTGAACGTAAAAAAGTTTCAGCATCCGATATAAGCGATTCCGTATCATATTTTGCGGACAAAATTACATCAAACGATTTTCCTTCGGACGGACTTGTACTCTTATATGACGATATCGCCTACGGTAATTCCCTCGGCAGAACCGCTAAATTCCCGCGTGACGGAATTGCCTTCAAATGGGCCGATGAAACCGCGGTCACAACCCTTAGGGAAATCGAATGGTCAGCCTCAAGAACAGGCCTGATTAATCCTGTGGCAATCTTCGACCCCGTCGAGCTTGAAGGAACCACCGTTTCACGCGCCAGCCTTCATAATATAAGCATTATGAAGGATTTAATGCTGGGAATCGGCGACAGCATCAGTGTATATAAAGCAAATATGATCATCCCGCAGCTTGCAGAAAATCTGACCCGGTCAGCCGAATACAGCATATGCGATGCTGCAAATGAAGATACAATTAAGATCGCGGATACGGACAAGGCCCTTCTCATAACCGACAAAAGAAACGGCTGTTCAATCAGTAAGCAGACCGTAAGCTCTCTTTGTCCGGTATGCTCCTGTCCCACATGCATCCATCTTGAAAATGATGTAATGACCCTCTACTGTGTAAACCCTGACTGCGATGCTAAAAAAATAAAGCTTTTCGCTCATCTTGTTTCAAGAGATGCCCTTAATATCGAGGGGCTTTCCGAATCAACCGTAGAAAAGCTTATTAACGCAGGTCTTCTTCACAAGCAGTCCGACATCTTCCGTCTGGAAGAAAAAAAGGAGCGTTTTATCGAGCTTGAAGGCCTCGGCGAAAAGTCCTTTAACAACCTTATTGATTCGATAAACAAAGCAAGAAACACTGTACTTAGCCGTGTCATCTACGGTCTCGGAATAGCAAATATCGGACTCGCCAATGCCCGCCTCATCTGTAAATATGCGGGTGATGATCCGGAAGCTGCCATCGCACTGACTTCTGACGAGCTGACCGCCATCGAGGGTATCGGTGATGTACTCGCAGCCTCATACACCGAGTATTTTTTAAATAATAGCAATCTCGATAATTTCCGCACTCTTTTGTCGGAGCTTAGTCTGGAAAAGGAAGCCGCCGCAGGTGATGCTCTTTCGGGAAAGGTATTTGTTATAACAGGTTCTGTAGAGCATTTTGCGAACCGTAATGAATTAAAAGCCTATATCGAATCACAGGGCGGCAAGGTTACCGGCAGTGTAACAAACAAAACCAGCTTCCTGATAAATAATGATATCACAAGCAATTCCTCAAAAAATAAAACTGCCAAACAGCTTGGTATAGAAATCATCACCGAAGATGACTTTATTTCAAGATTTGGCAGTTAATAATTAATATTCATTTAACGCAAAACCCGGCGCATTTCTGTGCCGGGTTTTTATAATCACAATATTTCTTCAAAAAAAGAGCAAATTATAACAGCGTAATCATTGTTTCAACCAATGACTTGATGTTGATCGGTTTCGCCAGATGAGCATCCATTCCTGCCTCGATAGAAAGCTGTCTGTCCTCATCAAAGGCATTTGCCGTCATAGCAATAATCGGAACTCTCTTTCTGTTGTTCATCAACGGTAAATCACGAATAGCCCTTGAAGCCTCTATACCGTTCATCTTCGGCATCTGTATATCCATCAGAATAAAATCATAGGCCTCCGCCATGCCCTTATAAAGGGTATCGACATATTTTTTAACCGCTGCATCGCCATCTTCGGCCTCATCAATGATAACTCCGTATTCCTCGAGAATATCCCTGGCAATCTCCCTGTTAAGCTCATTATCCTCAACGAGAAGCACTCTCTTACCCTTTAAAACCTTTATCTCATCAGATGAAGGCTCAATATCGCTTACAGCACTCCTGTCAGATATATTCAGAGGAATGGTGATGGTAACCTTCGTTCCGACATTCTGCTTTGACTCAATATCAATATTTCCGTCCAGAAGCTCCACCAGCTCCTTAACTATAGACATACCAAGTCCGGTACCCTGAATCTTACTGATGGTAGAAGTACGCTCTCGCGAAAACGGTTCAAAAATAGTGGCCAGGTATTTTTCACTCATACCTATACCGTTATCCTCAACCACAATTCTGTAAACGCTCTGTCCTGGCATAGCCGGCTCGTCTGCAAGCTCTTCAACTATATAGCTGACCTTACCGCCGGAAGGAGTATATTTTATGGCATTACCTAAAATATTAAGCGAAATCTGACCAAGCTTTGTATCATCCGCCATTACCTCGTTATGAACGATATTTCTTACGCCGCCGCTAAAGCTTATACCCTTAGCCTCAGCCTGGGTACTGACTATAGTAATCATATTATTAACTTTTTCCGAAATACTCAAGGGCACAAGGTTAATCTCCGCCTTACCCGATTCGATACGCGACATCTCCAGAACCTCATTAATCAGGGACAGAAGCTGCTTACTTGCGGTATCGATTTTATCGAGATATTCGTTAACCTTTTCCTTTTCGTCAATATGCTTTTTAGCCATATGGGTAAAGCCTGTAATAGCATTCATGGGTGTACGGATATCATGCGACATATTGAACATAAAGGTTGACTTGGCGTTGCTGGCCGACTTAGCCTGAACCATAGCCTTTTCAAGGCGTTCCTTTGCTTCATTCTCGGTTTTCAAAATTTCGGTAACATCATTCAGACATACTACGGCACGGCTGCCGTCCTCATTGGCCTTAATATATTCAACCGTAAAATTAAGCCTTCTTCCCGAAGAGATGTTAATATAGCTGAATGCAAAAGAAGTCTGGTTTTCGAACTGCTTCATAATGAATTCCGGACTGGTCACCAGACTGCAGCGCTCGATATCCTCTGCCGCAACATTATTCTGAAGAAATTCCTGTCTTACGCCCGAATAGCTTGTCACACTGTCATAGCTGAAATTATTACCCTGACGTGTATAATACATGTGCATGTAATCCGTATTGAAATCCACGAAATATACCGAATGGAAGCCCTTTGAAATAACATTAAGAGTGATGGCCTCTTCACTCAGCTGGTTCATTTTCGTGATTTCACCGTATGCAAGTGTGGCAACCGAATTAAGCAGATATACACCGTTGGTATCATATTGGGGATTTGCCACGCCCAAAAATCCCACAATCTCTTTGTTAAATTTAATACCTACCGAAAGATATGTATTAATCTTCGTCTGCTGCAGGAAAGGAACAGTCCTCTCCGAGCCCGCCTGAGGATTATTTACAATATCCCTTTCAACAAACTTATCCGCATCAAATCTGTTTTTAAGGAAATTGGATTCCGTATAGGGGATTGTGAATTTCACCTGTTTATCTGTTCTAAATTCAGGCCGGCACCACTCATAATTCAGTTCAAAACAGCCGGTCCTTTTATTAACCTCGAATACGCAGGCTCTTTCCGCCTGATAGTAATCCACGATAATCTCCAGAAGACTTTCAAGTGCACTTCCCTCAGAGCCGTAATCACTGATAGCTTTAATACAACGGCTGATGGTCATCTCCTGCTTGTTGCGCTGCAGAATCTCGTGCTCAATCCTTACCTGATTGGTCACATCATACACAACAACCATTCCCAGAAGATTTTCGTTTCTTTCATCCTTTGAAAGATAGGTCACATATCTTCTGTACTTAAAATAATCATCTTTGTCAGTAACCTTTACGGTGAATTCAGGCATGTAATTGCCTTCTTCAAAGCATTTCTGCATATATTCCACAGAAGTTTTTTGAATAAATTCCTTTTTGTCTTCATCCTTAAGGAATTTCTCGGCATAGCTTAATACACTTGCCTGATATGATGGCAGCGTGCTTTCATGAGTAAAGAGCTTTCCTTCAATTCTCTCCACAATGGAACCGTTTACCTTATCCTGAGTAAAATTAACCCTGTAATAGCAATATGCATTTGTCAGAATCGCCTGCTGGTATGATTTCTCAGTCTGAATGTCCGAAACCTGCTTATCGGCATTCAAAAGTCCCATCGTATAACCGATAAGGCTGCCCTCCGAATCCCTGCTGGCGATAAATTTCAAACGGTAATTATGTATTCCGTCCTTCAGCTTTACCTTAAAAGAAACCTGATAAGAGCTGCCGATTGCAATATTTTCCAGAATACTGCTGCGGCTGACATTAGTTAAATACTCATCACGTTCCCGAGGAATAACAAGCTCTCTTCCTATCAGCGAAAGTCGCTCGTAAATACTGTTAATCTTCTTTATATCGGGAATATATTCGTTAAAGGCCCCGTTTATACGGTTTTCATGAGCTATATCATTGCCATCCTTATGGTCGATAATAACATAGACAATACCCTCGTAGTCATCCACCAGACCCACAACCACGGAATTCTGTTCAATAATGCTTAATTCACTATTCAGCTTTCCCTGACGTATCCTGTTCATAGAAAGCTTCTGAATATAGACAAACTCAACCGTCATAGCTATTGTTGCACTTAAATCCATGTATATATCCTGCATATAAATCAGGTCAAAAACAGAACCCGTCAAAATAATTCCGAAGAATAAAAGCAGAAATACAGTATTTAACTTTCCGATTTTCTTCATTCTGAAAAGAACATATACGGTTACTGCCAGGCAGTCGGCAAAAAGGAAAATATAATAGAATATATAGCCCTCAAGCTCAATAAACTGAAAATCGACTATCTCATAGAGCTTACCGTTTATAAAGAGAATAAGAATACAGGTAATCTGTGCAAGAATAACCGCTGATGCAACAATACCGAACACATAATGTCTTCTGGTACCGCCGCTTTTTAATATAATATCCCTATTCCTGATTTCGCCCTCATAAATAAGTCCGTCGGGATAAAAGGCCGCCGCAATGCAAAACGCAAAAGAGCATATAATCGAGGTAAGTATAAACGCCGAATCATGTGTCTCAGCAATTCTGAGATGTTCGAAAATATAAGAGAAATCATTATAGAAAAATGACAGTGCCAGAGTAATATTCATGGCAATGAAGAATTTTGCGGAATAAGGAATAAATTTTCGCTCTGTAATAAAAACAAGCAGCATAAACACAAGTAAAAAAGTACATATCGACAGTACCGATATCATTATAATATTCATATCCATATGCCTTATTCCACCTTCCCCCATATTTTGAAAGGGGATGAAAGTTACCTCGCATCCCCTCTATTTAGTCTTTAATAATTATTTACCGATATCCTCAACCTTATAAGGTGTAGCCTGATAAACATAGTAATTAAGCCAGTTTGTGTACATGGTATTAGCATGTGCACGCCAGGTAAGAACTGGCTTTTTATCAGGATCGTTATCAGGATAATAGTTCTTGGGCATCCGGATATCAAGCCCCTTTGAAAGGTCTCTCTTGTATTCCTGGTCCAGTGTCATTCTGTCATACTCAGGATGACCGAATACGAAGAACTGACGTCCCTCCTTGGCCATGGCAATACAGATTCCGGCCTCATCCGAATCAGCCAGAACCGTTATTCTCTCATCCTTCCAAACCTCCTCTGCACTGATGGTGGTATGACGGCTGTGAGGAATATAGAAAATATCATCAAAGCCCCTTATAAGAGGCTCCTTACGGTTATGCACATTATGTGAAAATACACCGAAAAGCTTATGGTCAAGCTGAATCTTCTTAATACCGTAATGATAATAAATCGCAGCCTGGGCACCCCAGCAGATATGAAGGGTCGAGGTTACGTTTTTCTTTGACCACTCCATGATGTCACAGAGTTCTTTCCAATATGCAACATCCTCAAATTCCATATGCTCTACAGGCGCACCTGTAATAATCAGACCGTCAAACTTTCTGTCCTTAACATCCTCAAAGGTCAGGTAAAACTGGTCCAGATGACTCTTCGCAGTGTTGGTTCCCACATATGAAGAGGTTGTTAAAAAGGTTATATTGACCTGTAAAGGTGTATTGGAAAGTGAACGGAGCATATTAACCTCTGTCTGCTCCTTTAAGGGCATGAGATTAAGAAGTGCGATTTCAAGCGGTCTGATGTCCTGCTCTGTAGCACGGTTCTCATCCATCATGAATATATTTTCTTCTTCCATTACCTTCTTTGCAGGTAAATCATTTTGAACTTTAATAGGCATACTAACCCTCCCTAAACACTACAGAATATCCTTTATTCTCTCAAGCATAGCCCTGTAGTCGGCCATAAGCTTATCATGGCGCTGCTTAGCTCCCTCGAAATCACCGGACTTTATGCAGTCCTCCGAAGCCTTAGCCTCATCTCCGAGCTCTACGGCACCTATCGTATATGACGAGGACTTTACACCATGCACATTGATTCTGTAATTGTCCCAGTCATTATTGTTATAGCATTCTTCAAGTAATGCTGATTTATCATCCGAAACGTAAGTTTCCACAATTGCCTCATATATATCGGGATCTTCCGCAACAAAAGGCATTGCATAATCCACATCCAAAATAGCCCTGTACTTTTCTAACATAAATTAACCATACCTTTCCCATAATATTGCTGAACTACACCTATAAATATATATCAGCAGGCCAAAATAGTCAACAAAATAAGAAAATATGCTTAATATAACCCTTGAAATAATTCATTTTTTGTTATTTTGCCTGTTGTGTAAGCTGCGGGAAGTGAAAAGCTCGTCTCTACACCCTTATAAAGGATTACCGCATCAAGAGCCTTATTGCTTTTAATTATAAACCAGTCAAGCTCACCGTCAGTCCATGACATTTCAATCTCAGCATCCCCCATCAGCTTAAGTCCCTTAACATGACCGCAGGACCAGGCCTTCGGAAGCGCAGGTAAAAGAACGCTTCGCTCCTCACTGCTCTGCAAAAGCATATGTGCCATACCTGCTATACCGCCGAAATTACCGTCAATCTGAAAAGGCGGATGATTGTCAAAAAGGTTCGGAAGCGTCGAGCTCTTCAGAAGCTGGCAAAAATTTTCATAAGCCCTTTCACCATCGAAAAGCTTGGCATAATTATTGATAATCCATGCTCTGGACCAGCCTGTATGACCGCCGCCGTTTTCAAGTCTGCGCTTAAGCGTAATCTTTGCAGCTTCGGCTAGCTCAGGCGTTTTGTCAGGCGTAATCTGTGCCGAAGGATGAAGTCCGTAAAGGTGTGAAATATGCCTGTGTCCGGGCTCCATTTCATCGTAGTCCTCTATCCATTCCATAATCTGACCGTGCTTACCTATGCGGTCAGGTGCTATTTTTGCAAGCGCTGCCTTTATTCTTTCATTAAGCTCATCATCAACATTCAGAATCTCGGCCGCCGCTATACACTGGCCGAAAAGGTCCCTGATAATCTGATTATCCATAGTAGCGCCAAAGGTAATCGCACCATGCTCACCGTTCGGAAGCAGATAGGTATTTTCAGGCGAAACCGAAGGACTTGTTACCAGATAGCCCTTATATTCGATCAGGAAATCAAGGAAAAACTCAGCCGCATCTCTCATTATCGGAAAGCTTTCCTTTAGGAATTCCGGATCCTTTGTATACAAATAATGCATCCACTGATGTGTACAAAGCCATGCCGCACCCATAACCCAATATGAACCGGGAATCCAGTGATCCTGAACCGCCGTATCTCCCCATAAATCAGTATTATGGTGAGCAGTCCAGCCCTTACAGCCATACATTTTCTCTGCGGTTACTCTTCCGTTTGGCTGCATACGCTTAATATGCTCAAAAAGAGGCTCATGGAGCTCCGAAAGATTACAGATTTCCACCGGCCAGTAATTCATCTGCAGGTTAATGTTAATGGTATATTTACTGCACCATGCGGGCGTATAATCGTGACACCAGATGCCCTGCAGATTAAGCGGCAGGCTTCCCGGTCTACTGCCCGAAATAAGCAGATAACGTCCGAAATTAAAGTAAAGCTCATCAAGAATAAGGTCGGGCTTTTCGGGGCTAAGCTCCTTAAGACGGATATCCGTGGGAATATCCTCTGCCTCATTATCCTTGCCGGTCAGGCAAAGCTCCACTCTGTCGAAAAAGCTTCGGTAGTCCTCAATATGTCTTTTTTTAAGCTCATCATAGCTGTATTCAAAAGCTTTTTCAAAAACCTTGGCAATGGCCTTTGCCGGCTCCTTTTCCCTGAAGCTTGTAGCAGCCGCAACTATAAAAACAGCCTCGTCTGCAGCTGTTACCTCCAGATTCTCACCGATAATGCTGACTCTTCCGCCCTTAGTCAGTGCGCGAAGCTCAAATGCAAAATCAACTCCGTTGCAGCCGGTATTACCGTAGCACATGATGCCGCATTCTTTTTGCTCATCAGAGCTGAGCACCCAGTCCTTTGCCTCTCCGGTCTTAACCGTGGCTGTATCAAAGGGCTCCCTGTAAAGCTCGGTATTCACATTTACCATACCCGGTTTATCAGCACTTATCCTGCATATAAGACAGTTATCTACCGCAGAAATAAAGGCCTCACGGCAATAAGCCACACCGTCCGAAACATAGCTGCAGCGGTATATTGCATTCTCAATATCAAGCTCGCGGAGATAATCCGAACAGTTATCGCCATGTCCCATATAAAGCTTAAAATCACCAAGCGTCTGATAAGGATACTGGCTTCTGGGAATACCTGACATGGACTTCATGATAAGTGATTCAGCCTCGGCTATCCTTCCTTCAAAAAGCATCTGCCTGATTATGGGAAGTGCCTTAAGCGCATCGGGATTATTTCTGTCACGGAAGCCTCCGCACCAGCAGCTGTCCTCATTCAGCTGAAAATACTCATAGCCTGCAAAGCCATGTGCCATAGCGCCTATACGTCCGTTTCCGAGAGGAAGAGCCTCCTCCCATCTCTTTGCCGGCTGTCTGTACCAAAGTCTCTTCTTAATCACACTATCTACCATGCCTTTCCAGCAAGATTGCAAGCTTGCACATTATTATTGTCTGTCGTAATACTTCTTACCTGCACTCGGAAGGAAGTAGGTTCTGATATATCCATCCTGTGAAACGATTACAAATTCATTTGTAGCCTCAACGTAGAATACATAATCTCCGTCCTCCTGCTCAATCTTATGAAGAGCTGCAGGATTATTTACTACATCAGATGCTGCCTTCTGGTAATCGGCAGCGCTCTTAAAGCCCATTTCGATACCGTGCTTCTCGTAATGCTGGTTAAGAAGATTCTTGCTTCTGAAACGATACTCCACATATTCAGCTACAGCACCTGTATCTTCACCGTCATTATTTTTGTCATCCGCAATAAGCTCATCCGAGCCTTCTCCGATACCGTCAGCTGCAATAGCTGTATCGGAATCATCCGGCTCAGCGGGAATTACTGCATCCTGGGCAGTTTCAGAATTACTGTCAGGAAGGCTGCTGTCATTTGACTCGCTGTTATCTGCTTCGGTCTTTATGTCTTCCGTATTCTCTGCAGCTGAATTATTATCATTCGAACCGCCGCCAAGTAAGCTGGCGCCCGAGAGACTTTCCTTAAGACTGTCAAAGGAATCCGTTAAGCTGTCCTTAATCGACTGTCCGAGCTCTGCGGCCTCACTGCCCATATTTTCAAGTCCTTCCGAAGCGGCATCCTGAAGCTCACCTGCCGCAACACCGGCATTTACTGAAATATCATTCTTAATATTTTCAAACTCGTTATTAACACTGTTCGAAAAATCACTTACCGACTGCTCGATATAATTATTAATCGAATCAACTACCTGACCTACAATTTCTTCAGGCTTCTTCTCCTTAGAACATCCCGAAAGTGCAAAAACACCCAGGAGACAAATTGCCAGTACCGCAATTCTCTTAAATACATATTTCTTCATAATATCACGCCTTTCTTTAACAATAATCTGCCTTACATACCGATAATTGTATACACATTTTCTCCGCTTTCATCAGCCTTAAACCATGAATCAAGCTCCTCTATGCACTCGACTGTTTCAGGCAGATAGCCTGCTGCAGCGGCCTTAACCTTCTCCATAGCCTCGGTATCCACAGTGGTGATTCCAAAGTAATCAAACTGCGGCAGTACCGAAGAAAAAAGCCTTTTAAGCTTCAAATCATAGAAAATCTCCTCATCAATACATATAGAATCTTTCTTCCATACCTGACCGTCATAGTTTCCGTGCTGAAACTCAATATAACAGCTGTTGGACTTTTCTCTTTCTTCCTCATTTATGAAATACTTCATTTTGTTCATACCTTTCATTTTTTTATTATTTAGCTTACAAAACCATTGATATTATACTATTCTGACCGCTTAAAAGCAAGTAAAAGACGTCGGGGTCAAATCAGCGCAAAAAAAACGTGCTCTCTCTGAGAAAGAACACGTTTAGCGGAGTGGGTGGGATTCGAACCCACGAGACGTTGCCGCCTACCTGATTTCGAGTCAGGGCCGTTATGACCACTTCGATACCACTCCTTATTATTTATCCGCCGATTTTGCCGGCAGCTAAACACATATTTAGATTTTGCCTAGTCTAATAACTGTGCCTATATTTTTATACTATATATTCAAAAGATTTGCAAGTAAAATTTCAAGACCCAACTGCTCACCGATATCGCCCGTTTTAATGGCATACTCGGTATTCACCGTTTCTTCCACTGCTCTTTGAAGTTTTTTGGGCGAATAACCTCTTATCTGTGTCTTCATTTTTCGAACAAGCCAGTCCTGAGCTTGAATTCGCCCCGCTATTTCGGATATTCCGAGATCCTGATCCTCCAGCTCGCGAACACTCAGTAAACGCTGGTAATTCTTTCTGATAAGTGCCAGTATACCAAAGCCGCTCTCACGCATAGCCAAAAGGTCAGCATATATTTCAAAGCTTTTACTTTTATTCCGGGTAATAAGTGCATCTACCAGATCAAAAACCTTAGCCTCCGCCAGCGGCGTGCACATAGCCTCAATGTCATCCTTTGTGATAACCTCACGTTCACCGCAGTAAGCAATCACCTTGTCAGCCTCATTGACAATCGTGTTCATATCGTCACCGACAGTCGATATCAGAAGGTCTGCCAGTCCTGTGCTGAGCTGCTTTCCCGCAAGACGAACCCATCTGCATACAAAGTCACGAAGCTCGGCAGGTGACTGTCTGTTGAACTCGCAGGCGTAGCCGTTTTTGCTTATTGCCTTATAAAGCCTGCTTCGCTTATCCACCTCGGAATCAATCAGAATAATCGTGGTGGTATCCGGAATGGACGGAATATAATCCGCAAAATCATTTTCCTTCTTAAACAGACCGGAATTTTCCAGCACTACCAGACGTCTGTCGGCAAAAAACGGCATAGTATCGGCGATATTTTCTATCTCCAGAAGCTTATCGATCGCGTTTTCGAAATAAGAATAGTTCATATCATCGCCTTCATTTACAATGGCCTTTATGAACTGCTTCTTATAGGCGCGGCAAAGGTAGCTCTCCTTACCGAAAAACAGGTATATTTTTTCGAAATGTCGGGCCTTAAGATCTGCCTTTATTTTCTGCATATCCTATTCCTTCTCCCATTTTTACAATAGTCTCATAGCCTTCTGCAGTATTTAAAAGAATATCATCATCGGGAATTACGGAATCCTTCGGAAGAAGCAGCACAATAGTTGAGCCGCCGAACTCAAAGTAACCCTTTTCATGACCCTTTTTAACAAATCTGTTCTTATAACGGTTTGAGATACGTCCGACACCCATCGCACCGACCTCCATCTGGATAACCCTGCCGAAATGCTCTGTGTCAATTATGGTATACTCTCTCGAATTCTGCGCAAAAACACTGGTATTTTCAAGAGCAACGGGATTAACCGTATGAAATACGCCCGGAATATAATAATTATCATACTGATAGCCGCTATCCGGATAGCAGTAACGATGATAATTATCGGTTGTAAGACGGATTACATAGCACCAGCCGCCCTCAAGCGCCACGCTTAAATCATGGTCGAGAAGCAGCGATTTAATTGAATAATCAATATTCTTGATATTAACCACTAGTCTGTCCGAAATAGGATAAACGGTAGCCTTTCCGTCCGAGGGCGAAATGAGGGTATGGGCATCCATGTTAATGGGACGGGCCGAGGGCTTAATTTTTCTTGTAAAGAAATCATTGTAGGATTTATAAAATTTTCTCTTATATTCCTTCATGTTGATTTTGTTTTTCTTTACAAACTTATCAATTTTAACAGTCGAAAGACGTGTGCCCATATACCAGCCGATAAGGTCCGACATCTTCTTTCCCGTCATAAACTTAAGCAGACATCTTCCCCATACCGTGGTATACAAATTGCGCAGGAATTTATCCTGCGCAGTATCGATTTCAAATTCATTTCCTTTTCTGTCTCTGTACTTCAAGCTGATCCTGACCTTTCTAAATTAAAGACCTGTAGGTAAGAAGCATACACCTACACAAAGTGCCGCGCCAAGTAATCCAATGGGGATAAGCCACTTACCGTGAAGCTTAACCATATGGAAATTGTATACAAATAAAAACGCAATAATTCCGAGTACCACAGTCATTACTATCGCAAGAGTGCTGCCTGTAATGAAGAATCTCGAAAGATAAAAGAGCGGAATGATAAGTGAAGCATTGGTTACGGGAAGACCCTGATAACCTGTACGAAGCTTACTGCCTTCCTTCTGCTGACGCTCTTCCTCCGTAACATTGAAGTAAGCAAGTCTGATTACACCGCAAAGTGCAAAGGCCATACCTACAACAAGTGCCGCAATAGTAAGTGCACTGCCCTCTGCATTGGCATATACCGCAAGACTTACGGTAAATACCGCAGGCTGAATACAGAAGCTTACGCAATCGCAGAGCGAATCAATCTGTATACCGAATTTCTTTTCCGAATCTGTTCTCTTTTTTGTTCTGGCAACAGGACCGTCAAGCATATCGCAAAAGCCTGAAACAAGCAGACATACAAGTGCTCCCTTAAAATTTCCGTTAACTGAAAAATACATACCCAAGCCCGCAGATATAAGGCTTAAGTAAGTTATAATAACCGTATAGTTATAAAAACCAATCATAGTTCCCCTCCAAAGCATAACACTATGCTATAGTATAGCCATTCGGACAACCAATGTCAATTATTTATATGTTAAAATCTCTATGTCGGCTTCTGAAGAATCATAGTATATGCTTATCATTCCCATATCCGCCGTGGATAATACCCTGCAGCCGCCGGCCTTATATCTTTCCGTTACCTCGGGTGCAGGATGCCCGTAGTTGTTATATTTTGCACAGGAAACAACAGCCATTTTGGGTGAAAACCTTTCAATAAGCTGCCGGGAGGAGGAATACCTCGAACCATGATGCGGCACCTGAATTATGTCTGCCGTACCATTTTCCTTTGAACTGTATATTTCCTCCGCATAGCTGTCTGAATCGCCTGTAATCAATAGCTGCAGCTCTCTGTAATCAAGCAAAGCTACCAGCGAAGCCGAATTATCATCCGGATAAAATTCGCCTTTCTCCGGGGACAGCAGACGAATATAATCGTTGATTTTACTGCCTGCATAAAGAAATTCCGTCGGGATTCCCGCATCATTTGAGAGAGTTACAAGATTATCCTCACTCGATACATTATCCCCTAAAATCATGCGTTTTACAGCAATATCCCCATCCTTAATAAGCTCTTTCAGTCCGTTCGTATGATCGCTGTCGGTATGCGTAACAAGGCTTATATCTATTTCCGATACGCCCTGGCTCATAAGAAAAGGGATTATAACGTTTTTACCGATATTGGTCCGGTCTGAGCTTCCTCCGTCCACTAAAATCCGCTGCTTACCGTTATCCATAAAGATGCACTGGCCCTGCCCCACATCAAGAAATACAACCCTGATTCCCGAAACAGTTTTTCTGTAAATTACTGAAAAAAACATTAGAATCAGAATAACAACAAATCCCGATATTTTCAGGCAGTTCTTTATCAGTAAACTCTTCTTTGCAGACATTCCATTTACAGACAGCCGCTTATCTGTTGCGTTCATTTTATCTGCACTCTTTTCAGCTCCTTTGTTTAAATGAATGTCTTTCTCTTTAAAGCATCTTCTGCACACAATCAGGTATATAATTATAAAATACAGAATATAATAAACTGCAATCTGCCAAACTTCCGGCTTTCCGACTATAATCTTACTTCCCGGCAGTTCCAGTATTTTCCCTGAAAACCATTCATAGAATTCAAGAATATAATATGCCGCTCCGCCTGTAAGCCTGCCTGTAATATTCCAAAAGAGATATCCGAGAACATTGAATAGCAGTCCGAAAATTCCTGCAAGGAATCCGGAAAATATTACTATACTCATCAACGGAAGCAAAAGCATATTTACAATAATTCCATAAGCCGAATATGAATAATATGCTGACAAAAGTATAGGAAATATGGCAAGCTGGGCCGATAAACCGGGGATACAGTATCTTAAAAAGCGCTTTTCAATTCTTAATTCACGTAATATTTCATTGGCCGCAAATATTCCGAATACCGCAAAAAAGGATAAAAGAAAACCGGTATCTTTGATAAATCTCGGTTCCTTTAGTAATATTATCATTGCGGCAAGCGCACCTGCACTCTGCCCGTCATACGCCCTTCCGAGAATCTTCGCCATAAGCATACAGATAAGCATGATTACAGCTCTTTGTGTTGATACCGAAAAGCCGGTAAAGCTTCCGTAGGCAAGCATAAATATAATTGTCAGTGCAACCGATAAACGCAGCCTGTGGAAGAAAAACATCAGTATTTTAAATATTCCCATGCCGAGCAGACTGATATGCAGACCGGAAATAGATAAAATATGGGCTATTCCGACATCAGAATATAAGTTTCTGATATCCTCCTCTATGCCGCCACGCTCTCCTGTGAGCATGGCATTAAGAATTCCCGCCTCCTTTTGGGGAAATATACTGTAGAGGCCCTCACGAAAGGCCAGTGCCCCCTCGTAAAAAAGCTCCAAAAGCTTATCGCTGATAGTTCTTCTTTCACCCTCTTTCAAAGCCTTAAGATAGCCTGCGGCTTCAGCATTTTCATAAATCAAAGCTGAGTCTCCGACTTCCTCCAAAAGCATTCCCTTATCGATATTTTCATACGCATAAAGGCTGCCTTCAATGCCCCTGCATTCATAATAGCTCACCGCATCAAACTGTCCTTCGTTAGTAGCGGGCCGCAAAGGCGAAAGCGTACCCTTTACAAGAAGCATTTCCCCTATTTTTTCATCAAAGGGCAGACTTGTGATGACACGTATAGCTTTTGCTTTAAAACAGATACTATTTTCGTCATTAATAATTAATGGATTTTCCAGAAATAACTGATATTCGCTGCCGGTGTATTTTTTCTTATACACCCTGCCGATTACTGAAGTGTTTTTTAAACTTTTATCTGTAACAGAACTGATTGGGTTTTCCAAGCTTACCGCTTCGAATCTCAAAAAACCCAGAATTGTAAAAAAAGACATGATGCAGATAATTCCGAGCCTCAATAAATACAGACTCCTTTTTCTGCAAAAATCCCTAAAATCTACAGCAAGCAGAATCATGCCCGCCATAGCCGTCAAAATACATATTATCAGCACCGTTCGCCCGGCATCATAGATAAGTATACCCGTCAGATAAGACAGGCATATTAATATCAGCGGCCGGCAAAACTGATGGTCAATTAATTTCAGCCGCCCTCACCTGCCTTTTCAGTCGAGATTAACTCAGGTCTCAGTGTAAGGTAGTCTCCGAGCGATATATTGCCCAGATTTCGCTTTTCATCACCGTTGACGGATATTTTTACCTTTGTTATGTCCGGAAGCTCGCAAAGGGTGTTTACGACGCTGTAAACCACAAGCTCATCGCGTACCTTACCGGGCTTTGTCAGAAAGCTCTTGTCAAAGTCCACATAACAGGTTCCGTCACTGGTTCTCACCTTATTAATCATAGTATCGGGATTAATAACCGCACGAAGCTCGGTCTGGGTAGATAAGGGACCGTAAATAAGCTCCTCAAGCGCAAGCTGTTCCAGAGTTTTTGAACCGTCACTTTCCACACTCAAAAGTGATTCATGAAGCATTTTACCTTTTTCATCCGTCAGATAAACCTTGATTTCCACGGTCTGTCTGAAGTCTGCACTTGTACCTGTTTTATCCACAAAATCTGCGAAATCCATAAGACCTGTCGGGCTGCCGTTAATAACCAGAGGCTGTGCGCCCGCATAAAATTCAACCATATTTATTTCATCCAGCTGGCATAAGCTTTTAACTATTGCCGCCCTGCAGAGAATTTCCTCAACAGGCTCCATTGAATAATAGTTTTCATCAAAATATACTATAAACTGACCGTCATCTCCAAAGCCGTAGGAATAAATCTCCACCTCTGAGGGCTTTGCTTTTCTGAAGCCCTTTGCCTCGGGATTTTTGTCAAGTGCAGCAATCAGTTCATCGATTTTTTCCTTTGAACCCGTATTTTTAAAAATGTAAAGCTCATTATAAAGCTCCTCCAGGGACGAATCGGTATAATAAAGCTTAACTGATCTTCCGTCAGCCTCAACCGCAGAGCCGTAGTCTGTGGTTCCGCTTGCAGATTCCGGAAGCAGCTGACAGGCAGAAAATGACATAAGAATAAGACCTGTTATAAGCAGGACCGCAAAAGCTCTTTTATAAATGTCATATCCTTTTTTCATAATAACCATACCTTTCCGCCGTATCGCAAGCCTTATGCCCATACGTCAGCGTCTTTGTCCGAATCTTTTCTTACGTACACTTGCACGTCTTTCGACCTCTTCGTTCTCGATATAAGTAAGAGGCAGCTTTACATAGAAGGTAGTTCCCTCTCCCTCTTTACTGTCAACCTTAATGGTTCCGTGATGCATAAGCACAACGCTTCGTGCAATGCTTAGTCCCAGACCCGTACCGCCGGTCTGACGGGCACGCATCTTATCGACACGGTAGAAACGGTCGAAAATCATCTCCTGAGATTCCTCGGGAATACCGATACCGCTGTCTCTTACTGTAATGGTAAAATATTTGTGGTCACAGTCGAGAATAACCTTAACCCAGCCGCCGTCGACATTATATTTAACCGCATTTTCTATAAGGTTTGAAACCGCAAGCGTCAGCTTAACCTCATCTACCTCAGCCAGAACCTTTCGGTAGCTCTCAAGCACCAGCTCAACATTATGAGTCTGGGCGATAGGCTTGATTCGCTTCATTAAAAGCTCAAGCATCTCATTGATTTCAACCGCGGCAATATGCATATCACCGTTCTTCCTGTCAAGCTTTACAAGTGCAAGAAGGTCGTTTATAATCTGGTTTTCTCTGTCAATCTCATTATTGATATCAGTCATGAACTCCTGATATACCTCTACGGGTGTTTCCGGATCCGACAAAATAGAATCCGCCAAAACCTTTATTGAGGTAATGGGGGTTTTTAATTCATGGGACACGTTTGAAACAAACTCCTGACGCGACGCTTCAAGACCTGAAAGCCTTCCGAGCATCATATTTACGCTTTCGGCCATATTTCTAAGCTCACTGAAGCCCTCAGCCTTCACCTTATCCTCAATATAGCCCTCGCTGATATGCTTTAAAGAATTACTCATCTTATTAACGGGTCTCGATAAATGAACAGCATGGAAAATACTGTAAAGAATATAAAGGACCGCCAGTGGAATACATACCAGAATCATATTGTTAAGAAGATTCCGCGCCCCGTCCGCATCATCCTGAAGCGAAATATAGAAGAGAATACAGCCCTTTACCTCAGTATTACCATCGGCATCCGAAGCCTTAATAGGAATCGAAAGCTCGGCCTTATTACGCAGATTATCGGTATAATCCGTGGAATTGCCCCTGATTGCACTGATAACCTCTTTTGATACGATATATCTGCCGGACTGGGTATTATAAGTATCTGTAATACACCTGAAGCCTGAATCGATTATAAGAATACGTCCCTCATAGATTTCGGCCGCATTTTTCATTTCCTTTGTGATGTCAGGATTTTCGGCAGAATTTGACAGATATGCATTTGTAGAAATTTTCAGGGATAAATCGCCGGCATATTCCATTGCATGTGATATTCTGCTGCTTTTTGAATTTGAAAGTACGACAAAATAGGCCGTTGCACAAAGTATGGCAGCAACCAGTCCGCACAATATCACATTTGTAATAAAAACCCTGAAACCAAGGCTTTTAATAAAGCCGGCAATCTTTTTAATCATGGAAATAATATCCTACTCCCCATTTTGTATAAACATATTTGGGCTCACTCGGGTTGGCTTCAACCTTTTCGCGAAGTCTTCTGACATGAACATCAACTGTTCTCTCATCACCCGGATAATCCTCGCCCCAGATAAGCTTGAGCAGCTGTGCCCTGCTGTATACCTGGTCCGGATTGTTAAGCAAAAGCTCTAAAATATCGAATTCCTTTGCGGTAAGATTTATCTGCTCACCCGATATTGTAATATTTCTGTTAAGATGGTCAATAGTAAGCTCACCGTAGCTGTTGATATTTCCCTGCTTTTTATTAGAATTTACAAAGCTGTTGCGTCTCATAACGGCCTTTATTCTGGCCTTAACCTCATTCATATTAAAGGGCTTTGTGATATAATCATCCGCGCCGCACTCAAGCCCTTCGATTTTATCATCATCCTCCGATTTAGCGGTTACCATAATGATGGGCATATTAGAAAATTCACGAATTTTCTTGCATACCTCATAGCCTGAATATACGGGAAGCATAACATCCAGAAGCACACAGTCATACTCTTTATTCTTTGCCATCTCGATGGCCTGACCGCCGTCATAGGCACAATCTATCTCCATATTGTCTCTTGAAAGGTTAAATTTTATACCCTTTACAATAAGCTGTTCATCATCTACAACAAGAATTTTACCTGCCATTTATTTACCATACCTTTCATAAAACGCCTGAGCGTCTAAAGCTCAATTTTATCCCTGATTTTGTTAAAGGTTCCTTCCTTTATGCCCGGAACCTGCATCAGCTCCTCTATTTTTTCAAAACCGCCCCGCTCTTCGCGAAAGCTTATTATTTTATCTGCCTTTGCGGGTCCTATTCCCGTAAGCGTGCAAAGCTCTGCCTTTGTGGCAGTGTTTATGTTAATCCTGCCGGATGCCTTCTTATCCTTTTTCCGGTCATCATTTCCGGAATTACCATTATTTTCTGATTGCTTTCCCGGATTTCCCGACATATTATCAGTTTCCGATACATAATCCACAGTAGTTCCCTGCTGCGTATCGGCTTTGTCCCTTATATTCTCACTGACATAATTATTTAACGACCTGACAACTGCCTCTTTGCCTGCGTTTTGGATATTTTCTTCATATGCTTTGCCTGCGTTTTGGACATTTTCTTCAACTGCCTCACCCGCATTTATCTTAAGCTCCTTAGTCTCCGGCCGGCTTCCGAAAAAGTAAATGCCGCCCGCCAGTCCAAAAAGAACCAAAGCCACCAGGTTTTTAATCTTTTTGAAAAGTTTTTCTCTTTTCTCCGATAATTTCTTTTCTGCTTTGCTTTTCAATTACACACCTCTTAATATTATTATATTTTTTGACTCAACACAATAGCCATTCCAAAAAAACATTGCATTAAATTATTAAATTTATTATTATGATACAAGGGTCAGTTTTTTGACCGAAATACAAATAAAGGTTAGGTTTTAGCTATGACAATTACAGAAAAAGCTGCATTGGTAAAAAAAGCCAGCCGTTATCTGGCAATACAGACACTTGAGCAGCGAAACAAAGCTCTTGAGGCCGTATATTCGGCACTTAAAGATAATGCTGCGGATATATTTGAAGCGAATAAAAAGGATCTGGCGTATGCAGAAGAAAATAATGTTGCTCCCGCCATTGTAAAACGTTTAAAGTTCACCGAAGATAAGCTCAGAAGCTCTCTCGAGGGTATTGAAAACTTACTTACCCTGCCCGACCCTCTGAACATTGTCACACTTGACAGAAAGCTTGACGAGGGCCTTGAGCTGGTGCGTACCACCACTCCCATCGGCGTAATCGGTGTCATTTTCGAAGCCCGTCCCGATGCACTTATTCAGATTTCCACACTTTGTATGAAGAGCGGAAATGCCTGCATTCTCAAGGGCGGAAGCGAAACAAAGGAAACCAACCGTGTACTCTTCAACATTATCTACAAAGCTGTTACCGAAGCCGGTCTTCCCGAAAACTGTATGGCACAGGCTGAGGAACGCAGTGAAATCAGCGAGCTTCTTACCTGCGACAAATATGTAGACCTTCTTATCCCCCGCGGTTCAAACGCATTTGTTCGCTACTGCATGGAAAATACAAGAATCCCCGTTATGGGACATGCTGACGGAATCTGCCACATATATGTGGATACAGAAGCAGACTTTGATAAGGCAATCTCCATCATCGTTGATGCAAAGACACAGTACAGTGCCGTATGCAACGCAGTTGAGGCAGTTCTTATCAATAAGACTATTCTTCCCGAGTTCACCAAAAAGCTGGGCTCTGCTTTAATTGAAGCAGGGGTAAGAATCAACGGAACCAAAGAAATTGCAGAGTTTATTGAAATCAATAAGACTCTGACTGAAGATGATTTCAGAAATGAATATCTCGATAAGGAAATATCACTGATTCCCGCAGACAATATTGAAATGGCCATTGACCACATCAACAGCTACGGCTCACATCACACTGATTGTATCATAACTGAGAACGAAAAGCAACGTGATATATTCTTTTCACTGGTTGATTCAGCAAATGTATTCTGGAACTGCTCCACACGTTTTGCCGATGGCTTCCGCTTCGGCTTCGGTGCAGAGGTAGGAATCAGTACAGGCAAAATGCCGCCCCGCGGGCCTGTAGGACTCGAGGGGCTGGTAACGTACAAATATAGAATGTTCGGACACGGACAGACCGTAGCACCTTACTGCGACGGCAGCAAGCATTTTCATTTTGAGGATATCTCCTGACGGAGCAGCGCCTCAAACTTTAAACGGACCGATTTAAAGGCTTTAAGAAGCTTCGGCGAAAATGCACCGCATTCACCGTTAATTATCATTTTAAAGGCTTCTTCAGCCGCATAAGCATCCTTGTACACACGCTTATTTACAAGCGCATCATACACATCGGCAATCGAAACTATCTGGGCGGATAAGGGAATCTGATCTCCTTTTAGTCCGTCCGGATATCCTTTGCCATCCCACTTCTCATGGTGATGGCGGCATATCTCATAGCTTATTTTTCCGTAATTTTCATCCCAAACGTTTCTGATATTGGAAATCATCTTGCTTCCAATGGTCGTATGAGTTTTCATTACTTCAAATTCATCCTTATCGAGACGTCCCGGCTTTAAGAGAATCTTATCCGGAATACCGATTTTTCCTATATCATGAAGCGCACTTGCAGCGGCTATCGCATCAATCTGCTCAGCGGTCAGCTTATATTCGGGATACTGTCTCATCATCTCTGCGGCAAGAATTCTGGTATAATCCTTAACTCGCATAATATGCTCACCGCTCTCAAGGTCACGCGACTCAACGACGGTACCCAGAATATCAATGATATTCTCCTTACTCTTCTTCAGCTTATCAGACTGAAGCTTAAGCACATGGTACTGCTTCTGAAGGGTTTCTGTCTGCTTAACCACTCTTTCCTCAAGAGAAGCCTTGTAATTAAAAAGCTCCACGGTATTTGCCACACGCTGCTTTACAAGCTTATAATTAAAGGGCTTACGTATAAAGTCAGAAACTCCGTAATCAAAGCATCTTTCCTCCGAAACAAGAGACTCACCGCTGATAATCAGAATCGGAATTTTACCGATAAGATTCATATATGTAAGCTCTCTGATTACCCCATAACCGTCTAATTTTGGCATTACCAGATCAAGAAGAATCGCCGCAATCGAATCAAGATTCTTTTTGATCATCTGCAGGCCCTCTTCTCCGTCCTTCGCGGTAAGTATTTCGTAATTTTCTTCCTCCAGAATATCCGTCAATACTTCCCTGTTAATTTCATTGTCCTCAATAATAAGTAAAGTGTTCCTCATCCCTATCTCCCTTTACGCACATTTTAGACTGGTTCTGTAAACTAATTCCCCAGATACATTTTGATTGATTCAACAATCTGATTATAATCCGCCGTTATCCTTTCAATAAAAGGTGCACAGTCGGATTTTTTAATGCCGTCTCTTACATTTTCACAAAGATCCGATGCTGAAGAGTAGAGGCGGCTGAAGGAAAGATTCATACTTATGCCCTTAAGATTATGGGCAAATCTGAATATATCCTCAATATTATCCTCTTTAACAGCATTTATCAGCTCCCCGTAATCCGAAACCTGCAAAAACTTACCGAGATACTTTTCCACACGTTCTTCCTTGAGAAGTCTTCCGACTACATCATCATAATCCCCGTTCATCAAATCATAGCATTCTTTTAATGTCATATTAATAACCATGCCTTTCCACCTGTTATCGGAAAATATTATTTACCGGAACAAACAGGCTCAAATCTGAGACGGATGTCCGGAAGCTTTTTAAGCTCATAATAATAATTAACCAGAGAATCCGCATCGTCACTGAGAATATTTTCTCCTGTCGCAGGCGGAGCAAAAATCCTGAGTGTTTTCTTACAGGCACCGCCCAGCTTTTTACCAAAAAATGCAGGCATAAAATCAACGAATTTCACGCCCGGAGCCTTGTAGAACCAGCATCCGTTAATCTCCATCATAAGATTGGCATCTAAAAGCTCACCATCAAAATTTGCCTCGGCAAATACAGGCTCCTTCTCAAAATCAAGCTCTATGGCGATTCCCTCCGCGTCCTCCGCGCCACCCCAGCGCAGTGTTACGGGAAGCTCTGTTTTACCGATATCCTTCATTTCGGGTTTAAAATAATCCTTATGAATCATACCCTTATAATATTCCATAAGAGGATTCTCGAAGCCCACGTCCTTATTGTTCGGGTCCGTGGTCTCCAGTCCAAGTCTTCCGTCATCCCTGAACTGATAGAAGCACGAAGCGGACAATCTGAAATCCGGATCCTTTACGATAGCCTTCTCAAGGTCAGCCATCAGCTTACACTGGTCATAAGGACCGCATACATCGCCGTCGGCATTAATCTCCGAAAGAACCATAGGTCTGGACTTATTATCGTAAAGCTCCATATATCTGTTATAGGTTCTCTTTGCCGCATTAAAGGTCTCTATAGCCTTACCGCGCTTATGCTGCGAATTATCCTTTTCCGCAACCTCGTAGGGCCAGCCCCAGTTAAGGGCGATATATTTATCAATGGACCATATCTCGGCACACCTTGCGGCCTCCAGGAATTCCTTTTCCATCTTAATCTTCTTCGAACGGGGGTTATCTGCCTCTCCCGCACAAAGAATCATCTGAACATTAGGTGCGTATTCCTGCATTATCTCATGGAAATGAACAAAGAAATCAGCAATTTCCTGATAGCTCGCTCTATGATTAAATGAGAACCAGTTGCCGGTACACTCATGATTAAGTCTGAGCATCATACGACCGTAGGGCCTTAATTCCTTCGCAATTGCGATAATATACTGATCCTCGAGCTTAGGGTCACATGTAAGGGTAAGGATGACATCCTGACCGTGCTTACGGATATCCCTCATGCAGGTGAAAGGCTCACCCTCGGTTGTACCGCCGATACCGCCCTTATATGTAAAATAATCATCATACGGATAGCCCCACGCAAATGTCACGCCCATATCCTTAAAGACCTCGCTTGCACGACCGGGCCAGGTAACCTCATGAGGATAATAGCAATACATAATGTTTACCGCTCTGTGAGGACGTCCGAGCTTTCTGATAATGTAATCCTGATTAACATAGGGACCGCGCTCGCTTCCGTCGGATAAATCCACTGCACATTTTGCGGGGAGCATCTGAATTTTACTGATCATTATTCTAATCCTTTCAACATTCAAGCTATTTTACTTCACCCAGTTTGCCTATCATATTCCTATTTTATCATACAATCTTGCAATAGCACAATAGCTATTTTTAATCAAATGACAGCAATTTTTAAAGAATAAATATTGTCATCAAATTAGATAGATAAATTCGCATAAAAATAACTCACATTCGCTAAAAATGTGAGTTATCATTATAATTTGTATTCATTTACTCGCAGTTTTCATCAAAAAATGAACAAAAACACTTCGTATTACTTTAAAAGATTACCGATTGCATCCGCAAGAGACTTTGCACTTGCACCGTCAGCTGCCGTAGATGCTGTTTTTCTGCTACCACCTGTTGCCGCGCCCATCTTCGGAACTGAGCTTCCGGTCTTCTTTGCACCGGATGTCGATGCTGAAGTATTCTTTTTTGCACCGGATTTAATGCCTGCAGGTGTTCCGTTTGTCTTCTTTGCAGTCACACCGCCTGATGCCTTAGGTGTCTTTGTTGTTGACGCTGCAGGCTTCTTTGCGGAATTTCCGGCTGCAACCTTAACTGTTGTATTTGTAACTGTTTTTTCCACCGACTTCTTACCACCGAGGAATGAGCTTGCAAGACCTGCGATATCGGTCTTTCCGAGCAGATTACCCATAAAGCCGCCGACATTCGAGCCTGATGTTGAATTATTGTTTGAGCTCTGAGCCTGCTTTCCGAGAAGACTCATAAGAAGAGGCGCCGCAGCCGATAAAATATTACCTGAATTTGATGATGAAGCTGATGAAGCACTCTGTGAATTGTTTCCGAGAAGGTGTCCTACAATCTTTGCACCGTCTGTAAGGTCAACCTTGCTTAAGAAAGATGAAATACTTGATGTATCACTTGCAGCATGCTGATTAAGCGCCGAAGCAAAGCCCTCTGCAGTATCAGCGTCAGTAGACTGCTTATTTGCACCGCTTAAAAGCTGGGGAAGTGATGAGCTGAGTACGTTCATAACATCTGTCTTTGATGAACCTGTCTTCTCTGCCACTCCGTTTACGCTTTCTGAACTTAACAGGGTTCCCATAATTGATGAAATATCCATAATATTCTCGTTATTCAACGAAATCCTTTCTAAAGAATAAATGCCTGATTAATATCTGATAATAATTATAACCACAAAATATAAAAAATGTAAATAAAAAAACAACAATATATTGAAAAATATATTTTATTCATTATAATGATAGCTAGGGTATAATCAAGCTCTGATTTCAATGATTCTGTATGCGCGCAGATATCATTCAAAATTCAAATTATGCGCAGGAGGGCTAAAATGGCAGAAAAGAAAGAACGTACTATTATTTCCGCCGACAGCGGTGCTGCAAAAAAAGAAACTGCGGCTAAGCCGGCAGCGGCAAAAAAGGAAGCCAAAACTACTACAGAGACAGGAAAAACCGTAAAGCAGGCTAAGGAAAGCTCAGGCAGTGCTACAGGTAACAGAGTAGGTGCGGTTATTTTATGGTTACTCGCAATTGCATGTGAAGTATTCGGTATTCTGATGCTTTTCGGAAAGGTAAACATTACCTTCGTTTCAACACTCGTTGCTATCATCGGTGTACTTGTAATTGACCTGATTTTCGTTATCATCGGTTCTCTTCTCTGGAAGAAATCAAACCTTATAGACCCGGCTTCCGAAAAGAATAAATTAAAATTCTTCCTTTGGAACAATATGGGTGTTATCGTTTGTATCGTAGCATTCTTCCCTTATCTGATTCTTCTTCTTTCAAATAAGAATCTTGATAAGAAGACCAAGACAATCGCTTCGGTTGTTGCAGTTATCGCAATTCTTATCGGTTCACTCTTCAGCTTCGACTGGAACCCCGTTTCAGCTGAGCAGAAGGCTGCTGCTGAATCAGTTATCACTGATGATGTTTACTGGACAATGTTCGGTAAGTGCTACCACACAAATGAGGACTGCGGCTCACTTAACAACAGCGATACTCTTTACAAGGGTACAGTTACCAAAGCTATTGAAGAGAATCGTACACGTCTTTGCAGCTTCTGTGCAAGAAATGATGCAAAACTTGCAGAACTCGCTACTGATGCCGATTAATGTAATTTTCATTAATAAATAACTATTAATAAATGATTAACCCGTTCTATCGTAAAATGCGACAGAACGGGTTATTTATTTTTAGTATTTATTTGTCATTTATTAATTATATATAAAATAGAAAGATAACCCACTGCCTTTAGGCGGTGGGTGAAGCTTTCGCGAGGTGCGGGGTTCAAGCCCCGTACCTCGTAAGCTGCGGTAGCAGCGATTTTATAACGAGTGACAAGCGAAGCGGTCACGAGTTTGACTTAATATCGTATTCCGCACTTCACTCATCATATAGAGGGAGCCTGTTACTATAATCGCATCATAGGGCTTTTCTGGGCCTTCTTTGGTATCAGAATTATTATTCTCATCAAATACTTCAAAAGCTCTTTTTACGGCCTCAGAGGGCTTTACAATGGCCTCTGCCTTTACAGCAAGAGATTCCCACAGTGCACATGACTCCTTACAGTCTAGTCTTCTGCTGTTGGCAGGCTCAGTGGTAATAACATATCCTGCATACTGCTTTAGTTTTTCAAACATGGCAGTATAGTCCTTATCAGCCATCACACCTATTACAAAGACCGCATTTTGTATCTTTTCCTTTGACAGATTTTCGCAAAGTGCATCGATACACTGCATATTATGACCGCCATCAATTATTACGGTCGGCTCCTCCGTAAGCTTTTCAAAACGTGCCGGCCAGACTACTTTTTCAAGTCCTAAGCTGATGGCTCTGTCATCTATTTCATAGCCTTTTAGCCTAAGCATCTCTACCGCTCTGAGAACCAGACCTGCATTACGCTTCTGATATTCTCCCGCCAGGCCCAGCTTGTAATCATCGGTTATCTCTCCGGCTATCCAGAGTCTGCAGCCCGTTTCCAGGCACTTATCAATTATAACATCGAGAGCTTCCCTCTCGGAAGGATATGCTACAACCGAGCTTCCGGGCTTAATAATTCCGCTCTTCTGAATGGCGATGGACTTTAACGAATCTCCCAAAAACTTTATATGATCTATACCGATATTTGTAATTATTGCAAGCTCAGGCGCAGGAATACAGTTGGTTGCATCCGATAGTCCGCCAAGACCGCACTCAATAATTGCCAAATCACATTCATTACGACAAAAATAGTCTATTGCCGCCGCAAATGAAAGCTCGAATTCAGTAGGTCTGTCGGACATAGGCTCTAAACTCTCACTGCCATCTACGAATGATCTGATTATATCTGCCTCTGCAGCGTATTCCTCCTCTGTGGCATCTATACCGTCAATGCAAAGATACTCTGTAGGCTTTGCCAGAAACGGCGAATTAAATATAGCTGTTTTATAGCCTGCATTAGTCAGAACAGACTGAAGCATACGTGAAACCGAGCCTTTTCCGTTGGTTCCTGCAATATGTATCAATTTTAATTTCTTTTCAGGATTGCCAAGTCTTGCAAGCAGCTCGACAATGCGCTCAAGTCCGTAATTTATCCCGGGACCGCAATCCTTTTCCATATATTTTACAGCTTCCGCGTAGTTCATTATGCTTCTCCATTCTATTCAGACGCAGATTTTTTATCCGCAGACTTATTTGTTGCTTTTTACGCAAACAGGGCCGACGCAATGCGCCAGCCCTGACATTGAAAATTTGCAAAAATTACTTTCTGAGACCAAGCTTCTCGATAAGTGCACGATACTCGTTGATATCTGTCTTCTTGAGGTACTCAAGTAAACCACGTCTCTGACCAACCATCATAAGAAGACCACGTCTTGAGTGATGATCCTTCTTGTGAACCTTTAAGTGCTC
>JAKSRW010000012.1 GCA_024403355.1 Lachnospiraceae bacterium
CACTCGTTATAAAATCGCTGCTACCGCAGCTTACGAGGTACGGGGCTTGAACCCAGCACCTCGCGAAAGCTTCACCCACTGCCTAAAGGCAGTGGGTTATCTTTCTATTTTACATATTTCAAAAAAATATGGACAAATCGCTCATTATGATATGTCAGTAGCTTGCTTATCATAGCATATATAAGTGATTTTGTCCATATATTTTCAAACATTTGTTCTATTATTTGTTATGTCGGCCTATTTCAGGTCATATCTCACAAGTCGTGATGAGAATTTAAATTCACCAACCCAAAGATGACCGTTTGCATAGGCAAGGTTTGTCGGTGTAAAAAGCGAACCGTCCGTAGCCAGAGACGGAGACTCTGTTACTTCATTGCCGTTATCTTTGAATCTTAAGTTATAGTTATCCAAGGTTCCGAGTTCGAAGCATTCAGTAAAATCTCTGTCAGTTATTGCCACATCCAAAGAGCGCCATACTCGCAGCCTATTATTGTCAGCAACCGCAAACTGCCCGTTTGGAAGGAGTATTGCATCCGTTGAAAGGTTCAGGTGATTCTCCATCCTGTTCGAATAGACTTCACCGTATTTTTCCAAATTAGCTGTCTTGTATACCGTTACTTTACTCTGCTGATTACTTGTTACAATAAGATATCCCGAACCGGAGGTTAACCCTCTTGCATCCGGCATTGCAATAGTTTGTAATGCATTTTTGAACGAGTATGATTTCGAATTTTTATCTAATTTGAAAAGCTTGGAATCCCTCTGCGAAAAGATATATAAATTATCATCATCTACCTCAATATGGGAATTATCTTTTCCGATATCGTAGTCGAATTCAACTCTTGCGTTATACATTTCCCCATTAAGCGGAATCTTATCCCATACAAGAACAGCCTTTGCCGTAAGCACAAACATTTTTCCTTTGCTGTCGATTGCAATATCAATCGGATAATCCCAATGAGATCCAAAGTTATAAATAACATCCGCCTTAACATTATTGGTATCGGGAATTTTTTTGTAAACCGCAATAAGTCTGTTGTAATCGTCAACAAGCACCAGGCTCTTACCGTCTGTTGCCGGAATCGGATTTTGATAAATTCCGTTATCAACATTTGCAGATTTAACGTTTGCTTTGCTTCCTAAATATCCAATAGGTTTCATGTAGTTGTCTTTTGTTATCTTACCATCATAAATAGCAATAACGCTGCTGTTATAATAGCAGGCATAAGTTTTTCCGCCTACATAAAGAATCTGGTTAAAATCTCCGGCCTGCATATAGCCTTTAATATTACCAAAGCTTTCAGCGGGCTGTTCACTCGGATTATCAATCAGGCCCTTGTATACATAGTAATTGCTGTCATTAGAAATTCCGTACAGGTTCCCCCCTATGATAGCTCCGCCGTATTGAACATTAATTGTAAAATCCGGCATGCTGCCGTCTGCGGGATAATTCTTCCAGATGTGGCTGCCCATGCTGCCGCTGCCGTTAAGGTTATGGTCTCCGATTAACAGATAATTGCCGTCAGAGATAATAGTTCTCGGAGTACCTTTAAGATTTATAACCCTGTCTGCATATTCACCGGAAACTGCGGAATCAACCTTATCCCAAAAGCCGACTTTTCCGTTTCTTGTGCTTGTTACTATAAGCTTGGTTCCATCACTCCATACAGCCCACGGCCATATAATATCATCTGTCTCGCTCAGACTTTTTATAATAACATCAGCTTTGGCACCATTAGTGGTGGGAACGCTGTTATATACCAGAAGTCTGTTATTATGTGTATCTGCGATAATAAGCTTCTTACCTGCGAAAGTCGCACTTACCGGCCAGTTGAGCTGGTCCGGCCCATTACCTGCTGTAAAGCTTTTAAAATTCTTCTGACCAATTACCAGATCAGGCTTTGTATTCTTGTCAGGGAGGGAATTATACACAAGAACTCTGTTATTCCAGGTATCGCATACAACAAAATGACTTCCGTCTGAAGCAATTCCGTTAGGATGATTTAATTTAGTTGCCCCGTTTTCAGCCTTAAAGCCTGATAAAATATTGACAGCACGCTGCCCCGCTTTAAGCTCACCAGACTCATTTACATTGCCTGCTGCCTCATAAGTGTCGTTGTTTTTATCAATCGTAATAGCATCCTCATCCGCATTGTCGATATGTACGGGCTGGATTGTAAAGGGAACTCCGGCATTTTTGCCCGCATATTTTCCTTTGCCTTTTACAATAATATAGGCAGTCCCTACATTTTTATTGTTTCTATAACTTACAGTATAATCTGCAGCGGAAAGCTTTGTTTTTCCGGACATTACTTCAACACCGGGCTTAATCGCATTGCCTGTATATCTGTTATCAAAATTATTTACCGTTACAGTAAGTTTATTTTTAATGCTGAATTTTTTCTTTTCTGTTCCGGAATATTTACCTTTACCCTTAATAGTTACCGTTGCAGTGCCTGCATAAATATTATTTGAATAACTTACTGTATAGTCCGTTCCGCTTTTAAGTGTCTTCCCTTTGTAGGTAACGGTAACCTTTGGTTTGCACTGACTGCCGGTAAAATTATAGCTCGTCTTGGATATGCTGATATCGCACTTCGTAATCAAAGCAGCAGCCTCAACATTAACTGAAGGAATAGTTACAGCAATCAAAATCAAACTCAAAATCACTAGTAAATATTTCTTTATCTTAATCGTCATATTTGCCCCCACTTTCTTGTTTTTACAAATATTATACTAGCTTTACGAATCAGTTTCAATCTTTAGAGAAACAAATTCGCCGGATTTATTCCCGTTTGTACTATTACTAACAAAAAACTCTGTTTTAACCAATAAACTGATTAAAACAGAGTTCTTATCATAAGTTTTTATAATAACACTAGATTTTTTTCGTTTGCAGTTTAACCTTCTGAAGAGTTATCTTCTGCTGCTTCCTCTTCTGTAGCTTTATCTTCCGCAGCTTCCTCTTCGGCCTTCTTCGCCTCTTCCTCGGCAGCCTTTCTTGCTGCTTCCTCCTCGGCTCTCTTTGCAGCCTCAACTGCCTCAAGACACTCACGGATTGCGGCCATATCGCCTCTTGAAAGAAGTCGGTTGTGGTCAGCCTGAATTACAAGCCTTCCGTTGTGATTTGCGACACCCTTTACATAGGCGGTCTCACCGGCTGATACGACTACAGGGATGCTGTGGAAGCTCTCGGCAGGAATATCCCCCACCTCGATAACCTTGTCCACACGGAAGCCCATAGTGCCTGCCTTGCACTTCATATATACAATCTGGCTGAACTTCAAATCCTCGCCCGGCGCTTTGAAAAGCTTACGCAGGCTGATAATCGGAACCATCGTACCTCTGAAATTGATGACACCCTCGCAAACTTCAGGTGCTCCTACAAGGGGTGACTCCGCAGTACCGTTCTCAATACTGCTTACCAAGCCGCCTTCCATGCAGAAAACATAACCGCCAACATCACAAATGACCTGAATATTCATGTCAAATCCTCCTGTTCCTGCCACTCAGCCTATGATAAATTACTCAGCTAAATCTCCGCCCTTGTATGCGGGACAGCCCTGCTTGAGCCACTTAAGATAGCCGTTAATAAACAAATCAATGTCACCGTCAAGAACCGCATCCGCATTTGCCGTGCTCACGCCTGTACGAAGATCCTTGATCATCTTATAGGGCTGCAGGAAATATGAACGAATCTGGCTGCCGAAGTTGTTGTCCTTAACCTCACCACGGATATCCGCAGTTTTGTCAAGATTCTCCTGCTGCTTTAAGATAAGCAGCTTTGACTTCAGGATCTGCATAGCCTTGTCCTTGTTCTGGTACTGTGAACGCTCATTCTGACATGATACTACAATTCCCGTAGGGAAATGGGTAATACGGATAGCAGATGAGGTCTTATTAACCTTCTGTCCGCCGGCACCCGATGAACGGAAGATATCGATTCGGATATCATCATCAGGAATATCAATGTCAAGATCCTCCTCAATATCAGGCATAATATCGCAGGATACGAATGATGTCTGACGCTTGCCCTGCGCATTGAAGGGGGAAATACGTACAAGTCTGTGTACACCATGCTCTGACTTAAGGTGACCGTAAGCATTGATTCCGTTAATCTGCAGTGTAACCTGCTTGTAACCGGCCTCATCGCCCTCAAGGAAGTCGAGAAGCTCTACGGAAAAGCCCTTTGCCTGAGCCCACATGCTGTACATTCTGTAAAGCATATGACACCAGTCGCAGGCCTCAGTTCCGCCCGCACCGGCATGAAGTGTAACAATTGCGTTATTTTTATCAAACTCTCCGTCTAACAGTGTAGCAAGACGAAGTTCTTCAAAATTCTTAAGGAATGAATCTACCTCAGCCTGAACCTCGGGAACCATGGACTCATCATCCTCTTCCTCGATCATATCCATCAGCTCGTAGATATTCTGGTACTGAACCTGTAAATCGCTGTAATCCTGAACGGTATCCTTCAGATTCTTAAGCTCCTTCATGTAATTCTGCGCCTTTGCCGCATCATTCCAGAAGCCTTCCTCCTCCATAATACCTTCGATTTCTTCGATTCTGAAGCCCTTCTTTTCGAGGTCTAAGGAATCACCAACCTCCTTAAGAGGTCCCTCATACTGATTCAATTCGTATTTAATCTGGTCGATAGCTACCATTTAAATAACCATGCCTTTCTATAACTAATCAAATATACCTTTAAAGTCCGCAAGCATTTTGTCAGGCCAAAAGCCGTCCTGCAAAATCAATATCAGCTCTCGTATTTTCCTGATGCCTTACAGCAGAACTTGTATTTCTTGCCGCTGCCGCAGGGACAGGGATCATTGGGAAGAACCTTCTTGCCTGCACGGCGCTTGGGTGCATTAACCACGGTGTCATCCTTGTTTGTACCGGTAACCTTTGCAACCTGCTCACGCTCAATCTTCTTCTCTACCTGAACACGGAGAAGCATTCTTACGGTGTCAACCGCAATGCCGTCTGTCATTTCCTGGAACATATCGAAGCCCTGAAGCTTGTACTCATCCACAGGATTTCTCTGTGCGAAGGACTGAAGACCGATGCTCTGACGGAGCATATCCATATCATCAATGTGGTTCATCCACTTTGTATCAATTGCACGAAGAAGGATGATACGCTCACACTCACGGAATTCCTCTGAATTATCGAATTCAGCCTCCTTAGCCTCGTAGAGATGTGAAGCCTCCTCCTTAAGCTGCTGCATGAGCTTGTTCTTCTTCATTGTCTTGAGTTCCTCGGGAGACAATGTCACAGGCTTCATGGGAATGATGGGAAGGAGCATTTCGTTCAGCTCGTTAAGATCCCACTCCTCAGGGAATTTATCATCACTGATACATGCATTTACGCAGTTTTCAACATTTTCCTGAACCATACGAAGGATTGTGTCACGCATGTTCTCGCCATCAAGTACGCGACGGCGCTCTGCGTAGATAATCTCACGCTGTTCATTATTAACCTGGTCATACTCAAGCAGGTTCTTTCTGATACCGAAGTTGTTATTCTCAATCTTCTTCTGAGCACGTTCAATGGCATTTGAAAGCATTCTGTGGTGGATTTCCTGGCCATCTTCAAGACCGAGTGCCGAGAATACCTTCATCATCTTGTCAGAACCGAAGAGACGCATAAGGTCATCCTCGAGTGAAATATAGAACTTTGACTGACCGGGATCGCCCTGACGTCCGGCACGGCCACGCAGCTGGTTGTCGATACGACGTGACTCATGACGCTCTGTACCGATAATCATCAGACCGCCTGCTGCCCTTACCTTCTCTGCCTGCTCTGCACGCTCAGCAGGATCCATATCGTCACCACCGCCAAGCTTAATATCAGTACCACGGCCGGCCATGTTTGTCGCAATGGTAACCGCACCGAAACGGCCTGCCTGTGCAACGATTTCAGCCTCCATCTCATGGAACTTTGCATTAAGCACTGTATGGGGAATGCCGCGCTTCTTGAGATACATATCAAGCTCCTCAGAAGCCTCGATGGTAACTGTACCTACGAGAACAGGCTGTCCCTTTGCATGAGCCTCCGCAACCGCATTAACGATAGCATTGATTTTCTCTCTGTGTGTACGGTATACCGCATCCTCCAGATCCTTACGGATAACGGGCTTGTTGGGAGGAATTGTAACTACGTCCATTGAGTAAATCTCACGGAACTCCTTATCCTCTGTGATAGCGGTACCTGTCATACCACACTTCTTTGTATATTTATTGAAATAATTCTGTAATGTAATTGTTACCAGAGTCTTGCTCTCGCGATTTACCTTTACATGCTCCTTTGCCTCGATAGCCTGATGGAGACCGTCAGAATAACGACGACCGGGAAGAATACGTCCGGTAAAGTCATCTACGATAAGAACCTCATCGTCCTTAACTACGTAGTCCTTGTCTCTTGCCATAAGGTAATGAGCACGAAGGGCAAGGATGATATTATGCTGAATCTCAAGGTTCTCTACATCTGCGAAGTTGTCCAGATGGAAGAACTGCTCAACCTTCTTAACACCCTGTTCGGTAAGGTTTACGGTCTTTTCCTTCTCATTTACAACGAAATCACCGGTTTCTTCGGCAATATCGCCGCCGAACTTGGCTGCCATAACACTTTCCATTTTGCTGAGCTCTTTTTCTTCACCCTTCTGTAACTGGCAGGCAAGGATATCGCAGGCCTCGTAAAGCTTTGTTGACTTTCCGCTCTGTCCAGAAATGATAAGAGGGGTTCTGGCCTCATCAATAAGACAGGAGTCAACCTCATCGATTACCGCATAATGCAGCTCTCTCTGAACCATCTGCTCCTTGTAGATTACCATGTTGTCACGAAGGTAATCGAAACCAAACTCATTATTTGTACCATAGGTAATATCGCAGGCGTAGGCCTTACGACGCTCATCATTCTCCATTGTATTAAGAATGTAGCCGCAGGAAACACCGAGGAATTCATAGATGTGGCCCATATTCTCGGCATCACGCTTTGCAAGGTAGTCATTTACGGTAACTACATGCACGCCCTTTTCCTCAAGGGCATTCAGATAAATAGCCAGTGATGAGGTAAGGGTCTTACCTTCACCGGTAAACATTTCCGAAATACGGCCCTGATGAAGGACTATCGCGCCAAGCAGCTGTACGAAGAAGGCTCTCATTCCGAGGGTTCTTACAGCAGCCTCACGACATACCGCATATGCCTCAGGGAGAATGTCGTCCAGGGTCTCACCTTCCTTAAGTCTTCTCTTGAACTCTGCAGTCATAGCACGGAGCTCTTCGTCGCTCTTTGCCTGCATGGTAGGCTCAAGGCTTTCGATTTTATTTGCGATAGGTGTAATTCTCTTTATTTCGCGTTCGCTACGAGTTTTAAAAAGCTTACGCCAGATACTTTTTTCTGTCATTGTACTCTCCGATCAAATAAAAATATGTCTTTCCAGGACATTAGTATTAGTATTTTATCATTTTTTTGAGTATTTTTCAACATATTTATTTTTATATAAAATAGAAAGATAACCCACTGCCTTTAGGCGGTGGGTGAAGCTTTCGCGAGGTGCGGGGTTCAAGCCCCGTACCTCGTAAGCTGCGGTAGCAGCGATTTTATAACGAGTGACAAGCGAAGCGGTCACGAGTTTGACTTGAGGCTTAGTTACTGTTTACAGTCATCTGATAAGGTCCGCAAAAGCAGGAAGCTCTTTTGACTTTTGGCATTTCGGGCCGTAACAGTTCAGTATAATCAAGGCACAGAAATTGCGATTGAAAATGAATATTTTTCTATTTTCTCAAATTGTTCGACAATTCATTTTTTCAAAAAGATGTTGACAGCCCGAAATTTGTGCAGGTTGCACAAAGCTTCTAATTGTGTGATAATTTGACACAATAAAAAAAGTTGATAACAGGGAGGGATAACTCCAAGTTATCAACAATATAAAGCCGATAAATCAAGAGATTTTGAGTTATAAACCGACTTATCCACATTATCCACAAAAAACAACCACTTTTGTAGTCTCACAGAAAAGCTTGTCAAGTACGAATATATGTTTTGTCATTTGTGATAAAACTACAAAAAAACGCTCTTTTTATTGACATACGAATTTTTCGAAAGTGTATGCAATTTTACGACAATTCAGACAATTTGATAATCTAAATAATAAACTAAACACACGAAACTGTCTGTTTTTGTCAATAGCATTTGTATTTTATTTTACTTTTTATTCAGAAAAAACTGCATGTCCGGGAAATTATTACGCCACCGGCATAGAAATAGTGTATTTTCCCCTGAAAAAATGTATAAAATACTTTACGCATATTCCTTTCTGACCAGCTCTGCCATAATGGAGGTATTTAATTTGAGTGCCTCTTCGGGATATATTTCTTTTACATAGCCCTTCCAAAGAAGCTCCTTGAATATCTCAACTATCTCCTCATTGCTTTTGCCCTCACGAATAAACTCGCGGTATTTCTCAACGAAGTAAGTTGCCGAAGGCTTAACATTATTCAGGAAGAATTTAGTCTCCTCAGGTGTAAGGATACCGTAATGAGGAGCAAGAACATACTCTATATCATAGCCGAGCACCTTGTCAATCGATTCGATACCTCTGCTGCAGCTTACGAGAAATACAGGAAGAATTCTGTTATCACCGACATATACGCCCAGTGTCTCAGACGACAGGAAAAGCTTCTTTTCCTTGCAGTAATAGCCGACCGAACAGTTTGTATGGCCGGGAAGCTCAAGGATTTCGAATTCCAGATCTCCCGCCTTTACAATATCACCGTCCGAAACAGCGATATCCACTCTCAGCTCGTCACCCAGAAATTCATATTCAGGGAAGCCGCAATCCTTTGCAAAGCTGTTATCCAGCTCCTTCATCTTTCTTTTGGCTCCGTCACGCTTGAAAACATCTGCCGCGTATTTGCCTGCCACAACGCAGGCCTCGGGATAGTAACGAAGAATATATGCGCTTCCGAGTGCATGGTCATAGTGGGAATGTGTCAGAAAAATATAATCAAGCTTCCTGTCTCCCAGAATTTTTTTGATATTTTCCGCAACCTTATAGCCGGTAAATCCAAAGCCCGTATCATACAGTATAGAGGTTTTTCCGTCATCAATCAAAAACGCGCTGTCACCCTTAAGGAAACGCACATCATATACTTTTATGTTTTCCATATATTTTCCTTTCGTACCTGCTTTTTTCATCCCATTTGCATGGATTTTCCGTTATCTGCATTCTTTGGTCCGATTACAATTATCTGCCTTCAATAATGCAGCTTCATATTCTGTGATTGTCTGTGTATTTTATTATGTAAATACAGCTCACTCTGCCTATTTTAATATTATCGAAAATATTTGTAAATATAATTTTATCTTCTGCTTCTTCTTACGCGATTCAGATGGCGTTCAAAATCGCCGTTATTAATAAGCTCTGTGATAATATACTGCTCCAAGCTGGGCACCGGGCAGGCATAAAAGCCTATTTTTTCTTTAAAAACATCCACAAAATCCTTAGGAATAACCATATATGCCACACGAATAAATGAACCTATGGTTCGCGTGAAGGTATTAACATATATTACATTCCTTCCGTTATTTAATGTAAAAAGCGTATCCTCAGGCTTTCGTGAGGGCGAAAATTCCGACTCAAAATCGTCCTCGATAATCACAGCATTCTTTTCGTTGCACCATCTGATGTATTCGTGCTTCTTCGACGCAGACGCCGAAACGCCGCTTGGATAGCTTCTGAAGGGCGTAATGTGCAGAACCTGTATATCAGCCTTCCATAGCTCCTCACTGTTGATTCCGTCCTTTTCCAGGCGCAGCATTCGCATTTCCACGCCCTCCGCATTATATACGCTCGCTATCTTCTTATAGGAAGGACTCTCTATTCCGTATACCCTGTCACGACCAAGTGCCCTCACGACCATTCCATACAGGTATTCCGCACCTGAGCCTACAATGATCTGATTTTCATTCACATCGATATTTCTGTTTCTTCTGAGATATTTTGCCAGTGTTTCCCTGAATATATCCAGTCCGAAGCCCGGCGAACGCTCCAGCATTTTCTCCTGATACACCGACATCACCTTGCGTGCGGTACGTGCATAAAGCGGAAATGACAATTCCGTAGAATCCGCAGCGGTATTTACATTTGATATTTCACCGCTGATGCCTTCACCTTGCTGTCGATGACCGGCACTGTCGGGGTTTTCACCTGCCGGCAGCCTGCTTTCAGCCTTAGTATCTGCCACACTGAATACAGCTCGCGGGTCATATATTACAAAGTAGCCCTTTTTCTCGCAGGAGGACACATAGCCCTCCTCCAGCAGAAGCTCATAGGCATGTTGAACGGTAATTACGCTCACATTGGATTCGCCGGCCAGGTTACGCTTTGAGGGCAGCTTATCTCCCGCCCGGTATACCCCATCGATTATGTCCCTGCGGATTCTTTCATATAAGTATAAGTATTTGCTTTTGCTGTCAGAATACATATAGCATTTGTCTCCCTTTAATGTCATTATCCCTATTCACAGCGGTCTGTAACCATTCGTAGCTTCCGCTGCTCCGCAGCTCTCTACATTTGCTTCGCAAATGCAAGCTACTCATGTTTTCAGACCAGCTTTCGCTTCCAAGCAGTTATAGCAGTTCGCTTACAAGCCAGCTTGACGCGAACTTCTTCCCCCTTCCTATTCACAGTGGTCTGTACCCATTCGTAGCTTCCGCTGCTTCGCAGCTCTCTACATTTGCTTCGCAAATGCAAGCTACTCATGTTTTCAGACCAGCTTTCGCTTCCAAGCAGTTATAGCAGTTCGCTTACAAGCCAGCTTGACGCGAACTTCTTCCCCCTTCCTATTCACAGTGGTCTGTACCCATTCGTAGCTTCCGCTGCTTCGCAGCTCTCTACATTTGCTTCGCAAATGCAAGCTACTCATGTTTTCAGACCAGCTTTCGCTTCCAAGCAGTTATAGAAGTTCGCTTACAAGCCAGCTTGACGCGAACTTCTATAACTGCTTGGACTGTGAATAGGAACTGTCTGGTCATATAAAATTATCAGAAACTGGGTATTTTTATATTATCAGATTGATGATATTATAAACGCATTCCAAAGGAAAGTAAATTATTTTTATAAAAAGTATTTCGGAGGTATTGCTTATGGCAAAGAAATCAGCAAAAGAACAGATTAAAAAGCTGGCGCTTGCAGGTATTATTGCGGCGCTCTGCTATGTAGGATATGCGGTGTTCCCCGCAATCTCGGTTACAGGAACCAAGGTGCATTTAGGAAATGCCTTCGTCATTCTCGGTGCACTTCTGCTCGGTCCCCTTTACGGCGGTCTGGCCGGTGCGGTCGGCCTTTCACTGGCGGATATCCTCGGCGGTTACGCCCAGTCCTCACCCAGAACCTTCATCTGCAAGCTGTTGATTGGTGTAATCGTTGGTCTCATTGCTCATAAGATAGGTAAAATCAATAAAAAACAGCCCTGGAACAAAATCGTTCTCTGGACCGTAGTCGGTACCGTTACCGCAATGATCTTTAACTGCGTATTCGAGCCCACACTCAAGTATGTCTGGTACACACTGCTCACTCCCGACGCAGATAAGGCTGCCTCAGCCATCAAGTCACTCATGGCTATCACAACTACCGCAACCATTATCAATGCAGTAATAAACTCCATCACAGGTATCGCATTTTACCTCGCACTTCGTCCCATCTTAATCAAGTCAGGCATAATTGTGCTGGATGAAGTCAGGGATACAGACAAGGATGTCGAGGAAGGAAAGAATTCAAAAGCGTCCAAAAGCGATTAATCAAAAGCCCCGAAACTGTTACAGGCAAACCGGCAAAGACAGATATCAGTTTTAAAAAAAGATTTATATTTTTTTGTTTGTCTACTTGACGGGAAGCAGTTCAGTATGCAGGGGCCTCTTTTTTGAGCTTACTTAAACAATTCTCTTAGTTCGTTTCGCTTGCTGATACCAAGCTTTTCAAAAATAATGCTTACAACCTTTTTAACATATGCGTAGGAATAGTTGGATTTTTCGGCAATGTCACGGTTGGAGTAGCCCTCGGACACAAGCTTGGCAATAAGGAATTCAGTAGGTGTCAGCTGCTTTTCCATGTCAGCCAGCTTCTTTGAATCAAAGCCGGAATTATCCTCGAAGGAGGCAATGTCATGCCTGAACTTATCCCAGGTAACGATGTGGCTATGGATTCTTGCCAGCATAATATCTCTCACAAAGGGCTTGGTTATGAAATCTGCGGCACCAAGCTCCATGCAGGTTACTTCCGTCTCCACTGAGGTCTCGGAGGTCATAAAGATGATGGGAATGTATTCATAGCCCTTTAATTTATGTATCTGTACAAAGGTATCGTAGCCGCTGGTGTCCCTCATGTTGATGTCCAGCAATATCATGGAGGGAAGGGTGCTGTCAGGATCCTCTGAGATTTTGCTGAGCATTTCAACGCATTCCTCGCCGGAATATGCATCCAGTACCTCATATTGGGCATCCCGCAGAATTGCGCCTGCAATAACATGAATATCCTTGGAATCATCCACAAGTAAAATTCTTTTGCCGCAGGTCAATGAGTTATAGTCCGCATCTTCGGTAAAGGCATCCTGTGTGATTTTTGCAGCTGAAGCATCAACCTCCTGAATCAGCTCCTTGGGAAGGTATTTGTACAGTACGCCTGTTAATGCGGATTCACTGAAGGGCTTTGCTATGTACGCATCGAAGCCTGCAGCAAGCAGATGTTCCCTGATATCTCCTACGACGTCGGCAGTCATAACGATTACGGGAGTATGAATGTTTTCGTCATTGTCCAGAAAGCGAATGCGCTCCATGGTTTCAATGCCGTTCATATCAGCCATTCTGTAATCCATAAGCACCGCGTCATAGTGATTTGCCTTGTAGCGGGATAAAGCCTCCAGACCGTTTACTGCCATATCCAGCCTGATTCTGGTTTTCTTTAGGAGTAGGGAAACGATATTTCTGTTGTTTTCACTGTCATCTACAACCAGTACGTGGGCGTTGGGGGCTTCATAGGCAGTGCTGAAGATGATTGAATTCGCGGAATCGGAGGTGTAGTCTGCTTCACTCTTAACCTCCTGTGACAGGCTCAGAACAAACTCGGAGCCCTTCTCGTATTCACTTTTGCAGGCAAGGTTTCCGCCCATCAGGGTTGCCAGCTCCTTGGAAATGGCAAGACCAAGGCCGGTGCCCTTTATTCCCCTGTTCTGACTGGAATCAATGCGCTCGAAGGAATCAAAAATTGTCTCTAAATGCTCTGCACTGATGCCGTGCCCGGTATCCTTCACCGATACAGTCAATGCAATATTCCTGTCATAAAGGGGCTTGGTGGATACGGTCAGCCTGATAATGCCGAAATCCGTGTATTTCACCGCATTGCTTATGAGATTGATTACAATTCTGTTGATTTTGCTTTCGTCTCCGTACAAAAATTCCGGAAGGTCTCTGTCAACGTTCATCTTAAAAGCCAGTCCCTTTTTGGTTGCCAGGCTTTCACCGGTGTATTCCCATTTATGGATAAGGCTCTGTGTAGGATAAATGGCTTCATGAACCTTTTCCTTGCCGGCACCCATGCGTGAGAAATCAAGAATATTGTCGATGAGGTCCAGAAGCTCCCTGCCTGAAGAGCGAATATCATTTGTCCACTCATTGACGGAGGCGGAGGTGGAGTGCTGGGCAATGATATCATTCATTCCCAAAATGGTTGTAAGAGGAGTACGAATCTCATGGCTCATATTTGCAAGGAAACGATCCTTTGCTTCGCTGGCCTGAATGGCTTCTTTGGTTGCCTCCTCGGCAATTTTATTGGCCTTTTTGTACTGCTCGATGTATACCCGCAGGGACGCGCAGATAATAACACCGCATCCAAGGCAGCCGATAATCAGCGAGAGAAAGTTTTTTTCGGGAGTGGTTATATATCTGATGTGCTCGGGATGATAATAGGTGTAAGCAAAAACAGCCAGATAGATGAGCAGCTGTATGGGGGCTACTATAGCCAGAACCCTTCCGTGCAGCAGCATACAGGTAAATACCATGCCCATCATCAGCATGTATCCGCTGTTTGCACCCTGGAAGAAGAACAGAACGATGAACAGACCGATGAAGATGCCAAAAACAGATATCAGATAGGCCAGCAGGAACTTACCTGATTTCTGAACATAATATATAAGTCCGAGGCTGAAAAATCCCGCTAAAAAACAGAACACGGAAGTGATTATATGGTCGGGAAGAGTTAAATAGAGGATGCCGTTTACGAAGCTGGCAAAAACACCGATAAGTGCCACCAGCTTAAAAAGCTTTTGCTCAATGGGCTCTTCCTTACTTATAAGGGTCAATAAATTTTTTATTTTGGCGTTGGAAGCAGACATATTTTTCTCCGGAAAATACTTAAATATTAAAAAGCAGTGGGTAACTGCATGCGTATCTACGATTTTTATTATATCAAATTTGTACACAAAAAGATACATAAAGAAATTAAGCAGATTTATGAAATTTTTAACAAAGCCAGTGTTTTAGCGGTTTTCAGACAGGTAACCATTAGTTACCTTCACAAATAGTAACGGAATGAGACTGTTTTTTCCGCATAGATACCGATATTATGTAGCATATGGAAGTTCGAAAAATAATGAAGAAAAAACGTAGGTGGACATATGGAATTATCATTAGTCATCATTCTTTTTATTCTGTCCGTAGCAGGGGCGGTGTACTTTGGAAATAAGAAGAAGACATTTCTTACGATTGTCTGCATTGCAGCGGCACTGATCATGCTTTTCTTTTTTGCCGCAACAATGCTTTTGATTGGCGGAATTGATTAAAAAGCAGAAACAAAAATAACACAAAAAAAGATGCAATAAGAAATGAAAGGAAAGAATTATGAAAAAAAGACTTATTTGTATGGTACTGGTAGTTATTGCTGCTCTGGTTATGGCAGCGTGCTCCTCAAAGAGCAGTGAGAACACAGACAACAATGCACCCGCTGGCGGAAACAAGACAGAAAACGTTACCGCGGCGCCTACTCCTGCAGAGGAGAACAAGACAGATAATATTACTGAAGCTCCCACTCCTGCTGAGGAAAACAAGACAGATAATATTACTGAAGCTCCCACTCCTGTAGAGGAGAACAAGACAGATAATATTACTGAAGCTCCCACTCCTGCAGAGGAGAATAATAAGGAAACTGTAACCGAGGCTCCAAACCAGTCCGAAACCGAAGAAGGTAACTTTACCCTGACCAATTTCATCGGCTCCTGGCTGGCAGAGGACGATGGAGTTGTTATTGTAATTGATGCCTTCTACAACTGGCAGATCATGGATGAGAACGGAGTTTTCTGTACAGGCCATTTATACGCGGATTACGGAAAAGCTGAGCTTAGAAAGACAGACGAAATTTTTTACTGCTCGCTGACCTATGTTGATAAGTATGTTGAGGATGAATTCGGTAAGAAGTATGTATACAACGGCCCTGTTGAGGAATATATTCCCGGCGGATTTGTAGAGCTTATTACGGATACTGATCAGGCAGAATTAACACTTGTGCCCGGCAGATACTACGATATAAGCACCTTTGATGAGTATGTGGAGATCACGGAAGATCTGAGCTTCGAAATGTGGGGATATGCTGAAAATGATTTTGTATGCCTGAACACAGGTTATCTGGAAAAGAAGGATGCTGCCGGTGTTTATATTGTTCATTCCGAGTCTGTTTATGTGGACGAAGTGATAGAGCCCTTTGAGATCTTCATGACCGAAGAAGGCGTTATTGACTGGAACGGCTTTATTTTCTGCTACTCCGAGTAACAGCCGGTTTATTACCGGTATCCTTTGAAGGTGACAGCCGGTGTGCTGCATCTTATGGCAGAATCGGTGTATTACAATGTGATTCGGAATAGAAATGGCGGAGGAGACAAATGGCCATAATAGGCAAATGGGTGAAGGCTACGGCTATGCTGGTCGGGATCGAAGCTGTTCAGAAGCCTGATTACGATCAGAAAAAATACAGAAGAATCGTTAAGTATTCCGTGGACGGCGTGGAATACACACGCACTGAAACGCAGGCCTCAAATCTGATTAATGACCAGATCGGAGACCATTTGGAAATTGTATATAATCCTGACAGGCCTAAGGCATTTATGCTGGAGGTTAATCAAAAGCAGCAGGCCTTAAGGCAGAAATATATAATTGCTGCGCTGTTCGGAGCAGGCATTTTATTGCTGTGTATTGCTCTTGCACTGATTTAGAAAATGAGGATCTGGTTTTATCCGATCCGGTAGGGGGAGATATTATTACCGAAGTATTCCTGTACGATGATATCGTCTGTGAATATGTATATTCAGAGGCGGAATCAAAGAATGCTTCACAGCAGTGAGAGGTCCGTCTGAATCAATTCTCCTGAAACAATAAATACACTCAAAAGGAAATACAAAGCTATGATAAGAGTTTTTCTTTCAAGACAGTCGGATAAGTTTAAGCTGTATACGGTTATAGGTATGCTGCTGTGTTGTGCCTTTATTTGGGGCTTTTCCTCAACCGGAGCCCTGGCAGCAACTAAGAGCATCAGATTATCAAGCAAAAACTTTCCGGAAGAATCGCTGCTGAAGGCAGTGGCTGCCTATGATAAAAACCACAACGGATATATAAGTGAAAAGGAGCTTAAGAGCATCACTTCACTGAATATTTCAAAGTATCCGGACTATGACGGCGAGTATGATGAGGATTTCCGGTATTTTACGGAAGAAGAGTTTGTATTTGATTTCAAGGGAATTGATAAGCTGGTTTATCTTGAATCACTAAAGCTTATGCTGGTGGGCGGAGAAACCGCAGAGGGTGTTCACTATCCTTCCAAGACCCGCAATTTTGAATGCATATATAAGCTTTCAGGGTTGAAAACACTGCAGCTTTACAGTGTTTCGGTCCCTAAGATAGATATTTCCCGCTTTGACAAGCTTACCACTCTGTACCTGTATGACAATCCCGAACTGACAGACCTTACGCTCAATAAAGCTCTTAAGAGCCTGAAGCTTGATGGTCTCGCCAAGCTTCAGCATTTTGATATTCCAGCCTTAAAGTATCTTAAAAAATGCGAAATAAGCGGAGTATCTGCTGAGTATATTAAGTTTGGCAAATGTCCGAGGCTAAAGACTCTTACCTTGTGTGCAGTTACGGCAGACAAGCTGGATATATCAAAGCTTTCAAATCTTGAAAAAATCTATTTTGATGAGGGTTCAATCAGTAATCCTGATTTCAGCGCAAACAAAAAGCTTCAGCTGTTTTCAGCTAACAGAACCGAAATCAATAAGCTTGATTTGTCGGAAAATTCCGCCCTTAAAGAGGTACTGCTGGACGGAAAAAAGATTAAAAACCTTGTTCTTCCCAAGGATAACATTATTGCCGCCTTCAGGTGGGCAAATGCGGGCTTAAAGCAGATTTCCCTGGCAGATTTGGGACTGAATCCCGAATATCTTGAGGATATTATCCTTTGGAACAATAAGCTGACCTCCCTGGATATAAGGGGCTATTACAAATTAAACGATCCCTGGATTGAGGATAGGGTTGAGATAATAAGATAACGGAGATTATATGAATAATTCAAACCTGAACCTTCGGATGCTAAGAAGACCTTTGAAGTGCTTCCCTTTGATGAGATTCCTTATCTGGATGAAGAGACTGCAATTTACGGCTCCATTACCAGCCTTGAATATGAGAGAAATGACACAGTATATGCCATGATGCTGGAGGACTATGATTACTTCTTTGATGGCGGCTCGCTGACCTAACAAACGTTTACAGCGTAATCTCGGTGTGGTAACACCGATGGAAAAATACAAATCTTATTTAGCAGCATAAAAACCGGGAGTGTGAAAGTTTGAAAATAAATTTTCAAACTGAAAGATTGGTGCAAAAAATCGCACCAATCTACTCCATGAGCAACTCATTACATTCGTTGCATTAGGAGGAAAAGTGATTTCTCATTTTTTCACACTCCCTATATTTTTGTCAAATTTAAAGCTGAAATTACATAACTGCTACAGTTCTGACACCCTCGATAGCCTTAATAGCTGCAACAGCTGCGTCTGTAGCCTCCTTAGCATCAACCAAGCAGTAGCCTACATTTCCACGCTTGCCATCCTTTACAGCATTGATTACAAGACCAACACCGTTTACGGCAGTAACCATATCAGCTACCTTGTCAGCCTCGTAACGAACTGCGATACGAGTGCCTGTCTTTGCGCCAAGATCAACTCTGGGATAGTTTACTGAATTAACGATATTGCCGTTCTCTACATAATCCATAAGCTGCTTAACAGCCATAACCGCACAGTTATCCTCAGCCTCTTCTGTAGAAGCACCAAGGTGAGGAGTAGCAATAGCGCCGGGCATATTTGCTGTCTTAGGATTAGGGAAATCTGTCATGTACTTACGTACCTTACCATCAGCAAGTGCCTTAGCGATAGCATCGTCATCAACCAGCTCGCCACGTGCAAGGTTCATGATAACTACGCCATCCTTCATCATAGCAATCTTCTCTGCGTTGATCATCTTCTTTGTATTCTTCTCGGGATCGGGATCCTCGATAAGAGGTGTGTGAACAGTGATGAAATCTGACTTAACGTAAATCTCATCTCTGGTATTTACAATCTCAACAGCGGGATCAAGTGCAGCCTTTGCAGCCTCTGAAAGGAAAGGATCAAAGCCTACAACCTTCATGCCAAGACCGATTACAGCATTTGCTAAAGGTCCGCCGATAGCACCCATTCCGATGATACCGAGTGTCTTGCCCTTAATTTCTGTACCTGCGAACTGGCTCTTGCCTTTTTCAACAAGCTTTGCAATATTCTCGTCTTCCTTTACTGTCTGAACCCAGTTGATACCACCAACGATATCACGTGATGCGAGAAGCATAGCTGCGATAGCAAGCTCCTTAACTGCGTTAGCATTTGCACCGGGAGTATTGAAAACTACGATATTCTCATCTGCACAACGGTCAAGAGGGATGTTGTTTACGCCTGCGCCGGCACGTGCAATAGCCTTAAGTGATGCGGGGAACTGCATCTCATGCATAGCCGCACTTCTTACAAGTACCACATCAGCCTCATCAAAATTCTCAACTACTGTATAATTATCTGTAAGATTCGCCATACCAACAGCTGAAATCTTATTTAAGCAATTTACCTTAAACATGTCAGTACTTCCTTTCGTATTATTATATAAATTAAGCGTTCTTTGCTTCGTAATCCTTTAAGAAATCAACAAGTGCCTGAACACCCTCGATAGGCATTGAATTGTAGATTGATGCACGAAGACCACCAACGCTTCTGTGACCCTTAAGGTTATCGAAGCCTGCTGCCTTTGTAGCTGCAACAACTGCTGCATCCTTATCTGCATCGCCTGTAACGAAGGGAACATTCATAAGTGAACGGTACTCCTTCTCTACTGTTCCCTTGAAAAGCTTGCTGCTGTCAAGGTAATCATAGAGGATAGCTGCCTTCTTCTTGTTAAGCTCGTTCATCGCCTCAAGTCCGCCAAGGCTCTTTAAATACTTGAATACCTTACCGCATACATAAATGCCCCAGCAGTTAGGTGTATTGTACATTGAGCCGTTGCCTGCATGAATATCAAATCTGCAGTAGGTGGGAACTGATGTGGGAAGATCCTCGCGGATAAGGTCCTCACGGATGATAACAATTGCGAGACCTGCAGGTCCGATGTTCTTCTGAACACCGCCGTAGATTAAGCCGTAATCAGATACGTTGCAGGGCTTGCTTAAGAACATTGATGACTGGTCTGATACAAGAATCTTGCCCTTTGTATTGGGAAGTGTCTGGTATGTTGTACCATGAATTGTCTCGTTCTCACAAATATATACATAATCTGCATCATCATCGATGGGAAGATCTGAAAGATCGGGAATATAGCTGTAATTCTTGTCCTCGCTGCTTGCGATTACATTAACCTTACCGAACTTCTTAGCCTCTGAAGCAGCCTTCTTTGACCATGCACCTGTTACAATATAATCAGCTACACCGTTCTTCATAAGGTTCATGGGAATCATAGCAAACTCAAGTGTTGCACCGCCCTGAACGAAGAGAACCTTGTAATTGTCGGGAATACCCATTAAATCACGTAAATCAGCCTCAGCCTCATCAATAATCTGCTGGAAAACCTTTGAACGATGTGACATCTCCATAACGCTCATTCCGCAGCCACGGTAGTCAACAACTTCCTTTGCGATTTCCTCAAGTACGGGCAGGGGCATCATAGCGGGACCTGCTGAAAAGTTATAAATTCTAGCCATTTTTAAATCCTCCTTCTTATTTGGGGCAGCTTATTCTTACTCCTTAAGAGAACCTTACTCCTCTTCCGGAGTATCCCTCGGTGTGAATGCTGCAAAATATATAAAGTCATTATCAGGTCTGCATTTACGAAATAAAAAAGCCCATGCAAACCAAACGGTTCACATGGGACGATAATTCAAATCGTGGTGCCACCCAAATTCGTCATGCACTGCATGACCTCATAGCTCGATATAAAGGTCGAACCCTTCGACTCCTCGCCGACAGCTCCGAAAGTGGACGGTATCAATTCCCCTACTGCCTCACACCTGCCGGCAGCTCTCTGAAAAGGTACTAATGAAACTTATTTTTCATCATTGCTGAACAGTACACATTATACGCACGTTATGTTGAAAAAGTCAATAGGGAAAATAAAAAAATGTTTTTCCCTCACAAACATTTGTCTTTTGGGATTGCGGTCGCTCTTTATCTGCCATTAATCAACTCCTCCCTTTTATAAAGCTCACGTCTTACGCCCCCATCATCCTGAAGACCCAGAAGAAAGATAAGCTCAGTATAAAAGTGATTTATTGGCCTCAAATTAATTCTCTATTGCATTTACACATATATGGTAGTATAATAATAAACATAAAAGGTGTTGCCGATAGACGGCTAGCCCTTAAACAGATTCAAAACGACTTCCGTTCTTAAATCTTGTGAGGATCTAACGGCGGTCGTTTTTTGTATGTTTATGTGATTTATGTTTTTTATGTGTATCGTCGTCATTTCTGCGAATAAATCCTTCGATTTTTTCCACAAATCTTCCGACAGATACACCGACTATAAGTACTGATATTATAAGACCTAATATCGATAAATAATCATTCATATTCACACCCCCCTTCTAACTCGGAGGGCTCAACAACAATCCCTCCTTAAACAGAGGGCCAGCCGCCTACCGTTATGGCAACACCATATCTCTTTTGAGACAGTATTATCATAACATATTTCAGCAAATTTTTCAAGAACATTTGTTCGGCTCATTATTGTTCTATTAGTTCCTCTTCTACGTAATGTGAATTTTTATGAAACCGCTGTCAATAGTTCGCTACGCGTCTCCAATTATCCCAGCGTTATATCCAGCATCATCATGCCGACGAAGCCCACCATAAAGGCAATTGTTGCGAAATTTGAATGCTGCCCCTCTGACATTTCGGGGATAAGCTCCTCCACTAAAAATTTTATGTCATAGTGCATCCTTATTGGCAATATCATCTGTAAGTTCTCTGTAGGCCTGTTTGAGTTGCCGCCTGATATTATTTATGATTCTCCCCATAAAAAGTTCGAAGATTTATATAAACACTACCATATAGTGCGGCAAAGTCTCTTTAACACCAGCTTTCCCATTTCTGTTGGCAATAAGTTTATATGCCGACGAAGGGCTAAAATCACTGATAAAGGAATTTAAAGATACCGAAGCAGTATTACCTGCTTTTACCTCTAACGGCACAACAGAACCGTCCTTTTCCAGCAAAAATTCCAGTTCATGATTATCGTCCGGCTTATAATAATAGAGCTTATACCCACGTTTAACCAAGGATTCCGCAATAACATTCTCATATAAGCCACCCCTGGCATTTCCTTTGATAGTGTTATTAAGTATAGCCCTTTTGGTTTCGAATCCATAAAGGCAAGTTAACAAGCCCGTATCATTGATATACAATTTAAACTGATCCTCTTTCGCATTAGCCATAAGTGGAATAAACGGTTCAGATATATTATAACAGGGATTTACCATACCTGAATCTATAAGCCATTGAACACTTCCGCCATACTTTCGACGTGTCTGTCCCTTTTCGACAGTAGAATACTGAAACTTCTTTAATTCCTTTGCCAATTGCTTCGGAACCGCGTCATAACACATCCGAACATATTGTTTTTCCCTGCCCTTTGCATGTTTGGAAATATCGTCCTGATATTCATTAATGATACTGTTCTGAATATCAAATACCCTATTAAAATCCTTATATTGCACAAAATCTTTTACTACTTCTGGCATTCCGCCAACCACCATGAATTCCCTGAAAAGCGACTCGTATTTATTATGTACAGACTCATGAATCTGCTCATCCGCCCCCAGGTACCTTTTCAGTTCTAAAACAGAATCCTTTGAATAACCATTAGCCCATAAAAACTCTTCAAAATCCAACGAGCACATTGTTAGCGTACTCTCATATCCGACCGGAATAGATTCAACTTCATCAACTTCCTTATCTGCGTCCATACCATATGCTAAGCCCAATAAGGAACCTGATGAAATAACATCAAAACGAAAATCTTCCGCAAGAAACTTTATAGCTGTACGGGCATTCCCGCAACGCTGTATTTCATCAAGAAAAATAAGAGTGTTCCCCGGAACCAGTCTAATCCCCGGTATATTGGCAGTGATTCTCTTATAAACAGCATCAGAAGTGATTTCGCCATCGAAAATAGCTTTTAATTCCGGATGTTCATAAAAATTAATCTCTATAAAAGAATCATATTCGTTTTCACCAAATCTTTTTATTATATATGATTTTCCTACCTGCCTTGCACCCTTAACTATCAAACATTTACTCAGTTTCTCTTCTTTCCGTTTACGCTTCCACTCTATAAGCTCTGAATATATCTTTCTTTCAAGCATTCCGACACCCCTATGCATAAAATCGTAATATGATTTTACACTAAAATGCACAAAATCGCAACATCAGTTTTTTTGATTTTTACATAAAATCGTAACATCATTTCTCCATTTTTTGCATAAAATCGTAACATTCATCTGTCCAAAGGCCTTGAAATTTTCCTGGTTCGAACAGGTAACTAAAATATACTTGCCGTCACTACTGTAATACGCCGGATACTCGCAGATTTCACCATCAGGACCGCTTCGGTCCACCCAGGCATAAGTCCCATCATGAACCTTTTCCGGCTGCCATATACAGGACCTGTAAAGCATAACATAATCACCCCTTGAGCCAGTTGCGCCAAAGATAGTTCCGTCCTCAAGCTTCGAAAAGTTGTATACGTTCTCGTCCGTTGTCCCAAACACGGCGGTAAAATACTCCTCTACGAATTCCACGAACTCCGCTTCCTCCGACTCCACCATCTGTATCTCCCTGGCCAGATATTTATCAAGGAATTTCCCATCCAGCGCAGTAAACTTCGCCAGATATTGTGTAATCGGCAGCATCGGATTCCAGTTCTTTCCGCCAATAATATCCGCCATTCCCAGCTTCTGGCTTCGTATCATGTCCTCCAGACTTCCATTTACAAAAACAGAATCATCGATTGCAAAGGTTTCACTATACCATTCCGAAGAAAATACCAGCAGCTCCGGATTGGCATCAAAAGCATCGACCTCAATAATATCATTCACAATCGCAACAAATTCAGGCCAGCATTCCGGCAGGGCCTCGTATCCCCTGATTATCTTGCTCACATTTTTTCCCGACGAATCATTGCAGCCAAATCTTATCTTATATGTATAGTTCTCCTTGTCAAAAGATGTCCGGTTCCCCTCCGCGGAAGGATCCTGTTCAATCTTATCTACCAGTTCAACAAGCTTATTTAACACATCCTTATCCACTTGCTTGTCACGAATGCTCCGCGCCAGCTCTTTACGACTGATTCCGCCATGGTCACCGGCGTCCCCATTTGCCTGCACCAGGCTATACGTGTAATAAGGATAATACACATGAACGATTCCACTGCTGTTATTCGCCGCCACCTCAACCTCCAGGGCGTACATCTCATCATATCCATCTTTATTCGCAGTCTGCGTCCTGCAGCCGGCAAACACAGTCATTGCAAGAACCATAACAGCTATTATAATTATAAAAGGTTTCTTCTTAATCTTCAGACTCATAGAAATCCTTTCTTATACTCAATATGCAAGCGCATAATCAACCAATCAAACACTTCTTACAAAAATGTAAGAACTTTGTAAGCAGAATCGATGGAGAATCCTCCCCGCCCCTGTTATTATTAATACATCAAATGAAAACCACTGATAAAAACAGCGAACAATAAATTCACAAAGAGGTATCCACCATGAAAAATTTCATCAACAAAATCTCAGGCAAGAAGGCACTCGTAATCGTAACAGTCCTCGCATGCATCTGCGAAGTACTCGAAATCATCACAGCCATCCGTCTCGGAAACAAAATCAATTTCACCGCCATGTGCGTAATCTTCTCAGCCATCACAATATGGGCATGCGCAGTAGAGAAGAAGGAAAAGGAAGCTGGGGAGAGGTGAGAGGGCACTCAGTATAGTAATTCAATGTAGTGCCCATAGGCCCTCCATTTCTCCAAAGTCTATTCGTAGATATTATAATTCATATTGCATTTACACAAATATGGTGTTATTATTAATATATAAAAGGTGCTGCCGATAGACGGCTAGCCCTCGTGTTGATTCAAAACGACTTCCGTTCTTAATCTTGCTAGGGATCTAACGGCGGTCGTTTTTTGTATGTTTATGTGATTTATGTTTTTTATGTGTATCGTCGTCATTTCTGCGAATAAATCCTTCGATTTTTTCCACAAATCTTCCGACAGATACACCGACTATAAGTACTGATATTATAAGACCTAATATCGATAAATAATCATTCATATTCACACCCCCCTTCTAACTCGGAGGGCTCAACAACAATCCCTCCTTAAACAGAGGGCCAGCCGCCTACCGTTATGGCAACACCTTATCTCTTACGAGACACTATTATTATATCACAAACCGAGCAAATAATCAAGAACACTTGTTCGGCATTTTATGACCAAATTGTTTACATTGTAAAAAGCATTTCATTCTTTAACTCTGATATCTTGCTCTCACCATTTCTATAATCGATATCAATCCCCGGTTGTACATTATATACATATACGCCAAAACGAATCCCTGCTCCATTATCTTCGACAGAATATGCCTCAATAAAAACACCACTTGCTACTAAATTACTACTTTCAAATATCGGAGTTTGGTTCCATAAAGTTCTCCAGTCTAATACTCTATAAATTTTAAATTACCCATTCCAAGAATTATTTTTTTTCCATCTAAAACAATAATTTTAATCCCTTTTATTACTGCAGGTGATGATGCAATATTCCCCGATACCTTTAAAGCATTAATCATATTGCCAAACTCATTGTTCAAATGCCCTAAAATGTTTCCATCCCTCTCTAGAATCATATAACCATTCTTTTCTTCTACAATAGAAACATAATATTCTCCATCTTTTATCACATCAAAATCAGCAATATCATTTTCATCTACGACCACGTGTGTAACACCATAAAGATTTCGGCAGCACCATCTTGACTTATTATCATACTTATACTCGTAATATTCTCTGTCAGGAATACTTAATTCATACACTTCATCCATATTTGACAATAGTTTCCAAATTTGTAGATTATCTTTTTTACTTCCCCCTTTTAACACATTACTTGTAAGTACAATCTTTGCATTTGTACTTGCAAATTTGTAATCATCCAAAACAACAATATTTACCCTATCATCATTCGAAAAGCCATGCTTTATTTCGCTCAAAAGCAACATACTTGATACATATGCTTTTTCAGCTAAATTATCTACCAATATTACATTTTTATCCGCAGAGAAATATTTTTCCTCCAGTTCTGTAAATTTATAGCAATTCCGTATGCGATTCCGTACACGTTCCTCATATAAATTCTTGTTTATGTCGTCAGTCTCCGTATTATTACCGGGAGTTTCTATGTTTTTTACAGCATGTCGAGATTCTTTTTTTTCTATCTTTTTTGTTTTTTTTCTTGCAATAGTTTTTCTATCAGCTACTTCATCAACATATCCCCAAATAGGCACCAATTCTTCATTTTGATAATCATTGTTATCTGTAATTCTCCATTTATGACCGATAACAACCATTCTCCGTCCGTTTAACGGATTAATCATATAAGTATTGGTATCCTCTTTTGCATTATAATCAGGTATTACCGGATTAGTATTGATTGGAAATTCTAATCCATCGTTCAATGGATTACATTCATACCTCATCATCTCCTCTTCCGATATCATATCGACTTTATAATACAACGATAGCTTGCTTGGATTACCATATAGCAATCGCTCTTCGTCAGTCATACTCCACTCTTTAGCCATTTCATCTGAATAATCGGGATTACACTCTAAAATATGACTACATTCTCTGTTAATACATGCACATACGACCTTATTCTTTTCTTTAGAATAACCAAAGCAAGGATCATTCTGGGCATAAATGCACCTACATTCTGTCTTTCTTATTCCATGTTGAACCTTTGATAAATTAGCAACTCTAAAGTCAACTTCTCTTCTTTTATATATAGCCCGAATGCACTTATACTCTACAACTTGGTCCACAAATGTTTGATCAAACATTGGATCTTCTTCTCTACTAAAGAACACATTGCTTCCAACAACAATATTGCTTTCAAACATGAAACCACCTCTTAATCAATCTCAGCATTCTTTTTAGGCGCTGGTGCGTCTAACTCATATGAAACTTTTAAATTTGAATATGTCCAAACTCTAAATACATCATCAGGCATACGATTAGAATGAATCTTTATCCTAAATACCATATCTGCATCTATATAACAGGATATCTGTAAATACTCATCACTGAACCCTCTTAATTTAACAGGAAAATATTCAACAAAAGACTTGTCCCCATCATCCTCACCATCAGAAAATACAAAACGTGCTTCCTTTGTTGCTTCAACAACACCAAATTTGATACACTTTTCTTCTGTCGGAACTCTTTGTCCTACTTTTAATAACGGATAAAATTTATTATTTGATTGAATAATTCCAATAGGTTTATTCAATGTATAACATCCTGGTCTATAGGATATTTCAGCAGCTCCAGATCCTATATCCCACATCGCCGTACGCGGAAATAATAGTTTTTCTCTGTCAAAATATTCTAATAATTTAGACTGCAATGGTCTAAGGCGGCTTGAACCGCCTTCGCAAATAATGCAATCTATGGACTCTCTATTCATTCCAGCTTCAGATAATGCTTTTAACAAGCAATCTATTGCCTGATCCACTTCATTCTCTATAATTTCATAGAAATAATCATAATCAATCTTTTCTAATGCTCTTCCAAATTTATCAAGCTTAGCTATTGAAATAGTTGCTATATCTTCGTCAGAAAGATTACACTTTGCTTGTTCACAAAGATTCAATAATCTAAGCTTAAATTCCGGGGCAAGATCATCATATGTAAAATTTTGATTTGTTTTTCTAGCCACTCTAGTACAGACTTTTTCTGCAATAATTCTATCAATATCGTTTCCTGCTAATGGCATACCCACTGTGGCAAGCTCATTAATGATATTGTTCTCGATTCGTAATACTACAACATCAAGAGTACCGCCACCCCAATCAAACACGGCTACGTTCTTATACTTTTTCATTTCGTTCAAACGACTACAGTATGCAGAAGTCGGCTCACTGATGAACATCTTAATCTTTATGCCAGCTTCTTTTGCAGCTCTACGAACACTATTCTTTTTCTTAGGAGAAAATCCTACTGGCACAGCAACTACAGCCTGGTCTAATTCCATCCCCCCCGCAGTCTTATCTTTAACATTTACCTTCAACGCTTTGAATAATTCAGTTGCTATATCTATCGGTGTCCATTTTCTTCCAGCAATCTCCCATTCCTTATCTTCATCTATAACACTCTTAATAGATGAGAATACTCGGTAATCAGCAGAATCGGCAATTGTGTTTTTTGCATCTAATCCAGTTTTAACCTCACCTGTTTTTTTGTTAATTGCCACAAAAGAAGGTAGTGGATTTCTTTCATCCTCACCTATTTTCCTTGCTTCACCTACACGTTCGCCATTAATATCAGCAATGGCTACCACTGCGCTATTAGTTGTTCCAAAGTCAATTCCAAAATAATTTGCCATTATTCTACCTTAATTCCTTTTTTATCTAATATCTTAAATATATTTTCTATTTTTACCCTGTATATCTCTCCTAATTGGATATCCATGTCATCTGCTTCCGATGCCTTAAAATCTCTATATTCAGCTTTTAATTCGTTAGCGATATCCTTTAAAAGAGCTCCCTCATCATTTTTCTTTAATGCATCAAAAGCGTCATTTATGGCCTTGCGCTCTTCAATTTCCTTTCCTGCTTCAACAAGACTCTTCTGTTGCTCTTGCATATTTCCATTCAATTCGCAAATTTGTCTTTCTAAATCATTCTTTTGTCTATTCAATTCTTCAATTTGTAAATTGAGTTCAACTATATCTTTTTGGAGTTTATCCTCTCTGTAGACACCGTCTCTAAATTGCTTTTCGACTTTTGTATAATGTTCAAGAATAGATTTTATATCATCTATCTTGCTCTTAGGTATTTGTTCTTCAATTCTCTCTCTTTCTATTGCATCTGCTGCTATTTTTTTCCCCTTATTCAACCACTTATTTAAATCATAATAATCTTTCAATGTGTCATTTTTATTAATAATATCTATGGCTATTTCAATAAAACTATTCACTATTTGGGGTGCAATTTTTAAATCTTCCCATTCAGGAAACTTGTTATACTGTTTTTGCAATTCACTAAAACAATAATCTACTAATATAGGCCCATATACACTAGCAATTATAGGCTTTTTATCATCATTAATTAAATTAATAAACGACCTAAAAACTCCTGGACAAATGACAATAACATTCTCATTTTTAATAAGCGTCATATATATCATTCCAACCAGTAATTTGACAGACGCATTTTTTTTATTATCCTTAAACACAGTGTTTTTCTTTATTTTTTTCCAGCAATCCTGTATATCAGATTTTTGAGCTGACTCAAAATAATCAAAAAGCGCAGATGCCCTATCAATATCAATTCCATTAATTATAACTGATATAATTTCATCTGTTGTCTTTTCGTCATTTAAATACTTCTCTAATAATTCTGAATACCTACGTGCAAGACTATAATCATCAAGATGATCTAAACATTCTTTCTGTAATTCTCTTATTTCATTTATTGACATCTTACCAGTTCTCCTTTACAGTCATAAAAACATATCATTTTCAAAGTAACACATATTGCAAAAAACTATTATAATAATACCATAATTATATGATTTTTACAACTAAACAGACAAAAAACAGCCCAAACAAAAACAAATCACATATATGCTCCTAACCAATTCAATATAAGAATTTTGTTCATTTCGTTGAATTGTTCTAACAATGCAACCATTTCCACTCAACGTCAAAAGCCTGCCGGCCACATTTGTCCCGCAGGCTTAAATACATATTTTCTCTTACCCCATATCCTCCACACATTTTTCAAAATGTGCACATCCAATACACAGCTTCCTGCACTGCCGCTCATTCCGTCGCAGGTTCCATAGCCAAAACAGCAGCCTGTTCATCATTTACTCAGTAATTCTCCTCCCAGTAGTCATACGCATCGTCCCAGTTGTCAAAATCATCCTCCCAGTCGTCGGCGAAATCATCGGCGTTGCTGTATTTATGTACATCGTAAATGTCACTGTAGTACACATGATAGTTTTTATCATTTGTGGAAGATGTATTTGTGTTCTTTTTCTTACCGTTTTTTTCCCATTCTTTTAGCTTTTGCATTCGCTCATAGCTTTCTTGACGTTTTTCTTCATCTTTCTTTATATGGTAATCACAGAATATTTCCTTCTCATCGCGGTAATTATCGCAGCCATCCTTAAGGCACTTTTTCGGAAGGTCCGAGAAAAACATATGCCAAATATAAAACAGAATGGCTGCCAGAATCAGCCAGTCCGAAAGATCAAGCTTAGTTCCATTTTCCATGATTATGCTCTCCTCTTGCTGTAATAAACCTCGTACCAACGCGCCGTGCGTACGTAGGGCTTAGTCGGTGCATGCTCTGCGCAGCGCACCTCCTTCTGGAAGAAGGCGCAGGTCATATAACCCTCACAATGCTCCCTGTCTGCCAGAAGCTTAGTGCATCGATTGATATCCGCATCCAAAGTGCAGATGTACTCTTCAGAATCTCCCATACTCAATAGTTATCCTCCCAGTAATCAAAGGCCTCATCCCAGTCATCAAAATCATCGCCCCACTCATCTGCGAAATCATCAGCATCGTAATAATTGTGTACATCATATGGATCCGAAGCCCCTGTCACTTGGCCCGAGCTGCTGCCGCTACTGCCTGTCGAAGACGAATATGTCGTATTCTTATAAGAATATGGCTTACTTTTATAAACGGTCGGTCTCTTCCAAGGATTATCACGGTAGTCGCTTATATGGAAAACCACACCCTCTACAACATTCACTGCAAATATTATGTCCCTGTCCTTGTAATAGTAATATATGTCAGAACTCTTATACCCTTTGCCTGTACCTATATGATTCCCTCCGTAGAAATACGCCGTGCCCAGGCCGGTACTTGAAAGATATCTCTCCGACATACCCACATACGGCAATTCAACAGATTCTCCCTCGCATTTGTGGGTATAGCAATAATTGCTTGAACCGATTTTAACATTTTTACAGTTCGTGAAAACGCAGGTATGGTCCACACAATACTCGCCCCCTTGAATTTCCAATTTATCACAATCATATTCCGAACATTGTTTCTCTGCCTCAGCACGCCTAGCACTTATTTGTTTTTGAACTCCATGATGATATTCACACAATTGAAAATACTCATCGTAAACTTCGTCACGGCAAGCAAACGCACCACAAGTATGAGCAAAACAATACTTTCTATTTGTCAGCTGCATTTTCATGCATAACTTTCCCCCGGAATATTTACATCTTAAGCCAAAAAAATATACAAGAAATCCCACTACAATAGCAACACCTATTACCACAAGTATAACGATAGTCTTTTTGGCATTCTTTTTATTAAATTTTATATTGTCTACAGCTATCCAGATACCAAAGGACAAAGCCATAACACTCAGTATAATTATATATATTTTTGTTTCCAACATATTAGTTGCACAATCCTTTCCAAATACGATATTTCATCATCCAACAGAACTCCGCAGCAACTTAAAAATCATAATCGTCAGAATCCTGACTCGCGTCCTCTACAGCAGAATATCCTCTTCCTACATCAGAGCTGTCCGGTCATCAGAATTTCCTCCTCATATTATTTTTATTTAGACTCATAATTCTGATACTTATAACAATCCCAGCAATATATCACGTCACTTCTCCAACAGTTATCCCCACAGCAAATACATTTTTTCTCATCCTTACCATTCTGCTTCTTTTTCAGATCAACAAATACATTTTTACTTCTGTTAACAGTCATATTAATCATATTTTTCCTCCACAAATACATTTTCCAGTTTCTTAAACTATACTCACCTAAGAATTCTCTTGTAATCCTCCCGATATTCAAATGATAACATGATACAAGGGAGTTTTATCGGACTCTGAGAAACATTTAAAGAACATTTTATAACTTCTATGTCGCCACTAAGCCGTCCTCCGCTGCGATGCCATTGTCATTATTACCACCAGCAGGTCATCTATCGGGCCCGGGCAGGCATCAATAGGTGATATAACATATAAAATAGCTAATACAAGTAACATACCTTTCATTCCATTCTTCATAACGATTTCCTCCTGGTAAATAATTTTCTTTTTCGTTTTAGATTATAGCGAATACTTCATAACCCTTTTTGCAAATAAACTGTAATAATTTTGAATCAGTAGCCATAGCCACGTACTTGCTTACGCGTGTCAGCCTTTAACTCATTTCTGGACGGACGAGTGGCAAGCTTGTGATCCATAGTTCCCATTTTAATGTTAATCATAACTCTGTAGCGTTTAGCACACTGCTTCTTCATATTCTTCTCAAGCATTGTAATTTCCTCCGTTTAGTTTGAACTTTTAACTTTGTCAACAAATAATGGTTTCATCGTTTCTTTTGTTGTTATGTAGCTATTATAAAGCAGAATAAAAAAGCCTTTTCGTAAAAAAGTGTAAAAAAGAAAGCCTTTCCTAAAAACAGAAAAGGCTATTTTTCATAAAATATCAAATTGTGATTCGTTCAATGTCCTGGCGGGCTTCATCGGTTTTCTAGCCAAGCCCATCGCCTCCCAAACGGGCCTTTAGTAAACTTTTAAGCTCAGTAACGGCCTCTTCGCCGGAGTGATACCTTCCGGTATCAACTAATCTATTCTCAAATTCATCAAACAAATCTGCCTGACTATCATAGTATAATTTCCTCAAAGCTGAACTACTTCTATAAAAGCCTGTAACAATCTACGTTTTTTTAACAGTTCCTGCCATTCTTTCATACGTAATGTCCTCCCTTTACTTGATCGATTTGCCACAATCCCCCCTCAATAATTATCCTCCCAGTAGTCAAAGGCATCATCCCAGCTGTCGAAATCGTCCTCCCATTCATCCGCGAAATCATCAGCACTGTAATAATTATGGACATCGTAAGGGTCCGCATAGAATGAATAACCCGAATAGCTATTTTTTTGTCCACCGGAGCTTCCGGATGAATTATTCTTATGCTTGTTATTATCTTCATCCAGCTTATATCTGTAGTCATTCGTAGAATAAACATAACCATACTTTGCATCCGCATGAAAAATCTGTTTTCCATCAACCACCCAGTCATAGGCCATATGCCTCCCGCCCCCTATAATATCCATTTCTATCTTGGATTTGCTCGGTACTCCCAGTGAGCAAACATCAAAATATATCGTTTTCATACCAGCTCTGGGTAACTCGCCCGCATAGTGTTTTTCCTCACTGTAGAACCTGATATTCTCCGGATTCTTTTGTTTTAAAGCAATGACATGCGATTTAACTTCATAAAAAAAGTCCTGATACTTTCCTGAGTATTCCCAGTTAAAATAGTGATCCACTATCTCAAATATGTCCCTGTAATTAACATTCTCTACAACTGTCTCGGAATATATAGAATCTAAAACTTTACTGTTATCCTCCAAAAAGATATCCAACCAATAAAGGGCTTCGGCATCTTTATTCCCATATTTAGCCATTGTATCTAATTCTATTCTTTTATCGCACTCAAGATATTCCCCTTTCTTAAGTGTATTATATGCTTCCTCGAGCTTATAATCGTCAGTGTTTATCCGGTAATAACGAACAGTTAATGCAATAATAACTATCAATACAACCGCAGCAACCGCGATATAACACCTTATAATCTTACGCTTAGAAGCTGTTGTGCGTCCCTCTAAATTAAGCATTCCAAGCGAAATTACACCTATTATTCCCATTATTATTCCCGCCATTCAAGATAACCCCCTCAGATCCTCGACAGCACTGCAGGCATCGCCTCACCATTGATATAAAGCCTCGGTATCCCGTCATGTGTAACCCTGATGCGGTACTGGGCCAGGCTGTATTCAGTACCCTCCAGGGAAATAGTCTTCGTAGCCCTGCCCATATCGAAGCTGCTCGCGCCGAAGCAAATCAGATATTTCGGGGCATTTCCCTGCATGATGATACAGTGACCTATGGGACGGCGGCTGATTCTCGGACCGGCGGCCGGAACCTCCGGCTCAGGCTGATAACGATTAATAAAATCCTGCAGCTTTTCGCAGATTTCTGCTACTGTTCCTGCCCCGCAGCCGCGAATCGAATTAATCTCGCCAAGCCGCTTCGCCAGATCTCCTATTGTAAATATCCCGCCTCTTTTCAGGCAGTGTTCAGCCCTCGGCTGAAACTCCAGCGTATCTACCCCCTCCTTGCAATCATAAACCTTTCGAAGTTCGGACTCGTCCAGTCCCACAGCTTCATTTCCCTTTGCATCCGATGCTTTCTTATCAACCTTATTATTCAATCTGCTCTTCATGTGATTTCCCATACCTTTCCACGATTTTCGCCTGCATAGCCTTCAAACAGTATCCATAGATAATCATCCTCATAGTCTGTCCGCAGAACCGTCCGCATAACTGCCGCGTGCGTGGCCCATTCGTCATTTCCGGTCCCTCCGAAAGCCCCTTTCCCTAAAAAAGGGCGCAGTTAATAAAGCCGGGCAAAACCCGCGCTAATAAGCATAAAATCCTTGGGGTTACTTTCGAAATGAAAATGATTCTGTAAATTAGATCCTTTTGAAACGTTTTAACGATGTCGACTTCGTTGTGATAGTAATAATAACACCCTTTTAGAGTGAAATCAAGACCCATTCAGACAATACGTAAGCATATTCATTTCATATTGTCATTGAAATCCACCCCGTTTAATACAAATTGTAAGTATAACTTTCATATGCTCCTGCATACACTCCTACACCTTCCCTTCAAAACTCGTAACCACTTATGCCGGTCTCGGACTGCTTTTTATACATTCCCGGCTACCTGCAATCCACCTTACCGGCTGCCCATGCAAAAAGCACCCTTCAGTCAGCCGGTGAGCCTACCCTCGGGGTGCTAATAAATCAACCTGTTATTTATTTGTATCTGCCGATTCTTTCTCTGCTTCAGGTGCTTTTCTTTCTTCAGGCTCTTTTCCTTCTTCTGCCTTCATATGCTCGTATCTGATACCTGCCGCCTCATCCTTCACTGTCGACATGATAATATAGGTGGAAATACTTTTTATTACCTTTCCGTTTTGTCTGTAAAGCCTGTTTATCAGCTGATTGAAACTTGCATTATATAAATAGACGCCCTCTGCCATAATGAGGTCATTACCGCTTATAACGTGAACTTCCTTTATCATCCTTTCGCGGGATAAAATCTCAAGAACGCTCTCATAATTGTCCGGATATACACCCAGCATCATCACAAACCTTGTCCCCATTTCAGGTACAGCCTTTTGGTTAATCACGGTCTTATATCCGCATATCACGCCCTTAGTTTCCAGGGCATCCATCCGGGCCTTTACTGCCACTCGGGAAAGTCCTACCCGCTCTCCTATTTCAGAATAGGTCAGACGCGCATCGTTTTCTATTACATTCAGTATTTTATTATCCTTTTCATCAAGTTCAGAAATATCTATCATAATTCCTCCTAATGCAACGAATGCAATGAGTTGCTCATGGAGTAGATTGGTGCGCTTTTTGCACCAATCTTGCAGTTTGAAAATTTATTTTCAAACTTAACCTCATGCTAAGAGCGTAGCGATTAGCTAATGGTTTAGATTGGTGCGCTTTTTGCACCAATCTCGCAGTTTGAAAATTCATTTTCAAACTTTAACCTCCGACTAAGAGCATAACAATTAGCTAATGCTTGATATTGGTGCTTTTTCATGCAGATTTACCGGCCTACGCCCTCTTCTGTAAATCCGCTGATTAATAAAGCCTTGCCAGCGCAGCATCGAATTCCTTCTTTGCGGCTTCAACATCGATAGTTGTATAAATTCCGTTATCATAGAGAATATTTCCGTCTACCATTGTCATGATGACATCCGAACCCTGCGCCGAATATACCAGCAGATTCAGAATATCAAATGCAGGATACATATGGGGCGCATCCATTGAGACTGCGATAATATCTGCCTTTTTGCCAACCTTCAGCTCTCCCGTATCCTTTCTTCCGAGCGCCTTTGCACCATTGACGGTAGCCATTTTCAGGATGGTTTCTGCAGGGGTAACGGTAGGATCAAGTACCGTAGGCTTTGAAATCATTGCGGCCATATGAAGCTCTTCAAACATATTCAGGTTATTATTGCTTGCCACACCGTCTGTACCGATAGCCAGATTCACACCCTTTGAAAGCATCAGGGGTACGCGTGCAAAGCCGGATGCCAGCTTACAGTTGCTGGCGGGATTATGTACTGCAGTGGTTTTTTTTGCAGCCATTATTTCCATATCTTCATCAGTTACCCATACACAGTGCGCCGCATAAACCTGCTCATCCAAAAGTCCGCATTTATCCAGATACTGAATCGGTGTGAGCCCGCCATGGCGCTCCATGCACTCCTCATGCTCCTTTTTAGTCTCGGAAACATGAATGTTTACAGTCTTGTGAAGAGAGGAATTTGCCTCTGCGATTCTTCTGACAAAGGCCTCATTTGTGAGATATTCCGAATGCAGACAGAACTCTGCCTGTACTCGTCCGCTCTCATCCTTCCAGTTGTTTACGAATTCCACGCACTCATCAAATCTGTGAGGCGGAATCTCAGCCTTATCGGAAAATGCCAGACCCACACGGCAGATATTTGCCTTCATGCCCGCTGCCTTCAGCACCCCGCCGCTCGCATAAGGGAAATCATACATCTCCGAAACAAGTGTTGTACCGCTTCGAAGCATTTCTATAACAGCCCATTTCTCGCCCGCTGCGATGTCCTCAGGCTTCATTTTGTCTTCCACAGGGAAAATGGCCTTATTCAGCCAGTCCTGAAGCGCAAGTCCGCTGCCTGCACCTCTCAGAAGTGTCATCGGTCCGTGGCCGTGCGCATTTACCAGTCCGGGCATCAGAATTGCGCCCTTCATATCACGCACCTCGTCATAAGTGCTTTCATCAGCCTCGCAGCCGATATAGTCTATAATATCATCATTTATGCCAACCGCGCCGTTCTTAATTACCTCAAAAGCTCCGTTATCATCAGTCGACACTACCATTGCATTCTTTAACAGTCTCTTCATACTAATAAACCATGCCTTTCTTCCTGCACCGCAAACTTTGAAGCATCAGCCGCAAATTTGCGTGTATAAAATCAGGGGCAAATACTTTTGTCCCTTACATCATATGATATATTAAAAGCCCCTGCCAGTCAATAGCGTGCAGGCACCAGCGGCCTCCCCATTCCCTTCAGACCCTTCCGCTCAAAGCGTTCCGTAAAACCTTCACAAACATTTCATCATTTGTTCTATTGAAATAAAACCGTAGTCGGTGTAAGATAAATACTGCATATACTATTAATATTTTCAGAAAGGTCTGTTGGTAAATATATGTCTGAATTATTCTCAAGGAAAATGACTTTTACATTAAACGAGAAGGATCAGCGAAATGTACGAATCCTCTTCATATGCAGAATCATACTCTGGTGCATAGCCTTTGCAGGCTTTGTTTACTGGGCATACTGGTCCTTTGAATTATACCATGAGGGTATCTGGGATGAGCATGATTACGCCACTATCCTGCGCCCCATTCTGGCAAAGGGTATGCTGATTTCGATAGTATCAATCGTTATCAGCTTTATTCTTCGCAAAATCAGTGATATGATCAAATACCGCGCCGAGCAGGAAATTCTGGCCGGCGAGACTGTTCTCGTGAATCCCGAGCTTCTGGCAAAGGAAGAGAACCGCACGGCAACAGGCGCTAAGCCTAACAAATATTCAAAAACAAAAAAATTGCAGATGAAGGACTAATCATGGACGATAACGAAAAAAAGAAGCAGCGTATCATTACCCTCATTTGTATAGGAATCGCAGTAATTCTGATAGGTCTGGCATGCTGGTTTATAGGTATTCCTTTGCTGAAAATGGCCAGGGAGCCCGAAGAGTTTCGTGCCTGGATAGAAGGTCTGGGCTTCTGGGGTCCCATTGCTTATATCGGACTGGTGGTATCGCAGATACTTATCGCATTCATGCCGGGTGAACCCTTTGAACTGGTGGCCGGCTACGCTTTCGGTGCCTTGCAGGGTACGGTACTGTGCTTTATAGGAGAAGCCCTCGGAAGCATCATCGTACTGCTTCTGGTAAGAAAATACGGTATTAAGCTGCTCGAAATATTCTTCCAAAAGGAAAAGATTGAGAGCCTGAAAATTCTTCAGACCTCAGAAAAGCGCACCATGCTGTTTACCATTCTTTTCCTGGTCCCCGGCACTCCCAAGGACCTGCTTTGTTACTTCGCAGGACTTACGGACATCCCCATGCCCCTGTTAATGTTCATCTGCATAGTATGCCGTTTTCCTTCCATCATTACCTCCACCGCAGGCGGAAGTGCTATAAATGAAGGTAAATATCTGCAGGCGCTGATAATTTTCCTGGTAACTTTGGCTGTCAGCATCGGCGGCGTGCTGCTCTATAATAAATTTACCCAAAAACGAAATTCTGAAAAGACACAAAATAATGACTGATAAGCTAAGCGGTTACGAGTTTTGAAGCTAAAAAAAGGCCGGGTTAATACCCGGCCTCAATTAACTCATATTCAATTATCAGTGACCTCTGTCAGCGGCATATTAGCCTGCGAATGACATCTTACGGGCCACTCTGTCCTCGTCCTCATCATCGCTTACCTTTTCAATCTGAGCACCGAGACTCTTAAGCTTAACCTCGAATTCCTCATAACCACGCTCGATATACTCTACCTGCTCAACTGTACTGAAGCCCTCAGCCACAAGTCCCGCGATAACAAGCGCAGCACCGGCTCTGAGGTCGGGTGAACAGATTGTAGCTCCCGTAAGCTTGCTTACACCGGTGATAATGGCGATATTGCCTTCAACCTTGATGCTTGCGCCCATTCTGGTGAGCTCATCCACGTACTTGAAACGATTATCGAAAATATTCTCCGTAACGGTACTTGTACCATTGCTTAATGCCAGAAGTGTAGTCATCTGAGGCTGCATATCTGTAGGGAAACCGGGATATGCAAAGGTCTTAATCTGAGCACTTGTAAGTCTCTCTGTAGCAACTACTCTTACCGAATCATCGTTCTCTATAACCTCGGCACCAATCTCTGTAAGCTTGGCTGTAATAGCCTCAAGGTGCTTGGGAATTACATTTTTGATAAGTAAATCGCCCTTTGTGGCAGCTGCTGCCATCATAAAGGTGCCCGCCTCAATCTGGTCGGGAATAACTGCGTAGGTGCTTCCGTGAAGCTTCTCTACACCGCGAATTTTGATAACGTCTGTACCTGCACCCTTGATATTTGCGCCCATGCTGTTAAGGAAGTTCGCAACATCAACGATATGGGGCTCCTTAGCGACATTCTCAAGAATAGTCATACCGGGTGTGAGTGAAGCTGCCAGCATAACATTAATTGTAGCACCGACAGATACAATATCGAAGAAGATATGGCTTCCCTTAAGCTCTGTAGCCTCTGCGGTAAAAATTCCGCCGTAGGTAATCTCTACCTTTGCACCAAGCTGTCTGAAGCCCTTAATATGCTGCTCTACAGGACGGCTTCCGATATTACATCCACCGGGAAGCGGAACCTGTGCCTGCTTATATTTTCCAAGAAGTGCTCCGAGAAGATAGTATGAACCTCTCATTCTTCTCATGTTCTCATCCTCAACGATGGAACGGCACATCGAACCAACAATTCTTACTGTATGTTTGTCAATTCTGTCAACAATGGCACCCATATTCCTGATAGCATCCAGCATTACATTGATATCCCACACATCAGGCAGGTTTTCAATGGTTACAGGCTCATCTGTCATAATGGCTGCAGCTACGATACCGAGTGCTGCATTCTTCGCACCATTTATTATAACATCTCCGGCGAGAGGCTTCCCGCCTTTAATAACATACTTGCTCATTTATAATCTCCATCCTCTGTACAACAAACAGTTCGCAGAGTACTGTTCTTTTTTAGGGTATAGTTCGCCTAAAGGCGCACTTCAATAAATTGCATTATAGCATTTTGTGAACTTTTTGTAAACCCCTATTTTGAACAGGCTTTTATGGCCATTCTTTTATACCGAAAATGAAATATCTATCTCATTCTTCAGACGCTGTCCGCCCTTTGATTCTACCGCTCTTGTAACATGAAGCGTATAGGTTTCACCCTGAACATAAGCCTCCGTGGGCTCGATTTCTATGGTATGCGCTTCCGCATCGTAGGATATTCTGGTGTTCAGCTTCTTTCCGTTTGCCCCGATCACCGAAAGATTCTGGTTATTAACGGTCGCGGGATTCAGGGCTATATTGAACATTACCTTCCATACAAACACGCCTGTCCTAAACTTCAAATCCTGCTTTACCTTATTCGAGTATCCCTCCGATACTGATTTTATATCAAGATATTCGCTCAACTTTTTACTTCTCCTTTAGATGTCCTCCGAAATATCCTCCGCCAGAACAACATTATCCTGCTTATGCTCGCCGCCCTCCATGGTCATCTTTATAAAGGCCTTGGCATTACGCTGTTCAACACTGTCAATTACCTTTGCAATATACTTCTCGGTTCTTGCAAGTCCGCCTTCTTCCGTTGCCCTGCAAATGCATCTGATTCTCTTGGTAAGGAGCTCATAGGCTGCATTTTCCATCTGAAGTCCGGCCTTCTCAAGCTTGTATTCAGCAAGTCTTAACAAATCATCCTGTCCGAAATTCGGGATGGTAATTCTAAGCGTGAAGGCTTCATTAAGGCTTGTATTGCCCTTGAAAATTTCAGAAAGATTTCTTCTGTAATCCATCAGTACAATGGATGCCGAATCGCCGTACTTCTTACAGATATCAGTTATTTCAGCGGTGGCCTTGGCCGAAAGATTTCCTGCTCTGTCTACCGCAAAGCAGCGGCTTACAAGCTTGGGCGCTCGGTCTGTAATGCTGATTTCGTTTACCTTTGCGGCATCTGTCCAGATAATGGGTGTATTTCCCAGAATACCGGCGGTCTTCATAATGCCCGAAAGTCCGTTAACAATTACCTTCTTGCCGGCGCCTCTTTCTCCGAATACGCAGTAGCTGATGCTGCCGCCCTTTGGATTAAGGATTGCCTCAAGCACGCCAAGCAGCTGTCCCGCAATTTCAGGCTGATATGCAAAGAAACCGAAATAGCGCTCCATGGTGGTTCTGGTTTCGTTAAAGAAGGCTGCTACGCAGCTGTTCGGTCTGGGTTCAATCGGCGCAAGCTTTTCCGACCTGTGAATTTCATGCTCTGAATTCGCTGTGCGCGGTCTGTTATCCTCGTCAAAAATCGCACCGACCAGGGATGCGAGATATTCCTCTTCGCTGCTTTTGGGCTGTTCAGGCGCTGCCTTTTGGCGCTCTTCCGCCTCCGTCTCTGCTTCAGCACGCTTTTCAGCCTCTGTCTGCGCACGCTCTTCTTCCTTACGGCGCTCTTCAGCCTCAATCTCAGCTCGCTTTTCTGCCTCTGTCTGTGCACGCTCTTCTTCGGCTCTTCGGCGCTCCTCTGCCTCAATCTCAGCTCGCTTCTCTGCCTCTGTCTGTGCACGCTCTTCTTCGGCTCTTCGGCGCTCTTCTGCCTCTCTTTCGGTGCGGTGCTGCTCTACCTCAAGCTGGCGCTGGCGCTGCTTCTCGCGCTTACGCTCACGGCGGCTCTTTTTATCATTCTTATTATGCGCTGCGGGCTCATTCAATGAACCAAGCTCACGTTCAACCACCTCAAGCAAGGCTGAATTGTGGCTCTCCTCCGCAGGCTCTTCGGCCACAGCATCTAAAACTCCGGTCCATATCTTAATGTCATCATCAGCAGCCTTTTTATTATCGTCTGCGGCTCCGGCTAAAGCGCTTTTTTCATTATCCTTTACGCCGGCCTCAGCCTGATTCTGCTGCCTGCTTCTATCCCTGTCATTGACCGTAACGGGTCTGTTAGCCAGCTCATTTTCTTCTCTGAGCGCAGCCTCTACAGCCTTTGCTATATCATCGTCTGTCAGCTCACCGCTAACGCTTCCAAGCATCTCCTCAACAGTAGCCGCAGATTTGGGCTCTGCCGCTTTCTCAGTGGGCTCAGGCTGCTTTGTGTCTGCTGCAGCCACAGCCGCATTTTGCTCTGCCCCGGCATTCTTCATTTCCTCTGCCTGCTCCTTAGCTTCTATCTCAGCCAGCGCCTCCTTGGTGATCCAGCCGCCCGCAGCAAGCTTTGTCTCGCCCATATTCTGCTCAGGTCCGGCCTCTGCCTGCATTGCCTCCCTGCGCTCACGGCGTCTTGCGCGGCGTTCCTCCTCGGCAGCCTTCTTTGCCGCCTCCTCATCATTATTTTCCTGAGGAACAGGCTTTACAAGCTTGTCCGCAACAGTCTTTTCAGACATTTCCTTAAAGGTCAGCTCACCCTTATAATATGCCTTAAGAGCCTTCGCACGCTCCACAAATTCACCGTCGCCAAACCAGAGAATAACCTCATCACAGATGCTTACACACTTATCAACCTCACCCATCTTGTGATATACCTTCGCAAGCTCATAGCCCCAGTTATCAAAAAACTCGGCATCCTTCAAAGCCTCAAGGCTGGCCGCAAGCTCCTCAAGAGGCTTATTCTTCAGACGGTCAATCTTGTATCTGAAAATATAATTGTAATAGTCCCCGGCAGCAAGCTCCTTATACTCCTTATAGTATTCTTCAGCCTCATCTGCCTGCTTAAGTCTGATGGAAAGATTTACAAGCTCCATAACAACACGGCGGCTCTTCTGACGCTCATACATAATTTCAAAGCATTCCTTGGCCTTGCTCAGCATACCGTTATGAAGATAGACCTGTGCCAGAACGCTGCAGTCAAAATTTCCCTTGATTTTTCTGGGATCCATTCCGTCAGTCAGTTCAAGAGCCTCCTCATTTCTGCCCTGACGCAGCATCTCCCTGATTTCCTCGATTTTTACGTAGTTCTTATACTTGTCCATTAAATCATGCCTTTCCTTTTATCAACCTCTTAATCATTTCTGCAAATACAGCTCACTGAGTGTTTTGCAGCCTCTTTCCGCAAGCAGCGCATTCTTCTCTCCGTAGGCTGTGCAGCGTCCCTGCTCCATAATGCAGATATGGGTGCTGATTCGCTCAACCTCTTCCATATAGTGGCCTACGTAGATAATGGCTGTACCGGCCGCACGCAGTCCCTCGATTGCCGAAAGAATCTGATTTCCGGACTGGATATCAATACCTGTCGTGGGCTCATCCAGCACCACAAGTCCGGGACGGTGCAGAAGGGCAACGCCTATATTGAGTCTTCGCTTCATACCGCCCGAATACTCGCTGACGCGCTTTTTAAGCATTTTCTCATCGAAGGAAATAATCCCGCATACTCTCTTAATTTCATCCTTGAGACTGTCTGCGGGAACTCCGTAGCTTTTGCCCCAGAACTTCAGATTATCAAGTCCGTTCAAGGTTTCGTAGAGGGCAATATCCTGCGGAACCAGACCCAGTCTTTTTCTAATTGCGGAAGGATTTTCAACGATATCGCTGCCCTCAAAAAGAATTTTTCCCGAATCAGGCTTAATAAGTGTGGATATCATACTGATGGTTGTCGATTTTCCGGCACCGTTTGCACCGATTATACCCAGAGTCTGCCCTGCCTCCAGCTTAAATGACAGGTTCGATACAACCTCTGTATTCTTATATTTTTTTGTAACATTTATTAATTCAAGCATATTTACTTACCATGCCTCCCGTTTGTATTGCTTAGCAGCCCCTCCTGAGGCCGCATTTTTGCCCGGCTTTATTACAATTCCCGGTAAAAGCTCATTGTAGTCCTAAGCTCTGCCGGCAGCTCTGCACCGTTTTTCTCGATTGCCCGGTAACGAAGCTCCAGCTCATGGATTTTCTTTACACGCTCGCGGCCGTTTTTCGAGAAAGCCTCCTCGTAAAGAGGCTGTCTTTGCAGCTGCTTTCTTACCTCACTCTTAAAAGGGCAATAGGTCGCCAGAATCTCACGGGCAACCTTATTCAGACGTATCGAGCCGGCCGACTCCGCCTTCATCCAAAGCTCGTAATCCATCGTAAATATTCTGCCGAGCGAATTTCTTCCGCGCTGAATCTGAAGCTTCAGCTTCTCCTTTTTCTCCTCGGAAAGAGCCTTATTTTTACGGAAAAACTGTATATAATCAGAATACTCCGCCGTAAGCGACTGGTACTGGATATTGTTCCAGTTTGCACCCTGTACGGTTTTGCAAAGCGCCCAGCGGAACTCTCCCATAGCCTTTATCAGCATGTCACGAAGCGAGGAATAGGTTAACATCGAGCTCATAAAACGGGCCTGACTGTCTCTTTTTCTTCCTGTAATCTCCTGCCACATGATTACATTCGAGCCTACCGTCGGACAGAGAATGATATCGGGGAATACCTCCTTCTGGATAATTTCCCTCTCGATTCCAAGCTCCGGCTTCACATAAAGTGCCTCACGGTAGAATATCGAATAATCAAGCTCAGACAGCTCCAAAATCATGTTATTTATGCGCTTCGGAGAATTGTACGCATCCAGAATATCACCTATCAGCTGCTCCGAATGAAGTATCGGAACAAACACTGAAAGCTGTCCGTTTACGATACGGTTCACCTTGCTGAACACATTTTTTATCTCATAATCGAGCTTCATCGCCCCGTTGGTCTGAAGCTCCTTTTCCTTTGCATCATCTATTCTGCCCTGCTTTTTCAGTTCACGCAAAACCTCTGCATAATCCTGGCCGAGCTCATTTCTCGAGGGCTCCTTTTCACCCTTGCAGATGGCCATCAGCCACTGGCGCATAGTGTAAATATGGCAGGGACTGTTGAAGGTAACGGGCGTAATCCTCAGAAACTGCTCCAGCTCCTCTTTTTCCAAAAGCCTCTCGCTGAGATAGCCGTAGTCAAGAAAAAGCTCCACCGCCTTAGGAAGTCTTTTCTGACCGAAGGAAGCACCGAAGGCCATCGCATAAAGCTGGTAAAAATGCTCGCTAAGCCCCTTCCTGAGGGACTTTAAGCGGTCATCCTGTACCGACCTGTCTGGCAGTGCGATAAACTGCTCCAGCATAGGTCTGAGCTCTGCCACAGCCGCCTCCGGATATCTTGCGAACTTAACAATCTGGTCAAAGGACCCTCGAAGTGACGCCAGCTCCGAAGCAATGTCTGCGGGCTCATCGCTTTTTTCCCTTTTATTTGTTCTTATGTCTATTCCCTTTGCGGCCTTTTCACGCAGCTGAGCTATTCTGACCTCATCCGTCTCCACCATAAGCTCACGTCCCGTGCGCGCCGCAAAAAAGCTTTTAACCTCTTCGCCCAGCTCATAACAGCCTTCCGCAAGAGCCATGGCATTCGGTGCCGCAAGCCCGTTTCTTTTCGCATCCGAGCAAAGCACCAGAAGATTTTTATAAAAACAATCGGATGATTTTCCATACAGAAGATTGAACAGATACTGTATGTTGTCCGCCCTCTCATTGCAGGCATCGGTCAGAATTTCCTGTACACGGTAAAGCTCCTTAAGCAGTCTGGCTGTGATAAGTACACTTGAAGAATAGAAGTTTTTTATTGTCTCATAGGGCAGCCTGTCATATTCATGAAGAAGCTCCGGGGTGAAATCAGAATACTCACAAGACCGGTCCGAATTCTCCGCATTCTCATCCAGACGGCTGATGTCAGGCATCGGTTCAGGCACGCAGCCTGTGCTTTTTGCCTCAGCCAGATACTCCGCATAGCTTTCCTTAAGAAAGCCCTCCAGCCTGTTCTCAAGCGCTGTCAGAGCCTTAAGCTGCCTTTCAAGCTCATTTACGAATTTTATCTCAACATATGCCGCAGGACCGCTATATTCCCTGCGCTGGCTCAGAAATTCCTCTAAAAAATCCGGATTATCAAAAGCGAAGGCATAAATCACGGAGGCTTCCTCGGTTATGGCACAGTAGGAATAGGCCCCGCTTGCAAAATCGCTCACGAAAAGAAGCGCCCCTGCGCCTACAACAGTTGAAAAGCTGTTATTGTAGACACGGACCTTACCCTTCAGAACAAGATATACCGCTTCTGCCTTTTCCCCTTCTATTGCCAGCAGTTCTCCTGCCGCCGGCTGATTGTTAGCGTTTAAAATCATCCTTCCTCCTAATGCAACGAATGCAATGATTTCTGCCAAATGCCCGTCAAATGTGAATAGTACACTTACTCAAATTACAGTATACTATAATAGTATACATAATTGCAACAAAAGAAAATGCACCACTGCCGTTTTCACGGCACATGGTGCACTGTAAGGAGAGTGTTTGTTAAAACCTAATTCATTTCTTTGCGTCAGATACCTGCATTGACTTCTGGTAGCTTGCTGCTGCCGCCTCAGTTCTGGTATATGATGCCGATACCTTGATGCTTGTGGTAGTCTGCTTTGCAGCCACAGCAGTAACCGAATTACTGCCTGATGAGCTGTCCTGTGCGGGCGCGCTGCTGCCGCCGAGTGACTCAATCCACTTATTCATCTTTTCCTCCGTAGCCTTCATGGTATCCTGTGAAAGCTGGGGAAGCTTCTCGCCCCAGGCCTTTTCAGCCTCTTCAAAGCCCTGCTTGATAGCCTCAAGCATCTTCTTTGCGGCTTCGGGATCGTCCCCTGCGAGAGCCTTTGCAAAATCAACCATTCTGTCAGAGGTCTGTTCTACGCCCCAGTATCCATCCTCAGCAATATCCTTCTGAGCCTGGAGTCTGGTTTCTTCATCAACCTCAAGTCCGCGATAAAAGTCTGCGAGCTTTTCTGTGGGAAGCTTTCCGTCAGCTAAAAGGCTTGTTCCGCCCTGCTTTAAAAGAAGCTTCTCAACGATGCCCCGAAGCGATTCATTTCTCTTCTCCGCATCAGCCTTCAGCCTGTTAATCGTATCCATATCTACTTTTCTTTCGGCAGTCTTTGCAGGCTGTTCCTCATTTGCGCTCTTCTCGTAAACTGCTGCCGCACCGTTTGAATCAGCCTTTTTTGCACTGACCATAGCGACGCTGGTCTCAGTTTTTGTAATTTCTGCAGAAAAACTTACCGACTCATATGAGCCTGCTGCCACCGTAAGATTCGAATTTACACTGTTTACTGCCATATTTACGACCATCCTTCCTTGAAAGTCAATCCATGAAAAATCCGTTTTTCATCAATCCGATAGGGAATATTTCGAACAGAAAGAACCACAATCTGTCTACTCATAAATTATATCGGACAGATCCCCGAAAAACTTTATAGGCATTTTTGAAAAAAAGCAAAAAGAAAAACAGCCATGTAATCATAGCTGCCCTTCCGCTGTTTATTTCACTTAGACATAATCAGAATACAAGCTCTACATCACGAATAAGTACGTCTGTATAGCTATAGGAAACTGTTTTAATCTGCTCATCTGCGTCTGAATCAAGTCTTACACAGAAAACGTAGGGATGCATTTCTTCGATAACGCCCTCTGCCTCATCAAAGCGATTACGACCCTGGTTTGTTCTAACAAGAACTCTCTTGCCCATGTTGTGCTGAATCATGTTGTATACGGTACACATATTAGCCGGTTGTCTCATTTCGTCTCCTCTTTCCCACTGCCATGTTAATATTTGGGGGACTCCCGTATAAGGTCTGCTACCCGACAGCGGGAGCATACAGCCTATCACAACGGATTGTGTCCGGGAAATCCTCATACCACAAGTACTTGCACATTTTACCATAACGCATAAATAAAGTCAAAACTATGGGGAGCTTTGTTGACGCAAATTTCCGTGTTTTTCAAAAAATATGCACAATTTTATCGCCGTCAATTATGCACTTTTACTATCTTAAAATGTATTCCTGCTACAATATATCGTATTTTCTCTGTTAATATTGCACAATTACTTGTGCCTCTTTTTGTTCATAATTCACAGACTTTTAAAAAATCTCCATATTTTTCACCCAATATCTAGTTAATGGCGCTTTTTTATAATACTACATCTTGTTTTTAAATTTTCGGACATTTTAACTAAAGATTTCTTTGATTATATACCTATTATAGTGTATACTGTATCTTGGAAATTAATATTTTAGAATATTTACGATTTTCTGCAACCTTTTACGGAATGCAGAGTGTTATATATGAAAGGTTAGGTATAAAAATGCAGCTTGCTGATCTTCTTGGCTTTGACCACATTACAATTCAGTGCCACGACAATCCCGATGCGGATGCACTCGCATCAGGCTATGCCCTCTACACATATTTTAAATCGCTGGAAAAGGACGTGCATTTTATCTACAGCGGCAAGTTCCCGATTCAGAAGTCGAATCTGAAGCTTATGCTGGAGCATATCAACATTCCCATAGAGTATATTTCTCCGGTGGTAAGTCCCCGCAAGGGTCTGTTAATCACCGTTGACTGCTGCTACGGTGAAGGAAATGTGACTCACTTTGATGCTGATGAAATCGCGGTCATCGACCATCATCAGACCTACTGGCCCGGCCCCTATTCAGAGATTAATCCCCTGCTTGGCAGCTGTTCCACACTCGTATGGAAGCTGCTTACGGATGCCGGCTTTGATGTAAATACCGACAAAAAGCTCTGTACTGCGCTCTACTACGGACTCATGACCGATACCGGCAATTTTGCCGATATTCATTATCCTGTGGACCGTGATATGCAGGACGCTCTTTATTATGACAAGGCATTAATCAGTCTTTTTGTGAACAGCAATATTTCCATCGACGATATGGTTATCGCAGGAAAGGCAATGATTAATTACACCTTTTATTCGAACTATAAGTGCAGCGTTATTCATGCGGATGCCTGTGACCCCAATATTCTCGGTCTTATAAGCGATCTGACCCTGCAGGTAGACAAGTTTGATATCTGTCTTGTTTACAACGAGCTTAATGACGGCTTCAAAATTTCCGTAAGAAGCTGTGTAAAGCACATCCGTGCCAACGAATTTGCAGGCTATATCTGCCGCGGTGTAGGTTCAGGCGGCGGACATTCCGACAAGGCCGGCGGCTTTATTTCAAAGACTAAGCTGCAGGAGCTGACAGGCGATCTCATTATCGACAATTTCCTGTCGGAGAGAATTAAAACCTATTACGAGCAAAGTGAAATCATAGATGTGCGCAACTACACACCCAATACCGACGGCATGCGCCTCTATGCAAAAAAGCGCTTCCAGCTCGGCTATGTGGACCCCACAGAGTTCCTTCCCATCGGTGCAAGAGTTACGGTTCGTACCATCGAAGGCGATGTGGACCTGCTTGTTGACGGCAGCTATTATATCATGATCAATATCAAGGGCGAGATTTATCCTCAGAGAATTGACCGCTTCCAGAAATCCTACGAATTCTCCGATGAGCCCTACAACCTTGATACTGAGTACATACCTACCCTTCATTGTCATTCAAACGGCTCCGTATACAAGCTCAACCAGTATGCGCACAGCTGCTATGCACATGCAGGAGCAAAAATTCTTGCACGCCCCTGCAATAAGATTGTTAAAATTTTCACTCTTTGGGATGATGAAAACTATTACCTCGGCAATCCCGATGACTATTTTGCCTGCAGAGTGGATGCCCCCGAGGACATTTACATCATTGCAAACGATATCTTCAATCTTACATATGATGAGGTAAAAGTTTGAAAATAAATTTCCGGACTGAGTGATTATTTCACCCTGTATTTTTAGAGAAAGGCATAACAAATGAGTTTAGAAAATGTACATTATGATGCTTTTATAAGCTACAGACATTCAGAGCATGATATGTTTGTCGCAACAAATCTGCAGAAGAAGCTGGAGGCCTTCAAGCTTCCCAAGCCCCTGGCGGCAAATGCAAACGGCAAGACACGTATCGAGCGTGTATTCCGTGACCAGGACGAGCTTCCTCTGGCAAGCAATCTGAGCGACCCTATCGAGGAGGCACTTAAGAATTCCGACTTTCTTATCGTAATCTGCAGTCCCCGTCTTCCCGAGTCTATGTGGTGTAAAAAGGAAATTGAGACCTTCGCAGCCCTCCACGGCCGTGACCGCATTCTTGCGGTACTCTGCGAGGGCGAGCCTGCCGAGTCATTTCCTCCCTTCCTGCAGAGTGAAACCGTGGAAACGGTGAACGAACAGGGCGAGAAAATCCTCGTTACACGTGCCATAGAGCCTCTTGCGGCAGAAGCAAGAGCAAAAACCCAGAAGGAAACCAAAAAGCTTCTGGATGATGCGGTGCTTCGTATCGCGGCTCCCATTTTCAATCTCAATTATGATGACCTCAAGCAGCGCCATAAGGAGCAGCGTTTTAAAAAGCTCGCGGCCATCTGGGGCTCCATCAGTGCGGCTGTGCTTATTTTCGCGCTTGTATGTATCATTATGCTTTTCAGAATAAGCGCACAGAACAAAACCATCGAGCAGCGTAACGCCGAAATTGAGACTCAGAATGCAGAGATTACAAAACAAAATGAAGAAATAACACTGAAGAGTCAGGAAATCCTTAAGCAGAACGAGGAAATATCCAATAAAAACAATGAGATTTCCAAGCAGAATGATGAGATTACCAGACAGCGTGACGAAATAGCCGCACAGTATATCGCAGCGGCAAAAAACTATGCGGTTTCAATGGTTTCTGTTTCGGACAGACTTATTTCCGGCGGCCGCAGAATTGATGCAATTGCCGCACTCAGAAATGCAATGCCGGCAAGCATCGACGGGGACGAGCTTCCCTACAGTGCCGAGGCCCACAGCGCATTGGCAAATCTTACAGAGGCCTACAATGACGGCAGCACATTCATTCCCTCACGCGTAATAGAGACACCTTTTACAATTTCAAGCTATTCCGTAAGCCCTTCGGGAAAAACCGTTGCCATCTATGATATCGAATTCGGCGTTCAGGTTTTCGACACCACCACAGGCAGGCTTATTTATGAGAACACCAATGCCAGCGGCGACTACAGCTATTCGGCAACTCTTGTAAATGACAAGAGTCTGATTTTAGACAATAACGGACTTTGCAAAACAGACCTCGAAACAGGCGAAGAAAGCAGTTATACAGACAACTATGACTGCTTCAGTTCAATCTTTTCGGTATGGGATTGTATAAGCATGCCTAATTGCGGACGCTACATCATTACAGACAATAAAAACATCCTTGTTTTTGATGCTGCAGACGATTCTCTTAAGGCTCAGTTAAATCTTAACGCCGACTTTGAAAACAGTACAAGATCTCTTAATTCTGTGGGAATCACAGATGACGGAAAATACCTTTATGCACTGGTTCTGACCAATTATTCGGACAGTCAGGAGCTTTCAATCTATGACCTGACAGACGGAAGTCTCTGCAACAGCACACCTCTCGACATTCCGCTTTCAGCTTCAATTGCCAGTGACGGCAAGAGAGTTTTTGTATCCTACCCTTATACCGATCCCAATGTAAAGTATCTTTTCTCGGATGCAAAAATCGAAGCCTACAGTATAAAAACCGGTAAGCTTCTTTGGGAAAACACCTATAAGCAGTATGGAATTGATTATATAGGTGAAATAACCTACTGCTCTGACGGTGATTATCTGCTCGGCTGCAGTTCTTCAAATTTCGAGTCGATTGACGTCAAAACAGGTGAAATAATAGAGCATATCAGCCTTGATTCAATGAAAATGAACTACAGTATCCGCAATAACGGACGACTGGTTCTCATTTTCTGCAACGATGAATCAGTATTGTTATGGTCTCCTCTGACCAACAGATATTATGAGTATACGGACACACTTTATAAGTTTGCGCCCAAAGAAACTATGCTCAGCTGCGGAATGTATGGTTCCACAATTATTGTCTGCCCGTCAAACGAGAACTATCTTGCTATCTACGAGCAGTCAAAGGTTGAGCAATTTCCTCTTCTGGGCAATGCACGCAGCTCCGACAGGCTTTCTGCAAACGGCAAATACGCCGTGCATCAGGCCGGTGACGGTTACTCGGTTTATTCTACGGAAAACGGTCAGGATTTATTTGCAATAGGTGAAACCGGATACCTGGCACATTTTACGGATGACGGTAAATATCTTGTGAATACAGAAGATGATGTTGTAAATATTTTTGATATCGCAGAGGCTAAGCTTTCACACAGCATATATCTTCCCGACCTCACAAGCATTAATGCCGAAACCTGCATGTCACCTACCGGCAAATATGTTGAAATAACAGAGCGCGGAAGCGACTATTCAATTATCGGAAAAGATATTTTCTTAACAGAAAGCGGTGATTTTGTTACATCAGCCCCCGCAAACAGGGATACAATTCTTACCTTTGCGGATGGCCGCGATATTTACGCAAGCACCTATTCAGCAGCCGCCAACAGCAATACTTCTTCTGTTAAGCTTTATAATTTCGGTGCTGACGAGCCCTACGCAGAGAAGGAGCTTGATATCAGATTCCTTTCCGATATGTTTTTCACCGATGATGCGAAATACCTCTTTGCAGAGTATAATAACAGTACAATTGAGATATATGACACAGATTCGCTTCAGCTTGTAAATACCCATTATGGTATTTCAAAGAAGCCTATGTCCGCACACTATATCAAAGAACATGATATATACGGCTTATTCTTCGGCGATGAAATGTATCTTCTCAACAGCAGCATGGAAGTAATTTCCAAAATCACCGGTGCACACAAATATGATGCGGAGCATGATGCCTTCGTTATCTTCGTTGATGACGAAATCAGCTATGCACCTTATATGAGCTATGAGGATATTATTGCCAAAGCGGATGCAATTCTTGACGGATATGAAATCCCTGCCCGCATCAAGGCTGAAAACGGTATAAAATAATGAATCTCAGATATGAAACAAAAAGACTCATCCTGGCGGCCGGCAATGATAGTATGGCCGGCGCCGTGGCTGATTATCTTACGAGAAACCGTGAGGATTTTTCGAGATACGATGTCGAAATGTCAGATGAGTATTACACCGCCGACTATCAGGCCAGAGCCCTGAAGGCTGAGCTGCATCTTTTACTGCGCTCGGCGGGCTGCCGCTTCTACCTCTTTTTGAAGAAGCCCTCGGACGATATCAGGCTTTCAGAGCTTCGTGCAAGCGCCGGTATCGACTCATTTTCCGGAACCGATACCTTCGGGGCCTCCCGACAAAAGGAGGAGCTTTATAATAAATACGCCTCCGAGCTGAGCAGGATTTCGTTAGATAAACGCAGAATTATCGGTAATATCAGCTTTGCTTACCTTAACGGTGAGGACGGTCACCAATGCACTCTCGGCTACAAAATAGACAGTGACTACCGCCGCAGGGGCTACGCCTACGAGGCTGCCTCATTTTTACTTGATATCGTAACAAGCGAATTTTCAGGCATAAATCTGATAGAGGCGGATATCCTTCCCGAAAACAGGGCCTCCCTGGCACTTATTAAAAAGCTGAAATTTGAATACACCGGTCTTAAAAGAAGCGGCCACAATATAGCCGGCATGGACCGTGACAATTTAAAATTCGCATGGATACGCAGCTGATTTTTCAGTCTCTGTATCCAAAAGACAACTATATTTAGTAAATGGAATTATTATGACTGCAAAAAATAATAGCGCATCAAAGAAAACTATTGAAGATAGGGCAAAAGAAGATATAAAATATATGAAAAAGGCACTGGCACAGGCCAAATGTGCCATAAAGCTCGGTGAGGTTCCCATCGGCTGCGTAATAGTCTGCGACGGCAAAATCGTAGGCCGCGGCTTTAATAAGCGCAATACCAGAAAAACCACCCTTGCCCATGCGGAAATTACCGCGATAGATAAGGCCAGCAGAAAGCTTGGTGACTGGCGACTCGAGGGATGCACGATGTATGTCACGCTTGAGCCCTGCCAGATGTGCTCAGGTGCCATCGTCCAGTCCAGAATCGACCGCGTGGTAATCGGTGCCATGAATCCGAAAGCGGGCTGCGCAGGCTCTATTCTGAACCTTCTGAACCGCCCCGAATTCAATCATCAGGTGGAAATCACCTACGATGTATGTGCCGAATTAAGCTGTGAAATTCTGCAGCTTTTCTTCACTGACCTGCGTAAACGCAACAAGGCAGAAAAGGAAGCCCGAAAAAAGGCCGAGCAGGCAGCCGCCGAAGCTGCCGGGGAGTCAGAAGTTCAGTCCTGAAGCAAATGAGAAAGGATTCCGTTTGATATGATAATTCAGATTGATATTAATTTTTCACCTAATTTCATATTGAAGCATCAGTTCGACCGGGTGCTTCCCGTAGACCTGGCAGTAGCCTCATTAAAGGCTCTGAAGCTCGAGCAGTTTGAAGCCCTCTCAAGCGACCTCACAAAGGCCAGCTGCAGGGCTAATTACAAAAGCTGCAGTGAGCTTCTGTCTCTTGTGATTCCGGCTCTTTCAAATACCTCCAGACTCAGTTCTGAGGACTTTATAATCGAGGACAACGGGAATTTTATAAAGGCCTTCGCCCCCGAATGTCTGACAATCACACTTAATGAACCTGCATCAAATAATCCCGCATCAAAGCAGTCAATGCATGATATCAATAACAAGGTGGGCTGGGATGATTTCAAGGAGCTCTGTGCCGAAATTATGACCGTGGCTCCCCAGATTAAGCGAAACGGTACCTTTAAAAGCTTCATGTTCCAGAATTACCTTATCTCGGTAAATGAGGGCTACGGTCTTTCTACCGCTCTGGACGAATTCGCGGATCTGATTGAAAAGCTCGAGCTCTTTCAGTTTCTTGGTGACCAGCATGTACTCGAGGTTCACCTTACGACAAAATCCGGCGGAAGCGATACAATGACCCTCGACGAGGCCAGCGATGCCCTCTACAATACAGACGGCCGCGGCAAGCTTATCTGCTTCGATATTAGTGAATTTATCGAAAAATCAAAGCATACCGAGTTCAAACAGTTTATCCAGAAAATGGTGGACCTTCAGGAATATTATCTCTTTGTATTCCGCGTGCCCTTCCTCGAACCGGATGCATTAAAAACCATTCAGAGACTGCTGGCAGACGTGCTTTATACCCGTGTCATCACGGTTCAGCCCTTCAACAATGAGCAGCTGAAGGAATGCGCAATCCGCGCACTTTCGGAGTTTGGCTACGCAGCCGATGAACAGGTCTGGGATGTATTCTTCTCGCGTCTGAGTGAGGAAAAGAGTGACGGCCGCTTCTACGGAATCCAGTCCGTCCGCAAGGTAATTTACGAAATGCTCTGGCTTAAGGCCAAGGCAGCCGCAGCCAATCCGGATGTTGACGAAAAGCTCATACACCGTGAGGAAATACTTGAGCTTTCAGCCAGCTACCTTAAGAAGGCAAAGGACGGCTTTGATTCACTTGCAGAGATGGTCGGCATGGAAAAAATTGCCGAACGCATACGTGAAATTGTGGCTCAGGTTCGCCTCGCCATTGAAAATAAAACCATGGAGCGTCCCTGTCTGCACATGCGCTTCGTAGGTGCTCCCGGTACAGGAAAAACCACCGTTGCCCGAATACTCGGTCAGATTTTCCGCGAGAACGGAATCCTTCGAAACGGATATTTCTTCGAATTTTCAGCCCGGGACCTGTGCGGCGAATATGTAGGTCAGACAGCACCAAAGACCTCCGCAATCTGCCGTGACGCATACGGCTCGGTACTCTTTATAGATGAGGCCTACGCCCTTTATCAGGGTGACGACCGAGGCAATGACTACGGCCGCGAGGCCCTTACTACCCTTGTTTCAGAAATGGAGAATCACCGAGATGATATGGTGGTGGTAATGGCCGGCTATAAGGATGATATGAACAAGCTGATGGAGGGAAATGCGGGACTTCGAAGCAGAATGCCCTTCCTTCTGGAATTTGAGAGCTATTCAAAGGCACAGCTTTTAGAGATTTTTATGTCCTTTGTAAGCAGGCATTTCAAATACGAGGAGGACTTCACAGAGGCCGCCCGTCAGTATTTTGATTCACTCTCGGACGATTACATGAAATCCGCAGAATTTGCAAATGCCCGTTTTGCCCGAAATCTTTATGAGCGCTGCTGGTCAAAGGCCGCAATGCGTACCTCTCTTTCGGGAGTAAAGGATATCATACTGAACCGTGAGGACTTTACAGCCGCCTCAAGCGAAAAGGAATTTTCGGAAAAGCTCGCTATTCACAGTAAAATCGGATTCTGACGCCTTACTCATTTTACAGAAAGGAACGAAGTGTATAATGACTGAACAGGAAGCAAAAAATGCAGCCGACAGGCTCTTTGAAATATCCAAGGACATTATGTACCGGATCTGTCCTAAGGACAGCATCAGTATCACAGAAGAGAAATATCTTATAGAAGGTGATGTAACCGCAGACCCCTTTACCGTACATCTCAAGGTCACCGTATACAGTGAAAACGGCCTTCTGACCATCTTCTCGGTCCTGCCCTACGATGTACCCGTAAATAAGGCTCTGGAGTTTTCAAAAATGATATGTCTTACAAATTATAACGACTTTTATGCAGGCAACTTTGATTATCATCCAGACCGCGGAAAGATAGTTTTTCGAATGACCATTCCCTACAGGAACAGCCTTATCTCCGAGGAGCTCGTGGATGAATGCTTAAATTACACAATTAATACAGTATCAAAATACAATCAGAAATTTTTTGAGGCGACACGTTAGGTGCCGCCTCTCTTTTATTTTTTATTTAATTTTATAAACGATTTACTGCTCTTATTTAATTAATTATTCGGCACGATCAAAGAGAATATCATAGCCATAGGATTCACCCTCATGCTCAACAACGATAAGAAGCTCAGAAAAATCATTGTTACTCTCATCTACATACACATAAATGAAAGCACCGTCTTCCTCGCTTACCTCATCACAGATTTCGCCCCTCCAGGAAAGGTCTCCGTCTGAGTTTGAATTCACAGCATTGAAGATAAGAATCGGAGCCTTCACAATATCGAAGGAATCCTCCCCATAGCTGAAGCTGAAGTTTGCATTTCCGCCAACCACCGAAAAATCTACCGTACATGCAGAATTATCAAGAAGTATACCGTCAGAATCTGCAGTATCATCATTAAAATCCAGGAGATATGCGCTGTTCAGGCTCCAGGTGCCCTCTAAAATCTCCATGCATGCATTATAGCTCTCGTCGTCCTCATAATAGGATTCGGGCCAATCAATGGAAGCTGCCATATTATAGGCTGCTGTACCCACAGATCCAAATTCTGTCGCCGAATAGTAGGAATACATTTCGCTGTAGTCCTCATTAGACCCTGCATAATAATCCTCCAGCATAGCCTGAGCCTCATCCTCGAGGTAGGACTTACCATTAATCAGGAAGCTGCCATTTTCTTCGTCATAGATGAATACTGCCTCGACTTCAGTAGAAACACCGTTATACTTAAGTATCTCGAGAACCTCATTCTCGTTCTCATCATAATAGCCGTAAGCAATATAATCATTCATGCCGATTGCACAGAACATGCAGTTATCAACAAAGGCGTAGCGGCCTACTTCAGCAACCTCACCCTCATCGGTCAGTCTCAGTAAAATAACCTCGGAATCCTCGTCGGTCTGAACCACAAGCTCAGGAATATCATCTCCATCTACAAACATTGCCTCGTAGCTGAGAGTTTCCGCACAATTCTTCTCTGCTGCAAGCAGGGAAAGATAGCTTGAATAACTATCACAGATTGTCTTTGCAGCAGAATTAGGGAAGGGGTTATAGATAAGTCCGTCATTATCAGAGCCGGTAACGTCCGGAGTCTTCTGGCCTCCGTCACCCGGTTCTGTACCTGCACTCTCGCTGCTTCCGTCTCCAAATAAGCCGGACCAGAAATCTACATATTCAAAGTTCGCAGGCGTATCATCAATTCTGATAGAGGCAAGGATTGTAAGCAGGTCCTCATCTTCAAAGGAAAGCTCCTCACCGGTCTCACTGTTTGTCATAGTTACCGAAACACTGATGTCTCCGCGTCCGTCGGGATTAAGAGTTGCGGTCTTGTAGTTTCCGTCCTCATCGGTTCCGATAAAGCCCGTCCACTGATAGCTTCCGGCAGTGAAATCAAGCTCCTCAATATTGTAATAATAGGATCTTGTATCCCAGATGCCATAATCATTTTCACTATAATCAATCTTGATACCTGCGCAGGTCCAGCTGTCGCTGGTATCCTTCGCACCCTTTAAAAAGCTGAGTGAGCAGGGATCAACCTGACCGCTTGCTTCAAGGTCATCCTCGGTCCAGATAAAGGACTGAATGGGATTGTTCAGCCATCCTGTAGGCAGGAAGGCTGCAATTTTGCCGGCATACATATACTCACCATCAATGGCAGGCTTGTAATCGCCTCCGTTTAGAGTCACTGAGTCAAGCTTTTTCTGCTCCAGGATTTCATCCTCGGTTAATGCAGGTGTTACCAGCTCGTTCTTGCCCTGCTCCTCAGGAGCAGCTGTCACTGCAGGCTCATTTGTGGGCTTCATTGTCAGAATCTGAGCCTGTGTCGGTACAGGAGTTGTATCTATTTTCTGCTCTGTCGGTGTGGGCACAGGCGCATCGTTATTTTCCTTGCTCGAGCATGCCGCAAGAGAAAACATTAAAACAACCGCCATTAATACTGCCACAATCTTCTTTTTCTTCATTTCTACATACCTTTCTTCGTAGGGCCCACGCGAATAATCCAGCCAATCCTATCGGCTTATCCGCGCGTATTATGCCCAGGGGTCAGCCTCTACGGCTGTTCTGATGCCTGACACCAGAGAAGCGAAGTCCCAAAGGAACCACTGTCCTGATGAGGGCTTATTTCTGAGGGTAACAGGACGGGGGGAATCCGCTCCGCCCGACTTAAGATAAAGTGTAAGATAGCCCTGTGCAAACTGGTCACGGCTGTAGGGATTCTCACTTACACTGATAGTGTAGGGTGTTGAAGGAGTATAGTTATTCTGAGGTGTTGCACCCTCAAAATATGACATGGGAAGATGAGAGGTTCCGTCGAATCTGTCGTGAAGGAAGCTCTTATCTCTCTCTGAAAGAGGAGCAGGTCCCTTGAGTGCGTTAAGCATCTCAACACCTGTTGCCTCATTTTTTGAAAACTGGATAAGCGCAAGCACTGCAAGTGCCGCAACCGCATTTGCGTCTGTAAGTGCTGCCTCGGGTAAAGCCATAAGCTCTGCCGCATTCTGAGGAAGCTCATTGAATTTATAAGTCTTTGTCTTTGAATTTGCCACTGCATTTGAAACAGCCTTTGTCGCTGCGTTGGTTGCCGCATTTACTGCCTCATGCTCTGCTTTTCTTACAGTCTGATTAACTGCATTCTGTGCTGAACTCTTTACGCTTCTTCCGAGTGAATTAGCTAATGAATCAAAAAATCCCATATTTTACCTGCCTTTCTATAATCAGTATGAGCTGTCTTCATACATTTTCCGCTCTGTCTAAAACCCATCTTCAGCCCATACTGTCTATCCCTTTGCGGCATACCCGCATATTTTGTGGATTTCTGTCCACGTCAGTTAGTATTATAAAGGCATTTAAAAATAACTCATTATACTAAAGTATTAGATTTACAAAAGATTTACTCAGGTATTACAATTCCGCGCACTCTCGCCTCAATGGCAAGCTCAGTTCTGTTACGGCAGCCTGTTTTCTGAATCATATGCATGATGTGCTGCTTTACGGTATTAACGGAAATATTCATATGCTCGGCAATTTCCACATTCGTTGCACCGGTAGTCATTTCACGAAGTACCAGAAGCTCCGTATCGGTAAATTCCACGCTTTTGGCCTCGCCGATTTCCTGCACGGGAGTACTGTCCGGGAAAATATGCTCGCCCGCCATGGTTCTGTCCATTACCTCAAGCAAAGGCTTGCCCTCTACCTCCTTATACCAGAAGCTGTCCACACCTATCTGTCTGGCACGCTCGATATAAGACACCTCCGGCATCGAAGTTACAATAATGATTTTAATATTCGGGGTCTGCTTCTTAATTCTTTTTGCCGCATCAAGTCCGTTTGAACCGTCGTTCATTACAACATCCATAATAATAAGGTCCACGGGATATTTCAGGCAGTAAACATCCACCGCCTTTGCGGTTTTAAGTGAATACAGCAGATTATAATTCTTCGAGGAATTTACGAAGGTCTCAAAAAGCTGCCGGGGCATATTCTGATCATCAACAATAATTACGTTATAGGGTACCATATCAGTCCTTTCCGCAGATATTCTGCACAATTTTCAAAGCCTGTAACCGCCTAACGGCTCGGGCATTCCAGCCTCAGCAGAAATTCAGGTTTGCCTTCCACCGTCATTTTTGCTCCGCATTCATCCGCAAGCTTACGCAAGGAGCCAAGTCCGCCGCTCTCCGAAATCTCCTTTTCGGGCGCTCTTCCGTTATTTCTTATATTAACAATACAGCCTTCTCCTGCCTCCTGCACGCTGATAAAAAGCCTGTCCCCGTTCGCGTGCCGGATGGTGTTCGTCATACATTCATGCATTGCGGTCGATACAAGCTTTTTCACCGCAGGCTCCTGCGGCAGCTCACCCTCCAGTTCAAGGGTCATGCCCACATCCTCCGCAGTTTCATAAAGAAGCTCGTAATCATCCGCCTCAGTCTCCGCACGCTCATGTCTCAGCAAATCGACATTCTGCGTCCATGCGGCAATGATTTCCTGCCTGTCCCCGGGAGCGGGATTAGCCAGGTAACGTCTCGATGCCAGAAGCATCGCACCCAGATTATCATGGATTCTGATTTTTGCCTCCAGAACCTCCTTGTCGATAACCATGCGGTTGATACCCTCACCCATCGCACGCAGACGCTTATTCATCTCCGTAAGTCGGGCATTACTTTCGCGGTATGACTTGGTAATATCGTAAAGAGAAGTAATTTCGGTCGCAAAAATCTGGTACATGCCCTCGTCAATTTCGAGCTTCGTCTTCACAAAGCTGTAAACCATTCCGTCAGAAAGCATAACCATCGGCGTATCACCGCCCCTGATGCTCAGATTACCGTCCTCAAGACGCCCGTAGTAGAGCCTGTCCCAGAACTCGCACGCATCATTCATATAAGACCCCGTCAGAGCCATACTCAGCTGCTCCATCCTTCTGTTCACCTGATAGGCCAGTCCGTTCTCACTGTAATAGCAGATTCCGTCCTGCATCAAATCCGTTGCCTCCTTCAGCGAACGGGGCGTAATATGCTTTCTCTCCCAGTCATTTACATGCTTTACAGTATATCCGATGACAGTAAACATCGCAATAAGCTCTGCCACAATCATCCACACGGGAAGTCCGCCGAACCACTCCGCAAAGCGCACGCCGCGGATATTCCTATTCACCAGATAATCCTCAACGACTGCGAAAAACTGGACCATTGCCAGGCTGACACAAAGCACCAGAACACATTCAACTACCTTCATGCCCCCGCGCTTTTGGCCCGTTACACGCACTAAAAGGTATAAGGATAATATAACCTGCACCATTGCAAACAGTGCAAAAACCGTTCGCCAGGCCGGCGCAAGCTCAAATATATTCGTCACCGGTATACTCCTTTCCCGCAGATAATTCTACCTCTGATAATCATCGTTTTACAAATCTCAGACGGATAAGCAGCCCCTCTTCATCGCCCTGCTTTGTAATAACACCGCCCATGTCACTTATCTGCTCCACGAAAAAGTCCGTGATTACAGGCAGTGTCAGGAAGTAATCGGGCTGCACGTCATTTGCTTCAATATCAAGCATCATTCGCAGCTCAAAGCCCTCACCGCTCTCCAAAAGACTCACCATAAGCGAGCAGCCGCTGTCTGTCAGCTCCTCAATATAAGCCTCAAAAAATTCATAAGCCGCTATGACCTTATCTGCGGAGCAAATGCCCTCCACCTGCTTTACCGAAGTACAGTTCACGCCGCAGTTTTTCAGATTATCAAGCGATTCGCTAATAGAAAGGTAAAGCTCACCCAGCTCCAGCTCCCCTGTCGAATCCGAAAGCAGACACATATTTGAAAAACGCTTCACATAGGCTCCGATTACACATACTTTGGCCAGATTCCTGTCAAAATCCTCGTCTCCGGACTCCTTCAGAAGCTCATTGATATAATCAAGGCGCGGCCTTAGACAGAGCGCAATATGGTCATAAAGGCGGTTCTGCGTCTCAAAGCTTATACGCTGCGCACGAAGCTCATTCTCCTGATGGATAAGCTCACGTTCCTCGGAAAGCTGCTCATTAACATCCTGAAGCAGGTTATTAAGTCTGGTAATCTCCGAAATATCATCCACCCAGTAGATGCTTCCGCCGGAGATAAAATAATGATGCAGACGTCTGTTATCATCCAGAAAAACCAGGCCCTTTTTTGCCTCCTCACGATGCTTTGCCGTGATATCCCGTGCATTATTCGATTCATATCTGACCGTACCGTTTGCATCCGTCAGCTGGGCCGGAATAGGTGAATTTATAAAAAAGAGGTCGTAATTAACATTACTTCTTATAAGACCGATCTGCAGCAGAACCTCCCACTCGCCGATAATGGTAAATGAATAAAGCTCCTGAAAATCCAGCAAAAACACACCGTAATAATTCATTCTGAAAACAAATATCACGAAAACGGCGCCAATCAGAATACCATAGGTAATAGGCACCCAGATAAAACGCTTTATAGCGGAAAGACGGCATTTATCGAAGGCAACGTATATCGCTCCCAGCAGAATCGACACTACCCAGAATACAAAAAACCAGTAAATCGGGCCTCCCGAGAACCTGTCCTTAGTCTCATCCTCCACTATCAGCATCAGCTGATGCATATCGTTTGTCATCGTGATGATACTCATCACGGTTCCGCCCAGATAGAGGATAGTCATAAATTTTCTCTTCCTGATACCCTCCGGCCGGTTGATTGAAAGAGCAGCATGAAGCGAGCAGACCGGCACAATAATCATGGGAACATAGGCCCCGTAGGTCATAAGTCTGTCCGTCACGGAATGCTTCACCACAAAACCGTTCTGAAGCATTTTCAGAACCATAAGCACAATAAGAAACGACGCGACACACATCAGTAGGCGGCGGGTATTATCCTGAATCGCCCTGCGCCGTACCGAAAGTCCCCAGCCGATTATTATTCCTATAAATATGAAATTTGAAGCCTGGTAAATAATAAAGCGCTCCGGTATCAGGCCCACGCCTATTCCCAGAACGAACATACCCAGAAAAAGAAGTATGTTTCTTACCGATCCTTTCGCTAATTTCATATAAAACCATACCCTTCTGCCTGCAGGATTATAATGGGCTCTAACCTCCCCTGACGCAGGCATAAATAAACTCATTAGTTATTATTCTAACACTTGTTAAAGATATTGGCAATCCGCTTCGCCGCCTGCTCATATAAAAGCTGCACCTCGCTCTTTACAAGCTGTCAATCATAATTACCTCAAAAGCCGTATCAGTATTAGAAATCTAATTTGCCGTTTTCGAGGAATAAATACGCTTATTTTTGCTGCAAACCGCTATACAATCGTCATTTTATAGGCTATAATCTAATCACAGGCAGCAAAGAAAAGCCTGTCACACACAGTGCGTTAAGCACGGAAGGAGAGGTTATTTTTATGAGTACGGGACAGATTATTTTAATCGCCGCAATCGTGGTAGCGGTACTAATCATCTTATTAACAGGTTATGTTAAGGCACCGCCGGATGTTGCTTATATCATTTCAGGTATGAAGAAGAACCCCAAGATTCTCATTGGTCGTTCAGGCATCAAGGTTCCATTCTTTGAGCGAAAGGATAACCTGATTGTTAAGCAGATAAGTGTAGACATTAAAACAAACGGTTATGTACCTACTCTCGACTTCATCGGTGTAGATATCGATGCAGTTGCAAAAATCAGAGTGAAGACAGATCCCGACGGAATCAAGCTTGCTATGAAGAACTTCCTTAATATGAAGGAGGAGCAGATTATCACAGCTCTCACAGATTCCCTTCAGGGTAACATGCGTGAAATTATCGGTACTGTTAAGCTCAAGGAATTATGTACAGACCGTAAGAAGTTCGGTGATGAGGTTCAGGAGAAGGCCCAGAAGGATATGAACGCCCTGGGTATTGAAATCATCTCATGTAACATTCAGAGAATCGATGACGAGAAGGGTCTTATCGTTGCCCTCGGTCAGGACAATATGTCACAGATTCAGAAGGATGCTTCTATCGCAAAGGCTCAGGCTGAGCGAGATGTTGCAATCGCAGAGGCAGAGGCTAGCAAGGCCGCAAATGAGGCCAGAGTTTTAGCCAACACCGATATCGCTATTAAGCAGAACGAATTAAAGATCAAGCAGGCTGAATTAAAGAAGGAATCAGACTTAAAGCAGGCTGAGGCCGATGCAGCCTACAAGATTCAGGAAGAGTCACAGCGTAAGATTATCGAGGCTACAGCCGTTGAGGCTGATATCGCCCGTCAGCAGAAGTCAGTTGAGCTCCGTAAGCAGGAAGCAGAGGTTAAGGAGCAGGAGCTTGCCGCTTCAATCAAGAAGCAGGCAGATGCCGACAGATACCGTCAGCAGCAGATGGCCGATGTAGAGCTTTACCGTCGTCAGAAGGACGCTGAGGCCCGCAAGTTCGAGATGGAACGTGAGGCAGAGGCTATGCGTATCAAGGCCGATGCCGTTAAGTATCAGGCTGAGCAGGATGCAGAAGCTATCCGTGCAAGAGGTGTCGCTGAGGCAGAGGCTATCCGTGCAAAGGGTATCGCTGAAGCAGAAGCTACCGAAAAGAAGGCAGAGGCTATGTCAAAGATGAAGGAAGCCGCAGTCCTTGAAATGTTCTTCAAGGTACTTCCCGAAATCGCTGCAAACGTTGCAAAGCCTCTCGAGAACATCGACAAGATTACAATGTACGGCGAAGGCAATACAGCAAAGCTTATTGAGGATATCACAAAGTCCACAACCCAGATTTCTACCGGTCTTACCGAGGGTCTCGGCTTCGACTTAAAGAGCATGCTCGCAGGTGCACTCGGCGGAAAGGTAGTCGGTGATGCAGTTAAGAATGCAGTAAAGTCTGAGGATAAGGATACTTTCACAGAGACTGCTGCCACAGAAGCTGCAGAATAAAATAAGCTAATCAAAAGCCCCGGGATTTATCAGACTAATGGAATGATTAATTCCGGGGCTTTTATACCCTATCCTCCAAGATAATAAAAAGCGATCTGACTCACGCCAAATCGCTTTTAGAATTCCTCTGTCAAATTTTCTTTTTAGTTGATTTTAGTCGATTCGACCTGATGTGCCAGCAGCTTATCAGCCAATGCTTCAAACTTCTCCTGATCTGCTGCCGCAGACGCATTAATAATCAATTGCGACAAAATGTTTTCATCATTAACTGACTTAATACGTTCTGTCAGACTGTCTGATATGGTAAAACGGGTGTTAATCACCTGTAATGCAAGATTGTTTTGTCCAATCTGCACACCCTTCTGTATACCTTCCTGCATGCCATTATTAAATTCTTTTTTCATCATTTCCTCGAACAGCATGTACCTCTCCTCCATATCACGACTGGTTTTCACCTTTTTCACAGAATTCTGCAGCTGCCTTACAAAACTGTCACCATAGTCTTCCTCGCTGGCTTCAGGTCCTGCAGCTACATACCTTAAGAATTTAACAAGTGCCTCTGGCACCTCGTTTTCATTGGTTCCTACCGTACTCAGAAACACCGTATGCCTTCCGTCAGAGTAGGAAATTTTCTCGTCTTCCGCGACATACTGGCTGATGGTGTATCTGTACTTTTTCAGTTTTAACGGATCATAATCACAAATAAAGAGAACATAACTGTCCGGAAGCTTCTCATAGTCTTGTCCGGAAAGAAGCATTTCCATGTCCATATGGCTGTGATAATACCTGGCTCGCTTACTAACAGGCTGTGCATCCGCCTGCATCTCCACATTGAAGTGTGTTCCCGCCGTATCCTTAAGAAATACATCAAGCCTTACACCCTTGTACTCCGGGTTATAGACAATGCTTTTCTCATACGAGATATCAACGTGATCCACCTTTACTCCAAGTGCAAGCTCAAGCAGGCCCTTGGCATTCTCCGGTTCAAGCATCACCGCTGCGAACATGAAATTGTTCTTTATCGTGAGATCCTTAAGTCTTTTTCTATGGTATTCCAATAAATCCCTCCTTTTTGCAGAGGAATTCTAAAATTATTATACACTTAGGAATACTATTCAGTCAAGCGTAAATGAAAACATTTTCGTTTTTACGTAATCTTTATAAATTCAAGAAAAAATCACAACCACCCTTCCAAAGGGTGGTTTGTACTTGGGCTATAAGCCCTTGCTACTAGGCCAGCGTCTCAAGGCGCTGGCTTTTGATTCGTCGCTACTCCTGAAGGGGTATTATTACTACTTCACATTAACCCTTAAAAGGGTCTTCATATTCTTTAACACTCAATATTCCATAACAAGTTCAAAATCAGAATCTTCAAGAACACAATCAAAAGAGGATCGGTGGCATGTGGGTATTTTTTTTGCAGAAACCGGATCATCAACATATTCGATACCATATTTGCAAAGGACTAGGCCCCAATATGCTTCTGCTTCTTCCGGAAAATCTGTAACAATGTTCTCATAAACACCAAATGCTTTGTCAAATTCACATGGTCAATTACTGTTCTTGGAGAACTTTATATTTATTGAAGATTAAGAAAAATATTAAACAAAGCAGCTAAGTTTTTACATCAATAAAAACCCTTACGAAAATACGCAGTGGCTTCATTAACAGTATTCCGTTGCCTAACATAATGTATAATCTGGTAAACGTCAAATTTCCTTTAAACTTCAGATAACAACTACAAACGCCAGTTTTTGTTCTCACTTTACCAGTAGCTTTCTCAGGTTATTTAAATCTGTTTGAGATAAAAGAACCCTTGCAGTTAAGTTTTTATTACTATTATAATCATCAAAAATCACATACTTTCGAGTTTTATCCAACAAGTACACATTGCTATGGGCTATTGAATTTCTTATATGGCGCAACAGACATACCAGTTCATCTTTTTCATCATTTTTGTAACAACAAACAAATCCCTTACTTTTTCGATTAACTGTATGATTAGCTTTTAATCTATATATATCTAACTGCTTTTCATTGATATTACCTGACTTATATATATAATAATTACCTTGTTTTATGGCAATCTTTGCTATAAATTCTTTCCATATTGTACTCACACCCCTTGCAGGAATAGACTTTGCACTCTTACTGTCCACTGTAGGAGCTAAATGTAAATAAAAACTAAACAAAGATTTCATTTTTTCATCTACTATTTCGAAAGGAGCTATTCGATTTTTTAAAATATCACTAATTTCCATTTTTCTCATTTCTTGTTTGTAAATAATAGACCACAAGTTTCAACTGCTTAATTAAAATACGCCTTATTGTTTCAGCATTTTCTCTACACCCTTCTTCCTTTGATGATGTAACTTATGAAATGTCATTGTACAGCCGCAATATTCACAGATTCCAAGAGTTTTATCTTCAAATAACTCTATACCTCCACCAAACATTTTGCATTTTAAGATTGCCATTGTATCATACTTCACAATTACAGTATCATTCCAATACAGATTGTTTTATTTTTTTAATCGCAAGCATTCGTAATATTATTAAAAATCATAATTTATCCTTTTCCCAATCAGTCTCACACCTTCAAATATCCCTTCGGATTACGGCTTGTAAATGTCATTGTACAGCCACAATATTCACAGGTCCCAAGAGTTTTATCTTCAGATAACTCTATATCTCCACCACACATTTTGCATTTTAAGATTGCCATTTTTTTATTCTCCCTGTATAATCTGTATTCCCCTTACTCCAAAGCTAAATATCCCAAATAACGTTTTTATTCAACTCACTTAATCTTCCGGTTTCGACACCCTCTGTATACAACGGAGAGCGAATCAATCTATCTTTTCGCATTCTATTTAAATATTTGTCAGGTAATGTTATTCTAATACTTGTTAGTTTTTCATTTTGGGCTATTTTATTTATTTCGTCTGATAATCTAAGCACTAATCTGGATTCGACCTCGTATGACCATGCATAATTTTTACAAAAAATATCATCATGGACCAGTATTGGGGGATTCACAGTAGCATGATCATTTCTAACAGTTATTTTTGCTTTATTTTTACATAAATCAACATATAGTACATCTGTCATAAACAAATCAAACGAACCATCTGTTTTTTTTAACTTATATTTTTTATCAAACTGACCATTCCCATCAAATAGCCCCAGTTCAACTGTATCTATATCCAGAATACTTTTTATCACAGAAGGTAAAAAATCAATTACAGCGCCCTTTTTACCATGTTCTCCGCTATAAAGCATCCACATAGCAATATTCTCTTTAGTTGAACATGAAAAGCTATGACCATAGACCTTTTTTTCATTCATACTAATTCGGTCCTCTTTATCATTCCATTTTTGCCCATCACTTAAATAGATTTTTCCTGTAAGCAAGAATGCAAGAGCCCTTTCCATAGAGGTATACACTTTATAGTTTTGATGAAGTCCTCCATTAAAACGTAATGCTTTAGCTAAACTATTACTATCAGAAATATTATTTTTCAGTAATTTTATTCCCATATAACCAAACTATTTCCTAACACTAATTTAATCATTTTAAACACTTAATTCCCTAATCAAACTCTACTTACTCACCTTACAAACTCGATTTCTCTCAGCAAGCATTCCCTTAAGGTCCCTGCACAGAGCAGTTATTTTTTCCGGATGTCCAGCCGCAACTGCTGCCTGCATTTCATTTGCAACCGCCATCATATCTCGTTCAATTTCTTCTGTTGCTTCATTTGATACAGGATCGCTGTATCTGAATTCCTCTGCAAGAGCATCCAAATTCTTTTTAACCGCTGAATCCTCGCACGTGCTTGCAACTGATGAAATAACAGACCGCAGATCTCTCATTACTGATACATCTTTCTTAAGTTTTATGTCCTGTTTTTCTACCTCATCGCGCATAGTTTCCGCCGTAATACATCCAATAGCCGCCGCACCGAGAATAATAATATTTAATACTATAATTATCCAATTAGGAAATGCTGATACAAAAGTTGAAAGAAGCATTCCTGCAAGACTGACCGCAAGCTGTACTACCAGATAAATAAATCCTATTTTCGCAATCGGAAATCCATAGAATCTGCTTTTGGCATCCTCGTCTCTGAAAGCAACCCTGAATACATAAAGCTGCATCAAAACAGCTATCACTCCGAATATATATGAGCACCAAAATCCCGAATTTTTGCTAAATGGTACCACAAATGCTATTACAGAAAAAATCACAATAATTATTGCCAGAATCGCAAATCCCCTATTTCTGTTTTTGTTCATAGGCTTATTCTCCTCTCTTTGCTCCGCAATTACTGCAGAAATTGCCTGTTATACCACTTTGTCCGCATGCACAATTCCAGGTATCAGATACAACCGGCATCGGTCTTTTCGCCCCACAGTTATTACAGAAATTTCCGATTACACCGGTCTGTCCACAACTACAATCCCAGGTATCCGTCTGTACAAGCATTGGTTTCTTTGCCCCGCAATTATTACAGAAATTACCAATTATTCCTTTATGACCGCAGGCACAATCCCAAGCTTCTGCCATATTTTGTGGCTGAACCGGATTTGTAATATACGCAGGTACACTCATCTGCTGATTATTTCCCTGCCCCATATTTCCAAAATTATTCATCATCTGACCAATCTGAGGTGAAATAGCAGATGCTGCTGCCAGTCCGACTCCAAGGCCCATCATATCTCCAACAATACTGCTTCCACCGCCAGCAGAAATAGCAGGCCCCATATTTCCTATACCCTCTGCATAAGCCTTCTGAACCTCTGCAGTGAGTACATCCTTCTGGCTATATCCTTTCGCAGCCATGATTTCAGCTTCGGTAAGTCCCTGCATACGTGCTGCCTGCGCTTCTGCCTGTGCCTCAATTACACGGCGTTCCGCTTCTCTTTTTGCAATCTCGGTTTCTGTAGTCTGCTGTTCAAGAACGGCTGCACGATGTGCTGCTTCAATCGCTGCTTTGCTCTGTTCTTCTGCAGTTCTGTAGATAGTCTCCGACTGAGCCTTTGCAGTTCTGACTGTAGCCTCAGCCTGCAGCATTCTTGTTTGAAGTGTAATTGTATGTAATTCCTTAATCCTCTTAAAGTTAGGGTCATCTTCAGGAAGAACTATATTTGTAACATAGAATTGCGGTATAGTAAGTCCGTATTCCTCAAAACCGGGAATCAACTTCTCACGAAGATTTGTGGATATTATGTCCAGTTTTGAATCTATCTCTAATAAATCGATAGCTTCATTTGTTATCACTGATGAAAGATTAGTTTTTAATGTACTTGATATTAATGGTCTAAAAGAGTTCTGAATTGATTTTGTTAACCCCGGGCCTTCTTCCCAGGCTATTCCCTTTGTTGTACCAACAAGCTTTATTAATAATTTTCTCGAATTACTTACTTGAAGATTCAATTCTCCTGAAGCGCCTATTTGAAGAGGCGTTCCCGTCAGAGGATCTATGAATCTGACCTTGTCCGGTGTTCCCCACTTAATCGCCATCTGAACAGTTTTATTGATGAAATATACTTCAGAATGGAAGGTCCCTTCTGTGTCCGTAGGAAGCTGATACGTCTTTTCTAATAAAGGCAACTGCTGTGTTTCGAGAGTATAACGACCCGGGCCGAATAAATCGAGAGCCTGTCCGTCCTTAAAGAAAATCGCTTCCTGACTCTCATGAACAATAAGCTGAGACCCATAGTTGAAATCTTCAATAGGATGCTTCCAAATAAATGTATTATTATCACCCTCATATTTTATGACACTCGCCAGTCCATCCCTTTTAATCTTTTCAGATGTAAGTCTTTCCTGTACATCATTCATATAATCACACACCGGGCAAACATAGGTAGACGCACTTCTTGTAGTCATTAATCTAACGCCGCACTGTGCACATGAAAATTCTTCAACTTTCTGTTGTTCAGCCATTGTATTTATCTTTCCATTACAAATGGGACATACGGCATCAGCACCTTTTGTCTGATCAAACACAACCTGATTTCCACAATGTGGACATTCTCTTGATGCCAATTTATCTGTACGGATATTAATTACATTTCCGCAGGAACAATCAATTTTTTTCTTTGCAAAAAAACCTGTTTTTGCCTCTGCATATTTTCCACAAACAGGGCATTCAATAGCAAACTTAGCCATACCGTAGGCCTCCCTTATATTTTAGTAATTTCCATATGCTCAAATACAAATTCTATACTCATCACTAGAATTTCATTTCGTGTTCTTTCTGTTTTTTTATTCACAACATCAATGTCTGCCAGCATATTCTTTTGCATTCTCATTTTCTTTATATGGTAACAGCATACTTAAAATTTTAACCATAATTAATAGTCTTTTTTTACTCTACAAAACGAACATTTTTTAATTATTAACCCCTTAAATGCAGCCCCACAATACTGGCAACGACCATTATTTCGATACTCTTTCATACGATCCAATTTATTTTGTTGCTCTTGAAATCTTTTTTCTTCTTCTTTCTGTTGCTCTTGACGTATTTTTTCTTCTTCTTTCTGTTGCTCTTGACGTATTTTTTCTTCTTTTTTTCTTTGTTCTATAATCGACTTTTCCGACCAGGTAATTATCTCAGCTTTTTCAACACCCATATCTTTCTTTGCTATATTTTTTAACTTGTCAGGAATAATAATTTGCGTCAAACTGCTACAGCCGCTAAATGCCCATCTGCCAATACTTGTTACACTATTCGGTATTTCGATTTGCGTCAAATTACTACACCTGCTAAATGCACTTTCTCCAATACTAGTTACACTATTCGGTATTTCAATTTGTGTCAGACTGCTGCAATCTGAAAATGCACTATCACCAATACTTATGACACTGTTGGGTATTTCAATTTGTGTCAAATTACTGCAGTTATAAAATGCACTATCACCAATACTTGTGACACTGTTGGGTATTTTTATTTGTGTCAAATTACTGCAGTTATAAAATGCACTATCACCAATACTTGTGACACTGTTGGGTATTGCAAATTCACTTATATCTCCATTAAAAGGAAAAAATGTATGTAGAATAGTTAAATCATCGTTATATAATACTCCCCTATCTAACTTATAATATTTGTTTCCATCAGGAATTATAATCTGTGTCAAATTACTGCAGTTACTAAATGCACCTTCGCCAATAAATGTAACACTATTCGGTATTTCTATTTGTGTCAGACCGCTGCATTCTAAAAATGCCCAATCACCAATACTTGTAATACTGTTTGGTATTTCTATTTGTCTCAAGCTACTGCATTCCGAAAATGCCCAACCACCAATACTTGTGACACTGTTTGGTATTTCTATTTGTGTCAGACTACTGCATTCTGTAAATGCACAATCACCAATACTTGTGACACTGTTGGGTATTTTTATTTGTATCAAATTACTGCATTTATAAAATGCATATTCTCCAATACTTGTAACACTATTCGGAATCTTGAATACAGATAACTCTGAGGCATCTGAATGAATATCAATTCTTTGCAATTTACCATTTACAATCCTAAAAATATCAGCAAAATCCCGTCGAAAATTATTATTTATTTTAGTTTGAACATCTTTGTGCGCATATTTCATTACCTTACTGTAATTTTTAGTTTTAGTAATATCTTCCTTAAGTCCAAACTCAACATCAAAACTTTTAATTTTACATTCGACCATCAATTTAGCTACATACGCATCCCCACATTCCGGATTAATATCAAGAACACGCTCTGCATATTCCTCTGCAGAATCCCATTCTTCATCCTCAATGAACATGAACGCACGTTTTAAAAGTGGTGCAACATTTGAGACAGACATATTATTCTGCTGTACATCATTTCCATTATCTGCTGTTTTACCCTCATCCTTTTTTATAACCTTTTTAATTCCCCGTAAAATATCATTAATAAATCCTATTTTCGACATATCCTGCGCCTGCAAATGCGCAAATTCTTCCGGGAGTTCATATGCGTCCATATCCTTATAGCAAGGGATTAGCAGTTTACTGCGATCATTCTTCATAAGTTTCATAAAGCGTGACCATTCGTTCTTTACCCATACAGCACTAAAGTATTCCGGCTTTGAACCGATAGAAATCATTACCTTTGAACTATTGATTGCAGCGAATATATAGGGCTCATACTCCTGACCAAGCTTGTCCTCCAAAGTAATCGCAGCATAGAAAACCTTAAAGCCTTCCTGTGTGAGCTGATGATATATGTCATTAGCTAAAACACTGTCAAATGTACGATTACCATTTTCATCAGTTTCCTTGTAACTGATGAAAACATCATAAGGTTCTTCATTCTGGGAAATAGCAAGGATTCCCTTTTGTATCTCATCTATGGCCTTTGCTTCTGTCTCATAAATAGTTTTCTGTCCGATATCCGCATATTTTATCGCAAACCTATAATCCTCATCAGCAGTTATCGCATCAAAAGAAGACCTATGGCAGGTTGGAACACGCTTGAGTGTTTTAGGGTCTTCAACATATTCAATACCATATTTACAGAGAATTATTCCCCAATATGCTTCTGCCTGTGTATTGTCAATTTCAATTATTTTGCTATAAATTTCTTCAGCTTTGTCAAACTCCGACTTCATACGAAGTGTATTTGCACGATTGAAAAGATTCCCGAGGATATCGTCTGTAATTTTCGGAATCGTCTGTTCTGTACCACAGTACTCACATGTCGAAATAGTTTCGTCTGAATTAATTTCTAATGTACCGCCACACATTTTACATTTTAATATTGCCATTGAATCACATCCTCCATTTATTTTGTAACAACAGACTGCTAATTTCTCATTTCAATTGCTCTAAATCCCCATTTTTACCTATGTACGGGTAATATATTATAATAATACTTTATTTTTTCTTCCAAATCAACCATGTGTGGGTAATTTTTGCTTTTTCATCTGTTATCATTAGTGTATGATTTACTACTATTTCATCCAGAGGTGACAGAGTGAAATATTCTGAATTATATGCCTTCAGAATTAAGCAATTATGCACGAAGAAGGGCATTACGATAAACCGATTAGCAACATATTCGAATGTTAAACAATCTACCATAGACAATATAGTTCACGGGGCGAGCAAAAATCCAAAAGTTCGTACCTTACATAAAATAGCAACCGTTTTTGATATGACATTAAGTGAATTCCTTGATTTTCAGGAGTTGAATGACTATTCCATTGATGACGAGGAAGAAGATTAACAGGGTATATGAAAATGAACCGAACATTTTCATATACCCTGTTTTTTTTATTCTCTTTTTCAAAAAATTAACAATCTATTTACAAATTTGGAACGCATTTGGAACGCTTTGGGGCCCGTGAGGGAACAGAGAACGAGTATATTTATTGCAGCAGGCAGACAAATAGCGCCTGAAAAAATATCATTTTGGAGGCATTTATTATGTACTTTGATTCAATCGCAAAAATCGTTTCTGAACGTACAGGCTGTGACGTTTCTTCTATAAAGCCCGAGAGCAAGTTCTCAGAGCTTGGCATCGATTCACTCGACACCGTAGAGCTTCTTATGAACCTCGAGGACGAAATCGGCATCGAAATCGAGCTGGAGGAAGAGCCTGTAAACACTCTTACTCTCTCCCGCTACCGCAAGGTCGCTCTTCGATTAAAGAGTACCCTCGAGGAATACTCCCAGCTCTTCCAGGGCAGTTACCTGACAAATTACAGCTGGGGCGAGACCACTCTGGGCGGACTGCTCAGCAACCAGAAATAAATGGTCTCTTGGGGACGGGGTTGTTGGTGGTCCCCAAGAGACCACCAACAGCCCCCGCCCCCCAAGAGACCACCAACAACCCAATAAAGGAAAAGAAAAAACAAGCCGATTGAAGCTTGCCGTTAATGGCAGACCTCAATCGGCCTTTATTTATGAGCTACTGACCCCGTCCCCAAGAGTCCAAAAGGTAGTCGGCGAGCTTCGCGAATTCCTCGAGTCCGAGGGCCTCGCCGCGCACGGTTGCGCTGAGTCCAACATCTACGATGGCCTGCCCCACCAGCTCCTTAGGAAAGCTCAGCTCAGCTGAGTTCGAAATGCCGTTCTGAAGCGTTTTTCTGCGCTGGTTAAAGGCGGCACGGATAAGCTTAAACATCAGCTCCGGTGACTTGACCTGCACAGGCGGCTCAGGGCGCCTTGTAAGGCGGATAACGCATGAACCCACATTAGGACGCGGCATAAAGCAGTTAGGGGGCACATTGGCCGCAATATAGGCCTCAGAGTAGTACTGCACCGCCATAGACAGGGCACCGTAATCCTTCGTGCCGGGGCCCGCCTGCATACGCTCGGCCACCTCCTTCTGCACCATCACCGTGATACTGTCCACCGGCAGCTGCTTCTCCAACAGTGCCATAACAATCGGAGTAGTTATATAGTAAGGCAGATTCGCCACGACCTTTATGGGCCGGCCGCCGTTCTTCTCCTCCACAATTTTTTTAATATCAACCTTCAGAATGTCCTCATTGATAATCTCGACATTATCGTAATCCTTCAGCGTGTCCTCGCGAAGAATCGGGATAAGTGCCTTGTCGATTTCCACCGCCACAACCTGACGTGCGTTTTCGCAAAGATACTGGGTAAGCGTACCTATTCCGGGGCCTATTTCCAGTACTAAATCATCCTTCGTAATACCCGCAGAATGAATTATTTTCTCCAGAACGTGCGTATCAATCAGGAAATTCTGGCCGAACTTCTTCTGAAATGTAAAATCATATTTATTTAAAATTGCAATCGTATTTTTAGGATCTCCAAGTGTCGCCATTCGTATTTCCTTATCTTCTGTATAAATCTTTTTTTGCCGCTTCCAAGTCTTCATGCGGGCTTATCTGTCTTCAAAAAGCCCAGCATAATTCCCCGCATCTGCCATCACTCTGCGAAGGCTTGTCTGCCTTCTAAGCCCATCATAACTCCCCCGCATCTGCCATCACTCTGCAAGCCCGAAAAATCTGCAGGCATTCGCATAGCTTGCCTCGTAGACCTCAGCCACGGAAATGCCCTTTATTTCGGCTATCTTCTCTGCCACATATGTCAGATAACCCGAATTGTTTCTTGAACCCCTGAAGGGCTCAGGTGCGAGATAAGGACAGTCTGTCTCGAGTAAAATCTTATCGAGAGGCAGCTCAGCCACAGTCTCCTTAAGCTTCTTCGAATTCTTAAAAGTAATCACGCCCCCTATGCCGAAATACATACCCATTTTCAGGTACTCCCTCGCCTGCTCGGGGCTGTAGGAATAGCAGTGCATAACCGCACGGAATTCCCTATTCTCACGCTGCGCCTGCTGATATATTTCACGAACCATTTCCAGCGTATCCTCAGCCGCATCACGACTGTGGATAATAACAGGCTTATTCAGCTCAAAAGCCAGCTCCCACTGCTTTTTGAAGGCCTCCTGCTGGACCTCCTTCGGCCAGACATTCCAGTGATAATCAAGTCCGATTTCACCTATCGCCAGGCATTTATCATCCTGTGCGAGAGCAGCCAAAAGACTGAAATTATTAGCACAGACCGCAGGAGTCAGACGCGCAAATTTGGGATTTACGGCAGAATCCTCAGGCCGGCCTGCATCGGACCCTGCGTTTTGCTCACAGTAGCAGACCTCTCCCGCCTCATCGGGATGCACGCCTACTGCCGCATATACAAAATCATAACGATGCGCCAATGCCACGCTCTCAAGCGAGCCATGCACGCTTGCACCGACATTGACTATGCGGGCCACCCTCGCCTTAGGACTGCTTTCGGGCATAATTCCATCGCTGTCCTCTGCGTCTGCTGCCGCTTTGGGCCGTCCTTCAGCCGCTGCCTGACAGTCAGCCGGTGTAACAAAATTCTTCGTGCCGACCGAAGCAAATCCCGCAAACAGCTCATCCCTGTCCGCATCAAACTGCTCATCATCATAATGAGCATGTGAATCAAATATTTTAAAATCTTCCATGTCTGCGACGCCTTCCCCTGACAATTAACAAACCGCCGATTACAAAAATCAGCACACCGATTCCTATACCTATGGCGATGGCATTACGCTCCTCCGCCTCACTCTTTTCCTTCGCAAGCTCCTTATTTCCGGGCTTGCCGAGCATATCCGGGGTCACATCCTTAAATGCCACCTCGACCGGAATCATATAGCCGGGCCACTCCTTCTTAAAGACCTTCTCCGTAATCGGATAATCATTATTATAATAAATAATATCCGTCGAGCCTATCACGCGGTCACCGTAGGTATAAGCCACATTTCCGATGATATTCTCGCCGTGCTCAATCTCCCTGCTCTGGATATTAACCTCGCGCTTTGCATTGCTTACATCAAAGCCCTCGGGAATCATCAGCGTCCCCGCACCCGAAATCTCCAGAATCTGCGGCGTCTGACGCTCAAACTTTTCGATATCTCCAAACGGGGACTGGAATTCAAAATGCACGTCCTTTTTGCCCAAATCAGACATCTTATAGACCTGATAATTATTAAAGCAGTACTCAAGGAGCTTACGCGAATCAGAATAAACCGCCTCCCAGGTAGGCGCATGCATAACAACGCTTATCAAAGTCTTGCCATCCTTACGCGCATAAGTCACCAGCGCATAGCCTGCCTGCGTGGTCGCACCGGTCTTGCCGCCGATACAGTAATCATAAGGCTGCGTACCGTTCAAAAACCAGTGGTGATTCGTCAGAATCTTCTCCGGATTCTTATTCGTGGCAGGCATATCAAAGAATGCCGTGCCTGTAATTTTCATAAAATAATCGTTTTTATAGGCCGCCCTCGCAATCAGCGAAAGGTCATAAGGACAGGTATAATGGTCATCATCATGAAGACCGTGCGAATTCGCAAAATGTGAACGCTCGCAGCCTAACTGCTGGGCCTTCCTGTTCATCAGCTTAATAAAGCCCGCAATAGAGCCGCCCGCATGCTCACCTACCGCATAGGTCGCCTCATTTGCCGACTCCAGCATAATTCCGTAGAGAGCCTGCTCCATGGTCAGCTGCTCACCCTCCACCAGACCCATTCGGCTACTGGTCTTCGAAACATAATTATCAGCCGCATAGGACACGGTCACTATCTCGTCCGGTGTACTGTTCTCGATTGCCACCAGAGTGGTCAGAACCTTAGTCGTGCTCGCCGGATAAAACTGCTGATAAATATTCTTCTCATAGAGAATATTGCCGGTCTCTGCATCCACCACTATCGCGCCATCGCCCTCTATCGCCGGCCCCGCAGGCCAGCCGTCGTCCGTAGCTGCAGAATTCCCCGCATTCTCTGCGGCCAAAGCCTGAACAGTGTTCGAAAAAAACTTATTTACAGAATCCGCATTTCGGACATTTTGCGAAATATCAGTAGGAATCAGCACAAAAATCATAGCAAAAAGAACTACAAAAACAAGAGGCACACGGAAGCTCTTCCTTCCACGTCCCATTATCCTGCCCTCTGTATTTTTAAAGCTTCGTTTCTGCATCTGATTTCACCACCCGTAACCGCTAATCCGGTCAAACTCATTTCTATCATATTATCACAAAAATATGAAAAAAGCGAGAAAATTCAAAATTTATCCTATTGCATTTTGAATATTTTAATGTATAATAACTATCAACAGGAGCCCCCACACCTCTCACTGAAGTGTCAAATGGGGGCACATTTTTTACAGAAAGGAGCAATATAATTATCAAGAAACCCCAAACATTTGACCAGTTAGTCAGTCAAACTCGTGACCGCTTCGCTTGTCACTCGTTATAAAATCGCTGCTACCGCAGCTTACGAGGTACGGGGCTTGAACCCCGCACCTCGCGAAAGCTTCACCCACCGCCTAAAGGCAGTGGGTTATCTTTCTATTTTATATACTAAAAGAAAAAAATATACTCATTCCCAACGAAACCACTAATTAATCTTGTAAATACTTATAAGCCCTATATTTCTATGAATCATCTTGATTTTCCGTATCGTTGGAAATCGATGATAAAACAATAGTTAAAAAAACAGCATAGTCAACAATGACTATGCCGTTTTGCTTTTAATCAATAATTCACAGCAATTATTCAATTAAGAATTAAGCTTGATAAGTCTGAGCTGACCAACGATAGGAAGGTCCTTAACTCTGCCCTGTGCACTGAATACAATACCCATAATAGCGATTGCTAAAAGGCCTAAATCCAGAAGATAGAAAATGATACCGAATACTAAACCTACTACAGGGATGAAGCCAAAGATTACTGAAAGAACTGAAATGATAGCCTCAAAGATAAAAAGCATAATACCCTGCTCAGCGTTTGACTGTGCAAATTTTGACTGCTTGCATGCAAACATGGGAATGAACACAAGGGGTCCGATGTATGCGAGAATACCCATAGCCTTGTTAGCCTGAATATCAGCAGGATCAAACTCGTTTGTGCGATCTACGATTGAAAATAAATTGCCCATAATGTCCTCCTATAATAAAATTTATGAATGCGGTTCCCTGGCAGGTCCGCTCATTTGACTAAATTATATCGCAAAATAAACCTAATGTAAAGTGCAGAAATAGGGAAATAAACCGTGTTTTTCTCAAAACTCCTCCAAAAGCATTTCAACTTCACAATTTAAGACCTTCGCCATTCTGACCAGATAATCCACATTGGCCTTATTAATATCCTTCGCTCTCTGCTCGTACTGCTGGATGGTTCTCAGAGGAACCCCGCTCCTTTCCGCCAGCTGACGCTGAGAAATCCCTGCGTAGCAGCGAAAGCGCTTCAGTCTGCTCTCAGTCTGTGCCCGCCTGCGGATTTCATCGACACCGTCAACAAACTGCGTAATATCCATCTCATGATACTTATCATACATATTCCAGTAAGTATTGATATCCACCCCATCAGTAATCTTAGAAAAAGGAATTCCCTTAACCCACTGATAATATGCCAGCACCCATCCCAGCCAATAGGATTGGCTTCTGTCAAGCGTGTAATACTCCGGCTTACACAGGTCCTGATAGCCATTCGCTTCCAATATATCAAAAGCCAGTTCACGTCCCGAGCGTCCCTCAATTACAGAAGAGCTTCCCACCTCAATTTTTTTTGAAACTGACGAATTTAAAAACATATGATAAAAATGCTTGAGCTCAACACCGTAAAAATTCATGCCGGTATCAAACATCCAGCCCATCACTCTTTGTGCACGCGGCAGCAAATCATAATCGTAAGCGTTCATCCTCCGGTCCGACCTCCTCATTCATTAAAGACATCATGTACAGATTTCCTTTTGTCCATGATTCTTTTCTCATTTCTCTATAGCGGCTTCTCGCTGATGTATCCCGCTCCTTCTTTGCATTGTACCAGACAGCCGACTCTGCTTCCTCTGCTCCGATAAACTCGATTTTTGAAAAAGCTCGTTCGCTCTTCAGCACAACCTGTTCACCCAGACATCCCAATTTCATTGCCTTTGATAACGTCTGCAACGAAATACTATTATTGATAAAATCCGAAGCATATGAAAAGTAACTGTCATCCGCTCTGTATCCTATTATAATATCAGCCTCCATATAAGGCAGTTGAAAATTAGTTTTCAGATATTCAACCGCTTCCCGCGCGAAATCGCTTTGGACATCAAAAGTCCGATTTTCCAGCAATACCGTAATCCAATGAAGAATCGAATACCTTGAATCATTTAGCCGAAGTATGTTCATATTATCTAAATCAATGCTATATTCGTTACAATAACCATTCCTGTTTTGATCGACGGCCCATTCAAAGGCAAGCGGCTTATGTTCAGTACAATAGAATCCTCTTCCATAATCATTATGCAATTTGCCTTTGCCCAAAATCGGCCTCTCAATAATAAATTCCGAGCCATGATATAAAGTCATAGAAATTCCTCATAATAGTTTTGTTGTCAAACTCGCAAACGCTTCGCTTTTTGCTCGTTATAAAATCGCTGCTACCGCAGCTTACGAGGTACGGGGCTTGAACCCCG
>JAKSRW010000013.1 GCA_024403355.1 Lachnospiraceae bacterium
TCGGATGTTCAGGTATGACTCATTCAGCAGCTATGGCAGCTGAGATTCTTCCCGGCAAGACTGTTCTTGAGGCTATGAACAGTGACCTTGTTTGTGATGCTATCAATACAGCTATGAGAGAGCTTGCTCTTCAGATTATCTACGGACGTACACAGTCTGCATTCTCAGATGACGGACTTGCTATCGGTGCCGGACTTGAGGACCTTGGAAAGGGTCTCAGAAGCCAGGTTGGTACAATGTACGGTACTCTTGAGAAGGGACCTCGTTACCTTGAGATGGCAGAAGGCTATGTAACAGGTATCGCTCTTGATGCTGACAACCAGATTATCGGTTACCAGTTTGTAAGCCTTGGAAAGATGACAGACTTCATCAAGAAGGGTGATGATCCTAACACCGCTTGGGAGAAGGCTAAGGGACAGTATGGTCGTGTTGCTGATGCAGTTAAGATTATCGACCCCAGAAAGGAATAATGGAGGTAGCGAACAATGGCATTATTTGAATCATATGAGAGAAGAATTAACCAGATTAACGCTGCAATCAGCCAGTACGGTATTTCTTCAGTTGAAGAGTGTGAGAAGATCTGTAAGGATGCAGGTCTTGATGTATATGAGATGGTAAAGAAGATTCAGCCTATCTGTTTCGAGAATGCTTGCTGGGCTTACACTGTAGGTGCTGCAATCGCAATCAAGAAGGGTGCTAAGCGTGCTGCTGATGCAGCTGCAGCTATCGGCGAGGGTCTTCAGGCTTTCTGTATTCCCGGTTCAGTAGCTGATCACCGTAAGGTAGGTCTTGGCCATGGTAACCTTGGCAAGATGCTCCTTGAAGAGGAGACAGACTGCTTCTGCTTCTTAGCAGGTCATGAGTCATTCGCAGCAGCTGAGGGTGCTATCGGTATCGCTGAGAAGGCTAACCGTGTTCGTCAGAAGCCCCTTAGAGTTATCCTTAACGGTTTAGGAAAGGATGCAGCTCAGATTATTTCACGTATCAACGGTTTCACATTTGTTGAGACACAGATGAACTACTTCACAGGTAAGGTTGAGGAAGTTTCACGTACATCATATTCAGATGGCCCTCGTGCTAAGGTTAACTGCTACGGTGCAGATGACGTTACAGAAGGTGTTTCAATCATGTGGAAGGAGGGTGTTGACGTTTCTATCACAGGTAACTCAACTAACCCTACTCGTTTCCAGCATCCCGTTGCAGGTACATACAAGAAGGAGTGTAATGAGGCTGGTAAGAAGTACTTCTCAGTAGCTTCAGGCGGTGGTACAGGACGTACACTTCATCCCGATAACATGGCTGCAGGTCCTGCATCATACGGTATGACAGATACTATGGGTCGTATGCACTCAGATGCTCAGTTCGCTGGTTCTTCATCAGTTCCCGCTCACGTTGAGATGATGGGTCTTATCGGTATGGGTAACAACCCCATGGTTGGTGCTACAGTATCAGTAGCAGTAGCTGTTCAGGAAGCTTTCGATAACGGCAAGTGCTAATTATCGATAGTCCGATATTTTCAATATGACTTATTTAAGGGTTATTGCCTTGCAATAGCCCTTATTTTTTATTATAATTATGATATGTTTTTGGAAAATGTAAGCTTTTGCTAAGATCAGATTGGGAGAGAATACAGATTATGGGTAAGCTCAGTTCAAATATATTTGTCAGAATAGGTGTTTCGCTGCTGGTCGCGGTCTGCGTTTTCCTGCTGTCATATAACGGTGCCTTCAGAACTGTGGATGACAGATTCTGTGATCTTATCTACCAGAAGAGTACCAATCCCATAGATGTCATTAAAATAGTTGATATTGATGAAAAGACGATGAATGCCCTTGGTAATCCCTCGAGCTGGGACAGGCAGATTTATGCGGATTTTGTAAATAATCTGATGAATTCGGAAGCTGCTCCTTCGGTTATCGCATTCGATATTTTATTTACCGGTGAAAAGACTGCGGAGGGTGATGCGGCCTTTGTGGAAGCTGTTAAGTCAGCGGGGAATGTAGTTGTCGGAATAAACAGAGACAGTCGCGAAAAAATGTCTAAAGATGGTTCGGGACTGGAATATGATATTGTGTACCCCTATGAGGCTTTAAAAAATGTTTCCACCATGGGTATGGCGGATGTTGAAACCGAGAAGGACAATTATGTTCGAAAGGTTATTACAGGGGCAAGCTATAATAACAACTGGTATGACTGCTTTGCGATAGCGGCCCTCAGAAAATTCAATGAATATTTGAATACACATGATAGCTTTAAGGCTAATTTTGAAAGAAAATACGGTCCGCTTGTTATAAGTGATTATTCAGCGAATGAGATTAAAGAGTACCGGTTTTCATACATTGCGGCGCAGGGCGATTTAGGTTCACATTTTTCATTCCTTGACATATATGAGGGCAGAATTCCCGCCGATTTTAAAAACGGTATAGCCTTTGTCGGGGCATATGCACCGGGCCTTCAGGATTATTTCTCTGTTCCTCTTTCAAAGGAAGTCAGCGGCAGTGATATGTCTAACAATATGTACGGAGTGGAAATACATGCCAATATCATGCAGGCGCTTGCGGAAGGTAAGATTCAGACGGATGCGAACTTATTCCTTCTCTCATTTGTATATGCGCTGATTTCAGGACTTTTATGCTTTTTGATGTTTAAGCTCAGGCTCTTAAAGGGAGGAATTTGTGCTGCGGTTCTGCTGGTTGCTGCGTTTACTTTTGCAAAGCTCTTATACGGGGCCGGCATATATATTTATATTATTAATCTGATTTTTGCAGTTCTGGCGGTATATGTTGGATTTATTATTTTCAATTACTCTATAGCCAGAGCAGAGAAGCATAAGATTAATAAGGCCTTCAAAATGTATGTGGCTCCGGAAATAGTTGACGAAATGGCTCAAAACGGGGATTTTAAGCTGCAGCTGGGCGGAAGAAACAAGGATATAGCGGTTCTTTTTGTTGATATCAGAGGGTTTACCACAATGTCTGAAAAGCTGAGGCCCGAAGAGGTGGTAGAGGTTCTTAATGAGTATTTTACCCTGGTGACGGATGCTATTTTCAAAAACAAAGGTACTCTTGATAAATTTATCGGTGATGCGGCCATGGCGGTATTTAATTCTCCTTTCGATTTGGATGATTATGTATACCGTGCGGTTTGCACTGCAAGAGATATTGCAAAGGGTTCGGAGATAATTAATAAAAATCTTATGGGGCGTTACGGAAGAAGCATCAGCTACGGTATAGGCGTAAACTGCGGTGAGGCCACAATTGGTAATATAGGCAGCCCCTTCAGAATGGATTATACCGCAATAGGTGATACCGTAAATACTGCGGCAAGACTTGAAAGTAATGCTTCGGCAGGCACAATTCTTATCAGTGATGAGGTCAAAAAGCGCCTGGCTGACAGGATTATTACCGAGGAGCAGGGCGAGATTCCCTTAAAGGGAAAGAGCGTAGGCATAATGGTGCATAAGCTTATAGATGTTGTTTGTTAATGTTTGAGGATATGGTGAAGAATATGTATTTAGAATGTATTCCGGATTATAAGGATATCGAAAAATGGGCAGAGCTGTCTGAAAAATATAATGCTTCTTTTGAATATAATGAGTTTTTCAGACCGGATTTTCTGGATGATAAAATGCTTACGGAAGAGATTATTAAGGTATACAGCTCTCTGGGCAGGAATATGAAGAATGACACGCTTCATGGCGCTTTTTTGGATATTTGCATAAACAGTTCTGATTCGATGATAAAAAAAGCTTCCGATTACAGAGTTGAGCAGGGACTTGATATAGCCGCAAGGCTTGGCGTGAAGGCTGTTGTATTTCATACAAACTATCTTACGGGCTTCAGTCTTAAGAGCTACCGGGATTCATGGGTTGAGAGAAATATCGAATACTGGTCAAAAAAGCTTGAGAAATATTTCATGCTGAATATCTATATTGAGAATATGTTTGATGAGAGTCCCGAGCTTTTGGCACGTCTTAGCCGCAAAATGGCAGAGCAGAAGCGCTTCGGAATCTGTTTTGATATAGCGCATGCCAATTTAACAAATATCGCCATTGAAGAGTGGGTTTTGGCCTTTTCTGAAGGAATCAGGCATCTTCACATTAATGATAATGACGGAAAAGAAGACCTGCATATGGCAGTGGGCGAGGGCATAATTGACTGGGAAATTCTGAAAAATGAGACGCTTTTAAGGAATGATCCGTCGCTTCTGATAGAGGTTTCGGGTGCGGATAAATTTGAGAAGTCGATTGGTTATCTGAAGGATAAAGGCCTGATATAGGCAGACTTTACAGAAAGGTTCGGATTTTTGAGTAAATGAAGGTAACAGAAGATTTGAAAAGAATTCTTGATATTGCGATGAACCTTACCGTAGAGCAGAGCTACGAAAGGCTTTTGGACAGTATTATAAGCGAATCAATGGAGATAGCCGACTGTGATGCCGGAACGCTTTACATTCTGGAGGATAATGCGCTCAGGTTTATGATTATGCGTAACAAGAGCATGAATGTATACGAGGGCGGAAACGGTGAGCCGATAGCCTCGATGCCTCCTGTGGAAATGGACGGGAAATCAGTCAGCTCTTATGTAGCGCTCAATAAAAAGCCCATAAATATCAAGGATGTTTACGAGGATGAGAGCTTTGACTGGCAGGGCCCGAAGCGCTATGATTCGATTACAGGCTACAGAACGCGCTCAATGCTGGTTGTTCCTCTGATTAATCATGATAATAAGGTGATAGGTGTTCTTCAGCTGTTAAATGCCAAGGATGCAGACGGCAATCCGCATTATTTTGATGACGATGATGAGCAGATAATCTTTGCGATTGCTTCGGAGGCGGCTGTATCATTATCAAATATGATGATGTATAAGCAGCTAAGTAACATGTTAAATTCCTTCGTGGCTTCAATGACAGCCGCAATCGATGCCAGAACCCCTTACAATGCGCATCATACGGTTAATGTAGCCCGTTACTGTGATATTTTCACGGATTACCTTAATGAACAGTATAAGGCCGGTAAAACGGCTTACAGCGTTTCCGAGGAAATAAAGGAGCAGCTGATAATGGCCGCGATGCTTCACGATGTAGGTAAGCTCATTACACCTGAGGACATAATGAATAAGCCTGACCGTCTGGACCGGAGACTTCCTTTGATGGAAGAGCGCTGGAGGCTTATGAGGCAGATTCTTCGCTGTGATATGCTTCTGGGGAAAATGACAAAAGAAGAGCATTCGGAGGCATTAAAAAGCTTTGAAGGCTACTGTGACAGGGTTCGTGAATACAACTGCGCAGGCTTTTTGTCTGAAGAAAAGCTGGATGATATCCGGCATATGAGTGAATTTGCATTAATGGATGATGCGGGAGACAGGGTCGAATTTATCAGTGCTGAAGAGCTTAATGAGCTTATGATAAGCAAAGGCACACTTACCGCAGAGGAACGCGGCATAATAGAAAAGCACGTGGTTTTCACTGACAGAATATTGTCTGAGATAAGCTTTGGTGATAAATACAGCCATGTTCGATTTATCGCAGGTGCGCATCATGAGTTCCTGGACGGAAGCGGTTATCCCAACAGACTTAAGGAAGAGGAGCTGCCTGTTGAGGTCCGAATCCTTACCATTATGGATATATATGATTCACTGACTGCGGATGACAGACCCTACAAAAAGGCAGTACCAAAAGACCGGGCAGTTGGAATACTTGCGACCATGGCGGCCGAAGGGAAGCTTGATTCTGAGCTTGTCAGGCTGACTGCGGAATGTATGAATATCGAAGAAAAATAACCCTTTTAGGTGTATACTGTGGGGAAAAAATAAATATAATCCTTTATTAGGGATATTATTGATATAAAAGACTTAGGATAGCCGTTGTTTTCTCGGACGTATATTCTAAGAAAATATTGTATTAAATGTCAGGAAAGGCATGACAGTTATGAACAGGAAATTATTATTCGGAGGAATCGGTGCGGCGATTGTAATAATTGCCGTTACACTGATTATTCTTCTCACAGGCGGAGATGACAAATACAGATCCATTATTGTATTTGAGGTATCGGGAAGCTCATCGGTTGAGCGTGACGGGGACAGTCTGGCTGCATATTCGCAGATGAAGCTGTATTCGGGTGACAGGGTTATAGTAAATCCTGACAGCTACGTTCGACTTAAGCTTGATGATGACAAGTATGTATACCTTGAAGAGGATACAATCATTTCACTGAAGGCAGCGGGCAGCTCTGCTGACAGCAAGACTATAGTCTATGTTGAGCAGGGAGAAATGCTTACGGAGATTCAGTCAAAGCTTTCGATGAAGTCATCATATGACATTGTAACTCCCAATACTACCATGGCTATCAGAGGAACCATCACATATACAAAGGTTGCCAGAGAGATGTCTGATGCCGACTCATATGTTGTAAAGTATGAGGGCGAGACTGCGCAGGAGTTCGAGGAGAATAAGGACAAATGTAAGCTTGTAGAATGCTACGTTACAGATAATTTTGTATATGAGGGCAACACTGATATTTATTTCTACATGAAAAATGTAAACGGTGACTATGTATACAGCAAGGAGTCGCTTGCTGCAGGCCAGGGTGTTCATGTTATCAGCCCTGTAAATGATACCGCCGGCAATGCATTTGTTCGTGATAATGAGGTAACGGATGATACGGTAATCTGGAAGGATAAGTCGTCCGTTGACGGAAAGAAGATTTATTCTTTAGAGCCTTCGGAAGTAATTTTCAAAAATACTAACTGCATTTATATTATGCTTAATGAGGAAAACGGAGTAAAAATGTTCCCTGAGCAGCCTGCAGCGGATGCGCTTAAGGGTGCAGGGGGCGGAATTCCCGGTAATATGCTTGAGCGTATTATTAATAGGGCTGAGGCAGAGCTTTTACCCGAGGATAATGAGCCGGGGGCTACGCTTATTCCTACAGATGAGCCTGAGCCTACAGAAGCAGTTGATACAGAGACCGGTTCGGAAACAGATGCGCCTACAGGGACAGAAGAGCCCGAGCCTACAGAAGCAGTTACTGATACAGAAACCGGTTCGGAAACAGATGCGCCTACAGTAACGGAAGAGCCAGAGCCTACAGAAGCAGTTACTGATACAGAGACCGGTTCGGAAACAGATGCGCCTACAGGAACAGAAGAACCAGAGCCTACAGAAGCAGTTACTGATACAGAGACCGGTTCGGTAACTGAGGCACCAACAGCAACAGTAGCGCCGACAGCGATAGTAGCGCCAACAGCAACAGTAGCGCCGACAGCGACAGTAGCGCCAACAGCAACAGCAGCGCCTACATCGACGCCACGCCCGACAGCGACAGCCACACCTACTGCAACGATAGCGCCGACAGCGACACCACGCCCTACGGCAACAGCAGCGCCTACAGCGACGCCACGCCCGACAGCGACAGCCGCACCTACTGCAACGATAGCGCCGACAGCGACAGCAACGCCACGCCCTACTGCAACAGCAGCGCCGACAGCGACACCACGCCCTACTGCAACAGCAGCGCCGACAGCGACACCACGCCCGACAGCGACACCTACAGCAACACCGCGCCCGACAGCGACAGCGACGCCGCGTCCTACGGCGACACCAACGGCAACACCGATGCCTACAGCAACAGCAGCACCGACAGCAACACCTACGCCTACATCGACGCCCACACCTACACCGCTGCCGAAATATACTATTATCTATAACGGTAACGGCAGTACAGCAGGTAGTGTAGCGCACCAGGAAGCATATGCTGACGGTAATATTACCCTTAGAAACAATGGATTTTCAAGAAGCGGTTATGACTTTGAAGGCTGGGCGACATCCGCTTCAGCTCAGAAGCCCAGATATTCCGAGGGCAGTACGGTTGTTCTGTCAGAGCTTTTTGAGAATTCAACAGGTATGCTTACACTTTATGCAGTCTGGGCTTCTGATACATATACTATTGCCTTTAATGGCGGTAATGACGATGTTTCAGGCTCTATGAGTCCTGTCAGTGCACAGATTGATCAGCACATAAGCCTTCCTGCTAATGGCTACAGCAGAAATGGTATGGTTTTTACGGGCTGGGCATTAACCCCCGGCGGAAATCCTGTTTACTCTGACAGGGCTTCGGTAGTAAACCTTACGACAGTTAAGAATTCAGAGGTTACTCTTTATGCATGCTGGGAGGAAATGACTCATACTGTATACTTTGATATAAACGGCGGTAACGGAAGAGTAACACCTCAGCTATTAAAATCAGGAGACTATATAGAATTCCCGACTGCTAACAATGGACTAACCGGACCTGACGGCTATGAGTTTTTGGCAGGCTGGAGCAGCTCAAAGGAGTCCTACGGTAACAGAGGAAGCTACGGCGGAAGAGTTCCGATTGATGATTTTATTAAAAATACCAGTGGTCCGCAGGCATTAATATTCTATGCTTGCTGGATTAGTCCGGCAGGCTGATAAGATCTTTGTTAAGACTAAGTAAAGGAGCAGGTAAATGGCAGTTTCCGATAGAGAAAAGCTTATTGCTTCATTGAATGAGGCATTTAAGACAAATGCTGAAAAACAGGAAAAGGAACGTTACAGAATGGAGTCAATGCAGATAGACAACCATACTGTGCAGCGCATGCTTGATATTGAAAATGATTCGGTTTTATCAGGCGAAAATTCTGTCGAGCAGGCCGTTATACAGGGCTGTATAAGGATGCTTGAATCGGAAAAGGATTATGATGTGAAAAAAGCAGCAAGACTTCTGTCGGATATAAATGCAGAGGCCTGCCACGCTAATGACCAGCAAAAACAGTCGGCCGTTTATAATTTTGCAAAGGAGGCCTCGCTCAAGCTGAATATGCTGGATAAAAATTCACCGACCCGTGCGGTTTACCTGATTTACATATGTAATGAAATTAATAAGCTTCAAAACAGCTAAAATTCAAACCTGTGACCGCGTCGCATGTCGTTCGATATAATATCACTGCGACAGCAGCAATTTGAACTTTTACGGTTTTAATCCCCTTTCTTTGGATGGTGAAGAAAGGGGATTTTTGTTTTTTGCTATTGACAAAGAATAATTAATGGAGTATAACTGTACTAACATAGCTAATACAGTTGTACAATATAAACAAATCAGCAGACAGATAACTCACTCAATTTGAGAATACATAGGAGAGGGGGAACGCAATGATTAATGTAAACTACAGGGATTCCAGACCAATATATGAGCAGATTAAGGACGGCTTTAAAAAGCAGATTCTCACAGGAATTATGAAAAAGGATGAGAAGCTGCCTTCGGTACGTGACGTGGCTTCTGAGCTGGCCATAAACCCCAATACCATACAGCGGGCCTACAGGGACCTGGAGGCAGAAGGATATATTTATTCCGTGGCAGGTAAAGGTTCTTTCGTTGAGGATATCACAGAGGTTACGGGAAAGCGAAGGCTGGAGCTGACGGAGGCGCTTGAGAAGCTTCTGAACGAGCTGCAGACGGTAGGCGTATCTGAAGAAGAGTGTATGACGATTGTTCATGAAAGATATAAAGCTCAGTAAAGAGATTATGGGAAGAAAGAGAGGTAACAGTTTTGATAAAGGTAGAAAATCTGAAAAAGGAATTTGATGGTTTTTATGCTTTGGACGGTGTAAATCTGAATGTTGAAAAGGGTTCCGTATACGGACTTGTAGGCCCGAACGGTGCCGGAAAATCAACACTGATCAGACATCTTACGGGCGTATATAAGCAGGATGAAGGAAGTATCCTGATTGACGGACAGCCGGTATTTGAAAATGATGAGATAAAGGGAAGAATAGCATATATTCCCGATGATGTATTCTTTTTCATGCAGGCGAATATAAATGACATGATGAAATTCTATAGGGGTATTTACAGGAATTTCAATACGGAACGTTACGAAAAGCTTCTGAATGTATTTGAGCTTGTGAACAGCAAAAGAACCATAAGAAAAATGTCAAAGGGTATGCAGAAGCAGGCAGCATTTCTGCTGGCTATTTCATCGATGGCGGATGTCATTATTCTGGATGAGCCAGTAGACGGACTTGACCCTGTTATGAGACGTCAGGTATGGAGTATTCTGCTTCAGGATGTGGCTGAAAGAGGGACCACGGTTCTTGTATCCTCGCATAACCTGCGTGAGCTCGAGGATGTGTGCGACACTGTGGGAATTATGAATAAGGGCAAGATAATGCTTGAAAAATCTCTTGAATCCCTGCAGGGAAATATCCAGAAGCTTCAGATTGCTTTTGGAGAGGAGACGCCTTTGGAGCTTATGGCTTTAGCGAACAGCGAGGACCATAAGAATGCCGAGGAAGATAATTCTTCAAAAAATATGAATTTTGCCGGCTGTGAGCTGCTTCATATCCAGAAAAGCGGATCCGTATACAATATGATTCTTCGCGGAAGTCCCGAAGAGATTACAAAGAAAATGGAGGCTTACAAGCCTGTTCTTTGTGACATCATTCCTTTGACACTTGAAGAAATATTTATTTATGAGCTGGGAGGTGAGAATTATGCAGTCAAGGACATCATTGTTTGATAAGACCATATTGAAAAAGAATATATTAAAATCCTGGCCCTTATGGGCAGCTTACAGTCTTATATTATTTTGTATAATCTCGGTTGGTTTGATGCTTGAATCATCGAGCTTTCTGACATCCTATGATTATCCGAAGGATATAAGAATTATTGAGTATATTTATTCTGCCGCATCAGAGCTCAGACTATTGTCATTTGCCGTCTGTATAGTGGTTGCGCTGGTTCAGTTTTCCTATCTTCATAATTCAAGAGCGACAGTGTTTTTCCATTCGCTTCCGGTAAACAGAAAAAGGCTGTTTGCGACTAATTATCTTTCATCAGCCTTGATAGTTTTTGTTCCAAACCTTGTATTTTATTTTGTGGGAATCCTTCAGGCAATGGCAGAGGGGGCATCGGCAGTAAAGCCTATGTCAATCTGGTTACTCACAATATGCATCGAGGAGTTCATGTTCCTGGCACTGGCAATATTTATGATAATGCTTTCGGGACAGAGTATAACAGCGGCGGTAATGTATATTCTGGGCTCATTTATATTCTGGGCAATATACGCACTTGTTGATTTTATTCTTGAATTTGTATGCTACGGTTATAAGGGTTCACAGATTCCTCAGATTATCGAGTGCCTTTCGCCTATGTTTATTCTTGACAGAATCAATGCTAACGTTATAGGCGCACTTGATAAGTTTTCTGCTGATTCCTCGATTTATTCGATGACAAAAGATATGCTGATGAATAATTATATAATACCTGTAAGCGTGGCATTTGCTACGGGAATCGTTCTTTCTGTTCTGGCCTATATTCTCTACAAAAAGAGAAGAAACGAGACAGTGGGGGATGTGATTTCCGGCAAACGGTTAAAGCATGTATTTGCTTATCTTTTTGCGGTATTATTTACGATTTTTATGACTGCATTTGTTCTTGAGCTTTATTTTGAGCGTTTCAGAATGTCTTCAAAAATTGCGGTTGTAATCTGCGTGGCAGTCTTTGGTATAATCGGTTACTATATTGCCAGAATGATTCTTGAAAAGAGCTTCAGAGTTATTAAAAAGTATGCCGTAAGTGCTTTTGTCTACACCGGCGTAATGATTGTATTTGCCATAGTTCTGGTTACCTCAGGTTTTGGAATCAGAAACAGGATTCCCGATGCAGAGGATATCGAAAGGATAAACTGTTATGCAAACGGAGAGAAGATTTCTTATGAAAACGAGAAATGCTTCGAGGGTATCAGAAAGATTCATCAGGCGATTCTGGAATGTGAAGAGGCCGGTGATGATGTTTATTATGACTATAATGTTGAATTATTCTATTTTCTGAAGGACGGAAGTCAAATCTCCAGATTTTACTATATGAAGCATGATACGGCAAATGATATGGCTGCCGAAAATTTACTGAGAGATTATTATAATAAAAACAGGGCCGATATTATTTTGGGCGGTAATCCCGATTATTATGAGATGGCGCAGGTAAATAACTGCAATTATGAACAGTTATTTACCGTCGATAAATCAGATATGCTCAGGCTTTATAATACTATTCATGAGGATATCGAATCAGGTGATGCCGTACTGCCTGCAGGTTTTGTTTTTAAGGATAATGAGCCCGGAATCGTTATAAACAGTGCGGATTTTGATTCGTCATCCTTACCTGCTGCGGAGTATGATATGCCGGCTGCTGAATATGAGATACCCATTGAGACGGAGAATGTTTTTGTCAGTTCCTATAATCCGAACAGCCTGGTTATAGTTTTTTCACCGCAGTTTACGAACTATGAGGCAGGTCTGGAAAGCAGGGAGGTTGTAGTTGATGAAAGCTATAAACGAACACTGATGCTTCTGGAAGAGCTTATAATTAAATATTTACAAAAATAATAAAAAATATCCCGCAAGTGTCAGCCTGCGGGATATTTTTTATCTGCTGATTTTATAAATAACGGAAGCGTGTGCTTTAAGCTCTGCTTTGATTGAATCAGTAAAGCTGAGCTTTTCTTTTGTCCAGATGTCTGTGGCAGAAAGGTTAGTTGAAAGCTCAAAATCATCGACTGATACAGAAAGCTCGGTATCATTTTCACCGATATTAAAGAGTCCAACGTATTTTTCTGCGTTGTCATTTACGCCGATCCAGCCTGCAATTTCACTGCCGTTTATTTCCTTACGGAATACCTGATGGCTGTGGCGGATATTTGTGAACATATCAATAAGCTCGCTGTTGGTGAGAAGCTTTAAGGTGAACTCATCGTTTTTGGTAAGCTCACCGCCCATCATGAGGGGAGAACGCATCATGCACCAGAGATTCATCATGGTAATCTGTTCGTCTTCGGTGAAGTTTGTCCGATTGTCAGGGTTATAGCACTGACGGATGGCACCTACGGGAAGCATGTCTGCATCGGGCCAGTGGTCGGCGCCGGTGTGGATGGACCACTTCTCGGCACGCTCGAACATATTGTAGAGAAGCCGCCATTCGTCCCAGAAATCATCGGTGATACGCCACATATTTGCGGTTGCCTTGTAGAGCTCTGACTTTTCCAAAAGAGCAGGTCCGGGTGAAAGACTGAAAATCATGTCACGGCCGCAGTTGCGTAAGGAATCGCTCATCATAATGAGCTCGCTTTCCTCCTTTGGTAGCTCGCGGCAGATATCATCGCATTTAATGAAGTCAACATCCCATGAGGCATAGAGTTCGAAGATGCTGTCATAGTATTCCTTGGCGCCCTCGTTTGCGGGATTTACGCCGTACATACAGGAATTCCATACGCAGATGCTGTCGGTTTTTGCAACGTCGCGGGCTCTTTTGTCCGTGCCTTTGATTTTAAGATTTTGGTGTACTGCCTGACGGGGAATGCCGCGCATAATATGTATACCGAATTTAAGGCCGAGACTGTGAATATAATCTGCGAGAGGCTTGAAGCCTGCACCGTTTGCGGCAGAAGGGAAACGGTTTACCGCAGGGATTACACGAGAGTATTCATCAATGCATAAATCTGCGAAGGGATGGTATTCGTTCGACGAAGCGAGAGGCTCATACCATTCGATATCTACAACTATATATTCCCAACCGTACTGCTTAAGATTTTTAGCCATGTATTCGGCATTTTGTCTGACAATGTCCTCTGTTACTGCCGCACCGTAGCAGTCCCAGCTGTTCCAGCCCATAGGGGCATGTGCATATTTTTTCAAGAAGAATGGCTCCTTTCATTTATAGTTTTTATAATATTTATACTATCACAGATAGTGTGAATTGCAAGGGAATTAATCGTGCCATAGTGTGAAAATAATTGGAAGGGCATGGTTATTTTTATTATAAACGACTTATCGGTATAAAGTGCTTGACATAAAATGCTGCTTATGATAGTATCATTTTTGCAAGCGAACACTATGTTCTTATGCAAAAATCGACTCATTTTGAATGGCCCATACGGACAGGCCGAGTCAGTTGCCGAAGTGGATAATATCCACATTATTGATTGAGTTAGAAGCTCAAATTTTATAAGTTGATTACTTTATAATCATAGCATTGGAAAGGCAATGCGATCATCTTGTGAAACGGTCAATAAGAGTACGTGACGGTATATTTTGCATAAAGCATACGTAGATATACGCTGCTTGCAGTAAGTACAGTTATATATTTATGATTATTTACGGATGACGTTATGCGCCATCCGTTTTCTTTTTGGAAATTAACTGCAGGACATAAGATTGACGAAAAGAGCGACACCGGCTGAATGCAGGTGAACTGCTTAGTGCTTAGCGCGAGGAGAAAGTTTGGTGAAAAAACTGCACCAATCAGCTCCATGAGCAACTCATTTCATTCGTTGCATTAGGAGGAAAAATGGAAAACGAAACCTTAGAGCAGATGAGGGCTCCGGTATATGAGGCATTGGAGGCTTTTAAGAAAAAAAGAGTAGTACCCTTTGACGTACCGGGTCATAAAAGAGGCAGAGGAAACCCTGAGCTGGTGCAGCTTTTGGGAGAAAAGTGTGTAGGACTTGATGTAAATTCAATGAAGCCGCTGGATAATCTGGGACATCCTATTTCGGTTATCAGAGAGGCGGAGGAGCTGACTGCGAAGGCCTTTGGTGCAAGTCATGCATTTTTGATGGTAAACGGTACAACGAGTGCCGTTCAGAGCATGGTGCTTGCCGTTTGTAAGGCCGGAGACAAAATCATTCTTCCCAGAAATGTGCATAAGAGCGTAATTAACGCCCTGGTACTGTGCGGAGGAATCCCTGTTTATGTTCAGGCTAAGGTAAATTCCAAAATAGGTATTGCGCTCGGCGTAGAGGTTGAGGAAATAAAGCGTGTAATGAATGAAAATCCCGATGCGGTGGCTGTATTTATCAATAATCCCACTTATTACGGAATCTGTTCAAACGTTAAGGAGATAACAAGACTCGCGCATGAACGCGGCATGAAGGTGCTGGTGGACGAGGCTCACGGAACTCACCTTTATTTCGGTGATGAGCTGCCTGTTTCGGGTATTGCCGCAGGTGCGGACCTTGCAGCCATTTCGATGCATAAGTCGGGCGGAAGTCTTACTCAGAGCTCGATTTTACTCTGCGGTGAGAATTTTGATGCTGAATATATGAGACAGATAATTAATCTTACCCAGACTACCAGTGCATCATATCTGCTTCTTTCAAGCCTTGATATTTCCAGAAGAAATCTGGCGCTCAGAGGCAGAGAGTCCTTTAACAAGGTGAGCAGAATGGCAGAATATGCCAGAAATGAGATTAATGCCATCGGCGGATATTATGCCTACGGAAGAGATTTAATTGACGGTGACAGTGTATATGATTTTGATGTTACTAAGCTGTCGGTTTATACAAGAGGTATAGGACTTACCGGTATCGAGGTATATGACCTTCTCAGAGATGAGTACGATATTCAGATAGAATTCGGCGATATCGGAAACATTCTTGCATATATTTCAATCGGCGACAGAATGCAGGAAATAGAGCGTCTTGTAGGTGCTCTCGAGGATATAAAGCGCGTATACGGCAAGGAGGACAAGGACCAGTTTTGCGGTGACTTTATACAGCCGGAGGTCGTTCTTTCGCCCCAGAAGGCCTTTTATTCTCAGAAAAAGCAGGTGTCTTTAGAAGAGGCCGACGGATTTATCTGCGGAGAGCTTGTAATGTGTTATCCTCCCGGAATTCCGATTCTGACTCCCGGCGAAAGAATAACAAAGGAGATTATTGAATACATTTGCTACGCAAAGGAGAAGGGCTGCTCGCTGCAGGGTACGCTCGACCCGGAGGTTGAGAAGCTGAATGTAATCATTGAATAAATCTGAAGGGCAGGTAATTTGCTATGAATATGGATATCTGGTTTTCACAGATGGATACGGATAATGTAAAGACAAGTATCCGTGTCGATAAGCAGCTTTTCAGCCAGGAAAGCGAGTATCAGAGAATAGACGTGTTCCAGTCAAAGGAATTCGGTAAAATGATTGTTCTGGACGGTGAAATCATATTCTCAGAGGCTGACGAATTTATTTATAACGAAATGGTTGTACATGTACCGATGGCGGTTCATCCGAACGTAAAGGATGTTCTGATAATCGGTGGCGGCGACGGAGGCGTTGCGAAGCTTTTTACAATGTATCCCGAAATCGAGCATATAGATGTCGTAGAGCCTGATGAGCTCTTTGTAAAGGTAAGCCGTGAGTTTTTCCCTGAAACGGCAAAGGGCTTCGATGATCCGAGAGTTCAGATTATTAATATGGACGGTCTCAGATATCTCAGAAGATGTACGGATAAATATGATGTAATCATTAATGATTCCACAGATCCCTTCGGTCACGCTGAAGGTCTTTTTACAAAGGAATTCTACGGTAACTGCTTCAGAGCACTTCATGAGGACGGAATCATGGTATACCAGCACGGAAGCCCCTTCTATGACGAGGATGAGGCGGCGTTCCGTTCAATGCACAAGAAGGTTTACAGCTGTTTCCCGATAAGCCGTGTATATCAGGCAAGTATTCCTACCTGTGCGGCAGGCTACTGGATGTTCGGTTTTGCATCAAAGAAGTATCATCCCCTGATTGATTTTAATCCGGTCAGATGGAAGGCGAGAAATCTTAAAACCTGGTATTATACAACAAATCTTCATCAGGGTGCGTTTATGCTTCCCCGTTATGTTGAGGACCTTCTGGAAGAGGAAGAGAATAAGAAAGTTAAATAATATTTTATGTACTCGGATGAGTAAGAAAGGATAGAAAATGAGCAGATTATTAATTATCGGATGCGGCGGCGTTGCTTCCGTTGCTATTAACAAGTGCTGTCAGAACAGCGAGGTTTTTGATGAGATTATGATTGCCAGCCGTACTGTTTCAAAGTGCGATGCATTAAAGGCAAAGCTTGAGGGTAAGACAAATACAAAGATTACTACGGCAAAGGTGGATGCCGACAATGTTGCTGAGCTTGTGGCTCTTATTAATTCATATAAGCCCGATGCGGTGCTTAATGTGGCACTTCCTTATCAGGACCTTACAATCATGGATGCTTGTCTTGAGTGCGGCGTAGATTACATTGATACCGCAAATTACGAGCCTGAGGATACTGATGATCCAAACTGGCGTGCAATTTATGAAAAACGCTGCAAGGAGCTTGGTTTTTCAGCATATTTTGATTACAGCTGGCAGTGGGCTTATCAGGAGAAGTTTGAAAAGGCCGGTCTTACAGGTCTTCTCGGAACAGGCTTTGACCCCGGTGTAACAAGCGTATTTGCCGCATATGCTAAAAAGCATTATTATGATGAGATTCATACAATTGATATTCTTGACTGCAACGGCGGCGACCACGGATATCCCTTCGCGACCAATTTCAATCCCGAGATTAATCTTCGTGAGGTTTCAGCTCCCGGTTCATATATGGAGAACGGAAAGTGGGTTGAAATTCCGGCCATGAGCATCAAGAGAGAATATGATTTTGAGGGCGTAGGCATGAAGGATATGTATCTTCTTCACCATGAGGAGATTGAGGCTCTCGGCAGAAATATGCCTGAGGTTAAGAGAATCCGTTTCTTTATGACCTTCGGACAGAGCTACCTTACACACATGAAGTGTCTGGAGAATGTCGGTATGCTTTCAACCACACCTGTTAAGTTCAACGGTGTGGATATTGTACCTATCCAGTTTTTAAAGGAGCTGCTTCCCGACCCTGCATCACTCGGCCCCAGAACAGTTGGTAAGACAAACATCGGCTGTATCTTTACCGGTATCAAGGACGGCAAGGAAAGAAGCATCTATATTTACAATATCTGCGATCACCAGGAGTGCTACAAAGAGGTTGAATCACAGGCTATTTCATATACTACAGGTGTGCCTGCCATGATTGGTGCAATGATGGTTGTATCGGGTCAGTGGAAGAAGGCCGGAGTATATACAACTGATGAGTTTGATCCCGATCCTTACATGGAGGCTCTTAATAAATGGGGACTTCCCTGGAAGGTTCAGGAGAATCCTGTACTTGTTCCCTGATAAAGGATTATAAAAGGATACTTTATAAAGAAGCAGACAGCTACCGCCGGCACAAGTGTGCAGGTGGCTGCTGTATTTTAGGAGAAAATAACGAATGAGATTAGATGAAGTTCCTACACCGGCATATCTGGCTGATGAGAAGAAATTGAAGGAAAATCTTGAAATATTAAAGCAGGTTCAGGAGCAGGCGGGCTGTAAAATCCTGCTTGCCCAGAAGGCTTTTTCGATGTTCGCGGAGTATCCTCTGATAGGAAAATACCTGGCAGGTACCACAGCCAGCGGTATTTATGAGGCTCGGCTCGGTGCTGAGGAGATGGGGAAGGAAAATCATGTATTTGCCCCTGCCTACAAGGAAAAGGACCTTAAAGAGCTTGTAAAGATATGCGATCATATTATATTTAATTCTTTTTCGCAGCTTGAAAAATACGGGGAGCTGATAAGGGCTGAGCATCCTTTCGGAATCGGAATAAGGCTGAATCCCGAATGCTCGACCCAGGGTGATCATGCGATATATGATCCCTGTGCGCCGGGTTCTCGTTTAGGCGTGACTTTGGCTAATTTTGAAAAAGCAGTTTCAGAAAAGCCGGAGCTTTTGACTTTGATTGACGGACTTCATTTTCATACTCTTTGCGAGCAGAATTCAGATGACCTGGAGACTACGCTGGCTGCCTTTGAGGAAAAATTCGGCAAATACCTTCATGGTATGAAATGGCTGAACATGGGCGGCGGTCATCATATAACCAGAGATAATTACGACAGGGAAAGACTTATCAGGCTTATAAAGCATGTGAAGGAGACATACGGAGTGGAGGTATACCTGGAGCCGGGCGAGGCAGTTGCACTTAATGCAGGTTATCTTGTGACAGAGGTAATGGATATCGTCGATAATGACATCAAAACGCTGATTCTCGATGCTTCGGCGGCCTGTCATATGCCTGATGTGCTGGAAATGCCTTATCGTCCGCCTCTTAGGGACAGCGGCGAAAAGGGGGAGAAGGCCTACGACTACAGGCTTTCTTCATATACCTGTCTGGCGGGGGATATTATCGGAGATTATTCCTTCGACCATGAAATAAAGGTCGGGGACAGACTGATTTTTGAGGATATGGCCATTTATTCGATGGTTAAAAATAATACCTTCAACGGTATCGGCCTGCCTGCGATTATGGCGATGGACGAAAACGGAGACTGCAGACTGATAAAAAGCTTCGGTTATGAAGATTTTAAATGCAGACTTTCCTGAAAATTTTTAAAGAGAAAGGCTGGGTAACCTTTGATTTACGATACAACACCTAAGGCCGACGGCTTCAGAATGCCGGGCGAATTTGAAAAGCAGCGGGGCTGCATAATGATATGGCCGGAACGTCCCGGTTCATGGCCGTTTGGGGCAAAGAAGGCACGCGAAGCCTTTGCGAATGTAATAAAAGCGATAGCGAAAAGCGAGAAGGTATTTCTGGCTGTAAATGAGCGCACAAGAGCATCGGCAGAGGCGATGCTTGCGGGAAATTCAAATGTTATTTTATTTGATGCGGAGACAGACGATGCCTGGGCACGGGATGTCGGACCGACCTTTCTGGTAAATGATAAGTCTGAGCTTCGTGCGGTTAACTGGGAATTTAATGCCTGGGGCGGAGCTTATAACGGCCTGTATGCTTCCTGGGATAAGGACAATGCCTTTGCTATGAACTTTATTTCTTCGGTAACGGGAGATAATTCAGACAGCGCTGCGGCTGAGGCCTTCGGGAAAAAGAAATGTGATATCTACGACGCTGCGCCTTTTGTGCTTGAGGGCGGTTCGATTCATACTGACGGCGAAGGTACCGTGATTGTGACGGAAAGCTGTCTGCTCAGTAAGGGCCGAAATCCTTCCATGACAAAGTCTGAAATAGAGGATAAGCTGAAGGAATACCTGGGTGCAGAGAAGGTTATCTGGCTTCCGTATGGCATCTATAACGATGAAACCGATGAGCATGTAGACAATGTATGTGCCTTTGCAGGACCTGCAGAGCTGCTGCTTGCATGGACTGACAATGAGGACGATCCTCAGTACGAAATGTCCTTGGCGGATTTAAAGCTGCTTGAGGCTGAAACAGATGCTAAGGGCAGGAAATTTACAGTGCATAAGCTTCCCATACCGGATAATTGCATATCTATCCGTGAGGAGGATCTTGAGGGCTACGAATTCGAAGAGGGTGAGGACACCCGTGAGGTCGGAGAGCGACTTGCGGCTTCATATGTGAATTTTTATATTTCAAACGGTGCGGTTATTATGCCTGCTTTTGGCGGAAGCAACAGTGAAAGCGATAAAAGAGCGGCTAATATAGTTAAGGAAATCTTTACGGACCGTGAGATAATTATGGTTGATGCGCTTGATATTCTTTTGGGCGGAGGAAATATTCACTGTATTACGCAGCAGATTCCTTTTGCATAAGAGCATTTACCAGGGTGTGCGGAATCTGTCTATCGAGTCAGGAGCAAATGTTTTTGAAAATGACATCATAAAATGATATATAGCGGAGGTAATAATACTGTATGAAAAATCTGACAGTTGCAGCAATTCAGATGCAGTGCAGCACTGTAGTGGAGGAAAGTCTTAAAAAGGCTGAGAAAATGGTCAGGGAGGCAGCGGCAAAGGGTGCACAGCTGATTCTTTTACCTGAGCTTTTTGAGCGTGAATATTTCTGCCAGCAGAGGCGTTATGATTTTTACAAATATGCTCTTCCTACAGAGGAAAATCCTGCTGTTCAGATGGGTATGAGGCTGGCAAAGGAGCTTTCTGTAGTGCTTCCGATAAGCTTTTACGAGCGTGACGGAAATGTACTTTACAATAGCATAGCGTGTATCGATGCGGACGGAAGAAATCTTGGCGTTTACAGAAAAACTCATATTCCGGATGATCATTTTTATCAGGAAAAGTTCTATTTTACACCCGGAAATACAGGCTTTAAGGTATTTAATACAAAATACGGCAGAGTAGGAATAGGTATCTGCTGGGACCAGTGGTTCCCTGAAACAGCACGTTCACTGGCTGTACTTGGCGCTGAGATAATTCTTTACCCTACGGCTATCGGTTCAGAACCCATTCTTAACTGTGACAGTATGCCTCACTGGCGCCGAACCATGCAGGGACATTCTGCGGCAAATATAATTCCTGTGGTTGCGGCTAACCGCATAGGCCTTGAGACTGTGGAAGCGAGCGAAGAAAACGGCGGACAGAAGTCTTCACTTTTGTTCTACGGTTCTTCATTTATGACCGATGAAACAGGAGATATTCTTGAAAATGCATCCAGAGACAAGGAAGAGATTTTACTTCACAGCTATGACCTTGACACAATAGAGGAGAACAGGCTTTCATGGGGACTTTTCAGGGACAGAAGACCGGACTGCTACAAAATTATAAGTGAATAAGCGTTTGTAAAAAATTATTTGTAAAAATTATTTGTAAAAAAAGCGTTTGTAAAAAGAAGTAAAAAAAACATTTAAAAAACATTTAAAAAACATTTAAAAAAAGCTGCCCTTACATATTTGATAAATTAATCAAATATAGTATTAGGCAGCTTTATTATTTATTTAGTCTTTATGCCTTATTCTGTGCATCTACGAGGCTGTCGCCGTGGAAAAGCTTACGAAGCTTCGGCTTCTCAATTTTTCCTGTAGGATTTCTGGGAATGTCCATAAATACGATACGGTGAGGTCTCTTATAACGGGGAAGCTTGAGACAGAACTCATTAACCTCTTCTTCTGTAAGAGTAAAGCCTTCCTTGACCTCAATGGCAGCAAGAGTGGTCTCGCCGAGACGCTTGTCGGGAATACCGATAACTGCGACATCCTTAACAGCCTCATGTGTTCTGATGAAGTCCTCAATCTGAACGGGGTAGATATTTTCACCACCGCTGATTACGACATCCTTCTTACGGTCAACAAGGAAAATAAAGCCGTCCTCATCCTCCATAGCCATATCGCCTGTATAAAGCCAGCCCTCGGAATCAAGTACCTCTGCGGTAGACTTGGGATCATTATAGTAGCAGGTCATAACACCGGGTCCCTTAAGAGCAAGCTCACCTACATCGCCGCGCTTAACGGTCTGATGCTTTTCATCAACAATCTTAATCTCCCAGCCGTAGCCTGCGATACCGATTGCACCAACCTTATGTGTATTGCCCACGCCGAGATGAACGGCACCGGGTCCGATGGATTCTGAAAGACCGTAGTTTGTATCGTAGTCGTGATGAGGGAAAATCTTCAGCCAGCGGTTGATAAGACTCTGGGGAACGGGCTGAGCGCCGATATGCATGAGTCTCCACTGGGCGAGCTCGTAATCCTCAAGCTTTATGTCGCCTCTGTCGATTGCATCCAGGATATCCTGTGCCCACGGAACAAGCAGCCATACGATGGTACATTTTTCCTGTGATACGGCCTTGATGATTGTCTGAGGCTTTGTACCCTTGAGGAGTACCGACTTTGCACCAACGAGGAAGCTTCCGAACCAGTGCATCTTGGCGCCTGTATGATAGAGGGGCGGGATGCAGAGGAATACATCATCATGGGTCTGGCCGTGGTGATTCTGTTCAACCGCACAGCTGTGCATAAGGCTTCTGTGCTTATGAAGAATAGCCTTGGGGAAGCCTGTTGTACCGGATGAGAAATAAATAGCTGCATTATCGTCATCCGTTAAAGGTATTTTTGTAAATGAACTTGAACAATTTGCCGTCAAAGTGTTATAATCTTCTGCAAAGGAAGGACAATTCTGTCCGACGAAGAAGAGAAGACGCTTCTGACTGATAACATCGGCGATTTCTTCCACGCGGCCGATGAATTCGGGGCCGAATACGAGAATATCTGCCTCTGCAAGATCGAGACAATATTTAATCTCGTCGGAAGCATAACGGAAGTTAAGCGGAACTGCGATAGCACCGGTTTTAAGAATACCGAAGTAAATGGGCAGCCACTCGATACTGTTCATCAGAAGAATGGCAACCTTGTCGTCCTTTTTGATGCCGCGCTCGAGAAGCAGATTGGCAAAACGGTTTGCCTTCTCGTTAAATATATTCCAGGTAATCTCGCGACGGTAATGGGTTGTCGGATTTGCTTCGATAAGATTATATTCCTTCCAGGTAACACGACGGTTGTCTGTTACTTCGGGATTAATTTCGATAAGAGCTGTCTCGTTTCCGTAGAGCTCACAGTTTTTATCAAGTATGTCTGTAATGGGCATTGCTTTGTTTTCCTCCGCATAATTATAGTAAAAGTATGAAAATCCCTTGTATTGTCATACAATAATACTATAGCACTTTAAAGCATAAAAATAAAGTATTAATTTAGTTAATCGTAACCTTTTGTATCGGAAAAAGTTTATAGAAAGGCATAGAAAAAATATGGAATTATTATATAACAAGGATTCATACCTCACTGAGTTTCTGGCCGATGTTGTTTCAATAGAGCCTGTCGAACTGAACGGAAAGCCTGTATGGGATATTGTATTAAACAGAAGCTGCTTTTTCCCGGAAGAGGGCGGACAGGACTGTGACCACGGAAGTATTTTTGATGTAAACAGCGAAAATTTTTACAGGGTTATTTATGTGGCGCTGAAGGACGGAGTGATTCATCATTATGTGGAGAGTGAAGGCAGACCCGTAATTGCGCGTGCGCACGGCTTAATTGACTGGGACGAGCGATTCGACAAGATGCAGCAGCATTCGGGTGAGCATCTGGTTTCGGGTACGGTTTACAGATATTTTGGCTTTAATAACACTGGCTTTCATCTCGGAGATGTGGATGTTACACTTGATTTTAACGGCTTCTTTACTGAGGATGAACTGATTTTTATCGAAAAAACCGTAAATCGTGCGGTGCTTGAAAATTTCGAATCGAAAATCTATGTTCCCTCAAAAGAAGAGCTTAAGAAAATTAATTACAGAAGTAAAAAGGAAATAGACGGGGATGTCCGTATTGTAGAGTTTCCGGGCTATGATGTCTGCGCCTGCTGTGCACCGCATGTCAAAACTACCGGAGAAATCGGTATGATTAAGATTATTTCGTCGGAGCATTTCAAGGGCGGAACACGAATGATGATAAAATGCGGCTGGCGTGCGCTCAGTGATTATAATGAGCGTCTTAAGTCCTGCAGGGCGGTATCGCACCTTCTTTCGGCAAAGGCTGAGGAGATTGCCCCTGCGGTAGAGAAGCTGAGTAAGGATTATCGTGACCTGAAGTATTCCTACACGGAGCTTCAGGGTGATTATCTTGACAGCCTTGTAAGAACTGCCGTGCAGAATCCCAATCCTGTAATCTTTATTGAAAATGCGGACACATCGGTTGCCCGCGATGCGGTAAACAATATGGTGGAGAAATCGGACGGCTACTGCGGTTGCTTTATCGGAAGCGATAATCAGGGCTACAGCTTTATAGTCAGCAGCAGAAGCAAAAACTGTCCCGAGCTTTTAAACAGACTTAAGGAATGCTTTGAGGCAAAGGGCGGCGGAAAAAACAGAATGATTCAGGGCAGCTGCAAGGGCTCAAGAAAGGCCATTATGGAGCTTATAAACGCATAAAAGCTCTGTGATCTATAAATTATCGGAAAGGCAATAGAATGAATTATAGAATTGTACTTGCTTCGGCGTCTCCGAGGCGAAAAGAAATCCTTTCAAAGCTTGGGGTTCAGTTTGAAGTAATTCCGAGCGACTGTGAGGAAGTATACACTGCGACTGAGCCTGCACAAATAGTTAAGGAGCTGGCAATACTAAAGGCGGGAGATGTATACAAAAAGCTGATAAATGAAAGAACCGCTTCGGATAATAATGGTTCACTCGTAGTTATCGGTTCGGACACAATCGTAGCGCATAAGGGTCGTGTCATGGGAAAGCCTCATTCAAAGGAGGAGGCCTTTGAAATGATAAAAAGCTACGCCGGAGATACACATCAGGTTCATACCGGTGTCTGCATTATGATTGAAAACGGTCAAAATCACAGCTTTACCGTAAGCTCATCGGTAAATGTGGTTCCGATGACTGATGAAGAGATCTGGGCATACGTTGAAAGCGGAGAACCCATGGATAAGGCAGGCGCGTATGCGCTTCAGGGACTGTTTGCACCCTTTGTCAGCGGTATTGAGGGTGATTATTATAATATTGTCGGCTTCCCTATATGCAGGGTTTACCATATTCTGAAGGATGAAGGAATTATCTGATTATGCTTCTTGGCGATAGTGTGAAAAATATAAAGGGAGTAGGCGAGAAGAGCGCCAAGCTCCTTGAAAAGCTTGATATAAATACAGTACATGACCTCATTACCCATTTTCCAAGGGACTATGAGGTTTTTTCGATGCCTGAGAGAATAGATGATGCCAAAGAGGGTGAAACAATCACTATCGAAGGTATGATATCGAGGCTGACTGCGAAGGCAGGCAGAAAGCATCTGGTTACCTGCTTTTGTTCGGACCCCAGCGGAGCAATTAAGCTTAAATGGTTTAATCAGCCTTATATGACAAAGCTTTTGAAGCCGGGTACCCGCTATCTTTTCCGAGGTACGGTAAAGTCTGACGGGGCTGAGTATTTTATTCAGCAGCCAAAGCTTTACGGAAGGGATGAATACAGAAGCCTGATGGCAAGTCTTCAGCCGCGTTACGATCTCACAAAGGGACTTACTCATAATTTCATTCTGAAGGCGGCAAGGACCGTTCTTGAAAATGTTGATTTTGAGGAGACTTTACCTGCGAAATTCCGTAAGGAAAATAATCTGATGAAATATGAGGATGCTCTGCAGAGTATCCATTTCCCGGATTCCATGGAGGATGCACTTTTAGCCAGACGCCGCCTTGTATTTGATGAGTTTGTGGAGTTTTTCACGGCGCTTCATGCCCTTAAAGAGGGACGAAGCGAGGAGAAAAACGGCTATCCCGTTACGGACTATACTGATTGTGACAGACTGCTTTTGGAGCTTCCGTTTAAGCTTACCGGAGCCCAGCTTAAGGTTTTTGAGGATGTTAAAAGGGATATGTCGTCAGAGAAGCTTATGTGCAGGATGATTGAAGGAGATGTAGGCTCAGGAAAAACCATTATGGCTATGCTCGCCATGCTGGCAGCGGTCAGAGCAGGCTATCAGGCCGCACTTATGGTACCGACCGAGGTGCTTGCCACGCAGCACTACAATGAATTCTGTGAAAGACTTGCATCCTATAATATCCGCTGCAGGCTTTTGGTGGGTTCAATGACCGCTTCAGAAAAGAAGAAGGCCTATGCGGAAATAAAGGCGGGAGAATGCGATATAATCATCGGTACGCATGCATTAATTCAGGATAAGCTGGAATTTGCCGCTTTGGGACTTGCGGTAATCGATGAACAGCACAGATTTGGTGTAAAGCAGCGCGAGTGCCTTAAGAACAAGGGCTTAAAGCCGCATATTCTCTGCATGAGCGCAACCCCCATTCCGCGTTCGCTCAGTCTGATTTTATATGGGGATATGGATCTGTCGGTCATTGATGAGATGCCTGCGGAACGATTACCCATTAAAAACTGCATAATTGATTCCGCATCAAGAATGACGGCGGTCAATTTCCTTCGAAAAGAGGTGGCGGCAGGTCATCAGGCCTACTGCATATGTCCCATGGTCGAGGAAAGTGAAATGATGGACGGAGAAAATGTCATAGATTATTCAGAGACCTTATCGGAGACTCTTGATACGATTGAAGAGATGGATTCAAAGCTTAAGGTAAACAGAAGAATAGTTGTCGAATACCTTCACGGAAAAATGACGCCTTCGGCAAAAAATGAAGTGATGGAGCGTTTTGCATCCGGTAAAACAGATATTCTGGTAAGTACAACCGTAGTCGAGGTTGGCGTAAATGTTAAAAACGCTACCGTAATGCTTATAGAAAATTCCGAGCGCTTCGGTCTTGCACAGCTTCATCAGCTGCGAGGCCGTGTCGGACGAGGCAAATGGCAGTCCTACTGTATATTTGTTAAAGGCAAATCAGGCAAGGAGATTGATGAGCGTCTGGGAATCCTTCGTGACAATAATAACGGATTCAAGGTGGCGGAAGAGGATTTGAAGCTGCGCGGTCCGGGAGATTTGTTCGGTGTTCGTCAGGCAGGAGAGCTTTCCTGGAAGCTGGCAGATATTTATAGCGATGCGGCGCTTTTAGCCCTTGCCAAGGATTACTGTCATGAAAATGAAATCTGAGCCTGAGCCGGGGATAATATACACCTGTGCGCCAATCTGGCGAATAACAAATATCTTGCTATAATTACCCATTGTGATATAATAAACTATATATGTCTATTTTTAGGGGATTTTATTTTGTTAGCAGTTCTTTATATACTTTTGAGCTTTGCGACAGGCTTTTGTCTGATTGAGACACAGCTTCCGAAGCTTTCGTTAATAAGTGAAAAAACCTTTACGGGCAGGCAGATATCGCTTTCAAAGCTCTTTGTTCTGATTCCGGCCTGGTATTGTTCGGGTACACTTGCGATGACATGGCCTGTATATATTCTGGCCTGTTTATTTAATAAAAACGATAATAATCTGATGATAGCGAATACGATAGTAATGTCCGCAGCGGCAGTATACATTGTAATTTCGCTTTTTCTGCTGTTAAAAAAGAGACAGAGAAGGTTTTTGGCGGATATTAAAAAGCTTACGCTATCGGAGCTTATAATACTTGCTTTGATCTGTGTACTTATCTGTGTGCTTATGTTCAGAACTCTGAGCAATAAGGATGGGCAGCTTTATGTAGGTCTGTCCGTTTTCAGCGATTTCAGCACGCATCTGAGTATGATAAGGTCATTTTCGCACGGTTCAAATTATCCTACCTGGTACTCTTTTTTTGCGGGGCAGGATGTAAAGTATCATTTTATGTTCCAGTTTTTGTGCGGAAATCTGGAGTTTTTGGGATTAAGACTTGATCTGGCCTTTAATATTCCGAGTATTTTGAGCCTTATATCCGCATATATGATGCTTTATGCATTTGCGGTGAAGCTTACCGGAAGCAAGCTCATAGGAAAGCTTACCTGGGCGTTTTTCACCTTCAGAAGCTCATGGGCTCTTTTTGAATATATAAAAAATATCGATAACGGTCACATTCTGAAGACCCTTGCCGAGAACACGGAATTTATAGGTGCCACTAATCACGAGGACTGGGGCTTATGGAATCTGAATGTTTACTGCAACCAGCGTCATCTGGCCTTCAGCCTTACGGTAATGATACTTGTAATCATGCTGATGCTTCCGCCTCTTTATAAGATGGCAGAACGCCTGAAGGGTGAGGCTTCTGTAAAGAGCTTCTTTATGAATTCGCTTTTGGCGCGTGAGGGCTGGGCCGTTAAGGATTTAAGAACCTGTATTTTTGCCGGACTTATTCTGGGAGGAATAGGCTTCTTTAACGGTGCGGTGCTTATCGGAACGGTAATGATTCTTTTCTTTATTGCCGCAGGAAGTGACCAAAGACTGGAATTTGTGATTACGGCAGCCATTGCGGGCGGGCTCAGTATGCTTCAGAGCAAGACCTTTATCGATGGCAGTCTGTTTGAGCCGCAGTTTTTCTACGGATTTTTGAGCGAACCGAGAACCCTGTTTTCGAGCATAGATTTTATCTGGAAAATGATGGGTATAGTATCTCTTGTGCTTATCGCTGAATTTGTTATTGTTAAGGGTGTTAAGAGATATTTAATGATATGCTTCTCGATTCCGATTCTGTTCTCGTTTTATGTTTCGCTTACGCCCGATATTGCCGTAAATCATAAATATATTATGATGGCAATTATGTTTCTTGATATATTTGCGGCGGAGCTGGTTGTCAGACTCTGGAGAATAAAGTCTCTTATGGTGAAGGCAGTGACCGTAATTATTATCGCCTGCCTGACCTTAAGCGGTGTATACGAAACGGAGATTGTCATTAAGAAAAACAATGACGAGTCGGCCTTTAAATTTGATAATGAGGACCCTCTTACCGAATGGATATGGGAGAATACGGATGCTCATGATATTTTCCTTACCGGAAATTATTACCTGACACCTGGAGGCTACGGCAGCAAAATCCTGCTTTCCGGAGCCATGATTTACTACGGCTGGGAATATTTTACATGGTCTGCGGGCTATGATACGGATGCAAGAGGCTACCTTGTTCACAATATTTATTCCTGCAGCGACCCTGATTTGTTATATGATATGGTGGACGAAACAGGGGTAAAATATATAGTTGTTGATGAAAGAAACCGCGGGGCGGAGGAATATGAGCTTTGCGAGTGGATATTTGATTTATGTTATAAAAAGGTATATAGCGACGGGGAAGGCTATGACCAGATTTCAATTTATGATGCGTCAGAAAAGCTTTTGATGCGCTGATGCGAAGGGAGAAGAGATGGATAAACTTTATATTGTAATTCCCGCCTACAACGAGGAAGAGAACATCAAGGATGTTGTAAATGACTGGTATCCCGTAGTGGATAAAATCGGCAACGATTCAAAGCTGGTTATTATAGATGACGGTAGTAAGGATTCCACCTACAGTATTTTACAGGAAATGGCAAAGGAAAAGCCGGCGCTTTTACCTGTAACAAAGCCTAACGGCGGACACGGAGCCACAGTGCTTTATGGATACAATTTTGCTCTGGAAAACGGTGCTGATTATGTATTCCAGACAGATTCCGACGGGCAGACCCTTGTGGAGGAATTCTGGCCCTTCTGGGAAAAGAGGGAGCAGTTCGATATGGTAATCGGACACAGAGCGGGCAGACAGGACGGCTTTTCGAGAAAATTCGTTACAAAGACCTTAAAGCTTGTATGCAGAATCTGTTTCCATGTAAAGGTTACCGATGCAAATACGCCCTTCAGACTTATGGAGGCTAAGGTTCTTAAGGATAATCTCAAATATGTTCCCGAGAACTTTAATCTTTCAAATGTTATTCTTTCTGTAATTTACGCAAAGCGCAAGCAGAAGGTTCAGTACATGCCGATTACCTTCAGACCCAGACAGGGCGGAGTTAATTCCATTAACATGAAGAAAATCTTCAAAATCGGTAAGCAGGCCTGGAAGGATTTCAGACAGATTAATAAATCATTAAAACAGATAGAGGAATAAATTATGTCTAACAGCTCTCGTGCGGAGAATGCAAAGAGGAAAGAGGCCGAAAGGAATTTTATCCTTACTGCAGACAATGTTATAAAATATAGTGTTCTGATTGTTTCACTGATATTTCTTGCACTGACCGCCTATGCGCTTTTCGGTGAGGAATTCGGTGTGTTCTTTAAATGGTATCTTGTGGTATTTGCCGGCGGTGTGGCTTTTATGCCGCTGTCGATGCTTCTTATGGGCAGATTCAGAGATTCGGGCTGGATAGTTTCCAAGGTTATGGCTATAGCTGTAAGCGGCTGGTTAAGCTGGTTTCTGGCTTCGATAAAGCTTGTGAAATTTACCGAAGCATCCTGCTGGATATGCCTGATTATCTGCTTTTTGGCAAATCTGGCGCTTTATATTTTCTATGAGCGCAGGCATAAGGAGAAAATCAGACTATTTACCGACACCGATAAAACAGTTACGGCCATTCTGCTGGCTGAGATCATATTTTTTGCGGTATTTATTTTCTGGATGTATTTAAAGGGCTTCAAGCCCGAAGCTTACGGAAATACCGAAAAGCTTATGGATTTCGGCTTTATGCAGGCCCTTTACAGATCGGATTATATGCCGGCTGAGGATATCTGGCTTTCGGGTAATCCGATAAACTATTATTATGTCGGCCAGTTTATGGCTACATATATTACAAAGCTTGCCGGCACTACGGTAGGCTACGGCTACAACCTGATGCTGATGCTCATTGCCGCCTTCAGCTTTTCAATGCCCTGTTCAATAGTGGCTACAGCCGCAGAGGCCTTTGCGGAAAAATTCGAAGCAGGAAAATATGAGTTAAGAAGACGAATTTTCCCTTATCTTGCCGGCGGAGCGGCAGGTGTGACCGTTTCCTTTGCGGGAAATATGCATTATCCGATATTTAACGACATGGTTCCCGTGGCAAGAACAATACTCGGACTTGACAGGCTGGCTGAGGATGCAGGTGTGGCATTTGACAATTACTGGTTCCCCAATGCCACCAGATACATCGGATATTTCCCTGAGACAACGGATAAAACTATTCATGAATTCCCGCTTTATTCCTTTGTGCTCGGAGACCTTCATGCTCACGTAATTAATATTATATTTGTGCTTTGCGTGCTTGCGGTGCTTCTCGGCTTTATACTGAATAAGAGAGAAGCGATAAACAATGCAAAGAATTCGGCACAGTTTTACAGCGGCAGCGGTAAGAGCTTCTGGGGACTTTCACTCAGTGAGATTTTAGACCCTTCGGTAATTGTAATCGGATTCTTCATCGGACTTTTCCATACCACGAACTTCTGGGATTATCCGATATATTTCGTTGTGTCGGGTGCGATTATTCTCTTTATTAACTGCATTCTGCATAATTTTTCGAAGGCAACCGTTAAGCTTACGTTTTTACATGCGGTAATAGTTCTGGCAGTTTCCACTATTGTCTGTCTGCCCTTTACACTGAGCTTTGACCAGATTTCAAATTCGGTACGTCTTTGCGACCAGCATACCCCCTTGTTCCAGCTCTTTATTCTCTGGGGTCTGCCTGTAATAATTGTACTGGTATTTCTTGCAAATCTTATAAAGGAACAGAAGGAAGCAGCTGTATTTACCGATGAAGGCAACAGCTTTGCAAAGAAAAACGGACTTTTTAAATTCATTGCAAATATGGACAGTTCGGATCTTTTTATGATCACACTCGGCTTATGTGCCATCGGACTGGTTATTTTGCCTGAAATTATTTACATTAAGGATATTTATTCGGGTGACTACAAGCGTGCAAATACAATGTTTAAGTTGACCTATCAGGCATTTATCATGTTCGGTATGGTTATGGCCTATGTTGTTACAAAATTTCTGCTTTTCAAAGAGAAGAGAACCAGAGTATTTGCTCTTGTGACAGGTATTTTTCTTATTTGGACCACAGGATACTTCGGAAATTCGACAAAGGCATGGTTCGGTGATTATTCAATCGGAAATACCTTCGGTGAAGAGCTTTCGGCCAATGAAGGCTTCATGGGTATTATGTTCCTGATAATGGCGATAATCATCCTTATCGGAGTATTTTCATACGGATATCTGCTTCTTACAAAAAAGAAGAGCTTTGTCGGACTCACTGTTTCTTCGGTGGGATGTCTGGTTGTTCTTTGCTCTTCGATGATTATGTGGTTTGTGATTTTCAAGCCCTCGGACCTTTATGAGGGACTTGATTCGGGAGAGTTCCTTAAGTCGGAAAACTATGCGGATTATAAGGCCGCACAGTGGATAGAAGATAATATCGAGGGGCGTCCGGTAATCCTTGAAGCAAACGGACTCAGCTATACGCTCTATAACCGTATTTCCGGTCGAACAGGTCTTCCTACCGTACTCGGCTGGCGTACTCACGAATGGCTCTGGCGTTCGGATGCCTCGGGCGGTGTTCCGAAGATTATCGAGGAGAGAGAGGAAGATGTTGAAAAGCTTTTCCTTTCCGAGGATATGGGCGTAACAAGAGGCCTGATTGAGAAGTACAATATTGAATACATTTATATAGGTGACTGTGAGCGTGAGAAGTTCGAGGCCATGGACTACGGCAAGCTCTTATCGCTCGGACAGGTTATTTATCCTGCAGATTTCAATTCAGCGGATGTCAGCAGCAAAACCTTTATTATAAAGGTTAATAAATAATTGATTAGGGAAGCTTTAGTATTAGAGGTGACATATGGAAGAAATCCGTAATTCGGATTATCAGCTTATAGAGCGTGTTTCGAAAATCGTTAACGACAATATGCCCGTTAACGAATCCATAGAGCATATTCTTGCGGAGCTGGGCACGAACCTGGGGCTGTATTATATTACAATTAAAGAGGTTTCACCTGATGAGCATATCGTAAAATGTACCTACGAATGGTCAGCTGACAATGTTAAGGAGCTTATCAACTGCGAGTCGCGATATGTATATTCGGGTCCCTGGGATGAATGGATAAAAAGCTATGAGAATGAAGCCCACATCTGGACCTGGGACAAAGATAGGGGAGAGGAATGCCCTGTAAGAATTATTCGTCCCGAGGTGGCAGGCTCCATTATTCAGGTGCCCATTTACCGTTATGAGGTTTTTGCGGGCTGTGTTGAATGCGTAGACAGCCGTAGCGGACGTGAGTGGAGTGAGAATGAAATTGCTCTTATTAAGCAGTTTGGAACAATTCTTGTAAAGTATCTTTTTAAGATTCGTGAAATATCTGATACCTCATCGGACGTACTTACCGAGCTTTATGACAGGACAACAAGACTGCCCAAGTACGAGTATTTCTGCAAGGAAATCGAAAGCAATTTAAGCCAGCTCGATAATTGTCAGCTGGTAATTCTCAGTATCGATTTTTCGAATTTTAAATATGTTAATGAAAAATACGGTCATCAGGAGGGTAATTACTGTCTTGAGATGATAGCGAAGGATATTTACAGACATTCGAAGTGGCTGATTTCCTGCTGTCGTTCCCACAGTGATAATTTCCTGATTCTGGGAAAATGCGATAAACTCATTACGAAGACCAGAATTCGTCTGGCGGTTGAGGGCTTTGCCGAGGAAGAGGAAAGAAAGCTTGCGGAGCGCTATTTTGACTGTAATCTTACCATTAATCTCGGTATTCACATCATCCGTTCCGATAATGAGAATATAGAACAGGCAATTTCAAATGCAAATCTTGCCAGAAAATTTGCAAAAAAGGAAAAGGTTCGCTCGGGTCATACCTGCCTGCTTTATGAGCCCATGATGTCCTATAAGATTAAGCAGGACGCGGATTATATTTCGACCATGTCTAAAGGCATCGAGAACGGAGAGTTCTTCGTGGAATATCAGCCGCTTACTACCACCGATACCCTCGAGGTGGTGAGCTGCGAGGCAGTGGTACGCTGGCGCAGAGAGAATTTTTATAAGCTTATGCCTGCGGATTTTGTTCCGATTTTTGAAAAGGACGGCTGTATAATCAAGGTGGACTACTTTGTTTACGATGATGTATTCAAAAGCATCCGTAATCGTCTTGACAACGGTCAGAATGTGGTCCCGGTTGCGCTTAATGTAAATATAGTTCATTTTTACGAGAACAGGCTGCTTGAATACATTGACTCGATTCAGGAAAAATACCAAATTCCTCCCGAGCTTATATCATTTGAAATGGATGAGCGTGTATTTGTAAAAATGTATGATAATGTGACGGTATTTATCGACCAGCTTCATGAAAGAGGCTATTCGGTATATATTGATAATTTCGGTAACGGTTATTCCTCACTCAATATTCTTACAAGCTTCAAGATTGACGGTATTAAAATTGACCGTGCATTTCTCAGAAGCAATCTGGAGCCAAACAACAAGATTATTATTTCATGTGTTGTTGAGATGGCGGGAAAGCTCGGACTTAAGGTAGTAACCGAGGGCGTTGAAAATGAGGAACAAAGGCAGTTTATCGAGAATACGGGCTGTAAGCTGATTCAGGGCAATCTCTACAGCTGCCCTGTAAATATCGATAAGCTCGGAACAATGATAGGTGATAAGGTTTGAAAAGTTGTTAGATTCATTGCATTAGGAGGAAGAATGCGAGTAATTTCAGGAAAGGCCGGAAGACTTCTGCTTGTCACACCAAAGGGACTGGCGGTAAGACCGACCACGGACAGAATAAAGGAAACACTTTTTAATATAATAAATCCATATCTGTTTGAATGTGAGTTTTTGGACCTCTTTGCGGGTTCGGGTGCCATTGGAATAGAAGCACTCAGCCGCGGCGCCGCAAAATGTGTATTTGTGGAAAACAGCCGCGAGTCAAAGGACTGCATTGAGAAGAATCTGAAAAGCACAAGGCTTGAGGAGAATGCAGAGCTTTTGTTCAGAGATGCGGTCATGGCAATTCCGGTGCTTTACAATCAGGGAAAGCGCTTTGATATCATTTTCATGGACCCGCCCTATAATATGGAGCATGAAAAAAAGGTGCTTGAGCAGCTTGAAAAGACACGTATTCTTAAGGAAGACGGAATGATTATCGTAGAGGCTTCTGCCGATACTGATTTCTCTTATATTGAGGACAGCTGCTTTACGATTACCCGTGAAAAAAAATATGGCTCAAATAAGCATATTTTTATTGCATACAAATAAAAAATACTTATAATTATATAATAGATAATAATGTGAACAGATAATTCACATATATTGGAAGGAGAATGGTTATAAGGTCATGAAAATAGGACTTTATCCGGGAACCTTTGATCCCGTAACACTAGGTCATCTTGATATTATTAAGAGGTCTGCAAGGGTAGTAGATAAGCTGGTAATCGGTGTATTGCCGAATCAGGCGAAGCGTCCCTGGTTCACTGTTGAGGAACGAATGGAGCTTATCAGAAAGGTAACGGCAGATATTCCCAATGTTGTTGTAGATTGTTTTGACGGACTTACCGTGGATTTCGGCAGACAGATTGGTGCGGCAACCATAGTTCGAGGCTTAAGAGCCATTACGGACTTTGAGTATGAGCTTCAGATTGCACAGATAAATCATAAGCTGAATCCTGATATTGACACAATATTCTTCACCACGAGCGTTGAGTATTCCTATGTCAGCTCCAGCATCGTAAAGGAAGTTACAACATACGGCGGAGACATCAGCAGCTTTGTACCGGCAGAGATTATCGACGACATTTTCGAAAAATATAAGAGCAGAATCGCAAACAAATAAGGAGGCACATAATGGCACAGACAAGAATTGAGCAGATAGTTGAGGAAATTTACGCATATATTGAGGGCTGCAAGCTTTCACCCCTTTCACAGTCAAAGGTAATTGTACAGAAGGATGAGCTTTACGAGATGCTTGATGAGCTTCGTCTTCGTACACCTGATGAGGTAAAGCGTTGCCAGAAGATTATCGGTCAGCGTGAGGCTATCATTGCAAAGGCAAACAGCGATGCGGGTGATATTATCAAGGAGGCTGAAGAGAAGGCTGCCCAGATTGAGGCTGATGCCATGGAGCATGCCCAGCAGCTTGTTGAGGAGAACGAAATCATGCAGAAGGCCTTCGCACAGGCCAACACCATGATTCAGGGTGCCAAGGATCAGGCAGAGAAGATTATGGCTGATGCGGATAATTATTCAAAGCAGGTAAGAGACGGTGCACTCGGATATACAAATGATGTTCTTACTACAGTAGGCAAGGTTCTTTCAGATGCATACAGAGAGGCAAAGGACAATTCTGACAGACTGATTAATTCACTTCGTGATAATCTTGCAACACTTCAGCAGAATCAGGAAGAGCTTCAGGAAGCAATTGACAATCCCGACGGTATTCCTGAGGAGGAGCCCGTAAAGGAGAGCTTCAGTCCCGCTCCTTCATACAGTGAGCCTGCAGATGAAGCAGCCGCTGCAGATGATGCTGCAGATGATGATTTTGATTTCCCTGAGGGAACCTTCCTTAACGAGGATATGTAATTAATTATAATAAAACTTTAAGATTTACGGGCCGCGGATGAGCTCGAACAATCCGTGGTCCGTTTCGGTATTTTTGAGGAAGATTGATTAAAAATATGAGAGTAAATGTTGCAATACCCGTATATCAGCCGGATAAAAAGCTTTTTACCGCACTTAAGAGACTCTTCGGACAGACTATGAAGCCCGAAAAGATTTATTTATATCTGACCGTAACGGAAAAATACGGATTAGAGGAGCTCAAAAAGGATTTAAAAAACAGTGCTGAATTATGCGGGAAAACCATTGTTATAAAAACTTTATTGCCGGAAGAATTTAATCACGGCGGAACCAGACAACAGGCTGCGGAGCAGTGTGACGCGGATTATCTGTTATTTATGACGCAGGATGCGGTGCCAAAGGACAGGCAGCTTATTAAAAATCTTGTAAATGCTTTTGAAGAAGAAAAGGAAAACGGAATTCAGCTCGCGGTAGCATTCGGCCGTCAGCTGGCCAATAAGAATGCCATGCTTTGCGAGCAGTTTTCAAGAATATTTAATTATCCCGTGTGGTCACGCGTAAAGACCGCGGAGGACTTAAAGAGCGGAAGCGTTAAATCAATATTCTGTTCGGATGTCTGCGCCATGTATGATATGAAAATATTTGATAAGCTTGGCGGTTTCGAGAGAAATGTAGATTTTAACGAGGATATGCTTTATGCCTATAAGGCTCTCAGTAATGATTATGCCGTAAAATATGCGGCGGATGCGCTTGTGTATCATTCGCACAATCTAAGCTTCAGGGAGCAGTTTTGGCGCAATTTTGAGATTGCAAAGTCACAGAAGCAGCATCCGGAGGTCTTTAAGAAGCTTAAATCAGAGGGCGAGGGACTTAACTATGTTAAGGAAGGCCTTGGCTATATCTCTGAGAACGGCAATGTATTCGAGGCCATTCATTTTGTATTTTACTGCGGTGTAAGATATATGGGCTTCCTTTGCGGAAAGTTTTTTGGAAAATAAGGGGAATTACATACGCCTATTTTGCATAAAGAGGGTTTGGAGACTGATATGATTAATGTTAATATAATAATGTCTGTATATAACGGTGAGGAATATCTGGCTGCACAGATTGATTCAATTCTGAATTCAACGGTGGATAACTGGCGGCTTTTTATTTTTGATGACTGTTCAACAGACTCGTCTTTTGAAATTGCAAATAATTATGCAAAAGAACACAAGCATAAAATATATGCCTTCAAAAATCACGAAAACATGGGCTCGACGAAGAGCTTTCTTTACAATCTGAGCCGTGTTTCCGAGAAAAACATCCATAATGATAAGCTGAAAATTGTAAACAGTTATGTAAAACGCGTACCCAAGAAGCTCACGAAGCGTATTGTCGATACCGCGATTTCGCTGAAAAAAACTGCGGTTACCTTTTACAGAAAGCCTCATTTGCCGTCAGGCAAAAATCGTCGCTACGAGTACTATATGTTCGCGGATCAGGACGATTTCTGGCTGATGGATAAGATTGCACTTACCACAAAGAAAATGCGTAAAACAGAGCATCGTTACGGCAGACATAAGCCTGCCCTGGTATTTACCGATGCTGTTCTGGTTGATGAGAATCTGAAATTTACCGACAAATCCTTCTTTAAGACGAATCATATGAAGCCGAAAAAGAAGAATCTGGCGCATATTCTTATGGAGAACAAGTGCATAGGCTGTACAACCATGGTAAATCAGGCAGCTGCGGATTTACTGAGAAAAACCTTCCCCATGGACGAAAATCCTGTGACTGAGGGTGAAAATATAAATCCTGCTGCTGAGTACGATTATGTACGTTACCATGACTGGTGGATGGCAATTATCTGTGCTGCATTCGGCCACATCAGATATCTCGATGTTCCGACGATTATGTATCGTCAGCATCAGAATAATCAGGTGGGTCAGACTTCCTTCATGGAGTATGTAAGAAGACGTGTTGATGAAATGCAGAATATCAGTAAGAGACTTGAAAGCACCAGAAGACAGGCTCTTGCCTTTTATCGCTGCTACGGAAGCGAAATGAGGAAGGGTAAGCGCAGGGTTCTTAAGAATTTTATCAGGCTTGGCAGCTACGGACCCATCAGAAAGCGTGTCTGCATTCTGCGATACGGCTTCTTTAAGTCAGGCTTTATCAGAAATGCCGGACTGATGCTTTACATTTAATCTTAACTATTGGAAGGCTTGACTGAGATATGTTTGGATATGTTGTAATTAATAAAGGCGAGATGCGTTTTAAGGACTTTGATATATACAGGGCCTATTACTGCGGTCTTTGCCGTGATTTAAAGGAAGAATTCGGAGCAAGAGGTCAGATTACGCTGAATTATGACCTGACCTTTCTGGCTATTCTTCTTGACGGACTTTATGAGACCGAAACAGAGGTTTCAGAGTGTAAGTGTATAGTTCATCCCTTAAAAAAGCATCCTACACTGCGTAATGAATTTACAAAGTATGCTGCTGAAATGAATGTTCTTCTCACTTATTATAAGTGCATGGACGATTGGAACGATGAGAAAAGCAGAAAGCAGAAGATGTTTGCAAATGCACTTAAAAAAAGAGCCATGAAGGTTCAGGAAAAGTATCCCGAAAAGTGTAAGAAGATTAAAGAGCTTTTAGATGAGCAGACAAGCTTAGAAAATGGCGGCTGCTATGATATAGACCAGGTAAGCGGCTGCTTCGGCAGACTGATGGCCGAGCTTTTCTTATATAAAAAGGATGAGTGGAAGCAGTATCTGGAAAATACCGGTTTTTACCTTGGAAAATTCATTTATATACTTGATTCATATTGTGACTACGAGGAAGATGAGAAAAAGGGACGATATAATGCATTGAAGGAATTCGGTGCTGAGCCGGAAAAGGTTCATCAGCTTCTTACCCTTATGGTCGCAGAGTGTACCAGAAATTACGAAATGCTTCCGATTGTTGAAAATGTTGAAATACTTCAGAATATTCTCTATTCCGGAATATGGACCGGCTTTGATCTTAAGCGTGTACCCAAGCGCGAAAAGGAAGCAATCGGATGATACGGTATTTAAAGCGGTAGTGTGAAATTTAGTTTTTACACGCAAATTTGTGCCTGCAGAATGTGAATACCTTGTATTCGCATGAAAGTATGCGGTACAGATGGGAAGGCATGGTTATTAATATGGTAGATCCTTATGAAGTTCTGGGAATTAACAAAAATGTCAGTGACCAGGAATTGAAAAAAGAATACAGAAGACTCAGTAAGCAGTTTCATCCGGATAATAATCAGGACAATCCGAACCGTGAGTATGCGGAGGAACGATTTAAGGATATTCAGGCTGCATATGAGCAGATTATGCGCGAGCGAAGCGGTGATTACAGCGGTAATTACTACAGTACCCATGAGAATTCCACCACAGCAAGAGATGACCGCAACTACTCGTCGAATAAATCCGCCGACAGCAGCTATTACGATAAATGGAATAATTCCTTTAACAGTGACGAACGTCGAAACGGCAACACCTATTACGGAAGAAAAAATGCCAACAGAAACGATTTCCATGATGCGGGAAGGAGTTACAATAACAACACGGCCGGTTCAGCAGGCAGCTATGGTAACGGCTATTCGAATAATTCGAATGCAGGCTCGAACTATAACGGGAATAATTACTATGGCAGCGGAAGTTCAAATTCCGGCAACAGTTCCTATTACGGTAATAACGGCAGTGGCAGCTACTACGGCAGTAATAATTCCTCTGCAGGAAATAACACTTACTACGGAAGCGGCGATAACGGAAGCTATTACGGCAATAATAACGCTTATAATAACTATTACGGCAATGATAATTCCGCTGCCGGAAACGGTAATTACTACGGAAGCGGCAATTCATATACGGAAAATAATAATTATAATTACTACGGCAATAACGGCACTAATTCCTATCATGGCAATAACGGCTATTATTCAGGCAGCGGATATGGTTTCAGAGGCACAAATAACGGCTCGGGCTACGGCTACAGGGAGCCTGCAAAAACCACCAGCCAGTTTATGGGAAAAATCGCTGATTATTTAAATACCGGACGCTATTATCAGGCAGTAGAAGTATTAAATACAATCGAGAAAAAGGATGACCTCTGGTATTATTATTCTGCGGTGGCAAATATCGGTCTGGGCAACAATGCAAAGGCTCTTTCGCAGGCAAGGATTGCCTGTTCGATGAAGCCGCAGGAGCCCGCATATGCTGAACTGGTCCAGAATATTGAGGGTACCTCGGTACGCTACCGCGAAATGAACAGTATATTCAATCCCGGAAGCGAAAACCGTTCAAAGGCAAAGCTGGGACTTCTGATTGCGGCAGGTATTGCATGTACCTCCTGCGGCGGAGGAGGCTTCAGTATCGGAAGATTTTTCCTTTGCTGCTAAAATAAATACATTCAGTCGTATTACGTTATTCGTGATACGGCTGTTTTTCTTTTTTTATTGACTATGAATATACATTATAATGAATAATATACATAATTTATGCATATTATTCTTATGAAACGGACCGGAAAATCAAGGGGAAAATCACCCGATTAATATCTCTGCAGGCTTAGAGTAACGAAAAAACCTATATTTATTAAAAAATACTTGACATATCTTTTATTAGGCGTATAATCCTTTGTATACTTGTATAAAATTACATAAATAATCACGTAAAGAAAGGGTGATAGTGTGAAAATATCATTTTCACACGGGTATTTTTATGAAGAAGATTTTTATTGACGGTGCCGAGGGCACAACAGGACTTAAGATATTTGAGAGATTTAAAGACAGACATGATATAGAGATTTTAAAGATTGATCCCGAGCTCAGAAAGGATGAGAACGAGAGAAAGAAGCTGATTAATGAATCGGATATTACTTTCCTTTGTCTTCCTGATGCGGCTGCCATTGAGGCGGTAAAGCTTGTGGAGAATCCCAATACGGTTATTATTGATACTTCTACCGCACACAGAACAGCAGAAGGCTGGGCTTACGGCTTTGCGGAGCTTGACGAATCATTCAGAAAGAATATTGAAAGCTCGAAGAGAATTGCCAATCCCGGCTGTCATGCAAGCGGATTTATAAGCATCGCATATCCCCTTGTAAAGAGCGGAATTATTAAAAAGGATTCACGTTTATGCTGCTTTTCACTGACAGGCTACAGCGGAGGCGGTAAGAAGATGATAGCAGAATACGAGGGCGAGGACAGACTTCCTGAGCTTGATTCTCCCAGACAGTACGGACTTTCACAGACCCATAAGCATATGAAGGAAATGCAGAAAATATGCGGTCTCGAGAAGGCACCCATGTTCAGTCCCATCGTTGACGATTATTACAGCGGAATGGAAGTTACAGTTTATATTTATCCCGAGCTTCTTCAGAATCCCGGCGATTTTAAAAATATCAGCGAGGGTCTTTACGAATTCTACAAAAAGTATTATAATAATTGTTCACTGATTAAAGTCAGAGAGCCCGGCTATGAGCAGGAGACCAGAGGTTTTTACGGTGCAAATACACTTTCAGGCTATGATTATATGGAAATTATGGTCAACGGAAATGAGGAAAGAGCTATTGTTACCGCACGTTTCGACAACCTTGGTAAGGGTGCTTCGGGTGCGGCAATTCAGAATATGAATATAGTAATGGGTATAGAGGAGGTAACCGGTCTTGTCATTTAATTTATCAGATGAAAACGGAAATATTAAGTTTGTAAATAATACAAATTTTGACATTACACTTGTTGAAGGTGGTGTATGTGCACCCCATGGCTTTAAGGCTTCAGGTATCCACTGCGGTATCAGAGCATCACGTACAAAGAGAGATTTTGCACTTATCGTAAGTGATGTTGACTGTTCTGCGGCAGGTGCTTTTACAAAGAATGTGGTTAAGGGCGCACCTGTTGTGCTTTCACAGAAGAATGTTTCGGACGGACATGCAAGGGCAATTATCTGCAACAGCGGTAATGCAAATACCTGTGCGCCCAACGGTATGGAAATCGCACACGGTATGTGTAGGCTTGCAGCTGACAAGCTCGGAATCTCCGAGGATGACGTACTTGTTGCATCAACAGGCGTTATCGGTCAGCCTATGTCGATGGAGCCCATGGAAAAGGGCATGGATGAACTCGTATCCAATCTTTTTGATGACGCAATGGCCAGCAAATATGCGGCTGAGGCTATTATGACCACCGATACAAGACTTAAGGAAATAGCAATCGAGTTCGAGCTCGGCGGAAAGAACTGCCGTATCGGTGCTATCGCAAAGGGTTCAGGAATGATCAACCCTAACATGGCAACTATGCTTTGCTTCATTACAACGGATGTAAATATCGCGCCCGAGATTCTTCAGAGAATTCTTTCAAACGATATTCTGGATTCCTTCAACATGGTCTGTGTAGACGGTGATACTTCTACAAACGACACTGTTCTTGTACTGGCTAACGGCCTGGCAAAGAATGACAGAATTACAGATGAGAAGAGCTATGATTTCGAGGTTTTCAGCGAAGCACTTCGTTCTGTTACAACATATATCAGCAAAAATCTTGCGGCTGACGGCGAGGGTGCCACAAAGCTTATCGAGTGCAACATCAGAGGCTCAATCAGCATCGAGAATGCTAGAAAGGCCGCTTCATCGGTTATCGCATCAAGTCTTGTAAAGGCTGCAATGTTCGGTGCGGACGCTAACTGGGGAAGAATCCTCTGCGCACTCGGATACGGCGGAGCTTATATCGATGTAAACAAGGTAAGCGTTGATTTTGCTTCGGCTAAGGGCGTAATCAATGTATGCAAGAACGGCGGCGCAGTTGATTTCTCAGAGGAGAAGGCAAAGGAAATTCTTCTTGAGAACTACATCGCAATCAATGTTTCTATCGGTAACGGTAAGTACGGTGCTACAGCATGGGGCTGCGACCTTACCTACGATTATGTAAAGATTAACGGTGACTACAGAACCTGATGAGGCAGCCGCTGTATTCGGTAAAATAAGTCATTCGGTATTTATTAATTATAAACAGGAATAAAGGAAAGGTTATTTAATCATGGAAATTTCTAATGCAGAGCGTACGGAAGTACTTGTACATGCGCTTCCTTATATCAAGGAATATAACAATAAAATCGTAGTTGTTAAGTATGGCGGAAATGCCATGATTAACGAAGAGCTTAAGAATGCGGTAATGAACGATATCGTACTTCTTTCACTTATCGGTATCAAGGTTGTGCTCGTTCATGGCGGTGGCCCCGAGATTACCGAGACCTTAAAGGCAGTGGGCAAGGAGACAAAGTTCGTTGACGGCCTTCGTGTAACAGATGAGGAGACTGCTCAGATTGCACTTATGGTACTTGCCGGAAAGATTAACAAGAACCTTGTAAATCTTATCTGTCAGACTGGCGGAAAGGCACTCGGTCTCTGTGGTCTTGATGCTCAGCTTATCAGAGCAAAGATGAAGGATGAGAGACTTGGCTATGTAGGTGATATCACTCATATTAATGAGTATCCCATTCTTGATATTCTTGAGAAGGGCTATATTCCCGTTATTTCAACAGTAGGCTATGGTGAGGACGGTAAGGTTTACAATATCAATGCGGATACAGCCGCAGCCAGAATTGCCGGAAAGCTCAGAGCAGAGGCACTTATTTCAATGACTGATATTGACGGTATCCTTCGTGATAAGGATGATCCTTCAACTCTTATCAGAGAAATTAATGCGAGTGAGGCACCCGAGCTTATGCGTGAGGGCATTATCTCAGGCGGTATGATTCCCAAGGTTGAGTGCTGTATTGATGCTATCAGACGTGGCGTTAAGAAGGTATTCATCATTAACGGAACAATTCCTCATTCAATCCTCATTGAAACAATGACTGATGAAGGTATCGGAACTATGTTCTTATAATTCGAAAAGTACATAGTAGTATGAAAATAAATTTTTCATACGCAGATTTGTGCCTAAAGGTAATTCAAATATAAGTATTTGAATGAAAGCTTGCGGTACAGGTGGAAAGGTATGGTAAAATATGGATAATTTAAAAGCACTTGATAAAGAATTCATCGCCAATACCTATGGACGTTTTGATCTTGCACTCGTAAAGGGCAAGGGTTCACTGGTTTATGACGAGAATGGTAAAGAATATATTGATTTATCAACAGGTATCGCGGTAAATGCCTTCGGTATCGCGGATGATGAGTGGAAGCAGGCTGTAATCGATCAGCTTGACTGCATCCAGCATACATCCAATCTCTATTACAGCATTCCTCAGGTTAAGCTTGCGAAGCTTCTCTGCGAGCGTACAGGCATGAAGAAGGTCTTCTTCGCTAATTCCGGTGCTGAAGCAAATGAATGTGCGATTAAGGTCGCAAGAAAGTATTCTTCGGATAAATACGGCGATGACAGGAATGTAATCGTGACTCTGGTAAACAGCTTCCACGGAAGAACAATTACCACACTGGCTGCTACCGGCCAGGATGTATTCCATAAGAGCTTTGGACCCTTTACGGGCGGCTTTGTATATTGTCCCGCAAATGATTTCGAGACAATGAAGAAGCTCTGTGAGGAGAACAATGTCTGCGGTATTATGATGGAGCTCGTTCAGGGCGAGGGCGGTGTTATTGCCCTTGATAAGGAGTTTGTAAAGAATGTGGAAGCCCTTTGTAAGGAAAAGGACTACTGCATGATTATAGATGAGGTACAGACCGGTAACGGACGTTCAGGTAACTTATATGCCTTCCTTGAGTACGGCATCAAGCCTGATGTGGTAAGTACCGCAAAGGGTCTTGCGGGCGGACTTCCCATGGGTGCCTGCCTTATCGGTGAAAAGTGTGAGAACACTATGGGTACTTCATCACATGGTTCAACCTTCGGCGGAAATCCCATTTCGGCAGCCGCAGCATGCAGCATCATTTCACGTATCGATGACGAAATGCTCGCAGGAGTAAAGAAAAAGTCAAAGCTGGTTATCGAAAAGCTTTCAGGACTTGTTCTTGATGATAATTTTGTTCCTACGGGAATTGCAGGAAATGATGATAAAGCAGCCTTTGATGAGCTTATGAAGTCATATAAGCCCGGTATCTGGCCTTCTGTTAAGCCCGGTATCAAGTGTGTATCAGGTATGGGTCTTATGCTTGGTATACTTCCTGACGCAGCGGCAAAGGATGTAGTTATTAAGTGTATCGAAAACGGAGTTATCCCTCTTACAGCGCATGAGAAGGTTCGTCTTTTACCTGCACTTAATATTCCGGATGAGCTTCTTGTGAAGGGACTTGATATTCTTGCAAAGGTTTGCGGGGAACTTGCTTAAATTAAAAGTTATTACAGGCAGCCGCGAGGTGTCTGTAATCAAAATATAATAATTGCGGAAAGGTAGAAAAGATTATGGAGCATTTACTTAGATTACAGGATTTAACATCGGATGAGCTTACAGGCATCTTAAATTTAGCCGATCAGTTAAAATACGAGAAGAAGCACAATATCCCTCATGAGCATCTCAAGGGACAGACTCTCGGTATGATTTTCACAAAGTCATCAACACGTACCCGTGTATCATTTGAGGTTGGTATGTACCAGCTTGGCGGTAGTGCGCTTTTCCTCAGCAACAATGATATTCAGCTTGGCCGCGGCGAGCCCATTAAGGATACGGCACGCGTTCTTTCAAGAATGGTAGACGGTATCATGATTCGTACCTTTGCACAGCAGGATGTAGAGGATCTGGCAAAGTACGGTTCAATCCCGATTATCAACGGTCTTACAGATTACTGTCATCCCTGCCAGGTTCTTGCGGACCTTATGACTATCAGAGAGCACAAGAAGAGCCTTAAGGGTCTCAAGTTCGCATTCATCGGTGATGGCAACAATATGGCTAACTCTATTATCGCAGGCGGTATCCTTACAGGCATGAAGGTAGCTATCGGATGTCCCGATGACTATCGTCCCGATGCACAGCTCTGTGAGTGGGCTAAGCAGAACGGTGAGCTTCAGGTTACCAGCGATATCTATGCTGCCGCAGCAGATGCAGATGTAATCTATACCGATGTATGGGCTTCAATGGGTCAGGAAAGCGAGCGTGAGAAGAGAAATAAGGACTTCGCAGGCTACCAGATTAATTCAGACCTTATGAAGGTTACAAACAATGCCATGGTTCTTCACTGCCTTCCCGCACATCGCGGAGAGGAGATTACCGAGGAAGTATTCGAGGCTCATGCAAATGAAATCTTTGATGAGGCTGAGAACAGACTTCATGCTCAGAAGGCTGTTATGGTTAAGCTCATGAAGAAATGAAAATGAGTTTTGTTTTTGATTAAGCGAAATATGACTTACAGACTGTCTAAGCGTAACTGCTTAGACAGTTTTACTGTGTGAAAGGAAAGGCGCTTTTGGCGGAAAGGAGGTTCAGGAAATGAATACAGATGTTTTGACCTGTGTAATGACAATGCTGATTTATATGATTTTGGGTTATATATTATGTAAATCAAAGAAGGGTTCCGCATTGCATATTAAGACTGTTTCGGGTCTGTTGATATATATTCTGAATCCGGCCATGATACTGAACGCCTTTTTGAAAACAGAGTATACTCCGGAGACCGCAATTAATATTCTGAAATTCTTTGTTGTAACTTTTATACTGCAGTTTCTTTTCTTTGCACTGCTTTACTTATTGCTTCATAAGAAATTTGAAAATGCGGCCTACAGACTGATGTCAATAGGCGCATCCTTCGGAAATGTGGGTTTTCTGGGTCTGCCGCTCGTTACAAGCTTTTTCCCCGATAAGCCCATTGTGGCCTGCTACAGTACGGTTTACGTGCTTAGTATGAACCTGCTGGTATTTACCGTGGGAATATTTATGATAACAAATGACAGAAAGTTCATGTCCTTAAAGAGTGCGATAGTGAATCCTACTTCGCTAAGTATATTCGTGGCGCTTCCGCTCTTTCTTTTCAGGGTGGAGCTTCCGGCTATCATAGGGAATCCGATCGATTTGCTGGCGAAGATGGTAACGCCCATGTGCATGATAATGCTTGGCATGCGTCTTTCAACTGTTAAGCTCATAAAGCTTTTTACAAGGCCCTTTGTATATGCGACCTGTGCGCTGAAGCTGATAGCATATCCTCTTTTTGCATATGCCTGCGTGTATTTTCTGCCGTTCCTTGACGACAGCTTCAAAATATCCATTCTGATTTTGTCCTCGGTACCGACAGGCGCGGTAATCAGTTCGCTTTCGGAGCTGCATGAATGTGAGCAGGAGTTCTCAGCGAATATAGTGCTGCTGACCACGATTCTCAGCAATCTGACAATTCCGCTGGTATTGCTTATTGCATAAGCTATAAACGGGATTGACTAATCATAAGTTTTCTTTACATAAAATGAATATAATGATATAGTAAATACAGTATTTTGATAAGATAATCATAATCGTAAGAAAGGAATAAAAAATATGGTAAAGCACGTTATTTTATGGCAACTTAAAGAGGAGTTTACAGACGCACAGAAGGCAGAGATTAAGGCCGGTATCAAGGCAGGTCTTGAGGGACTTGCGGGACAGATTCCCGGACTTATTGACATTAAGGTTATTGTTGACGGACTTGCATCGTCAAATGCTGATGTAATGCTTGATTCATCCTTCGAGGATGCGGCTTCACTTAAGGGCTACTCCGTACATCCTTCACATGTGGCAGTGGCAGATTCAAAGGTAAGACCTTATACCGCAAAGCGTGTATGCATGGACTACGAGGTCTGATTTGCCGCTTGAAACGATATAGCCGATATGGTATACTTTTATAGATTATTTACCCTGCAAAGGGCAAAGAGAAGCGATAGATACCATATTATCAGATAGAAATAAGAGGTGACAAAGATGAGCGAGTGTACACATGACTGCTCAAGCTGTTCAACAGAATGCAGCTCAAGAAAAAAAGAAGACTTCAGAGCAAAGCTTAATGAGCATAGTTCTGTTAAGAAGGTTATCGGCGTAGTAAGCGGAAAGGGTGGCGTAGGCAAGAGCTTCGTTACATCCTTTTTGTCGGTACTTATGAAGAGAAAGGGCTATAATGTCGGCATTCTCGATGCAGATATTACAGGTCCTTCAATCCCTGCGTCATTCGGCGTACATCAGAAGGTTTTTGCCAATGAGGTAGGCGTGTTCCCCGCAAGCACCAAGTCGGGAATCAGTTTGATTTCAATCAATATGATGCTTGATAATGAGGAGACCCCGGTTATCTGGCGAGGACCCGTTATCGCAGGTGTGGTAAAGCAGTTCTGGACCGATATTGTATGGGACTGCGTGGATGTAATGTTTGTGGATATGCCTCCCGGAACAGGAGATGTTCCCCTCACTGTATTCCAGAGTCTTCCCGTGGACGGACTGATTGTAGTTACAAGCCCTCAGGAGCTTGTTTCGACAATTGTGGCTAAGGCTGTAAATATGGCAAATGCCATGAATATCCCGATTCTCGGACTTGTAGAAAACTACAGCTATGTAGAGTGTCCCGACTGCGGCAAGAAGCTCTATGTATTCGGAGAGAGCCATGTAGAGGAGACTGCAGAGAAGTTCGGACTTGAGGTTCTTGCAAAGCTTCCATTAAATCCCGAAATTGCTGAGCGTGTAGACAAGGGTGAAATCGAGGACCTTGAGGGCGAGTGGCTTGATAAGGCTGCCGACTATATTGAGGAGAAGGTACTTGCAGATATTAATGCATAAGTCTTAAAAGAACTATTAAAACGACAAAAGCTGCCTGTAACGGGCAGCTGTCTGGAAAGGTAATATAAAAGAATGCCCATTGATCAGAGCAAAATTAGAAATTTTTGTATAATTGCACATATTGACCATGGTAAATCAACTTTGGCAGACCGTATCATTGAAAAGACCGGTCTGCTTACTTTGCGTGAAATGAGTGATCAGGTCCTTGACAATATGGACCTTGAACGTGAGCGTGGTATTACTATTAAGGCACAGACCATCCGTACCGTCTATAAGGCAAAGGACGGAGAAGAGTATATTTTTAATCTCATTGATACTCCCGGCCATGTAGACTTTAACTATGAGGTATCACGAAGCCTTGCGGCCTGCGAGGGAGCCGTACTTGTAGTTGATGCGGCGCAGGGTATTGAGGCACAGACACTTGCCAATGTATATCTGGCGCTTGATCATGACCTTGATGTATTTCCGGTAATCAACAAAATTGACCTGCCCAGTGCCGACCCGGAGAGAGTAATCAACGAAATCGAGGATGTCATAGGTATTGAGGCCCAGGACGCGCCGCTTATTTCCGCAAAAAACGGTATAAATATTGAGGATGTGCTTGAAAGTATTGTTCATAAGATTCCTGCACCTACGGGTGATCCCAATGCACCTTTTAAAGCACTGATTTTTGATTCAATATATGATTCATATAAGGGTGTAATCATTTTCGTACGCGTAAAAGAGGGCACTATTAAGAAGGGTGACCGTATCCGTATGATGGCTACCGAGGCTGAGGCGGACGTAGTGGAAATCGGTATATTCGGACCGGGACGTTTTATTCCCTGTGAAGAGCTTACCGCAGGTATGGTAGGCTATATCACAGGCTCTCTTAAGAATGTTCACGATACCCGTGTGGGTGATACGGTAACTACTGCGGCTAATCCCTGCGCAGAAGCGCTTCCCGGTTATAAGAAGGTGCTTCCCATGGTTTACTGCGGTATGTATCCTGCTGACGGAGCAAAGTATCCGGACCTTCGTGATGCTCTTGAGAAGCTTCAGCTCAACGATGCCTCGCTGCAGTTTGAGCCCGAGACATCCGTAGCCCTTGGTTTTGGCTTCAGATGCGGATTTTTGGGACTTTTGCATCTTGAAATCATTCAGGAAAGACTCGAAAGAGAGTATAATCTTGACCTCGTTACAACTGCACCCAGTGTTATTTATAAGGTATATAAGACAAACGGTGATATGTTTGACCTGACAAATCCTACCAATATGCCCGACCCTTCGGAGATAGAGCATATGGAGGAGCCTATGGTAAATGCAGAAATCATGGTTACCACCGAATTCGTCGGTTCGATTATGACACTCTGTCAGGAACGACGCGGTATCTATAAGGGTATGGAATACATCGAGGGTACAAGAGCCCTGCTAAAGTACGAGCTTCCCTTAAACGAAATCATTTACGATTTCTTTGATGCTCTTAAATCGCGTTCTAAGGGCTATGCTTCGTTTGATTATGAACTGAAGGGTTATGTACCGTCTAAGCTTTGTAAGCTCGATATTCTGGTAAATAAAGAGGAGGTTGATGCGCTTTCATTCATTATCCATGCGGACAATGCATATGAGCGCGCAAGAAAGATGTGTGAGAAGCTGAAGGACAACATTCCGAGACAGCTTTTTGAAATACCCATCCAGGCTGCAATCGGCAGCAAAATCATTGCACGTGAGACTGTAAAGGCTATGCGTAAGGATGTTCTTGCGAAGTGTTACGGCGGTGATATTTCACGTAAGAAGAAGCTTCTTGAGAAGCAGAAGGAAGGCAAGAAGCGTATGAGGACCTTCGGTAATGTAGAGATTCCTCAGGCTGCCTTCATGAGCGTACTTAAGCTTGAAGAAGAATAAAGAATTAATGTCATCTGCATCTGTAATGGTGCAGATGATTTTTTTAGGATACTGAACGTGCTCAGATTTACGCTGCAGGGAATGGGATTTACGGGTATTCAGTTTGCACATCCGCTTGCGTGGCTGTTCGGTGATATTCTGCTGATTCCCGCATTTTTCTATTGTATGAAAAAGGTGAGTGCCAAAACACGGGATATGGATTTATTTAATAATAAATGATAAATTTCACTATGAAAAATATTAGACATATGATATTATAGGTATATGGGTAAAATGCTGATTTGTATACAGACTATATATAATCAGTAAATTTACTACCGAAAAGGATTATTTACTTTACATTTTATATATGTTAATATTTATTTGAGCAAAGCTCAGAATATATGAAGAAAGAAGGAAAAAATAATGGGTATCATAGGTAAGTATCGTCCTTGTTCATTTGCTATTTTTACAGAGGCAGGACTTAAGATGGGAACAGCAGAGGAGTATATTGAGAATGTTAAAAAGCATGCTTCTCCGGATGAAGTAGATCATGAGGTTCAGCAGACCATGATGTTAATCAATGCTATTGTAGATGTGGCTGAGGATGGTAAGATTTATACATATTTCCAAATTCCGGAGAATATTCCCCAGGACGTTATTGATAAGGAGATTGCTGCGGGAAGAGCTAAGCTTGCACCCGTTGACGGCTATATGTGTGTAGATAAGCCCTTCGATTGGAAGGAAGAGGACGGAGTATACAAGTATGATACACGCCAGACACGTGAGGTTCTCGGTGAGCAGCTTTCTTCATGGGATGACCTCAAGTTTGACGGTAAGACTATCACTATGTCAAGCGGTTTGGCAGTGTACGAGAAGATTGAGGATTAATTGACCTTAAAAACGTCCGTAATGGGCGTTTTTATTATAGTAAGAGGGTTGTTATGGCATATTCAATAATTGGTATTATTGCAATTTTGATTCATTTTATTATTAATAAAAACGATCTTTTTGAAATCCGCAGAAAAGATGCAAGCAGGACTAAGCGCTATTATTCTGTATTTTTGCTCGGTATTTTACTGTATTACATCACTGATTCTCTTTGGGGAATTCTGGATGAACTTAAATTGACCGGACTTTTGTATGCGGATACTGTCGTTTATTATCTGGCGATGTCGCTTGCGGTAGTATTATGGAGTGAATATGCTGCAGTTTATTTGCATCAGAACAATGTTTACGGAAAAATCCTGCGTTATGTCGGACGTGGATTTATGATGCTGGTTGTTTTGGCCCTGCTGGTAAACCTGCATTTCCCGATATTTTTCTATTTTGATTCTGACGGCAATTATCATGCTGAAATTATACGTTATATAGGTCTGTATGTTCAGATTGTTCTCTTTATGGTTACATCTATACAGACCTTCTATGTCGCAATTAAGCTTAAAGGCTCGACTCATAAGCGTTATATGACAATGTCAATCTTCGGTATTGCCATGACGGTAGCAATTGTGGCTCAGATTGAGTATCCTCTTTTACCGATTTATTCCATCGGATATATGCTTGGCAGCTGTGTGCTTCATATTTATGTCGTGGAGGATGAAAAGGAAGAGGATTTTGCAAAGCTTAAGCATCAGATGGATATCGTTTCTTCGATGTCAAATATGTTTTTCTGCTCATATTATGTAGATGTTAAGAATAACAGCTTTATAGAGCTTGGTAACAGTATCGACGGTGTGAAGTTTCTCATCGGAAAAGAGGGGGTTGCCTCTGATAAATTCCTTGAAATGAGTAAAATGCTGGTACTTCCGCAGTATGCTTCAGAGTGCAGGGAATTTACCGATATGTCTACACTTGATTACCGAATGAAGAATAAAATCTATCTTTCGATGCAGTTTGAGGGCGTTCATACAGGCTGGGCTGAGGGATGTTTTATTGCAGGTGACCGTGATGAAGAGGGACATCTTAATCATGTAATCTGGGCAATTCGTACTATTAAGGATGAAAAGGAGAAGGAAAACCAGCTTCGTTATAATTCTTATGTAGATGAATTGACAGGGCTTTACAACAGAAAAATGTTTGCCGAGGATATTGCTGAAATTGAAAAGCAGCCTATAAAGGATGATTTCGCTTTTATTTCGATGGATGTAAACGGTCTGAAGAACCTGAATGATTCAAAGGGCCATGCTGCGGGCGATGACCTCTTAAAGGGTGCGGCGAAGTGTATGAAGGAATGTCTCGAGCCTTACGGCCGCGTATACCGTACAGGCGGAGATGAGTTTTGTGCCATTTTATATGCTACACCGGCTTTTATCAATAAGATCAAGGAAGAATTTGATGAAAGAACCTATGCCTGCGCCGGAAGATTCTTTGAGCATATTTCGGTATCCTGCGGAATCGTATTTGGCAGAGACTGCAAGGATATGCCTATGAATGAAATAGTTAAGGCCGCAGACAAAAATATGTATGTCGCAAAGCAGAACTATTATCAGGCGAAGGGCGTGGACCGAAGAGGTCAGCGTAATGCATACAATGCTCTTTGTGCATTATATACCAAGATTTTAAAGATTAATCTTGATACCGATACCTACAGTATCGTCCTTATGGATATTAAGGAGAGATCTTCCGAGAAGGGCTTTGAGGAAATCAGCATTTTTTCATGGCTTGAGAGCTTCGCAAAATCCGGACAGGTGCATGAGGATGACAAAGAAGAGTATTTGAAGAAAACCTCGAAGGAATATCTTCGTAAATATTTTGCAGAAGGAAAAACTTCGATTGATATTCAGTACAGAAGAAAAATTGGCGATGAGTTTAAGACCGTTATTATGGAGATTATTCCCGCTGAGGATTATGATGTTGAATCAAAGAGTATGTACCTCTATGTAAAGGCGATTGATAAGTAATTAATTCAAAAGATAGAAAAAAATAAGACTGCACATCATGTGCAGTCTATTTTTAACTGTAATTAGTTGAGTGAATTAACAGCCTTCTGTAAGTTTGAAATCTTACGGGCAACTGTGTTCTTATGGTAAACACCCTTAGCAGCTGACTTATCAAGATAAGCAGCAGCCTCCTTGAAGTTAGCAGCAGCAAGAGCCTTGTCGCCGGCAGCCACAGCAGCAAGAACCTTCTTTGATAATGTCTTAGCCTTAGATTTGATCATCTTATTCTGTAAGGTCTTTGTCTCGATAACCTTAATTCTCTTCTTTGCAGATTTGATATTAGCCAATGTTTTCACCTCCTATAAAGTTATATAGTCTTTGATGACTTTATGTGATGAATCCGGACACGGACGTTTCATCACACACATACTCTATAATTATATAAAATGAATTTGAAATGTCAATAACTTTTTGGAAATTTTTTGATAAATTTGGTTTTGCTTGTAACATATGAAACTATGTGGTATTATCAAGAATAATAACTGTTAGACCATTATACTATTGCGGATGCAAGTTTTAGCGACTCGTGGTTACATTCGTTATGTAACAGAAGGAGGGTGTATGGATTATAAGACAGCTATAAAATTTATTTCAGAGATTCCCTGGACGAAACGCGCAAAGGGTCTGGGAAGAATGGAAAGGCTTCTGGACTTGCTGGGTAATCCGCAGGATATGCTCAGATTTGTTCATATCGCGGGTACAAACGGCAAGGGCTCGACAGCAGCTATGCTTGCCTCTATTTTCAAGGCGGCAGGTATGAAAACAGGTCTGTTTACTTCACCTCACCTTATTAAATATAATGAACGAATTAAAATTGACGGTGAGGATATCAGTAATGATAATCTGGCCGAGATTATTACGATTATTGAGACAAAAACGGCTCAGATGGAGGAGACACCTACCGAATTTGAGATACTCACTGCGGCAGGCTTTATCTGGTTTGCAAAGAACAATTGTGATATAGTGGTGCTCGAGGTCGGGCTTGGCGGTGAATTTGACAGTACTAACGTAATAGGAAGTAAAGAGCTTGCGATTATTACTGCCATTGGATTTGACCATACCGCTATACTTGGTGACAGTATTGAAGAGATTGCTGAAGCAAAGGCAGGAATTATAAGTGACTTCTCGGATGTAATCCTTTACCGGCAGGGTGAGAAGGTTACCTCTGTTATTCGTGAACGCTGTGAGGAAAAGCATGCCCGACTTCATATTCCTGATACTGACAGTCTGGAGCTTTTGGAGTCAAATACGGCCTACCAGTGCTTTAAGACGAATTATCTGGAATATCCGACGGTACTGACACTTACCGGAAGATACCAGCTTCAGAATGCGCTTGTGGTGCTTGAAGCCTGCAGGGTGCTTCGCGAACGTGGAATAAATATTTCTGATAAAGCTATATTACAGGGACTTAAAACCGTTAAATGGGCTTCGAGATTCGAGCTTCTTTCGGATAATCCGAAATTCATTCTGGACGGTGCGCACAATGACCACGGAATCAGTGCTGTGGTGGACAGTCTTACGGATTTATTCCCCGATAAAAAAATAATTTATATTCTGGGCGTTTTATCGGATAAAAATGTTGATAAAATGCTGGACAAACTATATACTAACGCTGAGTGCTTCATAACCCTTACACCGGAGTCTGAAAGAGCGCTTACCGCAGACCTTCTCGCGGAGAAGATAAAGGCTGCGGGCTTTGATGCCTGGAATTATATTAATATCGAAGAAGCGGTAAAGGCAGCCTTTAAGATGGCAGGTGAGGATAAAATAATATGTTCGCTCGGATCATTGTATCTGGCGGGACCTGTGAAGGCTGCGGTGCAGGCAGTGCACGGAAGCCCGGAACAGCAACCGGAAGAACAACAAACAGAAGAACAGCAACCGGAAGAATAATTGATTGAAGTTTTTTTTGAAATAACATAGAAAACAATCGCAAAGGAAGATGAATTATTATGTACAAGTCAGATATTGAAATTGCTCAGGAAAATGTAATGCTTCCCATAAAAGAGGTTGCCGCAAGGGCAGGAATTGATGAGAAGTATATCGAATACTACGGTAATTATAAGGCGAAGATTGACCTTTCTATTTTAAAGGAAAATGAAAAGCCTGACGGTAAGCTGATTCTTGTTACAGCCATTACCCCTACTGCAGCGGGTGAGGGCAAGACAACCACTACGGTAGGTCTGGCAGACGGTATGCAGAAGCTCGGCAAGAAGGTAATTGTGGCCCTTCGTGAGCCGTCGCTCGGACCGGTATTTGGCCTTAAGGGCGGCGCGGCAGGCGGCGGATATGCTCAGGTTGTACCTATGGAGGATATTAACCTTCATTTCACAGGTGATATGCATGCAATAGGTGCAGCAAACAATCTGCTTGCGGCTATGCTTGACAATCATATTCATCAGGGCAATGCGCTTAATATTGACCCCAGAAGAATTACCTGGAAGCGCTGCGTTGATATGAATGACAGACAGCTTCGTTTCATTATTGACGGACTGGGCGGTAAAGTAAACGGCGTGCCCCGTGAGGATGGCTATGATATTACCGTGGCTTCTGAGATTATGGCGATTCTCTGTCTTGCGACCAGTATTTCAGACCTTAAGGAAAGAATTTCGAAGATTGTAGTAGGATACACATATACAGGCGAGCCTGTTACCGCAGGTCAGCTTAAGGCTCAGGGCGCCATGACAGCGCTTTTAAAGGATGCTCTTAAGCCTAATCTGGTTCAGACTCTGGAGCATTGTCCTTCATTTGTACATGGCGGACCTTTTGCCAATATTGCACACGGCTGTAATTCCATTATGGCTACAAAGATGGCTCTTAAGCTGGGGGATTATGTAATTACTGAGGCCGGCTTTGGTGCGGATTTAGGTGCTGAGAAGTTCCTTGATATTAAGTGCCGTTTTGCAGGTCTTAAGCCTTCGGTGGTAGTTATGGTTGCGACCGTGCGTGCCCTTAAGAACCACGGCGGTGTGGCAAAGGCTGATTTAAATATTGAAAATCTTGAGGCTCTGGAGAAGGGTATTCCCAACCTTCTGCAGCATGTAGCCACAATTACTCAGGTATATAAGCTTCCCTGTATTGTTGCTATCAATGCATTCCCTACCGATACGGAGGCCGAGCTTAATCTTGTCAGAAAAAAGTGTCGTGAGGTCGGCTGTAATGTAACCCTTTCAAAGGTTTGGGAGAAGGGCGGCGAAGGCGGAATCGACCTTGCTGAGGGAGTTATTAATCTCTGTAATGCCCTTGATTCGGACGGTAATCCTCTTAATAAGGACTTTGAGTATTGTTATGAGCTTGATTCTTCAATCGAGGAAAAGCTTGAGGCTATTGCGAAAAAGGTATACCATGCAGACGGTGTTTTCCTTACCGCACAGGCCAAGAAGGATATTGATGAGCTTAATAAAAACGGCTTCGATAAGGTGCCTATCTGTGTGGCAAAGACCCAGTACAGCTTTTCGGACGATCCCAAGCTGCTCGGTGCACCCAGAGGCTTTGAAATTACTATTCGTTCACTTAAGATTTCGGCAGGTGCAGGCTTTATCGTGGCATATACCGGCGATATTATGACGATGCCCGGACTTCCCAAGGTTCCTGCGGCTGAGAAGATTGATGTAGATGAGAACGGAGTTATTTCCGGACTTTTCTAATGAAGAATATAGAAATTTACAGATTTTGAAAGGAAATTGTCGGCTATGGAATACATATTAAACGGCGGTCTTACAATTGATGAATTTATTGAAAAGCTTGGCAGTAAGGAGCCCGTACCCGGTGGCGGAGGAGCGGCAGCGCTTTCTGCGGCTATCGGAATTAACCTTTGTAAAATGGCTGTAAACTATACTGTAGGCAAGAAGAAATATGCAGACGTGGAAGAGCAGATGCAGGAGATACTTGTAAAATGCGACGCTCTGACCGCTGATTTTATAGGACTCATCCAGAAGGATGCAGACGCTTTTCTGCCTCTTTCGAGAGCCTATTCATTGCCGGCAGATACCGAGCTTGAAAAAGCACAGAAGGATGCCGTTCTGGAGGTTGAGTTAGAAAATGCCACAAGAGTACCTTTGGAAATGATGGGTAAAATCTGTGAAGCAATCGAGCTGGCTGTGACAGCCGCTGAAAAAGGCAGCAAGCTTATGGTAAGTGATTCTGCCTGCGCTGTATCAACTCTTGAATCAGCCCTCAGATGCGCTTCATTAAATGTATTTATAAATACTAAGCTTATGAAGAATAAAGAGCGCGCTATGGCCATTAATGACAAGGCCTTTAAGATGCTTGACAGCTATTGCAAAAGGTCGGATGAAACCTTTAAGTCAGTTTACGAAAATATGATTTAATATTTTGAGTGTAGAAAGTGCGTATAAATGTGTCTAAAGCGTTAGATAAACGCTAAACTCTTAATGAGGTGAAAATTTGAAATGAATAAGCAGGAAATCAGAAAAGAAATAAAAGCCAAGCGTTCAATGATGGGTGAACTCGAGGTCGTGGCCTACTCAAAGATTATTGAAAACCGTCTGCTTGCGGAAAAGGTATTTCAGGATGCGGAATGTATATTTGCATATATAGACTGTAAGAATGAGGTCAGCACCCGTAATATTATCAGTGCCGCATTAAAGCAGGGTAAGAGAGTAGCCGTTCCGAAGGTTATGGGCGCAGATATGGGCTTTTATTATATTAAGTCATTCGGAGATCTCAAGAAGGGTTATGCGGGCATCTATGAGCCCGAGGTTGCAAATGAAAGCAATTATGCGAAGGATACAAAGGGTCTCTGCATCGTGCCCGGTGTTGCGTTCGACAAGGATATGAACCGTATAGGCTACGGCGGTGGCTTTTACGATAAATTCTTTGATGCTTATCCTGAGATGTATCGATGTGCACTTGGCTTCGATTTCCAGATAGTAGATAAAATAGATACTGAGTCCTTCGATCAGAAGATGGACATGATAGTAACGCCCAGCGGAATCCTAAAATCATAATTCCCGGACCAAAATCAGCCGTGTCGTGGTTATCACCATGATGCGGTTTTTTATTTGCGGCTGCCCGATATCCTGGCTATAATGATATTTCCTTCGAGAACCGGTCTCGCCTTTTCATTTTCTAACTGCCGCAGCCTCGCGTATCTATGCTCTGCGCCGCCAGTCGGACATCCTTGTCCTCCCGTGCGGCGCGCCGTCCGTCCATGGACGGCGTGACGAGCATAGTTCTTTATTGCAAAGCTGCGGCAGTAAGAAAATGTAGCAAGGCTCGAAGGCTCTCGAAGAAAACACACATTACAGTCGGGATAGTGAAGCACCCGGTTAAAATAAAAAGTCGCATCATGGCTTAGCATAATGCGACTGATTTTGGTCCGGGAGTGATTAATATTTGAAACGCTTTACGATTTCACGAAGCTTCATTGCATCGCTCTTGTTTTCCTCAAGCATTTCCTTTGAACGGTTAGCTGATACCACAACCTCGTTTGTCTTGTCTGAAATCTCTGAAATACCGATTGCGGCTTCACCGATTGTTTTATTGATTCCGTCGATGGAAACTGCGATATCATCGATAGAGCGGTTAAGTGCAGAAACAAGACGATTAATATCTGTAATGTTCTTTTCGAAGGTAGCGGCATCGTTGGCATAAGTTTCGCCGACCTCTGCAAATTCCGCAAAGTCCTTAATGATGTTTTCTTCCATGTAGCTTACCATATAGTTCAAACATTCGGTCATGCTTCCGAAAGCATCGCTGACCTGCTTAACCATGGATTCGATACCATTAACGGTTGAGGTTGACTGAGAAGCAAGAATTCCGATTTCATCGGCAACTACGGCGAAGCCGCGTCCCTGCTCGCCTGCACGGGCTGCCTCGATAGAAGCGTTTAATGCAAGCATAGATGTCTGGGAGCTAATTACTCGGATGGCATCGGTGAGCTCGTTAATCTGGTCAACACACTTGGATTTCTCAAGAGCAACAGCGGTTTTCTTCTGGATATCATTGAATACATCCTTTGTTTTGGAAACTGATGTAGCTGATTTTTTCTTGACCTTTGAAGCTCGTGAAATAATCTGCTCGGAAAGAAGACTTCCCTGTTTTGCCTGACTCTCGATTTCTCTGGTTTTGTTCTGTATGTTATTAATATTACTGTCGATTGAATCTGTTTTAGCAAAGGTAAGCTGCATATCTGATGAAAGAGCTTCGGTAGTGGTGGAGTTTTCACCGGATTCAGCTGTAATACTTGTTGAAAGTATATGAATGTTATTGGCATTCTGCAGAAGAGTGTTCGAAAGCTCTGAAAGTCGGTAGATAATTCCTACGACCTCTGTTCGGATACTCTTAATAGCTCTGGCGACATCACCGCATTCATCGGTTCGGTTTTCAAGCTTCTCGGCAAGCGGATCGCTTGTCATTTCGAGACGGCTGATTTTCTTTGAAACATTAACCAGCTGTCTGTAGGGCCTGGTAAGGAAGTAGGTTGCAATGCTGCCGAGAACCAGAATAAGAAGGATAACCATTACGGTAATCATGTAATAGGTCTTCTTTACTGAAGCAATATTGTCTAAAATATCGCTTTCGTCAAGCGTTACAACAAGAATCGAATGGTCAATAGCGGATACATGGTAGGCTGCAAATTTGTTCGCGCCCTTGAAGAGGTACTTGATTACTTCGGGCTGGGGAATTGAGTGAGCCTTATCTGCGGTATCGCGAATGTCGGAAATCTGTGTTACAAGCTTCTGAACCACTGAATTTTCTACAGGCTTGCCGATTTTGTTGGCTGTTTTGTGGTAGAGCATGGTTCCGTCGGAAGAAACTAGGTATGCATATCCTGAGGGGAAACCGCTTATCGTAATACCGCTAAGGAGATCTGCATATTTTTCTTCACTGAGGGGTTCACGGTTATTCTGCTCGAGTGCCATATCCACAAGCTGTCCGTAGGATATTGCGAGATTCAGCATGTTATTTGAGATGGCATCGGTCTCCAGCTCGGTGAACTGGGGAAGAACCGTTTTTGCTTCGGCGAAGCACATCACAAGCGTAGATGCAATGATGAAGCATAGAATTTTAATGCCGAGGTTGAAGCGAAATTTCTTTTTTGAAGGAATATTAGATTTGTTTGTAGCCATAGAATCATCCATACCTTTCCATAAATCTATTATTATCTATAAAAATTGCATTATATAAATTTTAACGGGTAACAGGCAAAGCTGTTACGAGTTTTGAATTCAACACTCTTATTTTACCATATTTCCAAATTATAAACAAGAAAAATATACAAAATATGAGGAGATATCTTCGATATTTTTGGGTTGAATAAATAAACATATTTTGCTATAATGCTTTCTATCTATATTATGATGCGGATATTGTTAGTTTTAATAATTATGCGTCAGTTAAGAAGTATTATTTATTCAGATGCTTCGGAAAGGGTAAAACAGATGGCATCAGTAGTTAAAGGTGTTGAGGTTGCTCAGAGAATTAAGGATGATATCAGAAAGAGACTTGCTGCTTTAAAGGAGAAGGCTGTTTCACCAAAGCTTGTTATGCTGGCTGTGGGTGACGACCCCGCAAATATTTCCTATGAGCGCGGCATTGTTAAGGTTTTTGATGAGCTCGAAATTGCGCATGAGAAGGTTATGGCGGCCGAGGATATTTTACAGGAGGATTTTGACAGACTTTTTGACAAAATTAATCAGGACCCCGCTGTGAACGGTATTCTTGTATTCAGACCGCTTCCGAAGAGTCTGAGCATTGAGTATATTGCAAATAATATTGATCCCGGGAAGGATATCGACTGTATCGGCTATTATAACCAGGCATGTCTCAGCATGGGCCGTTCGGATATGTTTTATCCCTGTACCGCAGAGGCTGTAGTTAAGTTTATCGAGCATGAGAATATTGACCTTGCTTATAAGAATGTGGTTGTTATCGGCCGCAGTCTTGTTGTGGGACGTCCTCTGGTTTCGATGCTTATTTCAAAGAATGCTACCGTTACCTGCTGCCATACCAAAACTGCAGATATGACGGATCGTATCAGCAATGCCGATATTGTGGTTACTGCCGCAGGTAAGGCCGGCCTTTTGAAGGGTGATATGATGAAGAATGCAAAGCCTGACTGCTTCTGCATAGATGTTGGTATAAATATGCGTCCCGACGGACAGAAGGGTATATGCGGAGATATAGATTTTGAAAGCGTTGAGCCTCTGGCAGGTAAGATTACCACAGTGCCCGGAGGTGTCGGTTCTGTTACAAGCACACTGCTTGCAGAGCATGTGGTCAGATCCGCAGAAATGTAATTAAGAAAATAACAGAGGTATTGTACCTGATCATTTTTTGAGGAAAGGATAATGCGGCTGCTTTTTAACCGCCGGTATACAATATGAATCTGGATGATTTGAAGAAAAAAGCAGGGGAACTGACAAAGGATTTTCAGGAGAATGTTCTTCCGGAGATTAAGGAAAAGACAAAGAAGGCAAAGGATAATGTCGTGGAATTCGTAGGCGATAAATTCGGACATAAGGACGAGGCTTCCGATGCCGATAATATTGTAAATACAGAGACCGATATTGCTGAACGTGTAGAGGCCGATATTGTAGAGGTAAATGCTGCGGCAACTGAGGCCGCAAAAAATACCGAAGCTGAGAAGGAAGCTTTAGACCGCGTAGAGAAATCTGCTAAGTCTGATAGTGAAGCTGCTGAGGCATCGGATAAGTCTGAAGATAGCAAAAAGTGTGAAACGGAGGTCGGTGCTAAGACAGCAGATAAGCCCGATGAAGGTCCTAAGACTGAAAAAGAAGCAGGCGCAGAAGTATCAGATGAGTCTGAAGAAAGCACGAAGACCGAAAATATAACAGGCACAGAGGCAGCGGATACGGATATCGGGGAAGTGGAGCATGTCAGCGGTACTGTTGATGCTGTCACATTAAAGGATAAATATGCTGCGGCGAAGGCAGAGCTTCTTCCGAAGGTTAAGAAGACCACCGGCAGTGTGGTTGATACACTTTCACCTAAGGTTAAGAGTGCGGCTGCGGTGGTAGGAGAAACAGCAAAGAATGTGGCTTCCACTGTCGGAGAAAAAATTAAGACAACCGCATCGGAGCTGGCGCCGAAGATAAAGGAGAGCTTTGAGGAGACTGCCCCAAAGGTAAAAAAGACAATTAAAGAGGCAGGACCGAAGCTTAAGAAAACAGTAAAGAACGCGGCCGAGGATATCAGCTTTCAGGGCTACAGAGTAAGAAAAACGGCCAAGAAGAAAACCGGTGATGCCATTAAGAATTCCATAAGAAATGCGGTATTTCCCAATGGGGACAAAGCTTCCGCAAGTGATAAAAAAACAGTAAAGAACGATGCCGGGGACAGCGGTAAAAAGAAGCCTTTTAAGGAGATAACCGATTCCTCCGCATACAAGCATGCTAAAACAGTTATCAGTCACAGGCATCTTGTGCTTGAGCACTGTATCAAGGCAGGTATTCCGCTTCAGGGATTAACACATGATTTATCAAAGTTCTCACCCTCGGAATTTTTCTACGGAATTAAATTTTTCAGCGGTGACAGAAGCCCCAATGAGGGAGAGCGTGAGGACCATGGCTATTCAAATGCCTGGATGCATCACAAGGGAAGAAACAAGCATCATTTTGAGTATTGGATTGACTATAATATTGAGGCAAACAAGGCTATGCCTGTAAAGATGCCGCTGAAATATCTTATTGAAATGTTCTGCGACAGAGTGGCGGCAAGCAAGGTTTATCTTAAAGACAAATATACGGATCAGTGCCCGCTCCAGTATTTTGAGAAGGGCAGAACAAGAAGGAATATTCATCCTGAAACAAGTGATTTTCTTGAAAAATTGCTTAAAATGCTTGCAAAAAAGGGTGAGGATTATACCTTCATGTATATAAAGTGGTTTATGAAGCATCACGATGATTATTGATTTACCTTCAGATGCTTTAATTAAGGGAATAAAAGAAATAATAATATAATGCGTAATGCAGGAAAGGTCAACAAATGGAACTCATTAACAACAAGGCATATCTGATCGATAATGAGCTTATCGAAGCAGATGAGGCCGGCAAGGCAGCGCTCAGCGCAAAAGGAATCAATGTTAACGATGATTCTTTAAGAAACAACACAATCTGCTGGCAGATTTTAAACTCACACAACACCTCAGGTGATGACAGCAAGCTTAAGATTAAGTTTGACAAGATTACATCACATGATATTACTTATGTAGGTATTATTCAGACAGCACGTGCCAGCGGACTTACAGAATTCCCCATTCCCTATGTTCTTACTAACTGCCATAACAGTCTTTGTGCGGTAGGCGGAACAATTAATGAGGATGACCACATGTTTGGTCTTACCTGTGCAAAGAAGTTTGGCGGAGTTTATGTTCCCCCTCATCAGGCAGTTATTCATCAGTTTGCCCGTGAAATGCTTGCAGGCTGCGGAAAGATGATTCTTGGTTCCGACTCACATACACGTTACGGTGCACTCGGAACAATGGCAGTCGGTGAAGGCGGCGGAGAGCTTGCAAAGCAGCTTCTCGGACGTACATATGATATTAACAGACCCGATGTAATCTGTGTTTACCTTACAGGTGCACCTTCTTACGGCGTAGGTCCTCACGATGTGGCTCTTGCTCTTGTTGCGGCTACATTTGACAGCGGTTTCGTAAAGAACAAGGTACTTGAGTTCGTAGGCCCCGGTGTTAAGAATCTCAGCGCTGATTTCCGTATCGGTATCGACGTAATGACAACCGAAACAACCTGTCTTTCATCAATCTGGGAGACAGATGAGAAGGTTGAGGAGTGGTTCGCTATTCACGGAAGAACAGAGGAGTACAAGCCTCTTAAGCCTACAGGTGCAGCTCAGTATGACGGTGCGGTAAGAGTTGATCTTTCAGCAATCAGACCTATGATCGCCATGCCTTTCCATCCCAGTAAGGCATACGCAATTGCAGATGTTAAGGCTAATCTTGCAGACTACCTCCATGACTGTGAGGAGCGCGCAAAGGTAAGCTTCGGTGATAAGTGCAATTACTCATTAATGGATAAGATTATCGATGGCAAGCTTTATGTAGAGCAGGGCGTAATTGCCGGCTGTGCAGGCGGCGGTTTTGAGAATATCTGTGATGCTGCCGATATTCTTGACGGTGCAGATATCGGTAACGGTAAGTTCTCACTCAGTGTATATCCCGCTTCAATGCCTGTATACATGGAGCTTATTAAGAACGGTAAGGCTGCGGCTCTTACAGCAGCCGGTGCGGTTATTAAGACAGCATTCTGCGGTCCCTGCTTCGGTGCCGGAGATACACCTGCAAACAATGCTTTCAGTATCCGTCATTCAACACGTAACTTCCCCAACCGTGAGGGTTCAAAGATTCAGAACGGCCAGATTTCATCAGTTGCTCTTATGGATGCCAAGTCAATCGCTGCTACAGCGGCTAATAAGGGCTTCCTTACAGGTGCTGACGAGCTTGAGGGCGTTAAGTTATCAAAGCCCAAGTATTTCTTTGACAAGTCTATCTATGACAAACGTGTTCTTGACTGCGTAGGTAAGGCCGATAAGAATGCAGAAATCCATTTTGGTCCCAATATTAAGGACTGGCCCGCAATGAAGGAGCTCAGCGACAATCTTCTTGTTAAGGTTGTAAGTGAGATTCATGATCCTGTTACAACAACAGATGAGCTTATTCCTTCAGGTGAGACTTCATCATTCAGGTCAAATCCTCTCGGACTTGCTGAATTTACACTTTCACGTAAGGATCCCGAGTATGTAGCTGAGGCAAAGAAGGCAAGAGCCGTAGAGAAGGACAGACAGGTTCGTCTGGGACTTGATGCCGACGAGAACGGATTTGCAGCTACAGCCGGAGAAATCAAGGCAGAGTATGAGAAGGCTCTTTCTGTTATCGCTTCAAAGTTCAGCGTAACAGAGAAGGAGATTTCATTCGGAAGCACTATTTTCTGCAACAAGCCCGGCGACGGTTCTGCACGTGAACAGGCTGCTTCATGCCAGAAGGTTCTCGGTGCATGGGCAAATATCGCAAAGGAATACGCTACAAAGCGTTATCGTTCAAACCTCATTAACTGGGGTATGCTTCCTTTCCTTTACGACGGCCTTGAGATTCACAAGGGTGACTATGTATTTGTTCCCGATGTAAGAAAGGCTCTTATTGAGAAGAATGACTGCATCAAGGCATATATCGTGCGTGATACACTCATTGAGGTAGAGTTCTCACTCGGAACACTTACAGATGACGAGAGAAAGATTATTCTTGACGGTTGTCTTATTAATTTCTACAGAGAATGAAAAATAAAGGCTACGGTTTCGTATACAGGGATTCCCTTCCAAAGGGAGACTTTACTGAAAAAACAATAGATATTAAGGATATTAACTGGGCAGTCACGGGCAGCTACAATGATATTGCGGATAATCATTGCGCCTGTGTCTGCGCGGTAAATGCTTCAAAGCTTTTAAAGACGTGTGTTCCTGACGGGGAAAAGCTGAGCGCAGCACAAAATGACGAGCGTTCGTTTTTCACCGATGCACACAGAATCATAAAAAACGGTCCCGTTGTATTTCTGGCAGCAAAGATGAACCGGATATTCCGAAGCCTCGGAGTGCTTCTTAAATGCAGGGGAGCGGGTGGTAAGAAGGGACTTATTGCTGAGCTGGAAAATGACCGTCCCGTTGCGCTTTTGCTCAGCTGTGCGCTTTTTGACTGGCACTGGGTGCTTTGTATAGGAATCAGAAGCTATGAGGACGGAAGCGAGTATCTTAATATTATTGACAACTGGAATAACAGATCGGACAGATATCTTCCGGTAAAAAAACGATTTACCTGGATGAGGGCATTGCGCTTTGAAAAGAAGCTGTGATTTCCGGTCTTTATCAATAAAAACGGAGGAGCCGCAGAGCGGCGATAGACAAATGGAAAAGATTAAAATGACTACACCTCTTGTCGAGATGGATGGCGACGAGATGACCAGAGTTATCTGGCAGATGATCAAGGATGAGTTACTTTGTCCCTTTATTGACTTAAACACAGAGTATTACGATCTTGGACTTCCTTATCGTGATGAAACAGGCGATCAGGTTACAATTGATTCGGCAAACGCTATCAAGAAGTACGGCGTAGGTGTTAAGTGTGCAACAATCACTCCCAACGCAGCACGTATGACAGAGTATAACTTACATCAGATGTGGAAGAGCCCCAACGGTACAATCCGTGCTATTCTTGACGGTACCGTATTCAGAGCTCCCATTCTTGTAAAGGGTATCGATCCTTATGTACCTCACTGGAAGAAGCCCATTACAATTGCCCGTCATGCATACGGCGATATTTACAAGTCAACAGAAATGAAGATTAATGAGCCCGGTAAGGCAGAGCTTGTTTTCACAGATGCAAACGGCAAGGAAACAAGAGAGCTTATCTTTGATTTCAAGAAGCCCGGTATCATTCAGGGTGTTCACAATATTGATGATTCAATCAGCGGTTTTGCAAGAAGCTGCTTTAACTTTGCACTTGATACAAAGCAGGATCTCTGGTTTGCGTCAAAGGATACAATTTCAAAGAAGTATGATCATAATTTCAAGGATATCTTTGCAGATATCTACGAGAATGAGTATAAGGCTAAGTTTGAGGCTGCCGGAATCACATATTTCTATACACTTATCGATGATGTAGTAGCTCGTGTAATCAAGTCAGAGGGTGGATTTATCTGGGCCTGCAAGAACTATGACGGTGACGTTATGAGTGACCTTCTTGCAACAGCCTTTGGTTCACTCGGTATGATGACATCAGTACTTGTATCACCTGATGGAAACTACGAGTACGAGGCTGCTCACGGAACAGTACAGAGACATTATTACAAGCATCTTAAGGGTGAGCCTACTTCAACTAACTCCGTAGCTACAATCTTTGCCTGGACAGGTGCTCTTGCAAAGCGTGGTGAGCTTGACGGAAACGCTGCTCTTACAGAGTTTGCAAAGAAGCTTGAGAAGGCTACAATTGATACAATTGAGTCAGGCACAATGACAGGTGATTTAGCAATTATCAGCAAGCTTGAGAATGTAAATAAGGTTAATACCTTAGAGTTCATCCAGGCTATCAGAGCTACACTTGAAAAGTCACTTTAATTAAGAATTGTTCACAGCCCTGCAGCTTGAGGGGGCCGCAGGGCTGTGTTATTTATCCTATACTTCCAATAGGATAGTATGCAACAATATTAAACGGGGTTAACTATTTTATTACAGAAACGAAAGGAAAAAACATGCTCCAGTTAAAGAAAATCGTAAAGGAATATTTAAGCGGTGATAACAAAGTTACAGCGCTTAAGGGCGTGGATATTGAGTTCAGAAAGAATGAATTCGTATCTATTTTAGGTCCTTCAGGCTGCGGTAAAACCACTATGCTTAATATTATCGGCGGACTTGATAAGTATACTAAGGGTGACCTTATTATCAATGATGTTTCCACCAAGAAGTATAAGCCCAGAGACTGGGATTCCTACAGAAACCACTCAATCGGTTTCGTATTCCAGAGCTACAACCTTATACCTCATCAGAACGTTTTGGCAAACGTTGAACTTGCACTTACACTTTCGGGTGTTTCAAAGAAGGAGAGAAGAAAGCGTGCAATCGAGGCTCTTGAGAAGGTAGGTCTCGGTGACCAGATTCACAAGAAGCCCAATCAGATGTCAGGCGGACAGATGCAGCGAGTTGCCATAGCGCGTGCTCTTGTAAATAATCCAGATATCCTTCTTGCGGATGAGCCCACAGGTGCTCTTGATACTGCTACAAGCGTTCAGATTATGCAGCTTTTAAAGGAGGTTGCTGAGGACAGACTTGTAATCATGGTTACACATAACCCCGAGCTTGCTGCCGAGTATTCAACACGTATTATCAAGCTTCTTGACGGTAAGGTAATCGATGATTCACAGCCCTATGACAGCTCAAAGGATCCTGAGGAGAAGGCCAAAAAGAAGGCTGAGAAGAAGGCTGAAAAGGAAATGACAAAGGAAGAGAAGAAGGCCGCTAAGGCAGCTGAGAAGGCAGCTCGTCCTCCCAGAACTTCCATGAAGCTTTCAACAGCACTTTCACTGAGCTTTAAGAACCTTCTTACAAAGAAGGGAAGAACCTTCCTTACCGCATTTGCCGGAAGTATCGGTATCATCGGTATTTCACTTATTTTATCTATTTCAAACGGTGTTCAGAACTATATTGATACAGTTCAGGAGGATACACTTTCAAGCTATCCGGTATCCATTCAGCAGCAGTCTGTTGACATCACAAGCTTTATGTCAACCATGCAGCAGAAGACTGAAGAAAAGAAGGAAAAGGAGCACGGTCTTGACAGAATCTATACAAATCAGATCATGACAGGCTTTATGCAGGTTATGCTGAATGAGGTTTCAACCAATAACCTTGTTGATCTGAAGAAGTATCTCGATGACCATAATGATGAACTTAAAAAGCTCACTACCGATATTTACTACGGCTATTCAACAAAGATGAATATCTATTCTTCTGAGCTTGAAAACGGTGTAAAGCAGATTTATCCCAGCCAGGTATTCAAAAATATGGGAATGGGCGGAGGAAACCGTGGCGGAGCTTCAGCCATGGGTATGACTACTGAGGTATGGCAGAGACTTATCAATAATGATGAGCTTCTTAAGAATCAGTATGATGTAGTTGCCGGTAAGTTCCCCGAGAAGTACAACGAAGTAGTTCTTCTTGTAACAGACAATAACGAAATTACAGACTATACACTTTACTCAATCGGTATGCTTGATGATTCTGAGCTTTCAGATGGTATCAAGAAGATGATTGCAGGTGAGGACCCTGATTTCCACGTTGCAGAGTCATATTCATACGATGATTTCCTTAACCGTTCATTCAAGCTTCTTATCAATACCGACTACTATGAGAAGGACGGAGATAAGTGGGTAGACAAGAAGGACGATGATGTTTACATGCTTAAGAAGCTTGCGGATGCCGAAGAAATTAAGATTGTAGGTATCCTTAAGCCTTCATCAAACGCAGCTATCAATAACTCACTCTCAGGTATTATCGGTTACAGAACCGACCTTATGGAGCACCTTATCACAAGAGTAAATGACAGCCAGATTGTTAAGGAGCAGAAGGATAATGCCGATGTAGATGTTTTCTCAGGCATTAAGTTTGTAACAGACGAAGCTGAGGAGCAGGAGCTTACCATGGAAGGTCTTATGGCTTCACTTGAGACTCTTCCCGAGGAGCAGAAGACAGAGTATCTTACCAATATCCAGCAGATGAAGGATTACGGTATGGGCGATGACAAGATTCTTGAGGCATTCGCTTCAGCTTTCAAGGCTGAAACAACTGACAATACCTATGAGGATAACCTTAAGAAGATGGGTGTGGCTGACCTTTCGTCACCTACATCAATCAATATTTATCCCAAGGATTTCGAGTCTAAGGATGCTGTAACTCAGATGATTGCCGATTACAACAAAACAGTGGATGAGGAGAACAAGATTACATATACAGACTATGTAGGTCTTCTTATGTCATCTGTTACAACAATTATTAATGCTATCAGCTACATTCTTATTGCATTCGTAGCTATTTCACTTGTTGTATCATCAATCATGATTGGTATTATCACCTACATTTCAGTACTTGAGCGTACAAAGGAAATCGGTATCCTGCGTGCTATCGGTGCTGCAAAGAAGGATATTTCTCGTGTATTCAATGCAGAGACACTTATCGTAGGCTTCATTGCGGGTGCGCTTGGTATAGGTATAACACTTATCCTGCTGATACCTATTAATGCAATTATCTACAGCCTGACAGACATTCAGGGTATTGCGGCACTGCCTCCCGTAGCAGGTATTATACTTGTTGCAATCAGTATGTGTCTTACACTTATTGCAGGTATTCTTCCTTCAAGAGTGGCTGCGAAGAAGGACCCTGTTGTTGCACTCAGAACAGAATAATTTACAAAAGAATTATTGCTTTATGAGGTTTTTGTAAAGCTTGTAACCCGGTTAGCGGCTGATGCCGTTAATCGGGTTATTTGGTGATAGATATGGTATTTTTATATATTATTTTTGGAATATTGGGACTGATATCAACAGTAGTTGTTATCGGACTTATATTTATATATTTGTATCCGGGTGTCGGAAAAACGCCGAATTCTGAACGCAGAAGAGTATATGCAAAAATTACATCGCATTTTACGGGAAAAAGATTTGAAAATTCAGATAATCTGAAGCTGATGATGGGAAAGCAGGACCCTAAAAGCAGGGATGCAAAGCCAAAGGTCAAGCTTCCGGTGATGAAGCCATGTGTGAGCGGAGAGGGCTTCAGAACTGATAAGGGCTGCCTGCAGGTCAGCTGGCTCGGACATTCTTCGGCACTTATAAATATGAGCGGGAAAAAGATTCTGATTGACCCTGTTTTGACGGATTATTCTTCGCCTGTAGGCTTTGCGGGTGTTAAAAGATTTTCCCAAACAGCTCTTTTACCCGAAGAGGCGGGTGAGATAGATATTCTTCTGATTTCACATGACCACTATGACCACCTTGATTATCAGACTGTTATGAGACTTGATAAGCATGTAAAGCATTACTGCGTGGCTCTTGGTGTGGAAAGCTATCTTCTGGGATGGGGAATTGCCCCTGAAAGAATATCGGCCATGAACTGGTGGGATAAAGAGCTTATTGACGATATCACCGTTTCATCCATACCTGCACATCATTTTTCGGGAAGAAATCCTTTTAAATTCAACAGCAGCTACTGGTGCGGTTTCGTGATCGAGGACGGAAGCCATACTGTATATTATACGGGTGACGGCAGCTACACCGACAGCTTTAAGGAGATTCCGAAGAGCTTTAATATTGACCTGGCACTTATCGAATGCGGACAGTACGACAGGGCGTGGCCTTACTGCCATATGTTCCCGGAAGAGTCTGCGCAGGCGGCAATTGACATAAAGGCAAAATGGTTCATACCGGTACACTGGGGAGCCTTCTGTATCTGCAATCACGCCTGGGATGATTCGATAAAACGCATTACTGCGGAAAAGGAACGCCTGAGACTAAAGATGGCAACACCCAAAATAGGTGAGACCGTCGACTATGAAAATATAGCGGATTATAATGAAAAATGGTGGCAGAATCTGCCTAAATTATGATAATGCTTGCATTTTTTGCATTTGTGGAGTAAAATAATGGGGATTGTAAACAGCTGGTATTAAACCACGTTATTAAGAAGAGGTAACCCGATGTCATCACAGGCTCATTATGATCCTTATTATGATGAAAAAAGAGAAGCCCGGAGAAGGGAATTCAGACGTAAGCGCAGGAAGCAGAAACAGATTCGTGCGCTTTGTTTGCTTGGTGTAATGGCACTGGCTCTGATCGCTCTTTGTTACATGGCTTACCGCGGAGTCCGCTATCTGATTGACAGGCATTACGAGAACATTACCTTTGTTGATTGTCCGGATACCGGAATAAAGTTCACTCTTGTTGATAATATTTTCGAGGCAGAAGCCAATGATGAGGCTTTCTTTGAAATTGATGATAATCAGGCAAACGAAAAGACTGACCCGAGAAAGAAAAAGTATGCAAATGTAGTTCCCGGAAGCAAGGGACTTGTAATAGTAGATGCAGGTCACGGAGGCTATGACGGCGGGGCGGAGGATAACGGAGCACTGGAGAAGGATATAAATCTTTCTATTTCCTATAAGCTGCGTGATGAGCTGGTTATGAGAGGCTATAAGGTTTTTCTTACCAGACCGGATGATGAATTTGTCGGACTTACCCAGCGGGCTTCACTCGCCAATTCACAGGACAACCCCATCTGCTTAATCAGCGTACATCAGAACTCTGTAGATGATGCAAGCTCGGTATGCGGTATTGAGGCATGGACCTATAACAGGGCCGGCTGTACGGAGCTCGGTGATGCGGTATGCGAGGGAGCCAGCAAGGCTACAAGAGCACAGAACCGAGGAACCAATTACAGAACAAATCTGGTTGTTACAAGTAAAACAACGATGCCCGCCATTATCATTGAGTGCGGCTATCTGACAAATCCTGAGGAGGCTGAAAAGCTTTGCAGCTCGGATTATCAGGACAAGCTTGCAATCGGTATAACGGACGGGGTTGAAGCCTTTGCAGGCTCATATTATTGATTATTATTGTGTAATTATATATAGATTACGGAAAGGCAAGGTTTAAAATGACAAAAGTAGATATTTTTTCAGGCTTTTTAGGTGCAGGAAAGACTACACTCATTAAAAAGCTCATTGCAGAGGCCTTTAAGGGCGAGAAGCTGGTTCTTATCGAGAATGAGTTCGGTGAGATCGGTATTGATGGCGGCTTTTTAAAGGATTCGGGAATTGAGATTACCGAGATGAATTCAGGCTGTATCTGCTGTACACTGGTAGGTGATTTCGGCGAGGCTTTAAAGAAGGTTATGACACAGTTCACACCTGACAGAATCATTATTGAGCCCTCAGGCGTAGGCAAGCTTTCAGACGTTATCAAGGCTATCGGCGATGTTGCCGAGGAAGCAGGTATTGTTGTTAATAACTTTATCGCCGTAGTAGATGCGACAAAGTGTAAGATGTATATGAAGAACTTTGGCGAGTTCTTTAACAACCAGATTGAATATGCCAAGACAATTATTCTCAGCAGAACAAAGAATATTGATGAGGCAAAGCTTGCAACAGCGGTAGAGCTTATCCGTGAGCATAATGATAAGGCAGTTCTTATCACTACAGACTGGGACCAGATTGACGGTGCGAAGATTCTTGAGGCTATGGAGGAGAAATCAAGCTTTGAGGAGGAGCTTCTTGAGGCTGCGGGCATCTGTCCCGAGTGCGGACATCATCACCATGATGATGAGGAGTGCTGCTGCGGACATCATCACCATGACGACGATGATGACGAGGATGAGCACGAGCACCATCACCACCATCACGACGATGACGATGACGAGGATGAGCATGAACACCATCACCACCATCATCACGACGATGACGAGCATGACGAGGATGAGCACGAGCACCATCACCACCATCACGATGATGATGACGAGGATGAGCATGAGCACCATCACCACCATCACCACCATGCGGATGAGGTATTTACAAGCGTTGGTATTGAGTCAACAAAGAAATTTACGGAAGCTGGCATAGCTGAGATTCTTAAGGCTCTTGAGAACGAGGCTGAATACGGTATTATCCTTCGTGCAAAGGGTATCGTTGCTGCTGCAGAGGGCGAGTGGATTCACTTTGACTATGTGCCCGAGGAGTCAAATATCAGACGCGGAAGTGCGGATGTTATCGGTAAAATCTGTGTTATCGGAAGCAAGATTGACGAAGCAAAGATTAAGGCACTTTTTAACTAATCAGTTTATAAAAGGCAGGGTTTGAAAATGGATATACCTGTATATATGATTAACGGCTTTTTAGAGTCGGGAAAAACCTCTTTCATCACCACAACCTTAGAGGATGACGAGTTTATCAACGGAGACAGAATACTTGTCATTGCCTGTGAGGAGGGTGAAGAAGAATACAATGAGGAAAAGCTCAGGAAAAAGAATATTTTCCTTGAAAATGTGGAATCACGCGAGGCGTTCACAAAGGACTACCTCACCAAAATGAATGCGGAGTATCATCCCGATAAGGTTATTGTTGAATTAAACGGTGTATGGCAGATGGCGGATTTCCTCGATATGGATATGCCGGACGGCTGGCAGATGGTTCAGATTATCACACTTGTTGATGCTTCAACCTTCATCAATTACGTAAACAACATGCGTTCAATGATGATGGAGCAGATAAAGTATTCCGATACCATTATTTTCAACAGATGCACAAAGGATGTTAAGAAGGTTGATTTCCGAAGAATCGTTAAGCCTGTAAACCGTAAGGCCCAGCTGATTTATGAGGCAATGGACGGAGAGGAATTTACGGGGGATGACGAGGATGAGCTTCCCTTTGATATAAGTCAGGACAGAATCGAGCTTCATGACGATGATTTCGGTCTCTGGTATCTGGATGCTCTTGATTTCGCAAAGAAATACGAAGGAAAGACAATGTGCTTCAAGGCTATGTTCTATAAGGACAAGAAGATGCCTATCGACACCTTTGTTCCAGGACGTTTTGCAATGCAGTGCTGTGCAGACGATATAGGCTTTATCGGTTTCACTTCAAGAATTCCGTCTACCTATGCAGGATTTCTGGCTTCGCATCATGACCGTGACTGGATTTATGTTGAGGCAAAGGTTCGTGTTGAATTCAGACGCGAATACAGGGGCAAGGGTCCTGTACTTTATGTATCAAAGCTGACAGATGCCGCACCTGCGGAGGATGATATCGTATATTTTACATAAATCGATAAAATCGACTTGACTAAATTTGAAAATCAAAATATAATTAATTGGTTTCGAATGAAAATATACTGTTTGGAGGACAAAATGCTTAAAAGTATGACCGGCTTCGGCCGATACGAATCCGAAACAGCCGAAAGAAAAATTACGGTTGAGATGAAGGCTGTAAACCACAGATATTGCGAAATAGGACTGAAAATGCCCAAAAAGCTTAATTTCTTCGAGTCTGCCATTCGTAATCTTCTGAAGAATTACATTTCAAGAGGCAAGGTTGATATTTTCATTACATATGAGGATTTCACCGAGGGCAGAGAGTGCGTTAAGTACAATGAGGACATTGCAAAGGAATATTTTGAGCTTATCGGTAAAATCGGTAATCAGTTCAATATTGACAGCAGTGTGAATGCAGTCACCATTGCCAGATTCCCCGATGTGTTTACTCTTGAGGAGCAGCAGATTGACGAGGGTGAGCTTTGGAGCTTCATTGAGAATGCAATTAAGCAGGCTGCCGAGAATTTCGTTAACACAAGAATTAATGAAGGCGAGCATCTTAAAAATGACCTCGAGCAGAAGCTTGACGGCATGATTGAGTGGATTGATTTTATTGAAAAGCGTTCACCTCTGGTTGTGGATGAATACCGCAACAGACTTTATGCAAAGGTTGAGGAGCTTCTCGGTAACACTAATATCGATCAGGGCATTCTTGCCACGGAGATTACGGTATTCGCCGACAAAATCTGTGTTGATGAGGAGACTGTAAGGCTCAGAGCACATATTAAGAATATGAAGAATACTCTTAATGAGGCAGAGAATGTCGGAAGAAAGCTTGATTTCATTGCCCAGGAAATGAACCGTGAGGCAAATACGATTTTATCAAAGTCAAGCGATCTTGATATTACCAATAAAGCGATTGACCTCAAAACCGAGATTGAAAAGGTTAGAGAACAGATTCAGAATATCGAATAAAAAGAAAGGTATGGTATAAATATGTTACATCCGTCATATACAGATTTAATGCAGGTAGTTAATTCAGAGAGCGAGGCAAATAACACTACACCTGTTGTTAACAGCAGATATTCTATCGTTATTGCAGCAGCAAAGAGAGCAAGACAGCTCATCGATGGTGCTGAGCCCTACGCAAAGGCTAAGTGCAACAAGCCTCTTTCAATTGCGGTTGAAGAGCTTGCTACAGCAAAAATCAAGATTTTAAGCGATGAAGAGGCAGCTGCTCAGAAGGAAGCATACAATGCTGAAAACGAGCAGGACATCGAACAGTATTAATTGTTTGCCGCCAAGTTATTATGCAAATGTTGCCAAACATCGGCTATCTAAGGGCATAAGATGTTTTATATTGTAAAGATGATAAATATTTGCATAAAATTTTATAATTTCGCTTGCATTTTTAACATTTTTTAGTTAAAATACACACGATTGGTTTAATCATCTCAGTCAGTTATCTGACAGCGGGTGTTAAACATAAATTAAATATAATTGCTAAATAATAGCAATTAAAATTTATAGGAGGATTTTCTAAAATGGCAGTAAGAGTTGCAATCAACGGATTTGGCCGTATCGGTCGTCTTGCATTCAGACAGATGTTTGGTGCAAAGGGTTACAAGGTAGTAGCTATCAACGATTTAACATCACCTAAGATGCTTGCTCATCTTTTAAAGTATGACTCATCACAGGGTAAGTATGATCTCGCTGATACAGTTTCATACAAGGAGGCTGAGCTTGCAGAGGATGGCAAGACAGTTGTTAAGCCCGGTTCAATCACAGTTAACGGACAGGAGATCACAATCTACGCTTGTCCCGCAGCTAAGGATCTTCCTTGGAAGAAGCTTAAGGTTGACGTAGTTCTTGAGTGTACAGGTTTCTACACATCAAAGGCTAAGGCACAGGCTCATATCGATGCAGGTGCTCGTAAGGTTGTTATTTCAGCACCCGCTGGTAACGATCTTCCTACAATCGTTTACAATGTTAACCATGAGACACTTAAGCCCGAGGATACAATCATTTCAGCAGCTTCATGTACAACAAACTGCTTAGCACCTATGGCTAAGGCTCTTAATGATCTTGCTGGTATCAAGTCAGGTATCATGAGCACAATCCATGCTTACACAGGCGATCAGATGATCCTTGATGGTCCTCAGAGAAAGGGTGACCTTCGTCGTTCACGTGCCGGCGCTATCAACATCGTTCCTAACTCAACAGGTGCTGCTAAGGCTATCGGCCTTGTTATCCCTGAGTTAAATGGTAAGCTCATCGGTTCAGCTCAGCGTGTTCCTACCCCTACAGGTTCAACAACAATCCTTGTTGCTACAGTAGAGAAGAGCGTAACAAAGGAAGAGATCAATGCAGCTATGAAGGCAGCTGCTACAGAGTCATTCGGTTACAACGAGGATGAGATCGTTTCATCAGATATCATCGGAAGCCGTTTCGGTTCAATCTTTGATGCTACACAGACAATGGTTGGCGCAGACAACCTTGTACAGGTAGTTTCATGGTACGATAACGAGAACAGCTACACAAGCCAGATGGTTCGTACAATTAAGTACTTCTCAGAGTTAAAGTAATTTAATGCCTGGCGTTAAGTTCTTTTTGACTCATATTTGAGATACTAAAAAGACCTATAAGGGTCCGGTCATGATTGGACCGGACTTTTATTTATTTGATATGGGCTAAGCCTTATATCGGATTAAACCGGTTTTCCGGTAAATATAATAATCGGAGGAAAAACAAATGTCATTAAATAAGAAGTCAGTAGACGATTTTAATGCAAAGGGCAAAAGAGTCCTTGTACGTTGCGATTTCAACGTTCCTTTAAAGAGCGGCGTTATCACAGATGAGACACGTATTGTTGCAGCACTTCCCACAATTAACAAGCTTGTAAAGGATGGCGGCAAGGTTATCCTTTGCTCACACCTTGGTAAGGTTAAGGAAGGTCCCAGCGAGAAGGAGTCACTTGCTCCCGTAGCAGCAAGACTTTCAGAGAAGCTTGGTAAGGAAGTTAAGTTCATCGCTGATTACAATGTAACAGGCGCTGATGCAACAGCAGCTGTAGAGGCTATGAATGAAGGTGATGTAATCCTTCTTCAGAATACTCGTTTCAGAATGGAAGAAGAGACAAAGCCCAACAAGGCAGGCGAGAAGTTTGCTGAGGAGCTTGCAGCTCTTTGTGACGATTATGTTTGTGACGCTTTCGGTTCATCACATCGTGCACATGCTTCAGTTTCTGTAGTTACTAAGTATGTTCGTGCTAAGGGCGGCAACTGTGCAGTTGGTTACCTTATGCAGAAGGAAATCCAGTTCCTCGGAAATGCAGTTGAGAACCCTGTTCGTCCTTTCGTAGCAATCCTTGGTGGTGCTAAGGTAGCTGATAAGCTTAACGTTATCAACAACCTCATTGAGAAGTGTGATACACTTATCATCGGTGGTGGTATGGCATTCACATTCCTTAAGGCTAAGGGCTATGAGATCGGTAAGTCACTTTGCGATGACGAGAAGATTGATTACTGTAAGGAAATGATGGCAAAGGCTGAGTCAATGGGCAAGAAGCTTCTTCTTCCTATCGATACAGGTATTGCTGCAGGTTTCCCTGATCCCATCGATGCTGAGATCGCTGTATCATATGTTGATTCAGATAAGATTCCCGCTGATATGGAAGGTCTTGATATCGGACCTAAGACACGCGAGCTTTTCGCAGATGCTGCAAGATCAGCTAAGACTGTTGTTTGGAACGGACCTATGGGCGTATTCGAGAATCCTACTCTTGCTCAGGGTACAATCGCTGTAGCTAAGGCTCTTGCTGAGGCAGAGGCAACAACAATCATCGGTGGTGGTGATTCAGCAGCAGCTTGCAACCAGTTAGGTTTCGCTGATAAGATGAGCCACATTTCAACAGGTGGCGGAGCTTCACTTGAGTACCTTGAGGGCAAGGAGCTTCCCGGCGTTGTAGCAGCTGACGATATGTAATATAAGCAGAGTGAGAATACTATCAGAAATCTGACGAAAGCTTGCTTTCAGGCAGATTTCTGATAGTATTCGAACGAGCAAAATCATGAGCATGAAGCAACATGAGCGAAGCGAGTGGTGCGGGAATGCGAATGATTTTGAGGATTGCGGGAGTGCGAAGCACGAAGCAATCCGTCTGCTTATAAGATAGATAAATGAGCAAAATTACGAGCATGAAGCAACATGAGCGAAGCGAGTGGTGCGGGAATGCGAATGATTTTGAGGATTGCGAGAGTGCGAAGCATGAAGCAATCCGCTGCTTATAAGATATATAGATTGAATATAGTAAATATTATTTATTTTAAGGAGAAATTCAAAATGGCAAGACGTAAAATTGTTGCCGGTAACTGGAAGATGAATATGACTCCCAGCCAGGCAGTTGAGCTTTGCGCTACATTAAAGGATCTTGTTAAGAATAACAAGGTTGACGTAGTTTACTGTGTACCCGCTATTGACATCGTTCCCGTTGTTAAGGCAGTTAAGGGCACAAGAGTTAAGGTTGGTGCTGAGAACTTCTATATTGAGGATAAGGGCGCTTACACAGGTGAGATTTCAGCTCCCATGCTTAAGGATGCAGGTGTTGAGTACGTAATCATCGGACATTCAGAGAGACGTGAGTACTTCAAGGAGGATGATGCATTCCTTAACAAGAAGGTTAAGAAGGCTTTCGAGGCTGGTCTTACACCTATCCTTTGCTGTGGTGAGTCATTAGAGCAGAGAGAAATGGGCGTTACTATGGACTGGATCCGTCTTCAGATCAAGTCAGACCTCTACGGCGTTCCCGCTGAGCAGGTTGCAAAGATGGTTATCGCTTATGAGCCTATCTGGGCTATCGGAACAGGTAAGACTGCTACAACAGAGCAGGCTGAGGAAGTTTGCAAGGGCATCCGTGCTTGCATCAAGGAGATGTATGACGCAGCTACAGCTAAGTCAGTACGTATCCAGTACGGCGGATCAGTTAGCGCATCAAATGCAGCTGAGCTTTTCGCACAGCCCGATATCGATGGTGGCTTAGTAGGTGGTGCTTCACTTAAGGCTGACTTCGGTAAGATCGTTAACTACGATAAATAATTCAACTGATAAATTTGTAAATGATTTGAAAATGTAAATTATTATCTTGACAATACAGGACAAATATAATATCATCTTGGATTGTGAGCGATAACTCAGTTATGCGGCTTCTCCGGCCGGATTACTTAGTTGTCTGCTGTCAAAAGAATAAAGGAGGATACTGAAATGATCAGTAAGGAAAAGAAAGCAGAAATCATTGCTAAGTTTGGTAAGACACCCGAGGATACCGGTTCTACACAGGTACAGGTAGCTCTTCTCACAGAGAGAATCAACGAGCTCACAGAGCACTTAAAGGTTCACAAGAAGGATCATCACTCAAGACGTGGTCTTCTTATGA